>JAABTN010000039.1 GCA_011389895.1 Maritimibacter sp. | reverse complement strand
TTGTCGAGAATGGTCGAGATATCATGGGCATGCGCCCCCCCCTCGACGATCAGCGAAAAGATCGCGGCTTTGCCCGGTGCCGTGCCTTGTTGGTGGAGCCAGTTCAGACCTTCGAACCGTTCGGCGGCATAGGCGGCAAGCCCCGCCTCATGCGCCGCGATGTTCTCCATCCCGATCTCCATGAGATACTCCAGCGCGGCCCCGAGCCCGATCATCTGCACGATCCCCGGCGTCCCGGCTTCGAATTTCATCGGCGGGTCGTTGTAGCTCACCGTGTCGCGCGTGACCTCGCGGATCATGTCGCCGCCGCCCATGAAAGGCTGCATCTCGTCCATCCGTTCCGGGCGAACATAGATCGCGCCGGACCCGGTGGGACCATAAAGCTTGTGGCCGGTAATGGCATAGAAATCACAGCCCAGATCCTGCACATCGACCGGCATATGCACCGCGCCCTGGCTGCCATCGACCAGCACCGGCACATCCGTGCCCGCGGTGATCGCCTTCACGTCCACGACACTGCCCAGCACGTTCGAGCATTGGGTGATCGCGATCAGCCGGGTGCGCTCGGTCACGGCTGCCAGCACATCCTCGGCGGGGATCGAGCCATCTTCGCGCGGCGCGACCCAGACAAGCTTGACGCCTTGCCGTTCACGTAGGAAATGCCATGGCACGATGTTGGCGTGATGTTCGGCCACCGACAGGACGATCTCGTCGCCCGGGCCCATGCGCGGCGCGGCCCAGCCATAGGCGACCATGTTGATGCCTTCCGTGGTGCCGGAATTCATCACGATGTGGTCTTCGCTCGCCGCGTTCAGAAACCGGGCAATGGTGGCGCGCACCGCCTCGTAGCGGTCGGTGGACAGGTTCGACAGGTAATGCAACCCGCGATGCACGTTCGAATATTCCTCGGCGTAGCCGCGCGTCACCGCGTCGATCACCACCTGCGGTTTTTGCGCCGATGCACCGTTGTCGAGGTATGTCAGCGGCTGATCGTTCACCTTGCGCGCAAGGATCGGGAAATCGCCGCGGATTTTCTGAACGTCAAACATTGCCGAATTCTCCCACGGACTCGGCCCCGACCCCGAACAGCGCCAGAAACACCGACAGGATCGCGACAAGGACAAAAGATATGAGCAGGATTGCCCAGAACACGCGTGCCGCCGAGACGAAGCCATGCGCCTCGGCCACGAAACAACTGAGAATGCGGAACCCCGCCACGCCCCCGGCGACCCAAAGCATCGCGGCAAGACCGGGGGCAAACAGGCTCAAGACAAAGACCCCGGCCTGAATGATCAAGAGCACGAAATTGAGCCAGATGATCGTCATCTGCGCGGCCTCGAACGTGCCGGTGCCGCCCAGACGCTGCCCGATCACGTAGATCATGAAGACGCTGATCACCGCAACCGCGCCCTCAAGCAGCGCGACGGTCAAGGGCTGCGCAAAGATCGAGCTTTGCAATTCGGGCGCGACCGGGAACAGGATCGAGGAAGCAACACCGATGGCGGCCCCGATGACCAGCATCAGCGCCAGCATTTGCCACAGGACGGGGCGCGGAAGGCCGATGGCAAAGAGCTCTCCCGCGATCTTGCGCGGCTCAGCAATGGATTGTAACGCCATGCCGAACAGGTAGCCCGGTTCAATTTTCACGATTTCATACCTCGCTCGGCAACCGACAGATTGATGACCCAATGCACCAGAAACGCCATGAGCGCCACGGCCCCCATGATGTCGGCCTGAAGTCCCGGCCCAACAAATCCCTGCACCAACCCGTTGAGAAGCCACAGGGGGCTGGCCACCAAAAGCGCCCAGAACAGTGCGACACGGGCCGAAAACCACGTGCCTTTGCCGCCCAGCACCCGCGCGATGGCATGGGTCACCCATCCGATGGCATAAGCTGCGAGGGGCACGATGAAAAGCCATGCAAAAAGCACACCTCCCATTTCCTGCTGGAAATCGGCCCCGGTTTCCAACGCGAGACGCTGTTTACCGGGGGCTTGGCTGGCAAAGATCAAAACGCAGGCGGCAAACAGGAGCGCCAGCGCTTGGGCTTCGCGTTCAGCGCCCCGAACCCGCTCACGAAACACCGCGCGCGGGAACCGGTAGGCGCGCGCGATGTCACGCACGACGGACATGGCTACTCCTGCCGCCGCCGTATGAGCCAGGCTTCGAGCCGACCGACAAGCTCCTGTCGGTATCCCTCGTCCTCGATCTCCTCCATCGCCTCGGCCACGAAGGCGAGCACGAGAAGGTCCATCGCGGTGTGTTTGTCGACGCCGCGCGCCCGGAGGTAGAACAACATGTCCTCGTCGATCGCACCAGTGGTCGACCCGTGGGAACAGGCCACGTCATCGGCGTAAATCTCAAGCTCGGGCTTGGCGAGAAACACCGCGTCATCGTCGAGCAAAAGAGATTGGCTTTTCTGGTAGCCATCGGTGCGCTGCGCGCCGCGTTCGACAAGGATCTTGCCTTGGAACGTGCCCGTTGCGCCCTTTTGCAGGACTTTCTTGTAAACCTGACGGCTTTCACAGTTCTCCGCTTCATGACGAATGAAAACCGTATCGTCATGGTGAAAGTCACCATGACCCAGCGCCGCACCCGCGATATGGGCCGAGGCATCGGGGCCGGTCAGTTCGATATAGGCCTCGTTGCGGGTGAGCCGCCCGTTGGCGGTGAGCGTGAAGCTTTTGAACAGGCTTTCGGCGCCTTGGCGCACGAAAAGGCCGGTCACGGCGCGCCGTTCATGGTCACGCCCCTGCGCGCGGATGTGGTGGAACCGGGCGCCATCGCCCACCTCGACTTCCATCACCTTGTTGAACCGCGCGGCTGCGGGGCCGTTTTCAAGCACCGTTGCCTCCGCCCCCGGCTCCAACCGGATCACGTGGTGCATGTAGCAATCCGAGGTCGCGTTTTCATGACGGTAGTAGACCGAGATCGGCTTGGCGATCTTGCCGGTCACCCGGATCAACAGGCCTTCGGTGGCAAAGGCTGTGTTCAGCGCGGCGTGAGGCCGCGCGACCGGGGTCTGCGCCCGTGTTTCAAGCTTGCCATAAAGATCCTTGGCCCAGTGGATGTCGGTCGACATCACGTCGGCCAGCCGTTCGATCTCGATCCCTTCCAGCGTCAGGTCCGAGCTTTCGTCTGACCGAAACACGCCATCGACGAAGACGAGCTTCAGGCGGTCGAAATCCGAGAACACCGGCGTTTCGTCACCGTGGTCCAGAACGGCGGCCTCGGGCGTTTCAGCCGCATTCAGCGTGTCGGGCGGGGTGAAGCGCCAATATTCGTCGCGCGGACCGGGCAACCCCATGGACTTGAGCCGGGCCAAGGCGGCCCTGCGCGCCTCGGTGATCCATGCGCCGCCTTCGGGCAGCGTCATAGAGGCGAGCCGGTCGGTGAGCGCATCTTGTTTGCGTTGCGTTATTGCAGACATCAGGCGCTCTCCACCAGAAGGTCGGCATAGCCGTTCTTCTCGACATCGAGGGCAAGATCGGGGCCCCCGGATTTGACGATCCGCCCATCCGACATGATGTGCACGACATCGGGTTGAATGTGGTCAAGCAGGCGCTGGTAGTGCGTGATGACAAGAAACGCCCGCCCCGCGTCCCGGAGCGCGTTCACGCCTTCGGACACCAGCTTCATCGCATCGACGTCAAGACCGGAGTCGGTTTCGTCGAGGATGCACATCTTCGGCTCCAGCATCGCCATCTGCAAGATCTCGTTGCGCTTCTTCTCACCGCCCGAGAAGCCGACGTTGACGGGGCGTTTGAGCATTTCCGCGTCGATCTGCAATTCCTTGGCCTTCGCCCTGATTTCCTTGAGAAAATCGGTGGCAGACAATTCGTCCTGCCCGCGCGCCTTGCGCTGTGCGTTCACCGCCGTGCGCATGAAGGTCATGTTGCCAACGCCCGGAATTTCAACAGGATATTGGAAAGCGAGGAAAAGCCCGGCTGCCGCCCGTTCCTCGGGTTCGAGCGCCAAGAGGTCTTCACCGTCCAACGCGGCTTCCCCGCCGGTGACGACATAACCGCCCTTGCCGGACAACACGTAGGACAGGGTCGATTTGCCCGAGCCGTTGGGGCCCATGATCGCATGCACCTTGCCCGCCGGAACCTCAAGGTTCACGCCCTTGAGAATGGCTTTGTCTTCTTCTTCAAGTTTAACGTGGAGGTCTTTGATTTCCAGCATTTTTCTCTCCATCCGGCCCTATGGCCTGTCTCGTGTGTCTTAAGGCCTGCGCGATGCAGGGCATGGTTTTGGTCTCAGGCCGACGACGCCTCCGGGCAGCGTCGGCTTTATCGTTCTATGGGCCCGCTGCGTGCCGTCATGCGGGCATCTCCTGATCTGGCTGACCCTGTGCGCGGGCCGTGAGGCGTGCCGGGAAGCTCTCCAAAAGCGCCTGTTGCGCCTTGGCGATCCCGCCTCCGTAGGCCAGCGGTCCCTGCGGCAAACTCCCGGCCAGCGCGGGTAGATCGCCAAGTTGCACCGGCGGTGGCAGCGCGCGCTCGATCCCGGCGGCGTAGTCGTAGAATTTCAACGCGGCCTGCGCGTGGATCCCTGCCGGATCGAGCCAGGTGTTGGGCACGCCGTAGGCATCCGCCACGACAAGGCCATGCAATGACGACGACACCACATGCGCCGAGGTCGCGATCTCGCGCGTCACCTCGCGGGCGCTCCTGCGCGGGTCGATCAGCTTCAGACGCGGGTCTTGTGCCAGCACCTCGGCCACCATCGGCTCATCGACATGGTTGAGATGCGGCACCACCCCGATTCGGTCTTCGCGCGCGCCCGGCTCGCCGAAAACATCGCGCGCCAGCAGACCGGGGTCGCCGAAACGATCATGGTCCAGCCCCAGGAGCGTGGCGGTGATCGGCCCGCGCACAAGGTGCACCCGCACATGGCGCAGGAAATCGACCGGCACCGGGAACATGAGCCCACTGCCCCAGACCCGGATCTTTCGCCCTTCGGGGGGCCCGTCCTTGTATTGGTTGCGCACGCCCTGAAGGACCGACCCGATCGCCACCATCTCGGCCTTGCGGTTGGGGGCCCAGGTGACATCGCGGCCTGAGACGTGGGAAACAACCGCGCGCGACAGGTCGTCGCCGAAGTTCATCACGTCGTTCCACCAGTAAAGCGTGAGCGGCGTCGACATGCCTACCCCACGGAACCCTCAAGCGAGATCGCAACAAGCTGTTGCGCCTCCATGGCAAATTCCATCGGCAGGGCCTGCAACACCTCCTTGGCGAAGCCGTTGACGATAAGCGCCACCGCCTCTTCCTCGTCCATCCCGCGCTGGCGGCAATAGAACATCTGGTCGTCATCCACCTTGGATGTCGTCGCCTCGTGTTCGACCCGCGAGCTTTGGTTGCGCACCTCGATGTAAGGCACCGTATGCGCGCCGCAGCGGTCGCCGATCAGAAGGCTGTCGCATTGGGTGTAGTTGCGGCTGTTCTTGGCCTTCGGGTGCATCTTCACCAAACCGCGATAGGTGTTGTTCGACCGCCCCGCGCTGATCCCCTTGGACACGATCCGCGATTTCGTGTTCTTGCCCAAGTGGGTCATCTTGGTGCCGGTGTCGGCCTGCTGCATGTTGTTGGTGATGGCGATGGAATAAAACTCGCCCTGGCTGTCGTCGCCGCGCAGCACGCACGACGGGTATTTCCACGTCACGGCCGAGCCGGTTTCGACCTGCGTCCACATCACCTTGGACCGATCGCCCCGACAATCGGCGCGCTTGGTCACGAAGTTGTAGATGCCGCCCTTGCCCTCTTCATCACCGGGGAACCAGTTCTGGACGGTGGAATACTTCACCTCGGCATCGTCGAGAATGACGATCTCGACCACGGCCGCGTGAAGCTGTGCCGTGTCGCGCTGCGGCGCGGTGCACCCTTCGAGGTACGAGACATAGGCCTCTTTGTCCGCGATGATCAGCGTGCGTTCGAATTGTCCGGTGTTCTCGGCGTTGATGCGGAAATAGGTGGACAGCTCCATCGGGCAGCGCACGCCGGGCGGGATGTAGACGAAGGAGCCGTCCGAGAAGACCGCGCTGTTCAGCGTGGCATAGAAATTATCGGTCGGCGGCACGACGCTTCCCAGGTATTTCTTCACCAGTTCCGGGTGATCCCGGATCGCCTCGGAGATCGAGCAGAAGATGACGCCGGCTTCCTTGAGCTCTTTTTGGAAAGTGGTCCCGACCGAGACACTGTCAAAAACCGCGTCCACCGCGACCTTGCGCTCAGAATTGTCGCCGTCCGCCGGCACCTCGCCCGCGCCTTCGACCCCGGCCAGGATCATCTGTTCCTTGAGCGGGATGCCCAGCTTTTCATAGGTCGCAAGCAGCTTTGGATCGACCTCGTCCAACGATTTGGGCTTGGTCTCCATGCTTTTCGGACGCGCATAGTAATACTGGTTTTGAAAATCGATGTCCGGGTAGTCGACCATCGCCCAGTCGGGCTCTTTCATCTGCAACCACCGACGGTAGGCGGCGAGACGCCAGTCGGTCATCCACTCCGGCTCTTCGTTCTTCTGGCTGATCAGGCGCACGATATCTTCGGTCAGCCCCTTGGGGGCGTAATCCATCTCGATATCGGTTTCCCAACCGTGCTTGTATTTCTCGCCCAGCGACTGAACCGCATCTACGGTGTCCTGCTCGACGCCTTCCTTGACGATGATTTTTCCGTCCTCGGCCATGTGAGCCTTGCCTTTCGTCGCTGTCAGCGCCCGCGGGCGCGAAATTTCTCAAAGTCACGCAACCAAGCCGCACAGAAGGCGGAGACGTCGCGCTCGGTCGTCTGGGGGCCCAGCGAAACGCGCAGCGCACTGGCCGCGTGCCGCTCGTCGAACCCCATGGCGCGCAGGACCCGGCTGGATTTGACCTTCCCCGAGGAGCAGGCGGAACCTGCCGACACGGCAAAGCCCGCCAAATCCATAACCATGACCTGTGTCTCGCCCTTCCACCCCGGTGTTATGAAACAGGTGGTATTGGGGAGACGGTTCGCGCCTTTCCCGACAAAAATAGTATCTTTTGCGGATTCGGAAAGTCTTTTTTCTAGAATATTTCTAAATTCTCCGATTTGGTCCCAGACACCGGCTTCGAGATCACGCTGCGCCGCCGCCGCTGCCGCGCCGAAACCGGCGATGCCGATGACGTTCTCGGTGCCGGACCGTCGGCCCATTTCCTGTCCTCCGCCCTTGATCCGGGGTTCGAAATCCATCCCGCGTTTCACGATCAGCGCGCCCACGCCCTTGGGCCCGCCAATCTTGTGAGCCGATACGATGGCCATGTCGGCCCCGGACCAATTAAAGGCAAAGGGCACCTTTCCCAGCGCTTGGGTCGCGTCCGTCATGGCAAGCCCCGGGGGCAGATCCTGCAAGATGCCGGTTTCCGAATTGGCCACCTGCACTGACGCGCGGGCCGGATCCGGCGCCGATACGCGGCCCGCGGCATCGACCGCCAGGTCGGGTTTGCACCACGCGCTAACCGCCTCGTGTTCGATGTCGGCGCAGGACAGCCCCCGCCCCTCAAGCGCCAGCGCCGCCGCTTCGGTCGCGGAGGAGACAAAGACCACATCGGCCCCCTCGGCCCCGACCGCCGCCGCCACCTGCCGGCGCGCGGTCTCTAGAATACCCTTGGCCTTGCGCCCCTCGGTGTGCACCGAGGACGGGTTTCCCACGGCGTCCATGGCCGAAAGCATGGCGTCGCGCGCTTCCGGGCGCAGCGGCGTCGTCGCGTTATGATCAAGATAGATCCGGGCCAAATCCTGCCCTTTCCCTCATTGGACGGTTTGAAAACCGGTCGCGCCGCTCAGCTTTGGCTTTCGTCCACGACCTGGAACAGGTTCGGGACAGCCGGACATGGGGCGAGATCGTTTTGCACCACGTCCGACAGCCGTGTCTGGTGCAGGAAGACATAGACATGGGCCGAAAGCCCCTCCCACAACCGGTTGGTCATGCTTTGTGCCCGTGTCCCGCTGGTGCCGCCCGACGCCCCCGCGCCGGTGTGCATCGCGCTGACCGTTTCGTCCACCGCCGCCAGCACATCGACCACCCGGATCTCGGTCGAGGGGCGGGCCAGCATGTAGCCGCCGCCCGGTCCCCGCACGGATTGCACAAGCTCGGCCCGGCGCAGCTTGACGAACAATTGTTCGAGGTAGGGGAGCGAGATTTTCTGGCGCTCCGACAGCTCGGTCAAAGACAAACGCGTCCCCTCCGGCTGAAGCGCGAGCTCGGCCAGCGCCACCATGGCGTAGCGTCCTTTGGTCGAAAGCTTCATATGTCCCCCGGAAACATTGACGAAATGGCCCCGCAAGTTTACTTGGACAGGGATATGCGCCCGCGAGTGTCGGGCAGCTATGCTTTTATGGTGCCTACCCATTTCCGTCAAGAAACCGGGGGGCTTGAGGAGAGATCGAGACCATATGCCTGAGGTGATTTTCCCCGGCCCCGAGGGGCGTCTTGAAGGCCGTTACCATCCGCAAAAAGACAAAGACGCGCCCATCGCCATCATCCTGCACCCGCACCCGCAGTTCGGGGGCACGATGAACAACAAGGTTGTCTACAACCTGCATTATGCCTTCCACCAGATGGGCTTCAACGTGCTTCGGTTCAACTTCCGCGGCGTGGGGCGGTCGCAGGGCGAATACGATCAGGGCGTGGGCGAATTGTCCGATGCCGCCTCGGCGCTCGATTACCTGCAATCCATGAACCAGAATGCCAAGCATTGCTGGGTGGCCGGGTTTTCCTTCGGGGCTTGGATCGGGATGCAGCTTTTGATGCGACGCCCGGAGATTTCCGGCTTCGTTTCGGTGTCGCCCCCGGCGAACATGTATGATTTCACCTTCCTCGCCCCCTGCCCGGCCTCTGGCCTGATCATCAACGGCACCGGCGATCGGGTCGCGCCGCCGACCGACACCCACGGGTTGGTGGACAAGCTGCATGAGCAAAAGGGCATCACCATCACCCACACCGAGATCGAGGGCGCGGGGCATTTCTACGAAGGCGACCACATGGAGACCATGATCGCCTCGGTGGACGAATACGTGCGCCGCCGCCTGACCGAGACCACACGCTGAGGATCGACCCATGCAGCTTATCGACGATGTCGCAGACCGTGTCGCAATCGAGGTTTTGAAACTGGCCGAAGAAACCGGCAACCCCGATGTTGTCGAGGACATCAAACAGGTGATCGGCACCTCGTCGCAAACCCTTGAAGAAGCCTATATGACCGCCGTGCGCGTGCGCCGCGCCGAAACCCGGGCGATGGAGCTTATCGCCGAGATCCGCGCCGCCGAGGGCTGATCATGCCGGTCCCCGATCTGGTCCGGACCTTCCTGCGCCAGATCACCTATGGCGGCAATGACGGGATCATCACGACCTTTGCCATTGTCGCCGGGTTCGCCGGGGCCGAGGCGCAGGGGGTGGCCGGAATCGGCACGGTCGCGGTCCTGGTCTTCGGGATGGCCAATCTTGTTGCCGATGGCGTGTCGATGGGGTTGGGGGAATACCTGTCGAGCCGGTCGATGACGGCGCTGCACGAAACCCGCACCCGGCGCGCCCGGCGGCGCGACCCCGAGGCGCTCGTGGCCGATCTCACCGAAACCTTCATCAACGAAGGGGTGGCGCCCGGTCCGGCCCGCGTGGCCGCCGACGCGCTGGCCACTGAGCCAAGGCTGGCGACCGAGTTTGCCCTGCGCCACCGCTATGCGACCGAGATCCCCACAGGCGCACCCGCGCTGCTGCGTGGCGGGGCCACGTTTCTAAGCTTCGTGGCCTTCGGGTTGATCCCGATCCTGCCGTTCTTCGTCGCCCCTGAAGGCCGCCACACGTTCCAGGTCTCGGTTGCCGCAACGGTCGTTGCGCTTTTGCTTCTGGGTATCCTGCGCTGGCGTGCCACGGGGGAGCCGCCGGGGCGTGCGATTGGCGAGACGCTGATCCTCGGGCTGCTCTGCGCCGCGCTCGCCTTTGGGGCGGGCAACGTGATGGCGGGGTTCGGCTGAGCGGTTTCCACCCACGCGCCTTTCGTGGTGCGCGCAGGGGTCAGAGCTTGTAGAGACCCGTGAACTTGGTTTCGAGGTAGTCGAGCAACGGGGCCTCGGACGGGGCCTCGCCGCCGCAGGCGCGTGTCACCACCTCTTTCGGCTCGAACAACCCGCCATGGCGTTGCAGGTTTTCCGCCAGCCATTTCGTCGCCTGCGCCGGTTCACCCCGCGCCAGATGCGTGTCCACCTCCGGCACCTGTGCACGAAGCGCCTTCATCAGGCACCCGGCATAGACATTGCCCAGACTGTAGGTCGGGAAATAGCCAAACAGGCCGACCGACCAATGCACATCCTGAAGGCAACCGTTCGAGGGGCGGTCCACCGTCACCCCGAAGTCGGCCTGAAACCGGCTGTTCCATGCCTCTTCCAGATCGGACACCGCGAGCTTTCCGGCGATCATGCCGCGTTCCAGGTCAAAGCGCAGAAGGACGTGGAGGTTGTATTGCACCTCGTCGGATTCGGTGCGGATGAACCCCGGTGTGACCCGGTTCACCGCGCCATAGAACGCCTCTGTATCCGCGATCGACATCGGCCCGAAGACCTCGGACATCCGGCCATGGAGCCATGCGGTGAAGGCTTGGGACCGGCCAAGCTGGTTTTCGTAAATCCGGCTCTGGCTTTCATGCACCCCCATCGACACGCCAGCGCCCCAAGGGGTCAGCAGGTAATCGTCGTCGATGTTTTGCTCGTAGCAGGCATGGCCCACCTCGTGGATCGTCGAAAAGATCGACCCGAAGGGGTCGGTGGCAGAGGTCCGCGTGGTGATGCGCACGTCCTGACCGGAGCCCGATGAGAACGGATGCACCGCCTTGTCGATGCGCCCGCGCGCCATGTCGTAGCCAAAGGTCTTGGCAATCTCGCGGGTAAGCTTCATTTGGGCCTGTTCATCGAAATCGCCGGTCAGCGGCGCGGGCTGATACGCCGCCCCCATGATCCGGTCGCGCAGGTCCACGAGCCGGGGGCGCAAGGCATCGAACATCTGTTGCAGCTCGGCCTGCGTCGCCCCCGGTTCAAAATCGTCAAGCAGCGCGTCATAGGCATCGCCACCATCTGCGAGCGCCGCTGCTTCGTCGCGTTTGAGGGCAACGACCTTCTCCAGCACCGGGGCGAAGGCGGCGAAATCGTCGGCCTCTCGCGCCTCGGCCCAGCTTCGCTGCGCGGCCGAGGTGACGCGGGCCAATTCACCCGCAAGCCGGGCGGGCACGCGGTTGGTGCGCTCGAATCGGCGCTGGATGTGGCGCAGGTTCGCCTGCCCCACCGGGTCCAGCCGGCCCGCGTCGATGGCGGCGAGCCAGTCGCCCACCCGCGGGTCGGTGCGCCGGGCGTGCAGCATTTGCTCCATCGCCTCGCTTTCCTCGGCACGCTGTGCGCCCGCGCCGCGCGGCATCACTGTCTCTTGGTCCCAGCCAAGCCGCCCGGCAACCTGTGCCAGCGCCTGTGTCTGGCGCTCGAAGGCCATCAGGTCGTCATATGCGTTCATGTCAGCCTCTTACCGATTGTGCGCGGGGGTAGCCGGCGCGAAAGCGCGCAAGGATGATCAGGCACCATGTCAGGATCGCCCCGCCCTGATGCGTGATCGCGATGTGCAGCGGGGCGGCGTTGATCACCGTGATGATGCCCAGCACCATCTGCGCAAGGATCATGCCCGAGGCCAGCATGAAGGCGGTGCGCACCCCCTTGGTCGCGCCCTTGCGCCCCCGCAGGAAGGCGCCGATGGCGAACAGGGCCAAAAGATATCCCGCCACCCGGTGCATGAATTGCACAAGCCCCGGGTTCTCGAAGAAATTGCGCCAGCCCGGGTCAAGCGAAAAGGCCTCGGGCGGGAAGACCTGTCCGCCCATGAGGGGCCAGTCGACAAAGCTGCGGCCTGCGTCGATCCCCGCCACCAAGGCCCCGAGAAGGATTTGCAGGAAGGCGAAATGCATGAGCCCGGTTCCCATGCCCCAAAGACCCCTGTCGCGCAGGCGTCGCGCCTGCATGTTGTCGGCCTCAGACCGGCCCAGCAGCAGAATGGACCAAAGCAAAAGCCCCAAGATCACGAAGGCGACGCCCAGATGCGTGGCCAATCGGTAGCTCGCCACATCGACCCGGTCGCCTTGAAGCCCCGATTGCACCATCCACCAGCCGATCGCCCCCTGCACACCGATCAGCGCGCCGATGGTGACCAGCCGCCCGGTCCAGCCGTTGGGGATGTTGCGGGTCGCGAGAAACCCGAGAAAGCCGAAGATCCAGACCAGCCCGATGAAGCGCCCAAGCTGGCGATGACCCCATTCCCACCAGTAGATGGTTTTGAAATCTGCCATCGACATGCCCGCGTTCTGCAGGCGGTATTCCGGGCTGGCCCGGTATTTTTCAAGCTCAGCGGTCCAATCGGCCTCGGTCATCGGCGGCAGGGTGCCCGACACGAGGTTCCATTCGGTGATCGACAGGCCGCTGTCGGTCAGCCGCGTCAGCCCACCCACAAGGATCATCACCGTGACCAGCGCAAAGAGCGCGATGAGCCAGGCGCGGATCCATTTGCGGGCCTTGGTGTTGCCGCCCCGGTCGATCATCCCGGTCTTGGTCGGTTCGCGCCCGGAGGCGTCGTGATCGACCTCTTCGAAAATGCTGCGTGGCTCGGCCATATGCTCCCCCAATCCGCGATTTGGGCGGACTATCGTGGATGGCCCCGCGATTGCCAAGCGGTTTTGCAGAGGAATCCCGGCCATTTCGCCGCGTTCTGTTTGCACCCCAGACATGGGTGCTGGTATAGAGGGTGAAACAAGATGTGGGGAACGCATCGCGGGCGGAACTTGGGCGCACCCACGCTCCAACAGAAACGGCAGATCACTTGAACGACACTCCGGACACCCCTGAAAACGAAGGCGAATTGCCGCCAGAGCGACCGCCCTACGCGGGCCCCTCGATCACGATCGAAGAGGAAATGCGCGTCTCATACCTCGATTACGCGATGAGCGTGATCGTGAGCCGCGCGATTCCTGACCTGCGTGACGGTCTGAAACCGGTGCACCGGCGCATTCTCTACGCCATGAACGAGGTCGGCAATTCGCATGACAAGCCCTACCGAAAGTCGTCGCGCCCGGTGGCCGACGCCATGGGTAAATACCACCCGCATGGCGACAGCGCGATCTATGACGCCCTCGTGCGGATGGCGCAGGATTTCTCCATGTCGCTGCCGCTTCTCGATGGGCAAGGCAACTTTGGCTCGATGGACGGGGACAAGGCCGCGGCCTTCCGCTACACCGAGGTGCGCATGGCCAAGGCCGCGCAGGCGTTGCTTCAGGATATCGACAAGGACACCGTCGATTATCAGGACAACTATGACGGCAAGGACCGTGAACCGGTCGTTCTGCCGGCCCGCTTTCCCAACATGCTGGTCAACGGCGCGGGCGGCATCGCGGTCGGGATGGCCACGAACATCCCGCCCCACAACCTTGGCGAAGTGGTCGATGCGACGCTTGAGATGATCGAGAACCCGGATGTGTCGGACGAACGGCTGATCGAGCTGGTTCCGGGACCGGACTTTCCCACCGGCGGCCTGCTTCTGGGCCGCTCCGGCGCGCGCAAGGCTTATCTCGAAGGGCGCGGGTCGGTGATCATCCGCGCACGCACCCGGGTGGAAGAGATTCGCAAGGATCGCTACGCCATCGTGGTCGATGAAATCCCCTACCAGGTGAACAAGGCGCTGATGATCGAGAAGATCGCGGACCTTGTGCGTGACAAGAAGCTCGAAGGAATCTCGGCCATTCAGGACGAATCGGACCGGGTTGGCGTGCGCGTGGTGATCGAGCTGAAACGCGATGCGACACCGGAAGTGGTGCTGAACCAGCTTTTCCGCTTCACCCAGCTACAGACATCCTTCGGCTGCAACATGCTGGCCTTGAACGGCGGGCGGCCCGAGCAGCTGACCTTGCGCGATTTCCTGCGCCATTTCATCAGCTTTCGGGAAGAAGTCGTGGCCCGGCGCACGGCGTTCGAGCTGCGTAAGGCGCGCGACCGGAGCCATGTGCTTTGCGGTCTCGCCGTTGCGGTTTCAAATGTCGATGAAGTCGTGGCCACCATCCGGGCCTCCACCGATGCGGCCGAGGCGCGCGAAAAGTTGATGACACGCCGCTGGCCGGCCGAAGACATTGCCGATTACATCCGTCTGGTCGATGATCCGACCCATACGATGAACGAGGACGGCACCTATTTCCTGTCCGAAACACAGGCGCGCGCGATCCTTGATCTGCGTCTCCAACGCCTGACCCAGATCGGGGTGAAGGAAGTGACCGACGAGCTCGCCGAGCTGGCCGGGAAGATCAAGGAATACCTCGCCATCCTGCGGTCGCGCGACCGGATCATGGGCATCATCTCGGACGAATTGCGCGAGGTGAAAGACGAATTCGCCGTGCCGCGCCGCACCGATATCGTCGATTGGTCCGGCGACATGGACGACGAAGACCTGATCGAGCGCGAAGACATGGTGGTCACGATCACGCAGTCGGGCTGGGCCAAACGCACCCCTCTGGCCGAATACCGCGAGCAAAAGCGCGGCGGCAAAGGGCTGTCGGGCATGGCGACCAAGGACGAAGACGTGATCACCACGCTGTTCGTTGCCAACACGCACACGCAGCTTTTGTTCTTCACCACCGATGGCATGGCCTACAAGCTCAAGACATGGCAGCTTCCGCTGGGCGGACGCACGTCGCGGGGCAAGGCGATCGTCAACATCCTGCCGATCCCGACCGGTGTCGGCATTGCCGCCATCATGCCCGTGGACCGCGACGAAGCCGATTGGGACGATCTGCAAATCGTCTTCGCCACCTCCAAGGGCTCGGTCCGGCGCAACCGGTTGTCGGATTTCACCAACGTCATGCGCAACGGCAAGATCGCGATGAAATTCGAGGGCGAGGATGCGAACACCCGCCTGATCAACGCCCGGATTTGTGACGAGAACGACGATGTCATGCTGGTCACCAACAAGGGCCGCGCGATCCGTTTCCCGGTGACCGATGTGCGCGTGTTCAATTCGCGCGCTTCCACCGGGGTGCGCGGGATCAAGCTCATGTCCGAGGCCGCCGAAGTCGTCTCGATGTCGGTGATCCGTCACTTCGAGGCCACCTCGGAAGAGCGCACCGCCTACCTCAAGATGCGCCGCCAGATGGCCGGTGTCGACGAGACTGAGGGGGGCGATGACGACGAGGAACCGCAGTCCGAGGGCGCGATCACGTCCGAACGGTTCGACGAGATGAAGGCAGCCGAAGAGCTGATCCTGACCATCACCGAGCGCGGGCTGGGCAAATTGTCCTCGTCGCACGACTACCCGGTGCGCGGGCGCGGCGGACAGGGCGTCACGGCCTTTACCAAGGCGATGCCGGGCGGTGATCTTGTCGCTTGTTTCCCGGTGCAAATGGAAGATCAGGTGATGCTCGCGACCTCCAAGGGTCAGTCGATCCGTTGCCCGGTCGATGGTATCTCGTTCCGTTCACGAAGCGCGGGCGGGGTCAAGGTGTTCAACACCGGCAAGGGCGAAAGCGTCGTCTCGGTCGCGTGGATTGCCGAGACCAGCGACGAAGAGGATGCCGTCGATCCCACGGAAGCCTGAGGATAGGCGGAGAGCACAGGACACGACATGATGTTTCCCGCCGTTTCGATTGACGACGCCGCAGCCCGACAATGGGACATGATCATCGCCGGGTCCTCTTTCTCGGCGATGTTCTTTCTGCGCGGTCTTCCCCCGGGGCTGGACGTTCTGGTGATCGAAAAGGGGCGCCACATCCCCCATGGCGAACAGCTTGAGACCGGGTTTCGCAACCTCGAAGACATTCCGCAGGACAATTCGTCGGACCACGAAAAGGACTGGGTGTTTCATTCGCTTCTCGGTGGGAATTCGAACTGTTGGTGGGCCTGTTCACCACGGTTTCATCCGAATGATTTCCGCATGGCCACGCTTTATGGCATTGGCGACGATTGGCCGGTAACCTACGACGACCTCCTGCCCTTTTATGAAGAGGTCGAGCAGACGATGGCGGTGAACGGGGGCGGGTCTGACGCGGTGCTCCCGCGACGCGGGCCGTTCCCCCACCCCGCCCATCTTCCGACCCGCTCGGACAAGAAACTCCGGGCACATTCGGACATGTGGTGGGCGCAACCCTCGGCCCGCGCGAACGGTGGGAACCGGGCCCAATGCTGCGCCAATGGCATCTGCGACCGATGCCCGATCGATTCCAAATTCACGATCCTCAATACCGCCGACCAATTCACCTATCCCGGCGCGCACCTCTTGCTGGAGAGCGAGGTGCGCGCCACCCGGATCGAGGCGGGGCGCGCTACCGGGGTGATGGTGCAGGCCGGTGGCCAAGACCGCGAAATATCGGCAAGCGCCGTCGCGCTTGGCGCGAATGCTGTGTTCAACGCGGCCATTCTGATGCGTTCCGGGTTGGATCACCCCGACCTCGGGCGCGGGCTGAACGAACAATTGGCCCGGAGTGTCGTCGTGGATGGGCCCGGGCTTGGCTATTTTGGCGGCACCTCGATCACCGGCCATGGGTATGCGCTTTATGACGGAGCGCACCGGACCCGGCATTCGGGTGTGTTGATGGAGGTTTTCAACGCGCCCGCCGCGTTGCGCACCGATCCGGGAAAATGGACTGAGCGCATGCGGATCAAGCTGATCGTCGAAGACCTGCCGCAAGACGAAAACCGCGTTGTGCTGGACGATGACGAACCCCGTATCCTGTGGACCGGGCACCACCCCTATGCCTGGGACGGGCTTGATTGGGGCATGCGCGAAATTCCGAACATCCTTCCCGACGATCTGACCATGGTCGCCTATTCCCCACCTGTGACGAGCGAGAAACATGCCATGGGCACGCATAGATTTGGCACCGATCCGGCCCGGCATATCACCGACGATCTGCACCGGGTGCATGGGGTGAGCGGGCTTTATGCGCTTGGGTCGGGGGCCTTTCCGACCACGAGCCCCGCCAACCCTTCGCTCACCATTTCGGCGCTTGCGCTGCGCGCCGGGCGGGCGGTGACATGAACCGGCGTCGTGTCCTTCGCCTCGGGGCCATCGGGGTCGCCGCGCTTGCCGGGCTTGGACCGCTGGTCGGGCAACGTCTGCGATCCCGGCGCGCGGACAAGGATCTGGCCGAGGCCTGTCGCGCGGCGTTGGTGGCAAGCTTTCCGTCCAAGGTGACCGATGATCCTGCCGCCGCGGCCTTTATGGACGCCTACCTGCCCCATGCAAGACGCTATCCGGCGCGGTTTTCACCCGCGAACACCCCGATTCATTTCCTGACATCCACCAACGTGATCGTGCATCTCGAAACCGGCGAACCCCTGTCGTTCGACATGATCTTCGATCCCCTTGAAAGCCCCTGTTCCAATCATCTTGGCGCATTCTATGCGCCTGTGGGGGAACACCGGGTCTGACATGCGGACCTGAAACCCGCGCCGCGCCCCCTTTTCATTTGCCTGATCCTCGCCTATTTCCCGCACATGGCTGAGACGACACTTCATATCGTGGGCGGCGGCATGGCCGGGTCCGAAGCAGCGTGGCAGGCCGCGCATGCGGGGCTAGACGTGGTGATTCACGAAATGCGCCCGAAGGTCGAAACCTTTGCGCATCATACTGGCAAGCTGGCCGAGATGGTCTGTTCCAATTCCTTCCGCTCGGACGACAGCGAGCAGAACGCGGTCGGGCTGCTGCATTGGGAAATGCGCGCGGCAAACTCGATCATCATGCAAAGCGCCGATACCCATCGCCTGCCCGCAGGCGGTGCGCTCGCCGTCGACCGCGAAGGGTTTTCGCAAAACGTGACCGATGCGTTGCACGCCCTTCCCAACGTGCGCGTTGTGGACGAAGAGATCACCGAGCTTCCGACCGGCGGTCATTGGCTTTTCACCACCGGCCCGCTCACTTCGCCCGCGCTTGGCCATGCGATACAAGAGATCAGCGGGGCAGATCGGCTTGCCTTCTTCGACGCGATCGCGCCGATCATCTATGCCGAGACGATCGACATGGACGTGGTCTGGGCACAGTCGCGCTATGACAAGGGCGACACGGAGGATGAGCAGAAGGCCTATCTCAACTGCCCGATGACCCGCGATCAATACGAGGCCTTCATCGACGCGCTTCTGGCCGCAGACAAGACGGAGTTTCACGAAGGCGAAACGGCGGGTTATTTCGACGGCTGCCTTCCGATCGAGGTCATGGCGGAACGTGGCCGCGAAACCCTGCGCCATGGGCCGATGAAGCCGGTCGGGTTGACCAATGCTCACAAGCCCGATGAGAAACCTTATGCGGTCGTGCAACTGCGCCGTGACAACGCGCTTGGCACGCTGTTCAACATGGTCGGCTTCCAGACGAAGATGAAATACGGCGCGCAGACAGACGTGTTTCGCATGATCCCCGGGCTTGAGAACGCAAGTTTTGCGCGGCTTGGGGGAATCCATCGCAACACCTTCATGAATTCGCCCACCTTGCTCGACCCT
This sequence comes from Maritimibacter sp., assembly GCA_011389895.1. GTDB lineage: Bacteria > Pseudomonadota > Alphaproteobacteria > Rhodobacterales > Rhodobacteraceae > Maritimibacter. The sequence continues at coordinate 8,833 of JAABTN010000039.1, read as the reverse complement.
GAAATGCGGCTGAAATCCCGCCCCAACATCCGCTTTGCCGGACAGGTCACCGGGGTCGAAGGCTATGTCGAAAGCGCCGCCATGGGGCTTCTCGCCGCGCGGTTCGCAATTGCCGAATTGTCCGGACAAAGACTTGCCCCGGTGCCGGAGACGACCGCCATGGGCGCGCTGGTCACCCATATTTCGGGCGGGGCGGAAGCCAAGACATTCCAACCGATGAACGTGAATTTCGGCCTGTTTCCGCCCGTCGACCTCAAGGGCGGGCGCAAGAACCGCCCGGCGCGCTACAAGGCCTATACCGACCGCGCCAAGGCGGATTGGCAGGCGTGGCTCAAGCTGTCCGAAGCACTGCCCGCCTGATTTTCTGGGTCCATCCCCAGATCGCACAGGGGAGACGCAGGTGGACGCCCGGCCACCGCGCGACTACCCTGTGCCCATGACACAGAATTTTCTCGACAAGGTTTACAAGACCGATCCCGAACACATGACTGATCTCTATGACCAATGGGCCGAAGGCTATGACGGCGAACTGACGGGGCAAGGCTATGCTACCCCCGGGCGGCTTGCGCGTCTGCTGGCCGATGTCGCCCCGGACCACGATGCGCCGTTGATGGATTTCGGCTGTGGCACCGGGCTTTGCGGCGCGGCGCTTTCGGCGGTCGGGTTCACGACGATCGACGGCTGCGACGTCTCGGAAGGCATGCTGCAAGAGGCGCAGGAAAAGGGGATTTACCGCCGCCTTTGGCACACGTCCGAGAACGGCGCGCTGCCGTTTCATCTGTCCGACTATCCGCTGGTGACCGCTGCTGGCGTCATCTCGACCGGGGCGGCCCCACCACAGGTTCTGGAGCAGATCGTGGACCAATTGGCCCCCCGCACGTTCTTTGCCTTTTCCTACAATGATCATACCCTGAACGATCCCGATTACATGGATGCGCTGGCCGCCGTGACCGAAACCCGCGCCGCCATCGTCACCGAGAACACCGGTGATCACATTCCGGGGCTTGGAAGCCGCTCGCGCGTCTACGTGCTTGAGATCGCGTGAGGTGCGCACCCGCTTCGCCCCCTCGCCCACGGGATACCTGCATCTTGGGCATGCCTTTTCGGCGCTGACGGTTTGGGACGTGGCCCGCGCGCAAGGGGGCGACGTGCTTTTGCGGGTCGAGGATTTCGACAGCCAGCGGTGCAAACCGACCTATGAGGCGGCGATCATGGAAGACCTCGCTTGGCTTGGGCTGGATTGGCCCGAGCCGATGCGCAGGGTGTCCGATCATCTGGCCGATTATGATGCCGTGCTGGACGATCTGGGCGATCGTGGCCTTCTCTACCCCTGTTCCTGCACCCGGGGCGAGATCCGGCGCGCTGGCGGCGCTCCGGGTTGGGATGGCGTCGTCTATCCCGGCACCTGCCGCCATCGCGCGCTGTCTGACGCCCGGCCAACCGACGCGCTGCGCCTGAACCTTACCCATGCCATCGAGACGGCGGGTCCATTGCCCGCGATCCGCGAAACCGGGCCGCTTTTTCACGGCGCGCACCCGGTCGATCCACACGACATCATCGCGCAGATCGGCGACCCGGTGCTTCGGCGCAAGGACACCGGCGACCCCGCCTATCACCTTGTCGTCACGCATGATGACGCGGTGCAGGAGATCACGCATGTGGTGCGCGGGGCCGATTTGTGGCGCGCAACGTTTCTGCACGTGGTGATCCAGACGCTCATGGATTGGCCCACGCCACTGTATCACCACCACGACCTGATCCGCGACGCACAAGGCACCCGGTTGGCCAAGATCGACCAGTCGAAGGCAATCCGCGCCTACCGTGAGGAAGGTCAGGAGGCGGCGGAGGTGCGCCGTCTCGTGGAGTTCCCGGCGGCCTCGCCCGTCACGCCATCGGCGTCATGATCTCGACCTCTACCCCATCGCGCACCGCGGTGTAGAAACAGCTTCGCCGGTTGGTGTGACAGGCCGGGCCGGTCTGGCGCACCGTGACCAACAGGCAATCGCGGTCGCAATCCAGCCTGAAATCCACAAGCTCTTGCACATGGCCGGAGCTTTCGCCCTTGACCCAGAACGCCTGACGCGACCGGCTCCAATACGTGACACGCCCTGTGTCCAAGGTGCGTGTGACCGCCTCGGCATTCATCCACGCCACCATCAGCACCTCGTGGCTTTCGGCATCCTGCGCGATACAGGGGATCAAGCCCGCATCGTCAAATCGCAAAGTTGTGGGGTCGAAGGCCATGCCATGTCCTTTCAAAATCGGATGACGCGTTCTATCTATTGGGAACAGACGCAAAGGAAAACCCATGAGCGATGCTGACCTGATCAAGCTCTATTCCAAACGCATCCTCGCGCTGGCCGCCGATATCCCGCATACCGGGCGGCTCGACGCGCCGCAGGGGTCGTGCAAGAAACGCTCGCCGCTTTGCGGATCGACGGTGACGGTCGACGTGGTGGTCGAGGATGGCAGGGTTTCGGCCTTTGCGCAGAACGTCAAAGCCTGCGCGCTGGGACAGGCGTCTGCCGCGATCCTCGGGCGCAACGTCATCGGGCAGGACCGAGAAACGCTGGCCCGGACCCGCGACATGATCGTCGCGATCCTGAAGGAAGACGGGCCGACCCCGCCCGCGCCCTTCGATGCGCTCGAAGTGCTGCGCCCGGCGCAGGAGTTCAAGAACCGCCACCCGTCGATCCTTTTGGCGTGGGACGCGGTGATCGAAGCGATGGACGAGGCGATGGCGGCGGTCTGAGCAGGCCTCAAGACCTAACGCGCCACCCCACACCCCCACACGCCCCGGGCGCAAAAAAAACCGCCGCACTCGAAACGAGGCGGCGGTAAGTTGTGCGGGTTGGGTCGCCCCCGGCGGAAAGAGGCAGAAAACCGGGGTGGGACAGAAGGCGTGGGGAACGCCGGGCATCAGGTTGGGGACAGGATGCCGGACCCTTGCTCCGCAGGCAGAAACCTAGACCAAACCGGGAAGATACAACGTGCCGATGAGCCCGATCATTAAAGCGGTGCCCCCCAGAAGGTCTTGCCAGATTGTGGCTTGGGACCGATTGAGAATACCTTTGATCTCTCTGAACATCGTCGCTCTCCTGCTCTAGCGTCTCATGTGCGCTGTTTGTTCTCTGTTAACCTTTTGTTCTCATATCTGCCCGGCGCTTGGCAAGAACTTTTTGAGAACATAGGGGAACTTTTTGCGCGAACTGCGTCTAACCGACTGAAATCAAACGAATTGCTTCGTCCTGACGCATGAGCCAAAGAAGAACGCGCGCGGCTTCGCCCCGTTTGCTGGTCAGCTCCGGGTCTTCGCGCAGCAGGTTTCGGGCATCCTTTTGAGCCACCGCCATCAGCCCGGCCTGATGTTCCAGGTCTCCGACCATGAAGCGGGGCAGCCCGGATTGGGCCGTGCCGATCACATCCCCCGCGCCGCGCATCTCAAGGTCGGCTTCGGCGATGCGAAACCCGTCCTCGGTTTCCCGCAGGATCGAAAGCCGCTTTTCGCCGTTCTGGGTAAGCGGCGCCTGGTAGAGCAAAAGACAAGTCGAGGCCGCCGATCCGCGCCCGACACGCCCGCGCAGCTGGTGCAATTGGGCAAGCCCGAAATGCTCGGCGCGTTCGATCACCATGATCGTGGCGTTCGGCACGTCCACCCCGACCTCGATCACCGTGGTGGCCACGAGAACCTTGGTTTCCCCCCGCTGGAACGCGGCCATGGCGGCGTCCCTGTCCGTCGGCGGCATCTGGCCATGGACCAGCCCCACGACCCCCTCGCCCAGCACGGCGCGGAGGTGTTTGAACCGCTGTTCCGCCGCCGTAAGCTCGCTCACCTCGCTCTCCTCGACCAGCGGACAGACCCAATAGACCTGCCGCCCCTCGCCGGTCGCGGCCCGCAAGCGCTCGATCACATCGTCGATCCGGTCAGTCGGGATCGCCGAGGTCTTGATCGGTTTGCGTCCCGGCGGCTTTTCGTCGAGCACCGAGACATCCATGTCACCGTATTGCGACAGCGCCAGCGACCGGGGGATGGGCGTCGCGGTCATGACCAGAACATCCGCCGCCTGCCCCTTCTTGCCCAACCGCATACGCTCGTCCACGCCGAAGCGGTGCTGCTCATCCACCACGGCAAGGCGCAGGTCGTGATAGGTCACGTCATCTTGGAACACCGCATGGGTGCCGACGAGAATATGAATGTCACCACGCGCCAGGGCGTCGAGCTTCGCGGCGCGTTCACGCCCCTTGTCGCGTCCGGTGAGAAGCTCCACCACCACTTCAGAAGCCTCCGCCATCGGGCGCAGGCTTTCAAGATGCTGACGGGCCAGAAGCTCGGTCGGGGCCATCATCACGCCCTGCCCGCCCGCTTCCACCGCGATAAGAAGCGCCATGAAACCGACAAGCGTCTTGCCCGCGCCCACGTCGCCCTGCAACAGCCGGTTCATCCGCTTTCCATCGGCAAGGTCGGCGGTGATATCGGCAATCGCGCGCTCCTGCGCGCCGGTCGGGTCATAGGGAAGTGCGGCGCGCACCCGGTCCTGCCGCGTGCCGGTGCCCACCGACGAGCGCCCCTTGCCCCGCCTGATCCGGGCGCGCGCCAGGGCGAGGGTCAGTTGGTGGGCGAGAAATTCGTCATAGGCCAGCCGCCGACGCACGGGCGACTGCGGCGACAGATCGTCGGGGCCCGTTGGCGCATGTGCCAAGCGCACCGCATCATGCCAATCGGGCCAATGCTCCTGCTGTTTCAACGCCGGATCGATCCATTCGGCCAAGGGTTGCACCCGCATGAGCACTTCGCCCACCGCCTTGAACATCAACCGCTGCGTGATCCCTTGGGCGAGGTGATAGACCGGCTCGAACGCGGGGATCGTGTCGGCTTCGCCCGGCGGCAGGATGTGATCGGGGTGCACGATCTGGGGCACATTGTCGAACAACTCGACCTTGCCCGACACGACGCGGCGCTGTCCGGTCGGCAACTGGTGGGCGACCCATTGCGGATTTCCGTGAAAAAACACCACGTGGAAGGTGGTCAGCGCGTCATGAAGCTCCACCCGGTAGGGGCGGCCCTTGCCCGAAGGCGGAAGGTGGCGGCCAACCTCGGCCTCGACCGTCACGGTCGCGGGCGGGCTGGTTTCGATGACAGAGGCGCGAAAGGACCGGTCGACGCCGGAATAGGGCAGCGAAAACAACAAGTCTCGCGGTTTCTCGACATCCAGCGCCGCGAGCGCCTTGGCCGTCTTGGCCCCCACGCCACCCAGCGTTTCAAGGTCCGCGAAGAGCGGGAACAGGATCTCGGGGCGGGTGGTCATGTCTCTCCGATCAGGGCGAGCCACTCGTCCTCGTCGATCATCTCGACCCCCAAGGATTCGGCCTTTTTCGCCTTGGACCCTGCGCCGGGCCCGGCGATGACAAGATCGGTCTTGGCGCTGACCGAACCCGAAACCTTGGCCCCCAGCCGTTCGGCGGTGGCCTTGGCTTCCGCGCGGGTCATCTTCTCAAGGCTGCCAGTGAATACCACCGTCTTGCCCGCGACCGGGCTTCCGTCGGTCGAGGAGGGCGCGACGACGGGCTGGATGTCAAGCTCGGCTATCAACCGGTCGATCGAGGCGCGTTCGCGGTCTTGGTGAAAGGTGGTGACGAGCGATGCGGCCATGGTCGCGCCGACCCCGTCGATGTTCAAAAGCTCTTCCCAAGCCGCCCCCTCGCCCGGTGTCGCGGCGGTCATCGCGCGCTCGAAACTATCCCAATCACCGTAATGACGCGCGATCAGGTTCGCGGCATTTTCGCCCACGTGCCGGATGCCAAGGGCAAAGATCACGCGCGGAAGCGCGATTTTGCGCCGCTCATCAATGGCGGCAAAGAGGTTGTCTGCGGACCTTTCGCCCCACCCGTCCCGGTTACGAAGCTTGGCGAGCGCCTGTGCATCGCGGCTGGCAAGGGTGAAGATATCGGCCGGTTCGCGCACCGGCAGGGTGTCGTCGTGATAAAAGGCCTCGACCTGTTTTGCCCCCAGCCCTTCGATGTCGAAGGCCGCGCGCGAAACGAAGTGTTTCAGCTTTTCGACCGCCTGCGCCGGGCAGATCAGCCCACCGGTGCAGCGGCGCACCGCGTCGCCCTCTTCCCGGATGGCGTCCGAGCCGCATTCCGGGCATGCGTCGGGAAAGACGTAGCGCCGGGTGCCCTCGGGGCGCTTGGACAAGTCCACATCCGCGATCTTCGGGATCACGTCCCCGGCACGATACACCTGCACCCAGTCGCCTTCGCGAATGTCCTTGCCCCCCCGAATCTCACCGCCCTTGGAATCGCGTCCCGCGATGTAATCCTCGTTGTGCAGCGTGGCGTTCGACACCACGACGCCCCCGACCGTGACCGGGATCAGGCGCGCGACCGGCGACAGCGCCCCGGTGCGTCCGACCTGGATGTCGATGACGTCGAGCCGGGTCCACGCCAGCTCGGCGGGAAACTTATGCGCAATCGCCCACCGCGGCGTGGTCGAGCGGTAGCCAAGCCGCTCTTGAAGCGCGAGGTCATCGACCTTGTAGACCACCCCGTCGATGTCATAGCCAAGCGTCGCGCGCTGTTCGGCGATCTTGTCGTAATGGGCGATCATCGCCTCGGTGCCATCGACCCGTGTGGTAAGCGGGTTGGTCTTGAACCCGAGGGCGGCAAGCCGTTCGATCGCCGCCATCTGGGTTGCGGCGAGCGGGGCGCTCACCTCGCCCCAAGCATAGGCGAAAAATTTCAGCGGACGCTCGGCGGTGATGCCCGGGTCGAGCTGGCGCAAAGACCCGGCGGCGGCGTTGCGCGGGTTGGCAAAGGTCTTGCCACCCCGTGCGCCTTGCCGCTGGTTGAGCGCCGCGAAATCCGCTTGATCCATGTAGACTTCGCCCCGCACCTCAAGGATGTCGGGCGCGCCGGTGATGTTTTGCGGAATGTCGTCGATCTTGCGCGCGTTGGCGGTGACATTCTCGCCCTCGCTGCCGTCGCCGCGCGTTGCGGCCTCGATCAGGCGTCCGTTCTCATAGCGCAGGGTCAGCGACAGTCCATCGATCTTTGGTTCGGCGATATAGGTCAGCGGTGCATCCGGTGCGAGACCCAGAAAGCTGCGCACCCGGCCATCGAAATCGCGCACATCGTCTGCATCGAAGGCGTTCCCAAGCGACAGCATCCGGACCCGGTGGCGCACCTTTGCAAAGCCGTCTGACGGGGCCGCGCCGATTTGGTCGGTGGCGCTATCGGCGTGTTTGAGGGCCGGAAACCGCGTCTCGATCGCCGTGTTGCGCCGCTTGGCTGCGTCGAAATCGGCGTCCGACAGGATCGGCGCATCTTCGGCATGATAGGCGGCATTGGCGCGGGCCAACAGGTCGGCGAGACGCGCAAGCTCGGCCCGCGCGTCGTCTTCGCCCATCTCCTCGACCGCGATCGTCTGCGGGTCCGCCATGCACACCTCCAAAAGCCTGTCCGCTCAAGAGATAAATTTGCGGCCCCGTCCCGTCCAGCACCAAAGCGCCCGCGCGCGCCAATCAATACCCGGCGAACATATGCTCGCCGGGGCCTGTTGCGGTCCGGAAGGCGCAGGTCGGATCAGGCCCCGAGGGCGATTTGCGGATCCATTTCAAGCTTTTGGGGGTCGCGCAGCACGTAACCGCGGCCCCAGACGGTCTCGATATAATTCTCGCCACCGGTGGCTTCCGCAAGTTTCTTGCGCAGTTTGCAGATGAAAACGTCGATGATCTTGAGTTCCGGTTCGTCCATGCCGCCGTAGAGGTGGTTGAGAAACATTTCCTTGGTGAGCGTCGTGCCCTTGCGCAGCGACAAAAGCTCGAGCATCTGGTATTCCTTGCCGGTCAGATGCACCGGGCGGCCATCCACCTCGACCGATTTCGCGTCGAGATTGACCGAGACGCGGCCGGTGTCGATGATGGATTGCGAATGTCCCTTTGAGCGCCGGATGATCGCGTGAATCCGCGCCACAAGCTCATCCCGGTGGAACGGTTTGGTCATGTAATCGTCGGCCCCGAACCCGAACCCCTTCAACTTGTTCTCGGTGTCGTCGGACCCCGACAGGATCAGGATCGGGGTTTCGATCCGTGCCAGCCGAAGCTGGCGTAACACTTCGTGACCGTTCATGTCGGGCAGGTTCAGATCCAGCAGGATCAGGTCGTAGTCATACAATTTCGCAAGGTCGATGCCCTCTTCGCCAAGATCCGTGGAATAGACGTTCAGGTTGGCGTGGGTCAGCATCAATTCAATGCTGCGCGAGGTCGTCGGGTCATCTTCCACGAGCAAAATGCGCATTGGTCAATCTCCAATCAAGTTCCCGTTCCGGTCCTAAAGACATTGGGTGCAAATGGTTAATAGCACGTTACCGTTGCGGAACTTTTAGAGCACTCCCCTCATGGTTGTCTATATCGCTGAAGCGCAGTGACTTTCAACGCGGCCTCCCCGTGGGTATCGACCGCCGATTGCCAGCTGGCAAACTCCTCTTCCGACAGGCCATAGGTTTCCATCGCCTCGGCCAGTGTTATCAGCCCGTATTTCACGGCCTTGACCAGCGACGCCTTGCGCGACGCGACCCAGCGCCGGGTGTTCTCGGGCGGCAGATCAGCCCGGGTCAGATAGGATCCGTCCGGTAACCGCACGGCGCGCGGCCCATCAATTTTTTTCAGGTACATCACAGCGTCCCTCGACGAATTGGCCAAAGCACATTCGCGCGAGGTGTTTAAGGATGGGTGAAACGGCCCTTGGTTGATAGTTCGAATTTGTCTATATTCCCGCCCTCTTGAACCACGCCCGATTTGCGGGCAAGGACAGCGCCATGAGCCTTGATGAAACC
>JAABTN010000038.1 GCA_011389895.1 Maritimibacter sp. | reverse complement strand
GAGACTTGGCCGCCTATCGCTCTTGGCACGAAGCGGGTGCAATTTCCGCTGGGGTGATTATTACAAGGGACAGGCTTGCGCTTCTGAAACTTGCGCGCGAGATTTGGAGAGATTACCAGAAAAAGCTTCCGGAAGTTGAGCGTGTACAAAAATTGCCAGTAGATTTGACGACATCAACGACAACCACGTTCGTCAAGGCCGCGCTCCGCGTTCGGCGTGGTGTAATGGGGACTTGTCCAATACTTATAGTTGGGGCTTGCCGCAACACTTGGAATGGCCAGCCGTTCGTTTGAATTGAATACTCGTTATTCCGCTGCCGTTATCGAGGATGAGTTATAGGGGTAGGTCTTCCATGTCGGCTTATAGTCGTCTTCAGCTTGATTTCCCCAGACGGCCCATCCATCTCTTCGACCGCGACCGAACAACTCCAAATATGGCCCCCAAGAGCAAGATTCAATTATCTCATATTGCTCGTCGGGTTTTCGACTGTGTTCACGCTTTCGCGTCTTCAGCAGGTCACCGTCAGGCAAAACGTCCAACGAATGAAATTCTGAACCGCTATCGTCGAGAGAAGACATGAAGTTAACCTGCGACCTACCAGGCGGAAGCGTTCGTACGTTCTTGCCACGCGTTCCGAATAGTAGAATCTCCGTGACATTCCTAAAATAAAAACCAACGCCTCGACCGTCTGGACCGAAGTCTTTTCGAATTTTTTCCCAAACGATATTGCTCTTGTACTCGAACCCCCAAGCCTCCAACACACGCAGGCCCTCCGGGAGCAAGGCGTTCGGAACCCAAAGATAACAATGGGCTCTTTCTTCAGACAGCTCGGCAACCGGCAACTCGCAAATATCATCGAGCGTCATCGTTGGGTATCGCGCGAGCCTTTTGTGTTCAGGCGCGATCTTTCCAGTGCGATTCTGAAAGCGCCACGGCGGGTCTGCCATCACAGTCCCGAAGCGGTCGTCTCCTACGAACTCCAACAGACTTTCCGCCGCAGTCATGCTTGTCTCCCTAGTGGCTTCTACCCTGATTAGCGCGATATGTTGTGCTTTTCAACAAGACTAACACCGTATTCCGACGCCTTGATCATAAAACACGCCTGTATGCGTCATGCTAAGCGAAATTTCTTTACGTAGGGTTACTGGTTTCACTTCAACTGAACGAAAGCCCCTCACTCCCCCCGCCCGCGATCCTCTGCCAGCCGCGCCTCGATGGCCTCCAGACGTTTCAGGACCAAGTCCCGGTAATCCTCGGTCGCCGCGTTGCTTTCCTCCATAGGGCAGGATCGGTGAGCTTGGGGGGCGAGCGATCGTTCGCGACGCCAGGCTCAAACGCCCGACCAGACCCAATCGCCTGCCAACACAACCAGCCGTAGGCCGGGCTTCTGCCCGGCACCACACCCGGCCCACCGCATCGCTCACTCCGTCACCGTCAGCCCCAGCATCCGCCAGCCCTGCATCCCGGCGCGGTAGTAATATACCTTTTCTGCCGGGAAGCCTGCTTCGATCATGCGCCGCGCCGCGGTGGGGGATTGGCCGCACCATGGGCCGTTGCAGTAGAGGGCGGCGGATTTGACCCCGTCGCCGTCACAGATCCAGCCGTCGAAGTCCGGTTCGCAGCCCAGCTCGCCCAACCGGTCGGCGGCTTCGGTGTAGGGCACGTTGACCGCGCCGGGGATCGCCCCGCCTTCGTAGTCCGGGCGCACCCGTCCGTCGATCACCATCACTTCGGGGTCATTCAGGAAGCCGAGCATTTCCAGCTCGCCCACCGGTGTCACGCCCGGGGCCGGGATCATCGGCTGGATGCAAAAGCTTGGGCAGGGGCGCGCGATGCGGGCGAAATCGCCGGTGATCACCGCGTCGGTGTCTTGGTCCCGCATGATCTCAACGGGTCCGCCCGGCGTCTCGACCGTCACGCTCATCATGTCCGGGGCGATCCGCACCGGATCGGCCCCAGCCGTTGTTGCCGCCACCAGAAAAACTGCCATCAGAAACCGCATGAAACCTCCCTTTCCGTCATACACATTCGAATGTCCGATTGCATCCTAGCAGAGATTCGCGGGCATGCCATGCGATTGAACGGGTTTGGGTGTTTGACAGAGCCTCGCGTCACCTTGCGCCCAGCGCGGCACTCGGGTCTGATCCATGCATGTACGCGATTTCCCTCACCGCGATCCCGCCACGCTTTGACCAGCTTCCCCGCGTGCTCGCCGCCCTTTTGGCCCAAACCGCACGCCCCGAGGCGGTGTTCCTGACCCTGCCCGAAACCTACGCGCGGTTCACACCCCGCACCCTGCCCGCGCTGCCCTTCGGCGTCACGTTGATCCGGCCCGCCACGGACCCCGGCCCGATTGGCAAGTTGCTTCCCGCCGCGCATTGCTATGACGGGGATATCCTGATCTGTGACGATGATTGGCTTTATGCCCCGGACTGGGCTGCCTGTTTCCTGGCGGCGCGGGCGAAAGAGCCGCACGCGCCGCTTGCCGCATCGACATGGGATGCGGGGCGCATTGGCCACCCCGGGCATAGGGTGCTGCAGGGATTCGCAGGCGCGCTTATCCCCGCACCGCTCGCCCGACGCATTCCCGCGCCACCGGATGTGGCCTGGGCGGTCGATGACGTCTGGATTTCGGGGCACCTGCCCGGGATTATTCAGATACCAGAGGCGCGCGCAAAGATGACCCTGCTCTCAAGCCCGGACAGTTTGCAGGAAAGCCCAAGCCGCGACCACGACAACCGCGCCGCCGCCGCCCGCGCCAGATGGACCGGAGGCCTCACCTGACAGCCACGGGTGGCGCGATCAATGCACCGCGACCGGGTCGTAGGAATTTTGGCGGGCCAGCGCAAAGGCCATGTTCCGATCGGCCACCAAGGCAAGCCGTTCGCCATCAGCCGCGTGCACGGCATAAAGCTTGTCCCGCCCGCCTGCTTGGTCCTGCACCTCTTCGGGCAGGTCGCCAACGGCAACCTCGCGGACGTAGACGATCCGGTTTTCCGGCTCCGGCATACCGTTGTAGATAGTGTCCATTTCGCACTCCTTTCCAAAGCAAGCGTATCTTGCCGACTGCACGGTCAACGCCCCCGGCCCCCGATCGGGTCCAGCGGCGTCCATCAGGACCCGTCAGGCTTTCGTGATCTCGATCGTCTGAACCACGGTTTCGGCAACCGCGCGCTCCAGATCGATGTGCAAAAGCCCGTTCTCTGTCCTTGCCCCGGTCACGTCGACACCATCGGCAAGAACAAAGCTCTTCATGAACTGTCGCCCGGCGATGCCACGATGCAGGTAGACGCGATCCTCGTCACGGTCCGAATGCCGCCCGCGCACCACCAGTTTTCGATCCTCGATGGTGATCGAAAGATCGTCCTCGGCGAACCCGGCCACGGCAAGCGTGATCCGGTAGGCGCGTTCCGATACCTGTTCGATATTGAACGGAGGGTAGCCTTCGGTGCCGCTTTTGGCGGCCTGTTCGATCATGCGTTCGAGCTGTTCGAACCCAAGGAGAAAGGGGGTAGCCCCCAATGCGGTCTTCGTCATCACACGTCCTTTGAAGCAAGCGACCTGTCGGCGGGCCCCGTTATGGCGACCCTTCCCGAAATATGGGCATGTCCCCGGCGCGGTGCAAGACCCTGACGCCGCTCGAAAAGCTTTGAGAAATCCCGGATTGGGCGTATCGTGAGCCCAAGATGAAAGACGACTCGCACCCCATGAGCAACACGCATGAGATGAAGACCGAAGATGTGCTTCGCGTCGAGCTTGAGGTTGCGCGCCGTGAACATCGTGATCTGGACGAGGCGATTCACGCGCTGGAGGATACCGGGCGTGCCGATTTGCTCACCATCCGGCGGTTGAAAAAGCGCAAACTGATGATCAAGGATCAGATTGCCCGTCTCGAAGACCAACTGACCCCCGACATCATTGCATGAACCCCTGAGAGGTCTATAACGGCCACCCAAATGGAGGGTGCTGCATGTCCGATGTGAAAGTGGGGATCATCATGGGGAGCCAGTCGGACTGGCCAACCATGAAGCTCGCCGCCGATATTCTTGATGAGCTGGGCGTTGCCCATGAGGCGAAGATCGTGTCGGCCCACCGCACGCCCGACCGGCTTTGGTCCTATGGCAAGGACGCCGTGGAACGCGGGCTTCAGGTGATCATCGCGGGCGCGGGCGGGGCCGCGCATCTGCCCGGCATGATGGCCTCGAAAACCCGTGTGCCGGTGATCGGCGTGCCGGTTCAGACCAAGGCGCTCTCGGGGGTCGACAGCCTGTATTCCATCGTGCAGATGCCCAAGGGCTTCCCGGTCGCCACCATGGCCATCGGCGCGGCAGGGGCGGCCAACGCGGGGCTCATGGCCGCAGCCATCCTTGCCAATTCCGACCCGGCGCTTGCGGATCGGCTTGATGCCTGGCGCGCCGAGCTGTCTGACTCCATCCCCGATGAGCCGCAAGATGGCTGATCCGTTACCCACAGGCGCCGTCATCGGCATTCTCGGCGGGGGTCAGCTTGGCCGGATGCTGTCGGTCGCGGCCGCACGGCTTGGCTTCAAGACCGCGATTTACGAGCCGGGCGGGGATTGCCCGGCCAGCCACGTCGCCAACCTGCACCTGCAGGCCGACTATTCCGACACCGACGCACTCCGGCAGTTCGCCGAAAGCGTCGATGTCGTCACCTATGAATTCGAGAACATCCCGACCGAGGCGCTCGACCTGCTTGAGACGCTCTGCCCGGTGCGCCCCGGGCGCAAGGCGCTCAGGGTCAGCCAGGACCGGCTCACCGAGAAGAATTTCCTGTCCAACCTCGGGCTTGCCGTCGCCCCCTTTGCCGCCGTCGATGATGCCGAGGATCTGGCTGAGGCGATGGACGAGATCGGCCTGCCCGCGATCCTGAAGACCCGCCGCTTTGGCTACGACGGCAAGGGTCAGGTCCGGTTGACCAGCGCGGGCGATGCCGCGGCTGCGCTGACCGATATGGCCGGGGCCCCTGCCCTGCTCGAAGGGTTCGTGGAGTTCGACTACGAGGTGTCGGTGATCGGCGCACGCAATCCGGACGGGCACTTCGCGGCCTTTACGCCGGGCGAGAACCTGCACAAGAACGGCATTCTCGACACCACCATTGTGCCCTCCCGCCTGTCGGGCGCCCAAGCCGACGCGGCCCGGGACATCGCGCGCCGGATCCTCGACAAGCTCGACTATGTCGGGGTCATGGGGGTTGAACTTTTCGTGCATGCCGGCGGGTTTATCGTCAATGAAATCGCCCCGCGCGTGCACAATTCCGGCCATTGGACACAGAACGGCTGCGCCATCGACCAATTCGAACAGCACATCCGCGCCGTGGCCGGGTGGCCGCTGGGCGATGGTCGGCGGCATTTGAATGTCACCATGACCAACCTGATCGGCGCGGACGTGGCGCTTGTGCCCGACCTTGCCCTCGACCCCGACAACGCGCTGCATCTTTACGGCAAGGCGGCGGTGAAGCCGGGCCGCAAGATGGGGCACGTGAACCGGATCACCGGGCCCGCCTGATGCCGCGCTACGCGCTCAGGATCGAATATGACGGCGGGCCATTCTCTGGCTGGCAGCGTCAGAAAGAGCATCCATCGGTGCAGGGGGCGATCGAGGCGGCACTGGCAAAGCTCGAACCCGATGTGCCCGCCATCGCGGCGGCGGGGCGCACAGATGCCGGGGTTCACGCGCTGGGACAAATCGCCCATTGCGACCTCGCGGGGGATTGGTCGCCCTTCCGGCTGTCTGAGGCGCTGAATTTCCACCTGAAGCCCGCGCCGGTGGCGATCGTGGCCTGTGCGCATGTGGGCGACGATTTCCACGCGCGCTTCTCTGCCATCGCGCGACGTTACATGTTTCGCCTGATTTCCCGGCGTGCGCCGCTTGTCCATGATCGCACCAACGCATGGCGGGTGGCCCACGCGCTCGACCCCGACGCGATGCAGGCGGGCGCGGACCGGCTTATCGGCACGCATGATTTCACCACTTTCCGCTCGACCATGTGCCAAGCCAAGAGCCCGGTGAAAACGCTGGACGAATTGCGCATCGAAACCCTGCCCTACCCCGGCGGCACGGAATACCGGTTCCACGTGCGCGCCCGGTCATTTCTGCACAACCAGGTGCGCAGCTTTGTCGGCACATTGGAACGCGTGGGGGCCGGGTCATGGACCCCCGACGACGTGAGTGCCGCCTTGGCGGCCACGGACCGCGCCGCCTGTGGCCCCGTCTGCCCGCCCGGCGGCCTGTATCTTGCCGATGTCAGCTATCGGGTGGACCCCTTCGCGCCCTGAGCGTGGGCATTTGCAAACTGGGCATACGAGCGTCCACAAAAAGAAAGGCCGGGTCCTGCCAGACCCGACCTTTTGCCCCGGGGGTATGTTTGACGGTGATGTGCCCCTCTTGCGCATCTGCCGCCGCCCCCGTCATTCCCGTTCTGACGAACGGGACCAACTGTGTTCGACTGGTCCGCTTATGCCGAGAATGAGGCACATAGGTCAAGGAAAACGCGGTATTCCGCCCCATTTCCGCCCTATTCTTAAGGGCATTGGCGCAGGTTCGCGGACAATCTCGCGCGCGCGCCCCAATCCGGTGCGTCGCGGAAACACCGGACCAGACGGGTCTCGAATCACATCGCGCGCGCGACGCCTTTTCCCTGCCCCCGCTCCCTGCCATACTGCGCGCCAACGAACAGATAAAACGAGAGCGGTATGAGCGACCTTCTGAGCAATGTTCCCGACGACTACGATGCCTCCTCCATCGAGGTGCTGGAAGGGCTGGAGCCGGTGCGCCAGCGGCCCGGCATGTATATCGGCGGCACGGATGAGCGCGCGCTGCACCACATGGTTGCCGAGATCCTCGACAATTCGATGGACGAAGCGGTCGCGGGCCACGCAAACCGGATCGAGGTGACGCTGCACGCCGACTACTCGGTCACCATCACCGACAACGGGCGCGGCATCCCGATCGACCCACACCCGAAATTCCCGGAAAAATCCGCGCTCGAGGTGATCTTTTGCACCCTGCACGCGGGCGGCAAGTTTTCGGGCAAAGCCTATCAAACCTCGGGCGGTCTGCACGGCGTCGGCTCATCGGTGGTGAACGCGCTGTCCGACAGCCTGATCGTGCAGGTGGCCAAGAACAAGGTGCTTTACGAACAACGCTTCTCGCGCGGTATCCCGCAGGGCAAGATCGAACAGGTCGGGGCGGCCCCGAACCGGCGCGGCACCTCGGTGACTTTCCATGTCGATGAACAGATCTTCGGCTCCCACCGGTTCAAACCAAAGCGCCTCTTCACGCTGGCCCGTTCGAAAGCCTACCTGTTCTCGGGCGTCGAGATTCGCTGGAAATCCGAAGTTGACGATGGCGAGACGCCGACCGAGGCAACGTTTCATTTCCCCGGCGGCCTGTCGGATTACCTCAAGGAGGTTCTGGGCGGGGCCAGCACCTATTCCGACACGGGATTTGCCGGCAAAGTGTCGTTCAAGGAGAAATTCGGCGCGGCGGGCTACGTGGAATGGGCGATCAACTGGACCCCGGCGCGCGACGGTTTTCTCCAGAGCTACTGCAACACCGTGCCCACGCCCGAGGGCGGCACCCATGTCACCGGTTTCTGGGCCGCGATCCTGAAGGGGATCAAGGCGTATGGGGAGCTTGTGGGGAACAAGAAGGCGGCGCAGATCAACCGCGACGACCTGATGACCGGCGGCTGCGCCTTGGTCTCGACCTTCATCGCCGATCCGTCTTTCGTGGGTCAGACCAAGGACAGGCTGTCGACGGAATCGGCCGCCAAGCTGGTCGAAGGCGCGGTGCGCGACCATTTCGACAATTGGCTGGCGGCCGATACCAAGTCGGCGGGCGCGATCCTCGATTTCCTCGTGCTGCGGGCCGAAGAACGGTTGCGCCGCCGGGCGGAGAAGGAAACCCAGCGTAAATCCGCGACCAAGCGGCTGCGCCTGCCCGGCAAGCTGGTGGATTGCTCCTCGAACCTGCGCGACGGGACCGAGCTTTTCTTGGTCGAGGGCGACAGCGCCGGCGGGTCGGCCAAGATGGCGCGCAACCGGAAATCACAGGCGCTCCTGCCGCTGCGGGGCAAGATCCTGAACGTCCTCGGCGCGGCAAGCTCAAAGCTCGGCTCGAACCAGGAAATCAGCGATCTGTGTCAGGCCATGGGGGTCGCGCCCGGCACCCGGTTCAACATCGACGACCTGCGCTATGACAAGATCATCATCATGACCGACGCCGATGTGGACGGCGCACATATCGCCTCGCTCCTGATGACGTTCTTCTTCTCGCAAATGCGCCCGCTCATCGACCACGGGCACCTGTATCTTGCCTGCCCACCGCTCTACCGGCTGACACAGGGGGCCAAGCGGCTTTATGTATCCGACGAGGCCGAGAAGGACCGGATGATGGAGATCGGGCTTGGCGGCAAGGGCAAGATCGACATGCAGCGGTTCAAGGGTCTGGGCGAAATGGACGCGAAGGACCTGAAGGAAACCACCATGGACCCCACCACCCGCAAGCTGATCCGGGTGACCATCGACGAGGATGAGCCGGGCGAGACCGGCGACCTCGTGGAACGGCTGATGGGCAAGAAACCGGAACTGCGGTTCCAGTATATCCAGGAAAACGCGCGATTTGTCGGGGAGTTGGATGTTTGAGGTAGATAGATGCTGAAATTTTTTTCGTCCTTATTGGTGGTTCTTTTTGCTTTTGTTTTTCTTGTAGTCTTATCAATAATTGGAATTCATCTTTGGGACCTACTAAAGGCCGTTATTGAGGGCGCAAAAACGCTTGCGCCTGAAATTTATGTTCCTCTTGTGGTGACTCTGACAACTGCTGCATTGGGTCTAGCGGCAACTCTTTTCACGCAATCTCAAAGTAGAAAGCGCGAAATTGATGCCGCACACAGAGACAAGAAAATCGAAGTATACTTTGGCTTTCTCAAAAACGTTGAAGCAATGCTGCTTTCAGCCAATTCCGAACTTGGCGGCTCCGAACTAGATGGAACCGAATTTGCTAAGAAACACGTGGAGCTTCGCACAATGGCGGTTCTTTGGGGTTCGACCGGTGTCTTAAAGGCTCTAAAGGATTTCGCACACAATGGAGGAAGCGGCCATGCCGCAATGCTAGCCCTAGAGAGCCTTCAAAGAGAGATGCGCAAGGACATTGGGCTTTCAAACTTTGGTTTGGAGAAATATTTTTTCACCAAACTTATTTTGAAATCAGAAGATGAATTTAAAAAGTTCTTACTAGTTCTCGATTCAAATACAAAACCACGCTGATGAAATCTACGAAATGATCAACTCTGCCGCCCGGTGGGAGCTGTTCGGTCGTTCATTTGTCGGCTTGCCCACCATTGCGGCGCTAAAAACACCGAAGCGCCCCTACCCCTGCACGCTTTCCAGATACTCTGACAGGCGGACGAGCGTGGCGGGTGTGGGGGTGGGGATGCCGTCGGCGTCCTCCCAAATCTCGGTCTCACCGCCCAGCAATGCCCCGAACTCCGGCATCGGCCCGTGGGTGTCGTCGCGCGCGTAGCCGTCGATGGTGGACATCACGTAGGCCGCCGGAAAATCGCCGCCGTGGCGCGCGCTGAGCGTGGTGAGGTCCGGCACCCGCTTGCCCCCGACCACGTCGCCGCCCTTGGCCCCGGCCCCGTGGCAGCCTGCGCAGTAGCTGTCATAAAGCGCGGCACCGCCCGGCCCCTCGTCCGCCTCCGACATCATCTCGTAGGTGCAGGCCGCCAGTAAGGCGACGATGGGCAGAATGGCGAGATATTTCATGGCGCTCCCTCGTTTTCCCGCGACTTTAACGCCGGGGCAAAACCAAGTCACCCTCACAAAATTTTTGCCTTTTGACGGTCCCTTGGTAATCTTGGGCATTCAGCAAGGGGGATGAGTGATGCGGATCGTGGCTTTCATACTGGGTTTATTCATCGCGGCACCGGTCATGGCGCAGGATATGTTCTGGAAAAGCGTCGGCTGGTGGGATGTCTCGTACCTCGACGAATACGGCGGCTGTTCGGCCATCGCACAGTTTCAAAACGGCACCTTCGTCTTCATCGGGCTCGACACGACAACCGACAACCTTGGGTTGCGGGTCGCGATGGTGAACGCGCAATGGACATCGCTTGAGGTCGATGAACCCTACCCGGTGGTGGTGCAATTCGACCGCCGCGCACCTTGGGACGTGACCATGTACGGGATGGAGGTCGAGGGTGCGCGCGGGCTCTACAACCTGTTTCCCGCCACCTCGGACAGTTCCGCCAATTTTCTGCGGGAATTCCGGCGCAGCGTTCACATGGTCTGGTCCTACCGTGGCAACGAATTGGGGGATTTCTCGCTCAAGTCGACCAATCTCGCCATTCAAGAGGTCATGGCCTGCACCGAGACCTATATGAAATCCGGCGGCAACGACCCCTTTGCCGGGGCCGATGACGACCCGTTCAACTAACCCCCGCGCGCCGCTTTGCCGCGCGGGGCTGGAGCCTGCCCGCAGGGCATAGTCCGGCGACGATGTGTCGGTTCGCGACGTCATCCGGGCCTTGGGCGATGCCTCGTTTGCGCCTTTCCTGTTCATCCCCGTGCTTGAGCTTTTGCCATTCACCTCCGCCACGCGGGGCCTGCGTGACCCTGTTCGCCATTGGCCTGAGGGCGCGCGATGGGCTTTTGGTCAGGCGCTCTATGGCCATGATCGCGGCGGCGGGGTTTGCCGGGCATTTCCGGTTGACCGCGGGCGCGGGCGCGGCCAGTTTCGGTTGATGAACCGCGACCATGCCACCGAAACCCTGAACGCGATGTTCGCCCCTTGGGTGCGCGCGCTGGATATCAGGATCGACGATATCGGTGACACCGGGGCGACCTTGTCGATCCCGATCACGGGCGAGATTGCGCGCGTTGGCGGGATCGTCTCGGGTCAGGCGCTCGCCGCACTGGCCGACACTGCGATGGTCTTTGCCATTGCCGGGCATTTTGACGACTTCAAACCGGTGGCCACGACCAATCTCGACACCGTGTTCCTGCGCCCCGGATCGGGCGCGCGGATTTCCTGCCGGGCTAGCGTGGTGCGCGCAGGCCGCGCGGTCGTCTTTGCCAAGGCCGAGTTGCGCGCCCTGCCCATGGAGAAAGCGGTGGCCACGGCCACGGCGACCTACATGATCCCATGAACCAGACCGCGATCTATGCCCTCACCATGCTCGCCGCCGGGGTCGGCATTCCGCTTCTCGCCGCGCTGAATGCCGGGCTGGGGCAGAAGATCGGCAACCCGTTCGCCACCGGGGTGGTGCTGTTTTCCGTCGCCCTCGCCGTGGGCGTGATCGCCGCGCTGATCAGCGGGCCACAGGCGCTCTTGAAACTGCCCGAAGCGCCGAAGCACCTGTATCTTGCCGGTCTGCTCGTCGCGTTCTACGTGTTGTCGATCACATGGGTCGCGCCGCATTTCGGCGTCGGCAACGCGGTGTTCTTCGTGCTTTTGGGACAACTGGTGTCCGCCGCCCTCATCGACCAATTTGGCCTCTTCGGTGCGCGCGCCTCGCCCATAACGCTGACCCGGGCTGCCGGGATCGCCGTCATGGCAATTGGCGTCTGGCTGACCCAGCGCGCCTGAGACGGCGCGCGGGCCTTGGTCTATTCCTGAACGACGATGTAGGTGTCGGACTTCCCGACCGCCTGGATCATCGCGTAAAGCTGCTTGGCATTTTCGGTATGAAGCCTGACGCAGCCTGCAGACGCCGGGCTGCCAAGACGCCCCACTGCATCGGTGCCATGGATCGCGTAATCGCCGCTGTAGAACACCGACCAAGGCATCGGGGCCCCGTTGTAGAGCGATGAGCGGTGGCGGGGCGAGAACCACTGTGGCTGGTAGGTGCCGCGCGGCGTGATCTTGCCCGGGCGCGCGGTGGAGACGGGCCATTCATGCACCCGTTGACCGCCTTGGATCACGGTCATCTTCTGCTCGGAAATATCGACCCGCACGACGATGCGCTGCGCTGCGCGGTTGGATGTGGAAATGACTTCATCGGCACTGGCAGGCGCCGGTGCAAGGCCCAAGGAAAACAGGGCCGCGCCCAGAACAGGCACGGCTTTTATCAGCGGTCGTGTCAACATATGGTATATCCCCCAAAAATACGCCCCAATGATTGGGGGCACTTTCGATTCTCGCAAGGGGAATCTGACCGAGACGCAGGGTCTTACCCGGACGTGGTGATCTGGCCACTGTCCAGCCGCACCACCCGGTCCATCCGTTTGGCCAACGCGAGGTTGTGGGTGGCGATGAGCGCCGACAAACCGGTTTCGGACACGAGATCCATGAGCGCCGCGAACACCCGGTCCGAGGTTTCGGGGTCAAGGTTGCCGGTCGGCTCATCCGCAAGCATCAGCGCGGGACCATTGGCGAGCGCGCGACAAAAGGCGACGCGCTGCTGCTCGCCCCCCGACAGCGCGGCTGGACGATGGTCCATCCGGTGCCCAACGCCCACGCGGTCTAAAAGCATCTCGGCCCGCGCCCGCGCCGCGCCCGTGGCAACGCCATTGGCAAGCTGGGGCAGAACGATGTTTTCAAGCGCCGAGAATTCCGGCAACAGGTGATGGAACTGGTAGACGAACCCGACCTTTGATCGTCGGATCTCGGTGCGGCGGCGATCGGGCAGATCGGTCATGTCGTCACCCCCGATCCAGACCCGGCCCGACGTGGGCACATCCAGCAGCCCGGCGATATGCAGGAGCGTGGATTTCCCGGCCCCAGAGGGTGCGACCAGCGCCACGACCTCGCCCGGACGAATTGCAATATCGGCACCTTTGAGCACCTGTATTTCGCCCCGTTCGCCCGGGTTGTAGACCTTTTCGATCTTTTCCAGTTTCAGGACGTCATTCATAGCGAAGCGCCTCGACCGGGTTCATCCGCGCGGCGCGTCGCGCCGGGAAGAGGGTGACGATGAAGCTCAGACCCAGCGAAAGCGCGACCGCAGAAAGCACGTCTCCCAACCGAAGTTCCGCGGGCAAGGCATAGATCCCGCGCACCGAGGGGTCCCAGACCCCACCACCGGAGAGCCAGTTCACCAGCGCAAAAACCTGGTCGATGTAGATCGCGAAAAGGCAGCCGACCACGACCCCCGCGAGCGTGCCGACAATGCCAGTGAGCGAGCCGCACAGGAAAAAGACGCGCAGCACCGACCCTTCGGTCAGCCCCATGGTGCGCAGGATCCCGATGTCGCGCCCCTTGTTCTTCACCAGCATGATCAGGCCCGACACGATGTTCATCGAGGCGATCAGGACCAAGACCGAGAGGATCACGAACATCACGTTGTCCTCCATCTTCAGCGCCCTGAGAAACGCCCCCGCGCTGTCTTGCCAGGTCCAGGGCGCGGCCCGTGGCCCGGCGGCAGCGAGAATGTCGTCAAGATGCCTGTCGATCTTCTCCGGGTCGTCGACCATGACCTCGATCTCGTCGGCCACGCCTTCCTTGTTGAAAAACACCTGCGCCTGTTCGAGCGGCAGGTAGACCCGCGTCGAATCGATGTCATAGCGCCCCGCCGAGAAGATATAGGTCACGTCATAGACATTGACCCGAGGGCTGACCCCGAAAGCGGTCTTCACACCGTTGGGCGAGATGAGCTTGATCTTGTCCCCGACCCCGAGGGCGAGATCACGCGCCACCCCAGAACCAATGGCGATGCCCCGGTCGTAATCCTCAAGCGACCCGGTGGCGGTGGCCGGGTCGGCGATGCGGGGCAAGGTCGCGAAATCCGCGCCGCGCATGCCGAACACCTGAACCCCGGTGTTGTTGTCGCGGTGATTGGCCATCACCTGTTCCTTGATCACCGGGGCCGCGCGGGTCACACCCTCGACCGCTCCGATCCTTTCGGCCCAGCCGTCATAATCCGTGAGCGTGCGATCAAGCCCGCCATCCGCGGTGAATTCGCCTTGGCTGTAGACCGAGACATGGCCATTGGCCCCGAGGATCGTGTCCACGAATTCGGCCCTGAACCCGGTGCGCACCGCCAGCGTGATGATCAGCGCCGCCACGGCGAGCGTGATGCCGATGAGCGAAATCCACGTCATGGTGGAAACACCCCCCTCGGCCTTGCGCGCACGCAGGTAACGCCAGGCGATCATCCATTCGAAACGGGAAAACGGGGCGGTGCTCATGGGGTCGGTCCTGCGTCCGGGCGCGGGCCGCGTCAAGTCACGCGACTGTCAGCCGGTCTTCTCCGTGTCGCCTTTGGCGGTTTTCCGCTCTGGCGCCGAGGCGACGAGACCGGTTCCAATCGCGGCAAGCGCAACAGCGGCGAAAATACCGAACCAAAGCGGCGTCATCTCGACCGGTCGTTCGCCAAGGGCGATCACGTTGATGAACCGACCGATCAGCCAGAACAGCACGATCATCCCCGCCTGAATACCAAGGATCGGCACGAGCGACTTGAGCTCTTTTCCCACCCGGATGGCCCCCAAGAGCGCGTTGATGATGAAGACAACGTAAATCCCGGCAAGCCAGGGGAACGGGAATTTCACGATACCTGCCAGCAGGGGCAGCAGGAACAAAAGCCCCGCAGAAACCAGGGCAAAGCGCATTTTCTTGTGCATATCAGACCTTTCTGGCGCGCCGAAGCGGACGCAGGAGAAGTGACAAAAACCCCGCGATAAGCGCCCAGCCCGCCGCGAATCCGATCCCCGCCGTGATGAACCCATCCACCGTCACGGGCACCGCTGGTTGATAATGCGCCCACGTCCGCTCCACAAGCTCCCGGTCACGCATCCGGTAGAACCGGCTAAGCCGCACGACCGGCGTGGCCGGGGCCAGCGCCTGATAATCCGCGTTCAGCCGTTCGTAGCGATAAATGCGGTCGGTCATGTCCGAGCCGATCTGGCTCACCAATTGCGAATTGCCCGACCGAAGCTCGTCCAACGCCTCTTCGCGGGTCTTGCCCGCCGCAGAAGACGCGGCATCGAACATGATCGTGACACTGCGCAATTCATCCACCGCGCCGGACAGGCGTTGAAGGTATTGTTGCGAGAACTCGGGAAACTGCGACAACGTCAGCGCGCCGACGAGCCCCCCGGCAAGGGGAATGATCCGCATGGAAGCTCCTTTTGACGCAGACAGTGCCGGGGTCGGGCGAGGGGGTCAAGTCACTCCGGGCGGTGGCGACAGACATGCCCTATCCGGCGAGCCAGAGCGCGGCCCATGTGACCGGGCCCATCGCCAGCACGCCGATCCCGGCGGAGACAAGCCGCACGGGGTCGGCCACCGGCAGGTTGCGATAAAGCCAAAGCCCCGCAGGCAGGACCAGCGCGAACGCCGTGCCCGTTCCCGGCATGTAGGATGTGGTAGCAAGGCTGAGCGCGACATGGCTGACGACATTGGCCAGCATCATGCCAAGCACAACGGTGACCGCGATCTGAACCATTCGGTGGGGCACCGCCCGGCCCACCACCATCACCGCCACGCCGACAAGCGTCAGGGTCACGATCGCACGCGACACCTGCGCGGACGGGACCGCGACCGACAGATCAAGCGCCATGATCCAGCCGGGAAGACCTGACAATTCCTCGATATTATGAACGAGAAACGCCAGCGCGAGGTACGTATAGGCGCGACAGGGCGCGGCGAGACCGGTCATGGCCCGCGTCACCGGCCATAGATCTCCCGTATCCGGGCAACGGCCATGTCCGGGGCCAATTCCTCGTTCTCGCCGGTGCGGCGCGAGGTCAGCTCGACCACCCCCGATTTCAACCCACGCGGCCCGACCGTGATCCGCCACGGCAGACCGATCAGGTCCATGGTCGCGAACTTGCCGCCCGCGCGTTCGTCGCGGTCGTCATAAAGCGGGTCCAGACCGGCGGAGCGGAGCGCGCCGTAGATATCTTCGCAGGCCTTGTCGGTGTCCCCGTCACCCTGCCGCAGGTTCACGATGCCCGCGTGAAACGGCGTGACCCCTTCGGGCCAGATGATGCCGTTGTCATCATGGTTCGCCTCGATCAACGCGCCGACCAGACGGCTCACGCCGATCCCGTGCGACCCCATGTGCACCGGCACCTTGTTGCCATCGCGGTCCTGCACCGTCGCGCCCATCGGTTCGGAATACTTGGTGCCGAAATAGAAAATCTGCCCAACCTCGATCCCGCGCGCCACGCGGCGACGCGCTTCGGGGATCTGGTTGAACAGCGCTTCGTCGTGGGTTTCGTCCGTGCGGGCGTAGCGGGAGGTGAATTCTTCGAGCACGGCACGGCATTCGTCGTGGCTGTCATAGTCGATCTCGCGGTTGCCAAACTCGAGATCCGTGATCTCGCTGTCATAAAACACCTCGGATTCGCCGGTTTCGGCCAACACGAGAAATTCATGGGTGTCGTCCCCGCCAATCGGCCCGCTATCCGCGCGCATCGGGATCGCCTGCAACCCCATGCGTTCATAGGTGCGCAGGTAGCTCACAAGATGGCGGTTGTAGGCATGCAGCGCGTCTTCCTTGGTGAGGTCGAAGTTGTAGCCATCCTTCATGTAGAATTCACGCCCCCGCATCACGCCGAAGCGGGGGCGGATCTCGTCCCGGAATTTCCACTGGATATGGTAGAGCGTGAGGGGCAGATCCTTGTAGCTGCCGACGTGGGACCGGAAGATATCCGTCACCATTTCCTCGTTCGTCGGGCCATAAAGCATGTCGCGCCCATGGCGGTCCTGCATCCGCAGCATCTCGGGCCCGTAAGCGTCGTAACGCCCGGACTCGCGCCACAGGTCGGCCGATTGCAGGGTCGGCATCAGGATCGGAATATGGCCCGCGCGCTGCTGCTCTTCATGCACGATATTGGTGATGTTTTGCAGCACCTTGTAGCCCAAGGGCAGCCACGAGTAATTGCCCGCGGACGCCTGTTTGATCATCCCGGCGCGCAGCATCAGGCGATGACTGGCGATCTGGGCATCAGCCGGGGTCTCTTTCAAAACCGGCAGGAAATATCGGGACAGACGCATGGAACCCTCGTGGTGTTATGTATCGGGGCATCCCTAGCGTGAGGCGTGCGGCGCGGCAAGTGTGCAGGCGTGGCCGCGCAGCGGCGCGCCCTGCGCCCTATCCTCCGCGCCGCGCCACCGGGTCATCACAGACCGGCGCATGCGCGGGCGATGTCGCATGGCTTTGGGGCACGTCGAGATGGACAAAGGGCGCGCGGCTTCGGGTAAAAACCTCGGTCACGGGCACGAACCAGAAGGTTGGTGGATCGAACGTGCCGCCCGCCACGCCGATCAAATCGGGGAAGACCGCGACCCGCCAGAATACGCTTGTCCCGCAGGTCGGGCAGAAATGCGTGGTGAACGCGCGCCCGCTTTCGGTGGTAAAGGCATAGGGCCGCGTCTCGCCCGTCACCGTGACATCCGGCGATGCGAAATACACCGACACGCCGAACGCCGACCCGGTGCGCAACTGGCAATACCGGCAATGGCAAACACCGGTTCTGGCCGGGGGCCCGGTGGTTACGTATCTGACCTGCCCACAGGCGCAGCCGCCCTCGTATGTGTCGCCCATACCGGCCCCCTTTGCGCCAAGTGTGCCGGGGCGCGCGCATGGGTGCAAGCGCGGGCCACAGGCCGGCTTGCGCTGCGATGGCCCCTTGCCCCCACCCTGATCCTGATCCAATCATGCGGGTATGACACAAGGCCCACGTTATACCCGTTTGGCTGAAAGCCTTCCCGCCTCGGTCCCCTTCGTGGGGCCGGAAACGCAGGAACGTGATCGCGGTCGCCCGTTCATTGCCCGGCTCGGCGCAAACGAAAGCCTGTTCGGCCCGGCGCCCTCGGCCATCGAAGCGATGTCACGGGCGGCAGCGGACACGTGGAAATACGGCGATGCGCAAAGTTGGGATCTGCGCAAGGCGTTGTCGGCCCACTACGGGATCGACATGGATCATATCATGGTGGGGGAAGGCATCGACGGCCTTCTGGGCAATCTCGTGCGTCTGGTGGTCGCCCCCGGGGACCGCGTGGTGACATCGCACGGGGCCTATCCCACGTTCAATTACCATGTCGCGGGCTTTGGCGGCGATCTTGTCACCGTGCCCTACCGCGATGACCACGAAGACCCCGAGGCGCTGATCGACAAGGCGCGCGCGGTCGACGCAAAGCTCGTCTATATCGCCAATCCCGACAACCCGATGGGCACATGGCACGACGCGGCGCGGATCGAGGCAATGATCGAAAGCGTCCCCGATGGAACGCTTCTTGTGCTGGATGAGGCTTATGTCGAATTTGCCCCGGAGGGCACCGCGCCGCACATGGTGCCCGATGATCCGCGCGTGATCCGCATGCGCACCTTTTCCAAGGCCTACGGCATGGCCGGCGCGCGGGTCGGGTATGCCATCGGGACCAAGCCTCTGATCACCGCGTTTCACAAGATCCGCAATCATTTCGGCATGGCCCGGATCAGCCAAGCGGGCGCGTTGGCCGCACTCGCGGATCAAGCCTATCTTGCCGAGGTGCAAAGATGGGTCGCGGCAGCGCGCGACAGGATCGCCGGGATCGCAGCGGACAACGGGCTTGTCAGCCTGCCCTCGGGCACCAATTTCGTCGCCATCGACTGTGGCGCGGACGGCGATTTTGCGCGCCGGGTTCTGGCAAACCTCATCGAGCGGGACATCTTCCTGCGCATGCCCTTTGTCGCCCCCGAGGATCGGTGCATCCGCGTGTCGGTCGGCCAACCCGAAGACCTCGACGCCTTCGCAGCCGCCCTGCCCGAGGCGCTGAAAGCCGCGCGAAAGGCGTGAAATAATCGAGATCGTGGATGGGCGCAGGGGCGGCGCGCGGGCAAGATCAGGCTTGCGCGATGACCCGGGCCGCAGCCCCGAGCGCACCGGGGCCATGCGGGATGTCGAGCGCGACCAGCCCCGCCTCGATCACGCCCAACGCGCCCATCATCATATGCGCGTTGATATGGCCCATGTGACCCAAGCGAAAGAACCCTTCGCCCTTCGGGTCGCCCGGCGCGCTCATGCCAAGCCCGATGCCCAGCGTAACGCCGCCGTTCGTCTCAACCCAACGGCGCAGCCGGGCGCCGTTTCGATCACCAAGCGACAGCGCCGTCACCGCGCGCGACCTTTGCGCCGCATCGGGGATGTTCATCGCCATCGGCCCGCCCTGCCCCCAGCACTCGAACGCGGCCCAAGCCGCGCGCGCAAGCGCGTCGTGGCGGCGCCAGACCGCCTCGATCCCGCCCTCTTCCAAGATCATGTTCAACGCCTCGCGCAAACCGAGCAGGTGATGGGTCGGCGCGGTGCCGCCAAAATATTGATAAAACATCTCGGGCTTCACCCGGTTGCGCCAGTCCCAATAAAAACTCACGCCCGCGTTCTGGCGTGCCTGCGCCTTGTCGTTCGCGTAGACGAAGCCAAGTCCGGGGGGCGTCATCAGGCCCTTCTGGCTGGCCGCCACCATGACATCGACACCCCAGGCGTCCATCTCGAACCGGTCGCAGCCAAGCGATGCGATGCAATCGACCATGAGAAGCGCGTCATGGCCGCTCGCGTCCATCGCCGCGCGCATCCCCGCGATATCGTTCAGAACGCCGGTGGCCGTGTCGACATGCACCGCCAACACCGCCTTGATCTTGCCGCCCGTGTCACGGGCCAACCGGGCGCGCACCACCTCGGGGTCGAGCGCCTGCGCGGTGCCGAAGTCGATCACCTCGATCTTAACCCCGAGCCGCTCGCAGATCATGCCCCAAAGCCCGGCAAACCGCCCGGTCGACAGGACCAGCGCCGTGTCGCCGGGCGCGAGCACGTTCATCGCCGCCGCTTCCCATGCACCGTGGCCATTGGTGATGTAGATCGCCACATCCGCCTTGGTCCGCGCCACCGCCCGAAGATCGGGGATCATCGCGTCGACCATGTCGACCAACGCGCCCTCGTAGATATTCGGGGCGGTCCGGTGCATGGCGTTGAGCACCCGGTCGGGTGTCACGGAAGGCCCGGGAATGGCAAGGTATTCACGACCGAAAGACAGGCTCATCACGCTCTCCTGAAATCATCCGACAAGCGGTA
Source organism: Maritimibacter sp. (assembly GCA_011389895.1). GTDB lineage: Bacteria > Pseudomonadota > Alphaproteobacteria > Rhodobacterales > Rhodobacteraceae > Maritimibacter. Next base: position 8,363 of record JAABTN010000038.1, on the reverse strand, counting down.
GCCCCGAGCCATGACAAGGTCAATCGCGCGCCCACCCGGCTTCGATCCCCGACCCGAGCGCGCGCGGGCGCGGCAGGGCGCGCACCAGCGCCATATCCGCCCTCCCCGGAACATCCGGGTAGCCCCCGGCGGCCTCATAATCAGCCCGCGACACCAGCAAACCATGGTCCCGGGACGGGCGCCCAAGGCCCGCGCGCAGGTTGGCCCAGGCAGTGGCAATCCGTGGCGCAAGACCGCGCGCCCGAAACCTGAGGGGAAAATACCAAGGGCACCCGCGTGCCATGCCGGTGCGCACCGCCTCGACCCAGGAAGGGTCCAGAACCGCGCCCGCATCGAGCACCAGCACCCAGTCCCCGTCGCTTGCCGCCACGCCCCGGGACAGTTGAGCCCCCCGGTCTGCAACGCCGGTGATCCACACCGCCCCGACCGCTTCGGCGATCCGGACGGTGTCATCCGTCGATCCGCCATCGCTGATCACCAATTCGCGCACCACCCCCGCCTCGACACCGGGCATCAGGCCTGCGAGACAGGCGGGCAGGGTATCGCCCGCGTTCAGCGTCGGGATCACGATGGACAGGGCTGCCCGCATTTGACCTTCTCTCACGTTGTGAGAGACATATATGACCGCTTGAGACCACGAGGAAAAGCGATGACAAGCGAAACCGACGAAACCCGCACCGTTGCCCGGATTACCGGCGGCGCACGCACCGAGTTCCTGCAAAACCTGGTGACCAATGACGTGACGCAAGACGGGCTGGTCTATGCCGCCCTGCTCACCCCGCAGGGCAAGTTCATCTCGGATTTCTTCGTGCTGGACACCGGCGACAGTTTTCTCATCGACAGCGAAGCCGGGGCGGCGCCTGCGCTTTTGCAACGGCTCAAGATGTATAAGCTGCGCGCAGATGTGCAGATCGAGGAAACCGGGCTGTTCGTGATCCGGGGCCTTGGCACGGCCCCGGCCGATGGCCATGCCGACCCGCGCGATCCCTCGCTTGGCTGGCGCGCCTACCGCGACACGCCCGGCGCGGCACCGACGGTGGATTGGGATGCGTTGCGCGTGGCCGCCTGCGTGCCGGAAGCGCCGATGGATTTGAACTCCGACACGTTCATCCTCGAGGCCGGGTTCGAGCGGATGAACGGTGTCGATTTCAGGAAGGGCTGTTACGTCGGGCAGGAAGTCACCGCGCGCATGAAACACAAGACCGCGTTGCGCAAGGGCTTTGCCACGGTCAGTGTCGATGGCCCCGCCGAGCCCGGGACCGAGCTTGTCAGCGCAGGCGGCAAGCCCGCCGGCACGCTTTTGACCCGCGCGGGAGACCGTGCCATCGCCTACCTGCGTTTCGACCGGGCCCGCGACGGCATGACAGCGGGCGAGGCCCGCGTGGCATGGGACGGGTAAGGCTGAGTTTTCAGCAGGGCCTGGGGGGAGTGCAGACAAGACGGGGGCTCTGCCCCCTTACCCCCGAGGTATTTTCGAAACGATGAAGACGTGTTGGTGGGGACGGAGCAGCTAGGACAGCTCGGTGTATTCCATCGCACCACAGGTGCGCCGCCGGGGTCGAGCCGTATGGCCCGTTCGGCGTAGTCCATCGCACCGTAGGTGCGCCGCTTCGATAGGGCCGTCAGGCCCGTTCGGCGTACTCCATTGTCTCGGTGTTCACCACGATGTCTTCGTCCTGCCCCACGAAGGGCGGCACGGTGACCCGGACGCCGTTGTCCAGCACCGCTGGCTTGAAGCTGTTGGCGGCGGTCTGGCCTTTGACCACCGGCTCGGTTTCGCTCACCTTGCAAATCACCTTTTGCGGCAGGGTCGCGTTCAGCGCTTCGGATTCGTGAAACTCCACCACGATGGTCATGCCGTCTTGCAGAAATGGCCGACGCTCACCAAGAATATCGGACGGCAACGCCACCTGGTCGAAGGTCTCGGTGTCCATGAAATGAAGCTGGTCATCGGCCTCGAACAAAAATTGCATGTCCTTTTGCTCAAGACGCACACGCTCGACCTTGTCCGCCGAGCGGAACCGTTCATTAAGCTTTGATCCGTTACGAAGGTTGCGCATCTCGACCTGGGCGAAGGCACCGCCCTTGCCGGGTTTGACGTGATCGACCTTCGCGGCGGCCCAAAGACCGCCGTTGTGTTCGAGGACGTGACCGGGACGAATCTCGTTTCCGTTGATTTTGGGCATGTGGCGAAACCATGGCAAAAGGTTGAAGAATGATGGACCGAACCTATATCCGGGGGACATGCCGGGTGCAACACCACAGCAATTAGTAGGTGACAGAGACCAGCCATGCAGAATATGCATGGCTGACATGCGTCTGCGGTAATATCGAATCGCGTGTAAAAGGGCATATTGGCCCTCACGCCAGAAAGCACAAGCCGGAATGCCGTTCAGTGTCTGGAACGCCGGTCACTGTGCAGAGAAAACAACAAAGGACTGGGAATGCTCGATAACGTCGACGGTACTGCCTTCAACCACGAACAAGGAAATCGGGCCCGAAAGCTCTTCGCTGCTGTGGTCCTCGCCGCCCTCGACGACGCAATCGCGGATGACAAGAAATACGGCAACGGTCCCGACCAGATCGCCCGCTGGGCCCGCTCGCGCGACGGGCGCGAGGTTCTGTCCTGCGCGGGGATCGATCCGAACGAACGGGTCGTGACCGGGTTGATGGATTTCGTTGCCAAGGGTGTCCGAACTTCCGTCGCCCTGTCGCGCGAAGAAAGCGAACGTCGCCACGCAGCCGAAGCGGCAGAAGCCGCCTGACCCCCAAAGCTCACCTTATTCCGGACGGGCGTGCCAGCGGGCGCGCCCGTTCCGTTTTTGGAAGCGCCCATTTGCAAGGGGGGATCGTCAGGCCGCGCTTTCCGCTTCCCTCGCCCCGGTCTGCGCGGTAACCCGGACGCATGGCGAAGACGGTCATGATACAGGGCGCGGGCTCCAACGTGGGCAAATCCCTCCTCGTCGCGGGGCTGGCCCGGGCGGCGTTGCGCCGTGGCATCACGGTCGCGCCATTCAAGCCGCAGAACATGTCGAACAATGCCGCTGTCACCGTTGACGGGGGCGAGATCGGGCGGGCACAGGCGCTTCAGGCACGCGCCGCCGGACGCGATCCGCACACCGACATGAACCCCGTGCTTCTGAAACCCGAAACCGACACCGGCGCCCAAGTCATCGTTCAGGGTCAGCGGTTCGCCACGATGAAGGCGCGCGATTACGGGCGGCAGAAGGCCGAGCTTCTTCCCCGCGTCCTTGAGAGTTTTGAACGCCTGCGGCAGGCGAACGACCTGATTCTTGTTGAAGGGGCCGGATCGCCCGCCGAGGTGAACCTGCGGGCGGGCGACATTGCCAACATGGGCTTTGCCGAGGCCGCCGACATCCCCGTCGTGCTGGCAGGCGATATCGACCGGGGCGGCGTGATCGCGCAGCTTGTGGGCACCCACGCGGTTCTGCCCCCGTCCGATCGCGACCGGATCAAGGCGTTCTTGATCAACAAGTTTCGCGGCGACACCGCGCTCTTTGATGAGGGTCTGACCGCGATCACCGATCACACCGGCTGGACCTCGCTCGGGGTGGTGCCGTTCTTTGAGAACGCCTGGCGCCTTCCGGCGGAAGACGTGATGGATCTTGCCGCGCCGCGCCCGGGCGCCGGCGCGCTTCGGGTCGCGGTGCCGCGGCTCGCCCGTATCGCGAATTTCGACGATCTCGACCCGCTGTCCTCGTCCCCCGGGGTCACCGTCGAGATCATCGAACCGGGCCGCCCCCTGCCCGGCAACGCCGATCTCGTGCTTATTCCCGGTTCGAAAACCACGATCTCGGACCTTGCCCAATTCCGTGCGCAGGGGTGGGACATCGACCTTGCCGCCCATGTCCGGCGCGGCGGTCACGTGATGGGAATTTGCGGGGGGTACCAGATGCTTGGGCAGCGTATTCTTGACCCCGACGGGATCGAAGGCAATGTGCGGGATGCGCAGGGGCTTGGGCTTTTGGATGTGACGACCACGCTGGAACCGGCCAAGACGCTTGCGCTGACCCGGGCCACCGAGATCGCCACAGGTCACCCGGTCGAGGGCTATGAAATCCATCTGGGCACCACCCAAGGGGCCGATACCGGGAACGCATGGCTCACCGTCGGGCACCGGCCCGAGGGTGCTGCGGACGCGTCGGGCCGTGTTCGGGGCACCTATCTGCACGGGGTGTTCACGTCGGATAGCTTTCGCGCCGACTACCTCGCCCGGCTTGGCGCGCCAAAAGCGGCGCATGCCCATGCTGCCAGCGTCGAGACGACGCTTGATGCGCTCGCCGAACATCTTGAGACCCATCTTGACGTGCCCGCACTTCTGGACATCGCGACCTGAAACCTGTCGGGCGCCGTCGCTCCTTCGATCACAGTTTCGAAAATACCTTTGCGTGATCGCGGGGACAGGGCGCGAGACCGGGCAGGAATGCCCCTTCCAACGAAGCTACACCCTTTTGCCGTGCAAATTGGATTGCGCACATAGCGACCAAGCAAGGCTCAGGTAGCGGCAAAGCGAGGTTAGTCGAGATCCTTGAGGGCGAGCGCCCGTGCGATTTCGCGGCGGACCATGCGGCGCAAGTTGCGGGTGATCCGTTCGCCCATGGTGCCCTGAAGCTCGTCACGCACCAACCGGGCCACGATTTCGCGCAACATGGCCTCGTCGATGACCATCTCGTCCGCTTCTTCGTCCAGAGCCGTATCATCCGGGTCGGCATAAGTGTCGGGCCCGAAGGCATCGAAGTTCTGCTTGTGCGCCGCGTAATCCGACCCTTCAAGCGTTGTATCGGCGGCGTCCAGCGGGTCATCCAACGCGTCGTCGTCAAACCCATCAAGATCGACCGACACAACGTCTTCCCACTCATCGCTGACAGGGTCGTCCGAGGGTGTCTCTTCCGTCGGGGCATCGTCACCGGACACCGCCACGTCGCCATTCTCGGCATCACTGGCCTCTGCCCCGTCTACGCCGTCTGCCCCGTCGCGCGCGTGATGAAACAGAACCTCGTCCGGCACATCGGACGCTTCCGATCCGTCCGGCTCGAAATCATCCGGCCCGGTTTCCACCACCACCGCTTCCAATTCCGCGATCCGATCGGCCAGCGATGTACGAAGCTCGGTGACGTTATCCTTGGCATGCGACGCCGGTTGCGCGTCTTCGACCATGTCGGCGGGATCATCATCCCATTCGTGCATGTCGTCGTGACCTGTGGCGGGGCCCGCCTCGACCGCATCCTGCACCAGCGCCTCGACCGAAGTCTCGGGCGCCACGGGCGACGGCTGCGCAGGCTCTGCCGGGGCCGTTTGTCCATGCTCTGGCGCATGGTCGTCCTCAACAGGGTCCACCCGGAAGGCGGGCGTCAGAACAAGTTTGCCGGTCACATCCGTATCGGACCCGTTGCGCACGGCTCCGGTTTCCGAGACAAGGCGGCGCACGGCCGACAGGACGTCTTCGATTTCTGCGTTGGTCACTGGTTCCGACATGGATTCGCTGCTACCCGATTTTACCTCGAGTCACACAATACCCTCCGAATCTTAACGAAACAATGCAGAGCCTTGGATTCGCCGAAAAATGCCCCGTGACGGGGCCGGGTTTCAGCGTTTTCCCAAGGCTTCGAGGATATGGTCGAGCTTTTCGCCCTGCGGGCTCACCACCCGGTTCGGGGCATCCTGCACCGCGTTGTAATAAGCGTCGGGGTCATATGTGACGATCCCGAGCTTGAGGTGATCGGCGGTCAACAGGCCAATGGACGACAGCAGCGAATAGATCGCCGAATATTGGTCATACCGCGCGGAAATCGCCGAGGATCGCGCATCCAGAAGCTCCTGCTCCGCATTCAACACGTCGAGCGTGGTGCGCGCGCCGAGCGTCGCTTCCTCCCGTGCGCCGCGCAGGGCGGCCTGGCTGGCGCGAATTTGCCGATCCGTCGCCTGAAGGCTCGCGGTCGCGATGGAAAGCTGGGCCCAAGCGTTACCCACCCTTTGGTCAACGCTCTGCGTGGTCAAAAGCAAGGCCGCGCGTTGGGCTTCCGATTGAGCCATGGCCTGCCGGTAGAGCGCGGACAGGCGGCCCCCGGTATAGATCGGTCCGGACAGCGTGACGCCCCCGGACAGCGTGGTGGTGTCTGCCGGCCTGATCGCCCGGGTCGCGGTCGCATTCGCGGACAGGGTCGGCATCGTGTTGCGCTTGGCCAGCTCGATCGCCATTTCCGATGCGGTCACGGCGCGCTTCTGGGCCAGAATGTCGGGGTGATGCGCCCGCGCCTGCGATTTGGCGGCCTCGAGCGTTCCGGGAACCCGCGGCGGGGTCGGCGGCGCGGCGAGCGTGCCGGGATAGGCCCCGACCGCCGCCTTGTAGGCTTCGCGCTGCACCATGAGATCGCCCTGTGCCGCAGCCTCGGCCGAGCGTGCCGCAGCCAGCCGGGCTTCGGCCAGCGATACGTCGGTCTGGGTGATCTCGCCCACCTCGAACCGGTCCCGCGCCGCGCGCAATTCCTGCGTGATCAGCCGGACCGAGTTCGCCTGAAGCGCAACCGATTCCTGCGCCGACAGCACGTTGAGATAGGCATTGACCGCGTTGAGCAGCACATCCTGTTCAACCCCGACCAACGCCTCGCGCGCCTGCATCACGCTCTCGCGCGCCATGGCGATCTTCTGGTCCGTTTGCCCGAAATCGAACAATAAAAGCTGCGCTTGCAGGCTCAGGCTGGCATTCCACTGGTCGGTCGGCGGCGGCAAGACCGCGCCCCCCGCAGGCTCGGTAATATTGCGCCCGGCTGTCGCGGAATATTGCAGAACCGGGCGCAGGGCCGAAACCGCGACGGCCACGTTTTCATCCTCGGCCCGCAACAACGCGCGCTGCTGATCCAGCAATCCGGAATTCTTGTAGGCCGCGACCATGGCATCCGACAACGTTTCGGCCCGCGCCGTCGTCGGGACGGACAAGGCGACCGACAGGGTCAGGGTGGTCAGAAGTGCCAGAATCGCACGCATCGCGATGTATCCTTCGGCTGTGCGCTTAAAGCGCGAATTCGGTTTCTTTCGCAAAGCCGGGAAGAATTGGCGCGGTGCCATTGAAGGCGAACCGCCAATTCATCGTCCCGTCGATCTTCTGCCCCAAACGCACGGTGCCGAGATTTCCGTCGGCGAAAATCGCGACCATGCGACCGCCTTCGCTGAGTTGGTCGATGAGAGCGGGCGCAATAACCTCGACCGCGCCTTCGAGAATGATCACGTCATAGGGGCCATGTTTCGCCGCCCCCGCCGTGAGCGGGCCGGTGATGACCGCGACATTGTCCACATCGGCCTGCGCCAGCCGGGCCTCAGCCTCGCCAGCCAAGGCGTCATCCTCTTCCACGGCGACGACAAAATCGCCCAGACGGGCCAGCACGGCGGCGCTATAGCCAAACCCGGTGCCGATATCGAGCACCAGCTCCTCGGACCCCACCGACACCGCATCGAGCATCTTGGCAAAGGTCCGCGCCTCGATCAGCGCCCGTCCCGGCGCCAGCGTCACCGGCGCGTCGGCATAGGCCGCCTCGCGCAGTTCGTCCGGCACGAAGTCTTCGCGCGGCACCGACAGCATGGCGTTGATGATGGGATACTTGGTCACGTCGGAAGGCCGCACCTGCGTATCGACCATCATCACACGACGCTTTTGGAAATCACTCATGGCGTCTCGTCCTGTCTCGGCCATCCAAAGTCGGTTTCTCTTGCCACACAAACCCGCGGACCGCAATGTCACGACACCACCACCGCGCGCGTCTGTGATCATGAGACCCGGACCCGAATACCCCCTTGCGCGCCGCCAGACCATAAGCTATCCCGCCTGCACCCTTCGGCGAGTTGGCGGAGTGGTGACGCAGCGGATTGCAAATCCGTGTACACCGGTTCGATTCCGGTACTCGCCTCCAATAAAATCAATGACTTGCGTCATTTTCGACCTCCTTCGCCGTTGATTTTGAAACAATCGTTGAAACTTTCATGGTTCGTTCTTCTCGCGTGCCAGTCGGTTCCGAGCCTCCTGAGCGCGGCTTGCGAGCTCTCGTTGCCGGACCTGGCCGCCATATTTCTTCAGCATCTCAACGCCAGAATGTCCGGTCACAGACTTGACCATCTCGTCATCGCAGCCGGCCAGATAGAGCTCGATCGTCGCGTTTTTGCGTAGCCCGTGGGTCTTGTACCGCGCGGCGTCCGCGTGCTTCATCCCGGCCTTTATCGCGCGCATTTCCTGAGCAATCGTCCGGTAGCTGACGGGCTGACCATTGGAGTCGGTGACTAGGCGTCCCTCTCGACGTTCCAAGCCTTGCAAATAGTCACTCAGGCGATCCGTCAGCGGGATCCATAGCGGT
>JAABTN010000037.1 GCA_011389895.1 Maritimibacter sp. | reverse complement strand
CGGCGAGGTCGCGTTGCCCCCGGAGCCGCGCCTGTTCAATGCGCACCGGGTCGAGCCGGGGTGCGAGCTTGTCCAATTCGCGCTGCTTCGCCGCGCGCCCCCGGTCCAGCGCGGGCGACAGGCGTAGAGACCATGCGCCAAGCGTATCGCGCATCCGGTCTGTCCGGTTGGTCAAAAGCGTCGGGCGCAACCCGCCCGCCACGCGGCTCAGACGCGCCTCATTCTGATGCACCAGCGTGCGCAGCGCGGACGGAAGCCGCTCGCCCGCCCGGTCGATGCGTTGGCGTGGCCCGTCAAGAAGCGCCTCGGGGCGCGGCAGGGCCCGCGACAGGTCAGTGAGCCGCTGACCCCGCCGGGTGATGCCCTGGGTCAGCGCCGTGGTCAGCCGCGCCTCCTGCTCTGCCGTCCAGGCCAGAAGATCACGGCGCACCGGCACCGCGATCTCGGCCGCCGCCGAGGGTGTGGGCGCGCGCCGGTCGGCGGCATGGTCGATCAGCGTCGTGTCGGTTTCATGCCCGACCGCGGAAATCAGCGGGATCACGCTCGCCACCGCCGCGCGCACCACGGCTTCCTCGTTAAACCCCCAAAGGTCTTCGACCGACCCGCCGCCGCGCGCCACGATCAAGACGTCGGGGCGGGGGATGTCCCCCCCCGGCGCCAGCGCGTTGAACCCGGCGATGGCATTGGCCACGTCCGGCGCGCACCGCTCGCCCTGCACCGCGACCGGCCAGATCAGCACCCGGCGCGGAAAGCGGTCGCGCAACCGGTGCAGGATATCGCGGATCACCGCCCCGGAGGGCGAGGTCACCACCCCGATCACATCGGGCAGGAATGGAAGCGCCTGCTTGCGCTCGGGCGCAAACAGCCCCTCGGCCTGGAACGCCGCCTTGCGCTTTTCCAGCATCGCCATGAGCGCGCCCATGCCGGCGGGCGCGATATGTTCGATGACGATCTGGTATTTCGACTGGCCGGGAAAGGTCGTGAGCCGACCCGTGGCCACCACCTCCATGCCCTCTTCCGGCTGGGTGGCCTGCTTTGCCGCCATGCCTTTCCACATGACCCCCGAGATCACCGCGCGGTCATCCTTCAGGTCGAGATAGACATGGCCAGACCGCGGGCGCGACACCCGCCCGACCTCGCCCCGGATGCGGACATGCCCGAACTCGCCCTCGATCATGCGCTTCACGGCGCCCGAGATTTCGGAGACGGAGAATTCGGGGGCGTTCATCCCCGGCTGCGGGTCGTCGATCAGGTCCATGACTGCAGTCTCCCTCATGTGCCCCGGGGCCGCAAGCACCCCCGCCTTGCCCCGCGCGCGCCTTCTGGCTATTCCCACCCGTGACAATCGAAAGGACGACCTTCGTGAATATCCTCATTCTCGGCGGCGGTGGCCGCGAACACAGCCTTGCCTGGGCCGTGATGCAGAACCCGAAATGCGACAAGCTGATCGTCGCGCCGGGAAATGCCGGGATCGCCCGGATCGCGGAATGCGCGGTGCTCGACATCGAGGATGGCGCGCGGGTCGTGGATTTTTGCAATGTGAACGCGATCACCTTTGTCATCATCGGCCCCGAGGCGCCGCTGGCCGCAGGGGTATCGGACGCCTTGGAGGCGGCGGGGATCCTGTGCTTTGGCCCGTCGCGGGCGGCAGCCGCGCTGGAAGCTTCGAAAAGTTTCACCAAGGAGATTTGCGGCGCCGCCCGCGCGCCCACGGCGGCCTATGCCCGTTTTACCGAGGCACAAGACGCCAAGACCCATATCCGCAACCACGGTGCGCCGATCGTGGTCAAGGCAGACGGGCTGGCCGCAGGCAAGGGCGTGATCGTCGCGATGGACGAGGCAACCGCGCTCGCAGCCATCGACGACATGTTCGGCGGGGCGTTCGGCGCGGCCGGGGCCGAGGTGGTGATCGAGGAGTTCATGACCGGTGAAGAGGGCTCGCTCTTCGTGCTGTCGGACGGGGAAATGCTGCTTCCCATCGGCACGGCACAGGACCACAAACGTGTGGGCGAGGGCGACACGGGGCCCAACACCGGCGGCATGGGGGCCTATTCCCCGGCCCCCGTCCTCACGGAGGCGGTGGTCGCCCGCGCGATGGAAGAAATCGTTGCACCGACCATGCGGGTGATGGCCGAGCGCGGCATGCCCTACAAGGGCGTGCTATACGCGGGCCTGATGGTCGAGGACGGCCAGCCGCGCCTCGTGGAATACAACGTGCGCTTCGGCGACCCGGAATGCCAGGTGTTGATGATGCGTCTCGGTGCGCAGGCACTTGACCTGATGGTCGCCTGTGCCGAGGGCGCGCTGGCGGGCCGACAGGTGAATTGGGCCGACGACCATGCCATGACCGTGGTGATGGCCGCCAATGGCTATCCCGGCCCCTATGAAAAGGGGTCGGTGATCGGCGGGCTCGATGCCCTTCCAGAAGATTCGCGGCACATGGTGTTTCATGCGGGCACGCGGGCGAAGGATGGCCAGGTCACCGCCGCCGGGGGCCGGGTGTTGAACATCACCACCCGTGCCGAGAGCCTTCTGGCGGCCCGTGACGCGGCCTACGAGATGATCGACAACATCGACTGGCCCGGCGGGTTCAACCGGGGCGATATCGGCTGGCGCGCGCTGACCTGAGGCGGCGGGGCAGGATGGCGCGCACCGCCTGACAGCGGTCCGCGCCATGCCGGGGCTCTGCCCCGGACCCCGAGGTATTTACGAAACGATGAAACGGATCACTCGCAGGCGAGGTAGGGCGCGAAGCTTTCCGGGCCTTCGTATGCGCCAACGGGGGTGGAGGTCAGCCCGGACCCTTCCCAGCGGGTTTCCATGATCCGGGTCCAATCGGCATTGGCGGTCAGGATGACCGGTGCCTCGCCCGCGCAGGCACGCACCCCGCCTTCGATGTCCGGCGTGCCGAGAAGATGGTTTGACAGCCCTTCGGCCATCGGTCCGGGGGCGAAGGAAAGCCCGGTGTCTGAGAGCACGGGGGTCACGATGCGCAGCGTCTTTGCGAGATGCGGGCGGTCGACGTAGGCGATGTCGTCGCGCCCATCACCGTCGAAATCCGCAATACCCGCGATGGCGAGCCAGCGGTGGCGCTGGCCGATTGGGGCGGTTTGGCCGATGGGCCGCGCCCATTCGCCATCGAAATCGACGATCTGGATCATCGCCCCCACGTTGAACCCCGACAGGACCGCGACCACTTCGGGCGTTCCGTCCCCGTCGAAGTCATGAAGGCGTGGCGCGGTATCTTCAAAGACCGCGCCGTCGAAGCGGATCGTGTTCTGGCTGCCATCGTCGTAGTCGATCCGCAGTCCCGCGTATTCGCCGTCGCGCACCGCGCCGTGACCATAGGCCCCGGACGGTTCGACATAGGCCGCCGACGCGATGTCCTTGGCCATGAGTGGCAGGGGCGCAAATGTTGCGAGCGCGGCAAGGGCGAAACGGATGATCATGGCAGCTCCTCGGTCAATACCGCCATGCTGCCTGCATGCCGCCCGAAAGGCCAGCCTGCGCCGATCAAGGTGGCGCGATCCTGCCCGCTTCGCCGGTCGGTTTCAGATTTGTTTTTCCGGCATCTGAACGACCAGCCCGTCAAGCGCGTCATTCACCTGAAGCTGACAGGTCAGGCGCGAACGCACCGCGTCCGGCTCAAAAGCGAAATCAAGCATGTCCTCTTCCATCGCTTCGCGCGGGGGCAGTTTCTCGACCCAGTCCAGCGCGACGTAGACGTGGCAGGTGGAACAGGCACAGGCACCGCCGCAATCGGCCTCGATGCCGGGAATGTCGTTGTCACGCGCACCTTCCATCACGGTCAGGCCGTTGGACACGTCCACCTCGTGCTTGGTGCCGTTATGCTCGATATAAGTGATCTTCGCCATCAGGAACTCCGGTCTCTCGTTCCCGGTCGTTCTAGCCAAGGAGGGCGGGAGGGTCCAGCCCGCTTTGCGCGGCGGTTTGACCCGCCGCGCGACAGATCGCGCCCTTGCGGATGTTCGCTTTATGTTCTAATTTCCACCCATGCCGAATACACCCGCCCCTTCCCGGTCCTGGCCCCGCCCGCCGGTCGCGATCCTGCACCGCCATCTTGCCCGCCCGCCCGAGAAGGCGCGCATCACGGTGGCCGGTCTCGTGCTCGTGCGTCAGCGCCCCGGAACCGCGCATGGCGTGGTTTTCATCACCTTGGAGGACGAAACCGGGGTCGCCAATGTCATTGTCTGGCGCAACATATACGAACGGTTTCGCCGCGCCGTGGTGGCCGGGCGCGCGCTTCGCGTGACCGGGCGGGTGCAGCGTGAAAGCGGCGTTGCCCATGTCATTGCCGAAACGGTGGAGGACATCTCATGGATGCTCGACCAGCTTGCCCACCCTGACAGCACGCACGCGGCAAGGGGCTAGCCCAGTTGCAAAAATCACGCTAATCTAGCGCAAAATCGTCCAGAATAAGGACACAGAGCAGTATGAACCGCGTATCGACCGTGAAAACCGGGGCCACCGTCGCCCTGATTCTCTTGCTGTCCGGCTGCCTGAAGCAGGGCGGAAACAGCGGCACGACCGACGTCACCCGGGCCGATTTCGGCGACGAGGCGATCATCACCGATTTCACCCTTGGCCCGCCCGGTGCCAAACCCGGCGTCTGTTATGGCAAGGATGTCACGCCCGCGACCATCGAACAGGTCACCACCCACAAGCAGGTGGAAACCGCCGAATTCGGCCCCGAAGGCAACATCATCACGCCCGCGAAATACGAAACCGAGATCGAGGCGCGGATCGTCGAAGATCGCACGCCGATCTATTTCGAAACCCCCTGCCCGCCGCGCTGGACCCCCGATTTCATCGCCTCGATCCAGCGCGCCCTCATCGCGCGCGGGTTCTACGCCGATTATCCGCACGGCACGCTGGACGAACCCACGCGCAATGCGATTCGCAGCTTCCAGATGACCAAGGGGCTGAATTCCACGATCCTCTCGACCGAAAGCGCGCGCGCCCTCGGTCTCGTGGAAGTCGATTTGTCCTGAGATCCGCGTTACGACCCGAAGGCCGTGATCCGGACCCCTTGAGGGATAAAGAGCGTGATTTTCTCGGACAGGTAGATGGTCGCCGGGTCGGGCCGCAACGCCCAGGCCCCCATGCGCTCAACCACCGTGCCCTGCTCAAGTCGCGCGTGATGCTCGACATAGCGCACCGGGCCAAGGATCGAGAACAGCATCGACTTGAAGACCACGAATGCCAGAAGCACGAGGAAAAGCCCGCGCCAGGGAAAGCCGTGGCGTGCGCGCACCTTTCGCACCGGCACAATCGTTCCGTTCCGTTCCTCGAGCCGCACATAGCCGCTCGCCAACCCCCGATGATCACGTTTGATCCGGTCGAGCCGGTCCTCGAATGTGTTCATATGTCTATCCGCCATGGCGGTGTTCCTGCCTTGGTTCGACGTTGAGTTAATTGCTGTCTATCTGCACGACAAATCCGCCCCAAAAAAGGCGCAAGCGGGGCTTTGTCTTACCTATTGGACCAGATTTTCCACACAATTCGAGGCGGCGAACCTTATTTTCCGAGCTTGAGCGTCAATGTCGTCCAGTCGCCGAATTCCGCCCGGTTCGAAACATCGAACCCCCGCGCCCTGTAGGCCGCGACAACATCATCGGCCTGCGGATTGAGGATACCGGACAGGATCGCGCGCCCGCCTTGGGCCACCATCCGCCCCATGTCGGGGGCAAGCGAGATCAGCGGACCCATGAGGATATTGGCAAACACGAGGTCAAAGGGCGCGGCGGCGTTGAGATCGGGGTGATCAAACCCCGCAGCCTCGATCACATGCACCCGCTCTTCGACCCCATTGGCCCTGACATTGGCCCGCGCGACGTCGACCGCGACCTCGTCGATGTCCGAGGCGATCACCGGGTTGGGCCAGATCTTTGCCGCCGCCATCGCCAGCACGGCGGTGCCACAGCCGATATCGGCAACGTTGCGCGCCACGATCCCCCGGGTCGCGAGGTGATCAAGCGCGCTCAGACACCCCAGCGTCGTGCCATGGTGCCCAGTGCCGAAAGCCATCGCAGCCTCGATCCGAAGCCCGATCTTGTCCGAGGGCAGCTTGTCAGAATCATGCGCGCCGTAGACAAAGAACCGCCCGGCCTCGACCGGGGCCAGTTCGCGTTTCACATGCGCGACCCAATCGGTCTCCGGCAGTTCGGACACGACAAAATCTTTCGCCCCGTGGACCGCGGCCAAAAGTGCGAGACCGGCGTTATCGGGCGCCTCGGTGAAATACCCCCCGACTTCCCAGAGCCCGCTGTCATCCTCCAATTCGAAGACACCGACACCGGTCGGCTCCGGCGTCAGGGCTTCCATGGCTTCGCCAAGGGCTTCGGCGTTGGCTTGTCCGGTAAGCGTGGTCAACGCGGTCCATGTGGGCATGATGCTCTCCTTGCGTTGCCTTGGCCCTAGCCCCCCGGTCGAACCGGGTCAAGCGACGCCGAAAAGCGGGGCCCGAACATCAGGCCCGCGACCTTGGCAAGGCCAAAAAGCTTGTGCTAGCTTTCTATGGGGGAGGTATCGTCATGAAATTCTGCATTCCAAACCGCGCGGCCTTGTGGCTTGCCCTCTCTGCGCTTGCCGCACCCTTAGCAGCGCAGGCCCAAGCAAACCCAAATTGCGTCACGACCGAGTGGGTGCAGGCCTACGACCGGATGACCATCTGCACCACCTCCTTCCTGAAAAGCAGCAAAGGCACGGACTACACGGTCGCAAGCCTTGTCGACGGACGCGGGTCAACGACCTGGTGTGAAGGGCGTTCGGGCGTCGGGCTTGGTGAAAGCATCACCCTCAACCTCGAAGGCGCGGCCCCGCTTCAGGGCGTCTGGATCAAGAACGGCGACGCGCGCTCGGCGGACCATTACGCGCGCAATGGCCGGGTCCGCGCCTTGCGGATCGAAGTCCGCACCTTTGCCGATGAGGTCGCGCTGTCGTTTCGCACGGGCATTCCCGACCGGGCCGCCGAGCATTATGTCGCGATGCCGGGGCTTGTCGATAACCCGGCGCTCGTGCGTTTCACCATCAAGGATGTCTACCCGGGGGCCACCTACAACGACACCTGCATGCATGGGTTCGCGCCGGATTTCGGTTTCTGACCCAACCGGCCTGAGACCCGCGAGACACCTTTGAACGCACGTCAGCCAACCCGCCGCACCCTTGGGCTTGCGCACCGCGACGCGGAGTGAAACACCTTCCGCATGGGCGAAAACACAAGCATGCGCGCGTTCTATGACCAAGGGGCACGGGTCGCGGTTCAAACCACCCAGCCGCTTGACCGTGTGCTGACATACCGTGCGCCCGAAGGCGGCTGCTGGCAAGGCGCCTTCGTCGAGGTGCCCCTTGGGCCGCGCAAGGTAATGGGCGTCGTCTGGGGGCCGGGCGAGAGGGGCTTTGACGCAAGCCGTCTGCGCGCGGTGATACGGGTGCTCGAGGTGCCGCCGATGCGCGCCGAGATGGCCGAGTTTCTGACCCGCGTGGGCGATTACACCCTGACTCCGATGAACCACATGCTGCGCCTCGCAACCCGCGCCCCCGGGCTCACCAACCCGCCGTCGATGCGCAAAGTCTACCGCATGGGCCATGGCACGCCCGGGCGCTTGACCGACGCCCGCGCCCGCGTGCTCGATGTGCTGGACGAACACGGCGGGGCCGGTGGGCCCGCCTTCACGCTGGGCGAATTGGCCGAGCTTTCGGGGGTGAGCGCCTCGGTGGTGAAAGGGCTGGTGAAATCCGGCGTCGTGGCCGAGGAAGAAAGCCCCCGCGACCTGCCGTTCCCCCATCTCGACCACACGGCGCCCGGCAAGGCGCTCTCCCCCGACCAGGCGCGCGCGGCCGAGGTGCTTCGCACCGGGATCGAAAGCGGCGAATATGGCGCGACCCTTTTGCGCGGCGTCACCGGGTCGGGCAAGACCGAAGCCTATCTCGAAGCGGTCGCGGCCTGTCTCGCCAAGGGGCGGCAAGCGCTGGTCCTGCTGCCCGAGATAGCCCTGACCGCGTCGTTCATCGCGCGTCTCGCAGACCGCTTTGGCGCGCGGCCCGCCGAATGGCATTCCGGCGTCACCATGACCGAACGCCGCCGGGTGTGGCGCATGGTGGCCGAGGGCGGGGCACAGGTGGTGGTGGGCGCGCGGTCCGCGCTGTTCCTGCCATTTCGCGATATCGGGTTGATCGTCGTCGACGAAGAACACGACAGCTCCTACAAACAGGACGATGGGGTGCTCTATTCGGCCCGCGACATGGCGGTTCTGCGCGGCTCGATCAACGCCGCGCAGGTGGTGCTGGCCTCGGCCACGCCGAGCCTTGAAACATGGGCCAATGCCGAGGCCGGGAAATACCAGCGCGTCGATCTGACCACCCGCTTTGGCCAATCCACGCTGCCCGAGATGCGCGCCATCGACATGCGAAACGAAGACCTGCCCGGCAATCGCTGGATCTCGCCCACGCTCGCCACCGCCGTGCGTGGCCGGATCGAGGCGGGCGAACAGGCGCTGTTTTTCCTCAACCGGCGCGGCTATGCCCCGGTCACGATTTGCCGCGCCTGCGGCCACCAGATCGGCTGCGACCACTGCGACGCGCGCATGGTCGAACACCGGTTTCTCAAACGCCTTGTCTGCCACCAGTGCGGCGAAACCAAACCGGTCCCCGATACCTGCCCCTCTTGCGAAGCCGAAGACCGGCTGGCCCCCGTCGGCCCGGGCGTGGAACGGCTCGCGGAAGAGGTGGCCGAGGTCTTTCCCGAGGCCCGCGTGGCGGTGCTGTCATCGGACCTTTTCGCCTCGGCCCGCGCGCTCAAGGCACAGATCGAACTGATCGCCTCGGGCGGGGCCGATATCATCATCGGGACGCAGATCGTGGCGAAGGGCCACAACTTCCCGCGCCTGACACTGGTCGGGGTGATCGACGCCGATCTCGGCTTGCAGGGCTCCGACCTGCGCGCGGCCGAGCGCACCTTTCAACTGATTCGGCAGGTCGCCGGGCGCGCCGGACGCGGCGACATCGCGGGGCTCGCGCTTTTACAAACCTTCCAACCCGAACACCCGGTGATCCGCGCAATCCTCTCGGGCGACGAAGAAGGATTCTGGAAGGCCGAGGCCGGGGAACGCCGGGCGGCGGGCGTGCCGCCCTATGGCCGCCTCGCGGGGATCGTGATCTCCTCGCCCGATCTCGACGCCGCCATGGGCCTTGGCACCACGCTGGCGCGCGACGCGACAGCATTGGACCGGATTGGCGCGCAGGTCTTCGGCCCCGCTCCCGCCCCCATCGCCCGGGTCCGGGGCCGCCACCGCGTGCGCCTCTTGGTCAAAGCGCCGAAAACCGCCCCGCTTCAAACCGCGCTGCGCGACTGGCTCGCCCGAACACCGCTCAAGGGCGACATCCGGCTTTCGGTCGATATCGACCCGCAAAGCTTTTACTAAGCCTTCACGATCCGCTTCATCGTTCCACCAATATTCCGGGGGTCCGGGGGCAGAGCCCCCGGTGCCGTCAGGCAGGGGCGGCCATCATGCCGCGCTGATCGACGAGGAAATCGGTCACCACCGCGCCGACCCACATGGAGAAAAGCGCAAGCCACGCGGTGCCGACAAAGATCGACCCGCCGGTGACCCCGGCCCCGATGGCACAGCCGCCCGCCAGCATCCCGCCAAACCCCATGAGCGCGGCCCCGGCAAAAGCCCGGCGCATGTTGGCTTCATCCTCGAACCCCTGCCATTTGAACTCGCCCTTCACATAGGCGGCGAGGAACGCGCCGATCACCACGCCGGGCACCAGCCCGACATCGAACTCAAGCACCGGGTTGGTTTGGAGAAAGAACATCAACGTGTTCGCCGAGGGCCCCGTGAAAGTGGCCGAGGTCACCGTTACCGGGTCAAAGGCCACCTGCGACAGGTTGAAGGTCAGAACCCAGCCAAGCGCCACGGCAAAGCCGACCCCGGAGGCAAAGATCAAGCGCATTGACCCGATCCGGTTGCGCCGCGCGATCACCAGCGCCAGCACCGCGAGCCCGAGACCAAGGGCAAAGCCCGACCACTCCGGCACCCGGAACGTCTCCAGCAGGTTCACGTTGCTCCCCCCCCGCGTGATCCAGATCGTCGCGATCCTGTCGCGCAACGGGGCGAGCCAGCCGTGCAGCGACATCTGCGCCACCACCGCGAAAATCAGCCCGGATGTGATCGACCGCAGGTTCCCGGTTGACGCCAGCACCAGAAGCCGCCCCGAACAGCCGCGTGCAAGCACCATGCCGACCCCGAAAAGAAGCCCACCGATGATCGCACCCGACCACGACCCGGTCACTGCCATCATCCGCGCATCGGCAGGCCGCATGACATCGAGCAGCGATGCCCCCTGCACCCAGGCCAGCGCGGTTGAAAACGTCAAGAGCCAGACGGCCACCGAGGCGCCCATCTGACGGCGCGCAAACTCGACCGTTGCAGCCCGCAGGCAAAACCGCGAACGCTGCGCCGCAACGCCGAAAACGATGCCGGTGACCAAACCGAACACGGCCGCCGTGCGGGCCTCTCCGATCCATTCGATCAGGGGTATGATATCCATCGCGCGAACCTCCTTGATCGACCCGTTATGGGGCTGGGAATCTCCGCAGGCCTTGATTCAGATCAGATCGCATTGCCCCGCGTGAATGTGTTTTGGCTCTCGCCACCCCGCGCGGGGGCCGTTAAGACGTGGCATGAACGCTCGTAGTGTCACGTTGGACGAGGCCAAAACCCTTCCGCTTTGGCGGCAGCCTGTGGCGCTTTTGGTGGTCATGGCCGCCGCCATGCCGATCGCCTTTGCCACGTGGAACGCGCTGCTCAATAACTTCGTGATCGAGGTGGCCGGGTTCACCGGGGTCGAGATCGGATGGCTGCACACCATCCGCGAAATCCCCGGTTTCCTCGCCATCGCGGTGATCATCATGATCATGTTCCTGCGCGAACAGGCGCTTGCGCTGATCGCGCTCGCCCTGCTCGCCGTCGCCACCGCTGTCACAGCGTGGTTTCCCTCGCTCGGCGGCATCCTCACGATCACCATGCTGTCGTCGATCGGGTTCCATTACTACGAGACGGTGAACCAGTCGCTTCAGCTTCAATGGATCGAACGCGATCGGGCGCCGCAGGTGTTGGGCTGGCTCGTCGCCGTCGGCTCGGCCGCCTCGCTTCTGGCCTATGGCCTGCTTGTCGTGACGTGGAAGACCTTCGATCTAAGCTACAATTTCGTCTACTTGGCCGCGGGCGGCGTGTCGCTCGCCCTCGTCGCCTTCGCCATCCTTGCCTACCCGCGGTTCGAGAGCCCGGAGCCGCAGCTCAAGACCTTTGTTCTCCGCCGCCGCTACTGGCTTTACTATGCGCTTCAATTCATGTCCGGCGCGCGGCGTCAGATTTTCGTGGTCTTTGCCGCCTTCATGATGGTGGAACGCTTCGGTTTCGAGGTGCACGAGGTCACCGCGCTTTTCATGATCAACTTTCTCGCCAACATGCTGTTTGCCCCCTTGATGGGAAAGGCAGTCGGGCGTTGGGGTGAGCGCAACGCGCTTATGTTCGAATACGCGGGGCTGATCTTGGTGTTTCTCGCCTATGGCGGGATCTATCATTTCGGCTGGGGCGTGGCCTTGGCGGCAGCGCTTTATGTCATCGACCACCTGTTCTTCTCGCTCGCCTTCGCGATGAAGACCTATTTCCAGAAGATCGCGGATGTGCCCGACATCGCCCCCACCGCCGCCGTGGCCTTCACGATCAACCACATCGCTGCCGTCGCCCTGCCTGCTTTTCTGGGCTATCTCTGGGTCACCTCGCCCGGCGCGGTCTTTGGTCTCGCGGCGGCCATGGCGATGCTGTCGCTCGCGCTGGCATCGCTGATCCCGCGTCATCCGGACAAGGGCAACGAGACGACGCTTGCCGCCCGGGTCCCGGCCCCGGCAGAGTAAAGCTCGAAAAAAAGGTCACGCGATTGTGCTGGCAGAACGCCCCTCGGCTCTTATATCCCAAGAAGACACGAAAGGAGGCGCGCGATGTTTGGATTGTTCGAGAAACCGGAAATGGTAGGGGAAAGCGCGGCATTGCCCGGGCGCGCCCAACCGATCCCAACAGCGTCGGAACACGCGGTCTTTCACCGCCCCCTGACCATGGATGTGCCAGACGGCATGGAGGTCGCCATCTTCGCGATGGGCTGTTTCTGGGGCGTCGAGCGCATGTTCTGGCAACTCCCCGGCGTGCATCTGACCATGGCGGGCTACGCAGGCGGCTTCACCCCCAACCCGACGTATGAGGAAACCTGCACCGGCAAGACCGGGCATACCGAAGTGGTGCGCGTGATCTATGACCCAGAGGTGGTCAGCTATGACGCGCTCTTGCGGGTGTTCTGGGAAGGGCACGACCCGACACAAGGCATGCGTCAGGGCAATGATCGCGGCACGCAATACCGCTCGGCCATCTATGCCACCACGCCCGAGCAGCTCCGGGCGGCGCAGGCTTCGAGAGAGACGTTCCAACCCCGGCTGTCTTCCGCGGGCTACGGGGCCATCACCTCTGATATCGAAATGGCGGGCCCGTTTTACTGGGCCGAGGATTATCACCAGCAATACCTGCACAAGAACCCGAACGGGTATTGCGGCGTCGGCGGCACCGGCGTGACCTGCCCGATCGGCACCGGGGCCTGACCGATACGGCCCTGACATTCGGGCTGACAGGCCCGGATTGGGACCGGCGGCGGAAAACCCGCCGGACCCCCTTCCTGCCGCCGCGGCACTCCTGTATGACAGCGCAAACATCCGATCCCGCGTGAACGAGGAGAGCGTCATGAAATTCTTTGCCGATACCGCCGATGTGGAAGCGATCCGCGACCTGAATGATCTTGGTTTCCTCGACGGGGTCACCACGAACCCCTCGCTGATCAAGAAATCGGGGCGCGATATCCTCGAGGTGACCAAGGAAATCTGCGACATGGTCGAGGGTCCGGTGTCCGCCGAAGTGACCGCGACCGAGGCCGAGCAGATGATCGCCGAAGGCCGAAAGCTCGCCAAGATCGCCGACAACATCGCGGTCAAGGTGCCCCTGACGCTGGACGGGCTCAAGGCCTGCAAGGTGCTGACGGGTGAAGGCAACATGGTCAACGTCACGCTGTGTTTCTCACCCAACCAGGCGCTGCTCGCGGCCAAGGCGGGGGCGACCTTCATCTCGCCGTTCATCGGGCGGCTTGACGACATTTCGATCGACGGCATGGATCTTATCGCCGAGATCCGCCAGATCTATGACAACTACGGCTACGAGACGCAGATCCTCGCCGCGTCGATCCGCACGGTGAACCATGTGAAAGACTGCGCGATGGTCGGGGCCGACGTGATCACCGCGCCGCCCGATGTGATCAAGTCGCTGGCCAACCACCCGCTGACCGACAAGGGCCTTGCCGCCTTCCTCGCGGATATCGAGGCGGGCGGGATCAAGATCCTCTGATCCGCCTGCGCGCTCCCCTGGGCTCGGCCAATCACCCGCAGCTTGCCCTGAGCGAGCTTCCGAGGGGATAGGGCGTCGGCTCCGGCCCATACAGATAACCGGTGGTGACCGGCCCCATCCAATCTATCGTGGTCGCGAACAAGAGCGGCGCGGTGTCGGCAATGTCCGGGCGCGCACGGCCCATGGTTTCGGCCATGGAGCCGGTCACGCTGATCCCAAGCTGTTGAACATAATGCGCCGCGTTCACCATCGTGGTCATCGGCACCCCGCATTGGACCCGGAACGACACCAAGGCCTCGTAGACATAGAAATCCGGCATCCAGTATCCGGTTCCCCCGGTGCGCAGGTAAACGTTGGGCCGGTCTGCGCGCCCGGTCTCTTGCCAATGGTCGGCCATCGCCAAGGCGTCTTCCCGCAACATGTCCATGAACCGGCCATAGGCCTTCGGCGTCACGAACTGGTATTCGACATAGGCCTTGTTCAGCCCCGGCAACGTCGACAAGGGGGCGATGTTGACGCCGATGAAATAGACCGAGGCGGCAAGACCCGCCTGCCAGACGATCGCGACCGCACCCAAGGCCCGGGGCACGTAACCAACCGAAAGCGTCAGGACGAGGGCGGCGGGCATCAGGTAGGGCAGGAACATGCGGTAGCCAAACATCATGTGCTGACCCGAGGTCTGGCTTGCGTAAAGCAGGAACAGAACCACCGATATCCCCGCCCCGCGCAGGATGGCCCGTGACAGCACCGGGCGCGCCGCACCCGATCCGACGCGCGCTTTCGGGCGTGCGAGGAAGGCGAGGAATACCAACCCGGACAGCACGGCGAAATTGACAAGCGTCGACAGGCTGTCGATCCTTGGGCGGTCGCCGGACGCGAATTTCAGGTAGAAAGACGTGGGGAATACCCCGCCATAGTAGAGCTGCGAAAACATCAGCCAGCTTGTTGCCAGCGCAAGGCTCCCGCCTGCTGCCAGCCACATCGACGGGCGGCGATACGACACCACGACGATCGCCAAAAGGATCGGACCGGTCACCAATACGCTGTCATATCGCGTCAGGAACATGAGCGCGGCCAGCAGGCCGACACCCCAGAAATCCACCGGCGTCGCAGCGCCCCGGCGCGCCATCACCACCAGCCGCGCGGTCAAGAGCGTGGCCAACATCGACAAAAGCGCGGTCTCAAGCCCCCCAACGGTCCAGAGTGCAAGAAAGGGCGACAAAAGCGCGGCGGCGGTAAACAGGACAAGCGAAGCACCGCGAAGCCCCGTCATCCGGATCGCGGCCGCCCAACCGACCAGCACCAACACCGGGGCGATCAGCCGGTAGGTGGCGACCGGATCCAGCCCGAGCATCGCGATCCCGCTTTCCAACAGCGCATGCAGGGGCGAGGTGAGGGCCGAGACATATTCGCCCGCGTTATACACCAGCCCATGTCCCGCCGCCGCATTCGCCGCATAACGCCCGACGATATAGGCATCATCCGCGACAAAGGGCCAAAACAGCGCACACAGCGCCACGAACAGGACCGCCCCTGCCCCCAGGATCATCTTGTCCATCGAGGACAAAGGGGCAAGCGGTGCCGGGGCGCGGCCTTGGGACTGTGTCATGCAATCGTTCTCTTCAATATGTCAGGCCACCCCACAGCCCGATCCCAGATCGGGCCCATCAAGCGGGCCCAACGCGGTGAAGGCCTGCGGGAATTCAGCCTCGTTTTCACCGACTGAATGCGACCAAGCTATGACTTTTGTGCACAAAACCGGGGACAATCGCCCAGATCGGCCAAAATAATTGCAGAAATCCGCGTTCGACCCTGCTAGACTCGGCTCCAACAAAAAACAAAACGGCAGCAGTAGGACAGGCTATGAGCGACGCTCAGATTCATGACGAGGTGCGTGATCACCTCATCAAACAACCCGAAGTCATTTTGGAAGACCACGACATGATGCGCGCCCTGATCGCGGCGAACGAACGCGCCATGGGCAACAACATCGTGGACCTGCGCGGCATCGCGATGGAACGGCTTGAAGAGCGGCTCGACCGGCTCGAAGACACCCACCGCTCGGTCATCGCGGCGGCCTATGAAAACCTCGCGGGCATGAACGTGATCCACCGCGCCGTGCTGCGCATGTTGGAACACACCGATTTCGAGACCTTTCTCTCCGAGTTGGGCAGCGAGATCGCCGATATCCTGCGGGTCGATTGCGTGCGGCTGGTTCTGGAGACGGTGCAGGAAAACCCCGACAGCCCGGCGATCCAGAAGCTGGGCGACGTGCTGGTGACCGCGAAGCCGGGCTTTTGCGACGACTACGCTGGCCAAGGGCCCGCGCGGTCCGGCCCCGCCGTAACCCTGCGACAGGTGCACGAGCAGGATGCCAAGCTTTATGGCGAAACCGCGTTCTGGATCCGCTCCGAGGCGCTCATTCGCCTCGACCTTGGCGAGGGTTGCCTGCCCGGTATGCTGGTCATGGGGTGTGAAGATCCACATCAGTTCAAGCCGGGGCAGGGCACCGATCTGCTGACCTTTTTCGGCGGCGTTTTCGAACGGACGATGCGTCGCTGGCTCGCGTGAGCCGGGGCGGGCCGTGCCATGTCTGACGGCATCCTGATCTCGGACGGGGCGCGTGACGCGCTGTCGGGCTGGCTCGCGCATCTGGGCGCGCTTGACAATGCCGCGGCCAATACGACAGACGCCTACCGCGCTGATGTCGCCGGGTTTCTCGCCTTCCTCTCGGCCCACCACGGGGCCTCGCATGGCCGGGCCGCGCTGGCGCAGGTGACGCTGTCTGACATGCGCGCTTGGATGGCCAGCGAGCGCAGCGAGGGCCTATCCGCGCGCTCTCTCGCCCGCGCGCTGTCGGCGGTGAAGGGCTTTTACCGCTGGCTCTCTGATCAGGACGGGTTCGATGCCTCGGCGGTCCTGATGACCCGTGCGCCGAAATACACCAAGAAGCTGCCACGCCCCGTCGCCCCCGAGGCCGCAAGCGACGTGATCGCGACGACGCAGACACAGGCGCGCGATGGCTGGATCGGGGCGCGCGACGCGGCGGTGATCACGCTGCTCTACGGCTGTGGGCTTCGCATTTCCGAGGCGCTGGGGCTGCGGGGTGACGATCTGCCGCTTGACGATGTGCTGCGCATCACCGGCAAGGGCGGCAAGGAAAGGCTGGTTCCGGTCCTGCCCGCCGCGCGCACGGCGGTCGATGCCTATGCCCGCCTCTGCCCCTATCCGATCACCGGCGACACGCCGCTGTTTTACGGCGCACGTGGCAAGGCGCTTGGCCCGCGCACCGTGCAAAAGGCGATGGAGGTCGCGCGGCTGCAACTTGGCCTGCCCGCCACGGCCACGCCCCACGCCATGCGCCATTCCTTTGCTACGCACCTTCTGAACGCGGGCGGTGATCTGCGCGCGATACAAGAGCTTTTGGGCCATGCCTCGCTCTCGACGACCCAAGCCTATACGGCGGTCGACACGGCGCGGTTGATGGAAGTGTATGATCAGACCCATCCCCGCGCGCGCCATGGCACGGGTTAGCGAATTCTTCAGACATCCCTGCGATAACCCCGACATGTCCGCTTATCCAGAAAGGAAAAGCCATGTTCGCTGCCGCACTGGGCTCTGCCGCCCCCTTCGCTCTCGCCGGGAAGGCGGTGGGGGCCATCGCAACCCACGCCCTCACCTCGCACAACCGGCAAACGTCGTTTCAGGATGCGATCGAAACCCTGTCGTCCAGACTTGATGCGCATCAGGGCGCGCACGGGGCACACAGGGCACACGGCGCAAACGGGGAACACCTAGCCTCGACCCCGTTGCCCCCTGCCCCGGCTCCGGGCCAACCGCCGGCGACCCCGATGCCCGCCCACATCGAAAACGTTCACCGGGTTTACGCGCAACTGGGTGGCATGAGCCCCTGAACAGGCGAAATGACCGAGGGCGCGTCGGGTGCTTGTCTTGCAACGACAAAACGTTCATGAAAGCGGGCATGACCCGTGAAATAAAAGCGTTCGCTGTCCACCTGTTCACCGCCATCGGGGCCATCTGCGCGATGCTTGCGATGCTCGCCGCCGTGGAAGAGCAATGGGGGTTGATGTATCTCTGGCTCGTGGTCGCCTTCATCGTCGACGGGATAGATGGGCCGCTGGCGCGCCGGTATGACGTGAAACGCTATGCGCGGCAGATCGACGGGGTCTTGATGGACCTCATCATTGATTATCTGACTTATGTGTTCATCCCGGCCTACGCGCTGTTCAAATCCGGGCTTCTGCCCGGTTGGACCGGCTGGATCGCGATCATCCTGATCACCTATACCTCGGCGCTTTATTACGCCGACACGCGGATGAAGGCCAAGGACAACTCGTTTGCCGGGTTTCCCGGCTGCTGGAACATGGTCGTGATCGTGCTCTTCGCCACCTCGCCCGATTTCTACATCACCCTCGGCCTTGTCGTCGCACTCGCCGTTGCGATGTTCACGCCGCTTAAGTTCGTGCACCCGGCACGCACCCAGCGCTGGCGACCGGTCACGCTGCCTGTCGCCGTCGCCTGGACCGGGTTCGCGGGTTGGGCGGCATGGGTCGATTTCGCCCCGGATTCCTGGGCGCATTGGGGGTTGGTGGCAACCAGCGCCTATTTGCTTTTCGCCGGCATCCTACAGCAGATCGTGCCCCCCGGAAAATCAGCCGAACCCGCCTGACCAAACAAGACCGCGCCACGACCCGGGTCGCGGCGCGTCTTCTTCTGGCTCTTGGCCTCTCGGCGCGGTTACGCCCCCGGTCAGCCCAGCGCGTCGTTGCACCGCTGACAGGTGCCGGGGTGGGCGTGACGCCCCACGTCCGGCAGGATCTTCCAGCACCGCTGGCATTTCTCGCCATCCGCCGTCTCGAACACCACCGCGACACCGGGCGCATCCGGCAGGCGAAACGCCTCGGACGGCGCGGGATCGGTTGTCACCGAGATGCCCGAGGTGATGCAGACATCGGCCAGATCGACCGAGGTCAGCGCCGCGGCAAGATCGGCATCCTCGACATGGACCACCGGCGCTGCTTCGAGCGAGGCCCCGATCACCTTGTCACGCCGCTGGATCTCCAACGCCGCCGTGATCACCCGACGCGCGCGCCGGATACCGGCCCATTTCTCGGCCAGCGCGGCATCCCGCCACCCCACCGGGGTCTCGGGAATATCGACCAGGTGGACCGAGCTGTCATCGCCCGGGAACCGCTCAAGCCAAACCTCTTCCATGGTGAACACAAGCACCGGGGCGAGCCATGTCGTCAGCCTGTGAAACAGGATATCGAGCACGGTACGTGCCGCGCGCCGCTCAAGGCTCCCCGCAGCGTCGCAATAAAGCGCGTCCTTACGAATATCGAAATACACCGCCGACAGGTCCACGGTCGCAAAGTTGAAAACCTGCTGGAAAAGGCTCTGGAAATCATAGGCTGCAAAGCCCTGACGCACGATTTCATCAAGTTCGGCCACGCGGTGCAGAACCCAGCGCTCAAGCTCCGGCATCTCGTCATAGGCCACCGCGTCAGCGGCGTCGAATCCGTCGAGATTGCCCAGAAGAAAGCGCATGGTGTTGCGCAAGCGGCGATAGCTGTCCGCCGTGCCCTTGAGAATCTCCGGCCCGATCCTCTGGTCGTTCGTGTAATCGCTCTGCGCCACCCAAAGGCGCAGGATGTCGGCCCCGTATTGCTTCGTCACCTCGTCAGGCACGATGGTGTTGCCCAGGGACTTGGACATCTTCATGCCCTTCTCGTCCAGCGTGAAGCCATGGGTCAACACACCGCGATAGGGCGCGCGGCCCTTGGTCCCGCAGGCCTGAAGCAGCGAGGAGTGGAACCAGCCACGGTGCTGATCCGTGCCTTCGAGGTAAAGATCGGCGATCCCGTCCTCGGTCCCGTCCGCACGGTCGCGCAGCACGAAGGCATGGGTCGAGCCAGAGTCGAACCAGACGTCGAGCACATCGAACACCTGCGAATAATCGTCCGGGTTCGCGACACCATCCAGAACGCGTGCCTTGAAACCGTCCTCGTACCAGACGTCCGCGCCGCTTTCTTCGAACGCCGCGACGACGCGCGCATTGACCACGTCGGATTTGAGCAGGAAGTCATCGTCGGTGGGCAGCGCGCCGGTCTTGACGAAACAGGTCAGCGGCACGCCCCAGGCGCGCTGGCGGCTCAGCACCCAATCCGGGCGGCTCTCGATCATCGAGAACAGCCGGTTTCGCCCGCTCTGCGGGGTCCATGTCACCAGTTGGTCGATCGAGGCGAGCGCGCGCGCGCGGATCGTGTCACCAAAGCTGCCCATCCCGTCATCCAGCGTCATGTCCACCGAGGCAAACCATTGCGGCGTGTTGCGATAGATCACCGGGGCCTTTGAGCGCCAGCTATGGGGGTAGCTGTGCTTGATCTTGCCACGGGCCAGAAGCCCGCCGACCTCGACCAGCTTGTCGATCACCGCCTTGTTGGCATCGCCCTCCTTTCCCTTGCGGTTCAGGATATAGGTGCCGCCGAAGAACGGCAGATCGGCGCGAAAACCACCATCGTCCATCACGTTGTAGGTGATGACCTCTTTCAGCATCCCGAGATCACGGTAAAGCTCGTATTCCTCCATGCCGTGGCTGGGCGCGCAATGGACAAAACCGGTGCCTTCCTCGTCGGTGACGAAATCGGCGGCACGGAAATCACGTGGTTGGTCCCATTCGCCCTGCGCCCCGTCGGCCCCCGCCAGCGGGTGGGCCAGCGTCATCGCGGCAAGCTGATGCGCGGTCACGCCGGACACGCGCTTCCACTGACCCTCTTCGAGCCGAGCCTTGGCAAAGGTCTGCGCGGCGAGCTTGTCGGCGAGGATGAAACGATCCCCGACCGAGGCCCAGCATTCGTCAGGCGTGCCGGTGACCTCGTAGAGGCCATAGTCGATATCGGCCCCGAAGACGACCGCCTTGTTGGACGGGATCGTCCAAGGCGTCGTGGTCCAGATCACGACCTTGGCGCCCATGAATTTCTCACGGGTCTCGGCGACCGTGGCCGCCACGGCTTCGCGCATGTCCGAGGTCTCTTCCTCCGACATCCGGTCCTCGTCCTTGACCGCGAAATCCGTGACCTCGAAGCTCACCCAGATCGTGAAGCTTTCCTTGTCGTGATACTCCACCTCCGCCTCGGCCAGCGCGGTCTTTTCGACCGGCGACCACATCACCGGCTTGGAGCCTTGGTAAAGCGTGCCGTTCATGAGGAATTTCATGAACTCTTCGGCGATCACCGCCTCGGCATGGTAATCCATGGTGAGATAGGGATCGGCCCAGTTGCCGGTGACTCCGAGCCGCTTGAATTCATCGCGCTGCACGTCGATCCAGCCCTCGGCAAACTTTCGGCATTCTTGGCGAAAGTCGATGATCGGCACGTCATCCTTGTTCTTTCCGGCCTTGCGATACTGTTCCTCGATCTTCCATTCGATGGGCAGACCGTGACAATCCCACCCCGGCACGTAGCGCGCATCGCGCCCCATCATCTGCTGCGAGCGCACGATCATGTCCTTGAGGATCTTGTTCAGCGCGTGGCCGATGTGCAGGTGCCCGTTGGCATAGGGCGGGCCATCGTGCAGCGTGAAGGGCGGGCGCAGCTTATCATGGTCGCCCGTCCGGGCGAGGGCTTTCTCGCGCAGGCGATCATAAATCCCGATCCGGTCCCAGCGTTCGAGCCAATTGGGCTCGCGCTTGGGCAATCCCGCCCGCATCGGGAAGTCGGTCTTCGGAAGGTTCAGCGTGTCTTTGTAGTCAGGCGTTTCGGCGCACATTTTTTGCGTCCTTTGGCTTGGGTCGCATGGGTTTTATGGGAACGGCGGCGCGGGGTCCATACGCCTTTGCCCGGCGTCTCCTGTCAGAGCGCCGGGATCATAATTCGAATGATGATCGCCCGATATTGCATCATGGCCGGGGTATAGCCCCGCACGGAGGATGGGTAAAGCCCGCCGCGCGTGTCACCGGGTTTCCAGCAAGAGCCGCGTGACCATGATCAAAAGGATCTGCGAAAACACGGCGATCAGGGGACCGGCCGGGTTTGCCCAAAGCTCCGGCACCACCAGCGTCGCCGCGACGAGGTAGTAGATCGAGACGAGGATCATCAGCCAAAGCGCGCGCATCGCCCATCGCCGGACGAAAAGCGACAGGCCCAGCGCCAGCGTCACCACCGCGAGGATACTGGAAATCACGCGCTCGTGCCCGGCGCCATGCGCCAGATCGGCCCCGGTGCGCAGGCTGGCCAGCGCCACGAGCCCCTCCGCGATCCAGGTGAGGGCCAGCACGAAGATCAGGATCGGGGCGAGAATTTGCATCCGGACATAAAGGCGATCTTCCACCTGTGCCGGGTGCGCGGCCATCGTGGCAGACAGGTCCATGGCATCGCGACCCAGAACCTGCCGGGTCTGCCGCGCGTCGCCCGACACGCCCTCTTCGATGATCCGCATCGGACCGCTGCGCATCGGCGACCGCCAGCCAAACAGGGCGAGGACATCGGCACCCCTGCTGGTCACACGCATGAGCCATCCGGGCAGCGCGACCACCCGGGCCGGTGTTGCAAACCCGAGCCATGCGCGGGTGGTCAGCAGCACATCTTCCATCCGGTGCGCTACCGGTTCGACCAGATCGGCCTCGGTGCCCGGCGGCACCAGCCCCGCCACGGCCCGGCGCACCGCGCGCGCAACATCGCGCACCGAGATGGTCTGAACCAATGCCTTCGGGTGCACGAGCGGCAGGATCAACGGCACGCTGGCAAAGGTGCGGATCAGGGTGGTATTGCCAAAGCTCTGGGGCGACAGGACGAAACCGGGCCGGAAAATCCACCATTTCACATGGCTTTCCCGGATCAAGGCGTCCCCTTCGGCCTTGGTCCGATGATACTCCAGCCGGGCGGCGGGGTCGGCCCCGACCGCCGAAAACTGGATCAAGCCCACGTCAGCCTTTTCACAGGCCAGCACCAGCGCCCCGATCGCGCCCAAGTGGATGATCTCAAGCCTGTCTTTCGGATTTGACTGCAAGGCGCCGATGCAATTGACGACGAAATCCACATCCCTCAGCAACCCGAACCAATCGTCGCGCCGGGTCAGGGTCTTGATGTCCCGGAACACCCATGCGCGACCCGGCAGGGTGCGGCGCGCGGCCTCCCGATCACGGCCAAGCCCGATCACCTCGTGCCCCGCACGCTCCAGATCGCGTGCGATGAACGACCCGACAACGCCATACGCGCCGAGAACAAGAAGTCTGGCCATCGTGTTCCTAGCCCGTTGCTTGCGCACGCGTGGCGCGACGAACCGCCCCTATGCCGAGCCGAAAAGCCCCGTGAGCGCGCGTTTGACCAACAGGGTAACCGAAGGACGTTTCGCCTTTGTAAACGGCAGTGGGCGACAGACCTCCATCGCGGCCACACCGACACGGGCGGTCAGCGCGCCGTTCACGACTCCCTCGCCAAAGCGCCGGGAAATGCGGCTCAGCGCCGATCCCCCGGCGATCGAGCTGATCATGTCATCACCCACGGCGACCGCCCCCGTGGCGATCAGGTGGGTCATCACGGCGCGGGTCAGCCGCCACGCGCCCAGCGCGCCGGCCCGCCCGCCGTAAATCTCGGCAATTCGGCGGATCATGCGGATATTGGCGGTCAGCGCGGTGATCACGTCGGCCAACGCGAGGGGCACGATGGCGGTGACCGTGGCC
The DNA here is from genome assembly GCA_011389895.1 of Maritimibacter sp. Classification (GTDB taxonomy): domain Bacteria; phylum Pseudomonadota; class Alphaproteobacteria; order Rhodobacterales; family Rhodobacteraceae; genus Maritimibacter. The sequence goes on along the minus strand of JAABTN010000037.1, from coordinate 5,511 downwards.
ACCTGCCGCGCCGCCACCTCGACCTCGCGCCGGGCGGCGGCATCGAGCGGGACCAGCAACTCCTGCTCGGCCAACCCGATGATCTGGTCGGCGTCGAACACGTCGTCGGCGCGCGTCTTCATCCGGTCCAGACCCCAACTCAGGTCATCGCGCCCCCGGTAAAGCCGCATCAGCCGGGTCACCACCGCGCGCGCCTCGTCCGCATTCTCGTGGCGCAACGCGGCATCGGCGGCGACGTGCAGATCATCGACGCGCCGAAGCCGGGCAATGGCCGCAAGTTCGCGCAGGGCGATGATCGTGAGCACGAGGACAAACGCCCCGATCAGGACACTGGCCGCCAGACCGAGCGCCGGGTTACGTTCCAAGAGCCCGGTGATGAAATCCCACGCCGTGACCGAGACGACAAACCCCACCAGCACAACAGTGGTCGCCCAGAACCAGCGCGCCAGTTTCGAGGGCCTGCGCGCCGCCAGCCGCGCGGCCATCTCCATGGCGTTCGGTCTTGGCCCCGCGCTGTCGGGTGCTTCAACCGGCGGGGCGGTGGCCGGGGTCAGCGTCGCGGGCGCTTCGTCTTCGAGGTCGATCAGGACCGGGCCGGATTTCTTCTCGCTCATGCCGCGCGCTCCCATTCATAGCGGATTTCTGTCAACCGCTCATCGTTGCCCGCGCCGAAGGCGGTCGGGCGGAACCCCTCGGCGTGGTAGAACCGGCGCGCGGGCGTATTGGCGGCATGGGCCCAGAGCGCGATGCGCCCGCGCCCCAACTTGGCGTCGCGCAACAGCGCCCGCGCGATCCCCTGCCCCTGGTCTTCGGGGCGCACGTAAAGGCCCAGAACCTCGCCCGCACCATCAAGGGCCAGAAACCCCACGATCTGCCCGGCGCGACGCGCCACCCGCACCTCGCCCCGCCGGATCATGCCGGCGATCAAAAGCCGCTCTTCACGCGCGCTGCGCACCCGTGGCAACCACGCGGCATCCTCGAGACAGGCCCAGAGCACCCGCGCGACATGGCGCGCCTCCCACCCCCGCGCGGCGGTGATGCGACAGGCCCTCACAACTTGTCCCCGATGAGAAAATCGGCGGCCCGGTCAAGCCGGATGTGCGGCGGGCCCTCGCCCGGCTCAAGCGTGATCTCGGCGGGGGCGAACCGCATGATCCCGTAATCCGCGTCAAGCCAGCTTTGCGCCCCGTCGCGCGCAGGCTTCAAGAGTTGCGCGGGATCATTGGGCAGCGCGCCGGGATAGAATGCCGCGCGTTTGCCGGTGTCTGACAGCGTCCCGCGCACGCATTCAAGCGTGCGTCGATCATGGGTCATGACCTCTTCCGTTGTGGCACGCAACGCCGCAATAGACATCGAGCGCGTCTCGGCCCCCGAGAAATCCGCCCGGTCGCGTGCCTCGCGCAAAAGCGCCTCGGTGATCGCGGTCAGCGCCTTGTGCTGGGTCTGGTGAAGGTGGTCGGCCTTGGTCGCCGCAAAGAGAATCTTCTCGACCCGGCGACCAAGCAAAAGGCTGGTGAGCCAGGCATTGCGCCCCGGTCGGAAGGTCGACAGGATTTCGGCCATGGTCGCGCGAAGGTCTTCAAGCGCGGCGGGCCCGGCATGGATCGCGCCCAGCACATCGACCAATACCACCTGCCGGTCGATGCGCGAGAAATGGGTGCGGAAGAACGGCTTCACCACGCGGGATTTATAGGCTTCGAAACGCCGCTCGAATTCGCGCCAAAGGCTCGCCCGCTTCGGGCGGCCCGGCTTGGGAAGCGGCGCAAAGGTCAAAAGCGGCGACCCCTCCAATTCGCCCGGCAACAGGAAACGCCCCGGCGTACAGTCGGAAAACCCGGCCTCGCGGGCCTCGCCAAGATAGGCGGTAAAGGCCGCAGCCAGCGCCTGTGCAGGCAGTTCCTCATACGCCGCCGCCCCGTCCACGCCCTCAAGCGCGCTCAGGAAGGCCGCGCCCTGTTCGCGCGCACGCGCATGGGCCAAGGCCGCCTCACACCAGCCTTCGTAATCCTGATCGAGCATCGCGAGATCAAGAAGCCATTCGCCGGGATAATCAACGATATCCAGATGCACCGTGCGCGGGCTGCGCAGGCCCGACAACAGGCCACCGGGTTTCACCCGAAACGACAGCCGAAGCTCGCTTACCGCGCGGGTGGAGGCGGGCCAGACCGGCTTTGGCCCTGTCATCGACGCCAGATGCGCCTCGTAATCGAAACGCGGCACGTGATCATCGGGCTGGGGTTGCAGGAAGGCCGCCAGAATGCGGCCTTCGGCGGCGGGCACGAAGCCGGTCATACGCCCCCGGTTCATCAGGTTGGCCACGAGCGAGGTGATGAACACCGTCTTGCCCGATCGCGACAGCCCGGTGACGCCAAGCCGGATGACGGGTTCGAACAGGGCCTCGTTCACCCCGTCCCCGACCGCCTCGACCTGCCGGATGATCCCGTCCGCTAAATCCCCGATGCCCAAGCGATAACCTCTTGCCGTTTCGGCAAACATAGGGGCTTGGGCAGACCACTACCAGACCTTGAAATCGGCAGGCCTTCGGGCCATGCCACCGGCTCGCGCTCAGGTCTCGATCCCGAGCCGGGTCATCAGGTCGGCCAGAACCTTGCGGTCGGGCGCGCTCCACGCGGCTTTGCGTGACTTGAACAACGTCGCCTGGCTCCGGTGCACCGGCCCGCCCCCGAGGATCTTGAGATGGTTCGCGCGCAGGGTTTCGCCCGTCGAGGTGATATCGGCGATCGCCTCGGCGGTTTCGTTCTTCACCGTGCCTTCGGTCGCACCCTGGCTATCGACCAACTGGTAATCCGCCACGCCGTTGTCGCGCAGGTAGTCCCGGATCAGCCGGTGATATTTCGTCGCGATCCTGAGACGAAAACCATGATGCCGGCGAAACGCGGCGGCAACCGCGTCGAGATCATCCAGCGTGCTCACATCCACCCAGGCTTTCGGAACCGCGATCACAAGATCCGCATGGCCAAACCCCATCGGCTCAAGCTCGCGCAGCTTTTCCTCCCACAGCCCAAGCTTGTCACGCACAAGGTCCGATCCGGTGACCCCCAGATGAATACGCCCCGCCGCCAATTCGCGCGGGATCTCTCCGGCGGACAGCAGGACAAGCTCGACACCCTCGACCCCTTCGACCGCCCCGGCATATTCCCGGTCAGATCCCGTGCGCGTCAATGTCACGCCCCGCTCCGCGAACCAGTCAAAGGTCTTTTCCATGAGCCGCCCCTTGGACGGCACCCCCAGCTTCACGCTCATACCCGGTTCTCCCCGAGATCGAGAAGCACCTCGGGGCGGATCACGCCGCCCACCGCCGGAATCTCGCGCCCCCGGCCCAGAACCCGGGTCAGCGCGTCATACCGCCCGCCGGTTGCGACGGCGGGCAGACCGCGGCGATCCGCGTGGAAACCAAACACGAAGCCATCGTAGTATTCCATCGTGGTGCGCCCGAACGAACCTTCGAAGTCGATCGTGGTCACGTCCACCCCGCGCGCCGCGAGCGCCTCGTTGCGGGCCGCAAAGCGGTCGACCGCCGCGCCGATCGCGGGCATGTCCACGGCAAGATCGCGCAGGTGTTCGCAGACATTGTCCAACGTCTCGCGCAGCCCCAAAAGGTCGCCCAGAAGCTCCACCTCGCCCTCCGGGATCGGCGGGGTCGCCATATCCTCGCGCAGCGCGGTGATCCGGTCTTCGACCTCGGCGCGCGACCTGAGCCCGACAAAGGGCGCATCCAGCCCGGCGAACGGATCACCCTGGGCCAACGCCGCGCGCCCGTCCGGAGGGGGCGTCCGGCCCGCGAACCGGTCCAGAAGCGTGCGAAACCGGCGCGGTCGCCACAGGTGACGCATCAGCGCACGCCGCCGCCGCTCAGTCGTGGTCAGGCCCGAGACCGCCGCCATGAGAAGCCCCATGTCGCCCGTCGCCGCGCGCAGACCCATCCCCGACAGTGTTTCGTGAAACAGCGCGAACACCTCGGCATCCGCCGCCGCCGGATCGACCCGGTCGAACACCTCGTAGCCGACCTGGAAATACTCCGGCGCGCGGTGCGGGTCCTCTTCCTGCTTGCGAAACACCTCGCCCGCGTAAGTATAGCGCGCGGGCTCTGCACCTTCGGCCATGTGCATCTCGACCACCGGGACGGTAAAATCCGGGCGCAGCATCGCCTCACCCATCAGCGGGTCCGAGGTGACATAGGCGCGCGCCCGGATATCCTCGCCATAAAGATCGAGCAGCGTCTCGGCGGGTTGCAGGATCGGCGTCTCGACGACGCTCGCCCCCTGCCCCTCGAACAGCGACAGAAGCCGCGCGGCCTCGGCCCGGATGGCGGCTTTTTCAGCCATCGTATTGCGCCAGCATCTTTCGAACTTCCGCGACCAGATCGGCGCGCGAAACCTCGATCTGGCTTGGACGATCCTTCCATTCCTCCAGCGTCGCGTTCTCGGCGATCCGCGCCCCTAGGATCAGGTCCTTGAGCTGCACCTTGCCCGCCGCGAATTCATCCGACCCCGCGATCACGGCAACCGGCGATCCGCGCCGGTCGGCATATTTCATCTGGTTGCCGAAATTCTTCGGATTGCCAAGATACACCTCGGCGCGGATGCCCGCGGTGCGCAGGTCGGCAACCATCGTCTGATAATCCGCCATGTGGTCGCGGTCCATGACTGTGACGACCACCGGCCCGCGCGCCTCAGACGCCAGACGACCCTTTTCGCGCAGCGCCGCCAAGAGCCGGTCGACCCCTATGGAGACGCCGGTCGCGGGCACGCTCTGGCCGGTGAAGCGCGCCACGAGATCATCATAGCGCCCGCCCCCGGCCACCGAGCCGAATTGGCGCGGGCGGCCCTTTTCATCGGTGATCTCGAAGGTCAGCTCGGCCTCGTAGACCGGGCCGGTGTAGTAGCCGAGGCCACGGACAACGGAAGGGTCGATCACGATGCGGTCGGGGCCGTAGCCTTGGGCGGCGAGGAGGTCGGCGATCTGGCGCAGCTCGCTCACACCTTCCTGACCCACTGCACTCCTAGAAATGTCATGATGCAACCGATCAAGTGTTTCTGAGTTGGAAGTGCCTCTTGCGGTCAAGAATGCCAAGATCGGAGCTATTTGTTCTTGAAAAAGCCCCACGCCATCAATGTAGGCTCCAGATGAGTCAAGCCTACCTTCGTTGAGCAACTTGGAAACACCTTCAATTCCAATTTTATCAAACTTATCAATGGTCCGAAGCACCGCTTCTTGTTGGCGCTGGTCTACAACGCCTGCCAGTTCCAACACCCCGTTCAACACCTTCCGGTTGTTCACCCGCACCACATAGTCGCCGCGCGGAATGCCGACTGCTTCCAGCGTATCCGCCAGCATGGCGCAAATCTCGGCGTCCGCCGCCATGCTGGCCGTGCCGACCGTATCCGCGTCGCATTGATAAAACTGCCGATACCGCCCCGGCCCGGGCTTTTCATTGCGCCACACCGGCCCCATCGCGTAGCGGCGGTAGGGGGTGGGAAGGTCGTTGCG
>JAABTN010000036.1 GCA_011389895.1 Maritimibacter sp. | reverse complement strand
GGACGCCGACCGTCTGCGCGTCTGCGTGGTCGAAACCGACGAGGGGGATCGGCAGATCGTTTGCGGCGCACCCAACGCGCGCGAGGGGATCACCGTGGTGCTCGCCAAACCCGGCGACTACGTGCCCGGCATCGACGTGACCCTGTCGGTCGGCAACATTCGCGGCGTGGAAAGCCACGGCATGATGGCCTCTGAGCGCGAGCTTGAGCTGTCGGATGAGCACACCGGCATCATCGAATTGCCCTCGGGCGACGTGGGCGAGGCGTTCGTCGATTGGCTTGCCGCCAATGACCCGGCCAAGGTCGATCCCGTGATCGAGATTGCCATCACCCCGAACCGCCCCGATGCTTTGGGCGTGCGCGGCATTGCCCGTGATCTTGCCGCCCGGGGTCTGGGCACCCTGAAACCGGCGCCGGAGGCAGAGGTCGAGGGCACGTTCGACAGCCCCATCGGCGTCACGATCGACACCGATACGCTTGAGCATGCGCCGCTTTTCATGGGGCGCACGATCCGGGGCGTGACAAACGGCCCCTCGCCCCAATGGCTGCAAGACCGGCTCAAGGCCATCGGGCTGCGCCCGATCTCGGCGCTGGTGGATATCACCAACTTCTTCACCTTTGATCAAAACCGCCCGCTGCACGTTTTTGACGCGGACAAGGTCACGGGCGATCTGCGGGTACATCAGGCCAAGGGCGGTGAAACGCTTCTTGCCCTGGATGAAAAGGAATACACGCTTGAGCCGGGGATGGTCGTCATCTCGGACGACGCGGGCGTTGAAAGCATCGCGGGGATCATGGGGGGCGAGGACAGCGGCTGCACCGACACGACCACCAACGTTTTTCTCGAAGCGGCGTTCTGGGAGCCGATCCAGATCGCCAAGACGGGTCGCGCGCTCAAGATCAATTCGGACGCCCGCTATCGCAACGAACGCGGGATCGACCCGGCGTTCAACGCCCCGGCGATCGAGCTTGCCACCCAGATGATCCTTGATCTCTGCGGGGGCACGCCATCCAACGTCGTGACCGCAGGCGCGGTGCCTGACACCGCGCGGGCCTACCGGCTCGACACCGCGCACTGTTCCTCGCTCGTCGGGATGGATATCCCGGCGCAGGATCAATACGCCGCGCTCGAAGCGCTCGGGTTCAGGATGGAGGGCGACATGGCGCATGTGCCATCCTGGCGGCCCGACATTCTGGGCGAGGCCGATTTGGTCGAGGAAATCGCGCGCATCGCATCGCTCACAAAGCTGGTGGGAAAACCGCTGCCCCGGCCCAACGTGGGCGTGCCGAAACCGGTCATGACCCCGATGCAGAAACGCGAGACCGGCGCGCGCCGCGCCGCCGCCGCGCTTGGCTACAACGAATGCGTGACCTACAGCTTCATTGACGCAGCCTCGGCTTCCCTGTTCGGCGGTGGCGGCGATGCCACCCGGCTTGCCAACCCGATCTCGTCGGAAATGTCGCATATGCGCCCCGATCTCTTGCCGGGCCTGTTGCAGGCCGCCGCCCGCAACCAGGCGCGCGGGTTCATGGACCTCGCGCTGTTTGAGGTGGGGCCACAATGGTTCGGCGGGGAACCCGAGGAGGAAACGCGCGCGGTCACCGCGCTCATGGTCGGGCAGACCGGGCCGAAAGACGTGCATGGCGAAAGCCGCCCGGTCGATGTCTTCGATGCAAAGGCCGACGCGGAAGCGATCCTTGCCGCCATGGGCGCGCCCGCGAAGGTGCAGATCCTGCGCGGGGCCGACGCTTGGTGGCACCCGGGCCGTCATGGCAAGATCTGCCTTGGCCCCAAGAAGGTGCTCGGCGTCTTCGGCGAGTTGCACCCGCGCGTGCTGGCGGCGATGGACGTGAAAGGCCCCGCCATGGCCTTTGTCCTCTATCCCGAAGCGCTCCCCATGCCGCGCAAATCCTCGGCCACGCGAAGCGCGCTTGGGGCGTCTGACCTGCAACCGGTCGAGCGTGACTTTGCCTTTCTGGTCGGGGCCGATGTCGAGGCGCTGACGCTGGTCAATGCGGCTCTGGGCGCGGACAAGACCCTGATCGACGAGGTCCGGGTGTTCGATGAATTCACCGGCGGCTCGCTGGGCGACGCGGGCCAGAAATCTCTGGCGATCACCGTGCGCCTGCAACCGCGCGATGCGACGCTCAAGGAAAAGGACATCGAGGCCGTGGCGGCCCGGATCGTGGAAAAGGTCGAAAAGGCCACCGGCGGCACCCTGCGGGCCTGAGCCGGGCGTGAACGGGGCCCAAGCTGGGTCTGCTCGTGTTCGGCCCCAAAATACGTTAACCACCTGACGAGAAGGGTGTTATCTTTCCCCCGTGCGCAAGGTGCGCGCATCAGGATAGATCGCAAGAGGGCCAGATCGTTTCATGTTTCAGGAATTTAAAAACTTTATCGCCAAGGGCAATGTCATGGACATGGCCGTGGGTATCATCATCGGCGCGGCATTCACCGCCATCGTCAAATCCATGGTCGACGACCTGATCAACCCGATCATCGGGCTGTTCACCGGGGGCATCGACTTTACCGACCGCTACGCCGTTCTGTCGGGCGAGGTCGCACTGGGCACATCGCTTTCCGATGCGCGCGACGCGGGGGCGGCGATTTTTGCCTACGGGTCCTTCATCATGGCCGTGATCAATTTTCTCATCATCGCCTTCGTGGTCTTCATGCTGGTGCGCTACGTCAACCGGATCAAGGCGGCGACCGAAGCCCCGGCGGAGGCCCCCGCTCCAGAAGAGCCCGCTGGGCCGACCGAATTGGACCTGCTCACGCAAATCCGCGATTCGCTCGCGAAATAACATCACGCTGACATCATGGAAGGGCCCGTTCACAGCGGGCCCTTTTCGATGACTGAAACCGACCGGAAGAGGACGAAATGGAAGAACAAATTGCTGCATGGCTGGACAACTTCGGGGCCTTCCTCCCCTATATCGTAAGCGGGCTGAAGGCGCTGGTGATCCTGCTGATCGGGTGGATCCTTGCCGCTGCGGTCAGCCGGATGGTGCGGGCCCGGATCGAGAAATCCAAACGGATCGACCAGACGATCGGCAATTTCCTGTCGTCCATCGTGCGCTGGGTGCTTCTGGCCATCGTCGGCATCACGGTGCTGAACGTCTTCGGGGTCGAGGTCACGTCGCTCATCGCCATGCTCGGGGCCGCCACACTGGCCATCGGGCTGGCGCTCCAGGGCACGCTGGCCGACATGGCCGCAGGCTTCATGATCATTCTCTTTCGGCCCTACCGGAACGGGCAATACGTGACGGTCGATGGAACCTCTGGAACCGTCAAGGAAATCAACCTTTTCTTCACCGAGTTGGTGACGCCCGACAACGTCCAGATCATCGTGCCGAATGGCAAGGCATGGGGCGCGGTCATCACCAATTACTCGGCCCATGACACCCGGCGCGCCGATCTGACCGTTGGCATCGGCTATGGCGACGACAGCGAAAAGGCGCTCCGCGTGATGCTGGACTATGCAGAGAAAAGCGATCTCGTGCTCAAGGATCCGGAACCCTGGGCACGGGTCACGAACCTTGGCGACAGCTCGGTTGACGTGACGCTGCGGGTCTGGGCCACGGCGGACGATTTCTGGGATCTGCACTTTGCGCTGCGCAAGGATATCAAGGAAGCGTTCGACGCCGCCGGAATTACCATCCCCTTCCCGCATCGCACGCTGCTGGTCGAACAGGCAAGCGCCCTCGCCACGTAACGAAGACGCGCACGCCAGCGTTTCGGCGCGCGCGCAATCCGTGCTATCCTTCCCCGACCATTATCGGGAGAGCGTCATGGATCGCCGCGTCTTCATCCTGTCCGCCGCCGCCTGCGCACTGGCCAGGCCCGCCCGGGCAGAGCAACGCATCGTGCATTCGCCCGGCGACGGGTTTTTGAACCTGCGCACCGGGCCGGGGTCCGAGTTCGGTATCATCCGCCGGATGTATCATGGCAGCCGCGTCGAAACGCTGGAATGGGCCGGCGGCTGGGTGCGTGTCCGCCATGAAAGCGGTGATGTCGGCTGGGCGTTTGCCCAGTACCTTGCGCGCCCCGCTGAAAGCGACCTGCGGGTCTATTCCCCGGGCGACGGATACCTCAACCTGCGCACCGGGCCCGGCACCCGCTTCGACATCATCACGCGCATGTATAATGGCGAACGCGTGCGGGTGCTCGAAGCCTCGGGCACATGGGTGCGGGTGCGGCATGAAACCGGTCTTGTCGGCTGGTGTTCATCGAACTTCCTGCGCCGCTAAAAAACGTGCGAAACAGCGTTGACAGGTCACCGCCGCGCGGCTACCTAGCCCCTCACGTGAATGGCGTGGTAGCTCAGCTGGTTAGAGCACAGCACTCATAATGCTGGGGTCGGCGGTTCAAGTCCGCCCCACGCCACCACGTCTAAATCCCCCGATGATCCGACCCATTGCGACACGGGCCACCCGACCCGCTGCGCGACAGGATCATGCCTTGGCGACGAGGGTCGGCGACATCACGTCAATCCCGAGCGCCTTGCCCACGGCATAATTCGTGAGCTTGCCGGCATGGGTGTTGAGCCCGGCCATCAACCCCTCATCCTCGGACACCGCTTCGCGCCAGCCCTTGTCGGCGATCCGCAAGAGATAGGGGAGCGTGGCATTGCCAAGCGCGATGGTCGAGGTGCGCGCGACCGCGCCGGGCATGTTGGCCACACAATAATGCATGATCCCGTCCACCTCGTAGATCGGGTCTTGGTGCGTCGTCGCCTTCGACGTCTCGAAACACCCGCCCTGGTCAATCGCGACGTCCACAAGAACAGCGCCGGGGTTCATCGTCTTGAGGTGCTCTCGGGTCACGAGCTTCGGGGCGGCGGCACCGGGGATCAGGACCGCGCCGATCACCATGTCGGCCCCCGCCACCAGCTCGGCCAACCGGGCCGAGGACGAATAATTGGTCTTGAACTCGCCCCGGAACATATCGTCCAGGTCGCGCAGGCGGGTGAGCGACATATCCAGCACGGTGACATCGGCACCCATCCCGGCGGCGACCCGCGCCGCCTGCGTGCCGACCACGCCACCGCCGATCACGACGACCTTTGCCGGGCCGACCCCGGGCACACCGCCCATGAGCACACCGCGCCCTCCATTGGCCTTTTGCAACGTCCATGACCCGACCTGTGGCGCGAGCTTGCCCGCCACCTCGGACATCGGCGCCAGAAGCGGCAGACGCCCCAACGGATCGGTCACCGTTTCATAGGCAATGGCGGTGACGCCGGAGGCCAACAGATCATGCGTCTGATCGGGGTCGGGTGCGAGGTGGAGGTAGGTGAACAGAACCTGATCTTCGCGAAGCAGCGCACGTTCAACCGCCTGCGGCTCTTTCACCTTCACCACCATCTCGGCGCGGGCAAACACCTCATCCGCAGTCTCCACGACCTCGGCCCCGGCGGCGATATAATCGGCATCGGTGAACCCGGCACCGTCCCCTGCGCCGGTCTCAACGATCACCTGATGACCATGCACCACGGCCTCACCCGCTGCCGCGGGGATCATTCCGACCCGGAATTCCTGCGCCTTGATCTCTTTCGGGCATCCAATAAGCATCTCGTCTCCTCCTGTTTGATCCAGAATAGGCGAGAAGCCATGGCAAACGGTTGAAATTCCTCCCCATATCCGGGCAGTGTTCGGGAGAAACCAGCGTTGATGCCCGTAACAAGCGAAAGGATATTCGATGAACCCGGACTTGGACGAAATGGACCGCCGCATACTTTCGGTGCTTCAACGGCAGGGGCGCATGTCGAACGCCGACCTTGCCGAGCGCGTCCACCTGTCGCCCTCTGCCTGTCACCGGCGGGTGCAGCGGTTGGAAAAGGAGGGGTTCATCAAGGATTACGTGGCGCTTCTCGATCCTCGCAACCTCGGGTATCCGACGATGGTTTTCGTCGAGATCACCCTGTCGGGTCAGGCAGACGAGCTTTTGGCCGCTTTCGAGCGCGAGGTGTCGCTGGTGCCCGAAGTGCTGGAATGCCACCTGATGGCCGGGAAGGCCGATTATATCCTGAAGGTCGTGGCCCGCGACACCGACGACTTCGCCCGGGTGCATCGCCAAAAGCTCGCCTCCCTGCCCGGCGTTCTCGGGATGCAATCGAGCTTTGCGCTGCGCACGGTGTTCAAGACCACGGCACTGCCCACCTGACCCCTGACCGGACGTCAGGCTGGCATCAGGTTGACCGGCCGCTCGCGGATCGGCAGATGCAACAGCGCCGAAAGCGCGCCGACCCCGACACCGATCCACCAGACAAAGGTGTAGTCGCCGGTGATGTCATACATCCGCCCGCCCAGCCAAACGCCCATGAAGCTGCCCAGCTGGTGCGAGAAGAACACGATCCCGTAGAGCGTGCCCATGTAACGCAGGCCATAGAGATGCGCGACCAGCCCGGAGGTCAGTGGCACCGTGGCGAGCCAAAGGCTCCCCATCACGATGGAAAAGACGATCACGCTCGTCGGGGTGATCGGCATCAGGATGAACACCGCCGCCGTCACCGTGCGCGCCGTGTAGATCGAAGCAAGAATGTACTTTCGCGGGAACCGGTTGCCAAGATAGCCCGCGTAAAGCGTGCCCGCGATATTGGCCAGACCGATAAGCGATATGGCAATGGCCCCCAGCGCCGAGGTGGTCGAAACCCCGATACTTGCCAAGGTGCCCGACGGGTCGATGGCACCGCACATCTCGGTCACGAAGGCCGGGAAATGCGCGGTGATGAACCCAAGCTGATAGCCGCAGGAGAAGAACCCGAGGAAAATCAACGTATAGGACGGGTCGCGGAACGCGCGGACCAACACCGTGCCCATGCTTTCCTCAAGCTCTTTGCGCGTCGCCGCCGGGGCCCGCATCATCGGAAGCACGAGGAGAGAGGCGAGGATCGCGGCAGCAAAGGCGAGGAACACGCTTGGCCATGCCATGAACCCCAAAAGCCATTCGGCCATCGGGGCCCCGAACACCTGCCCCGCACTGCCCGCCGCCGTGGCGATGGCCAGCGCCATGGAGCGGTGTTCATCGCTCGCCGCCCGCCCGACAACCGCGAGGATCACACCGAACCCGGTGCCGGCGATCCCGAACCCGACCGCGATTTCCCAAAACTGGTGCGCCATGGGTGTCACGGCGAAAGAGGAGGCGACAAGACCCGCCGCATAGACCAGCGCGCCCAACACGATCGCGCGGCGGTCGCCGAGCTTCTCGGCAATCGCGCCAAAGATCGGCTGCCCGATCCCCCATGCGAGGTTCTGGATCGCGATGGCAAAGCTGAATTCGGTGCGCGCCCAGCCAAAATCTTCGGCAATCGGGATCTGGAAGACCCCAAAACTCGCCCGCACGGCAAAGCTGATCATGATGATGACACAGCCGGCGATCAGCACCGGGGTGACGAGGTTTGCGCGTTCCATTGCGGTATCCTTGTCATCGCGGGACCAAGGTCAATCGCTATTTCGTGATGGACGAGAGCAGCTTTCCTTATGACGCGCGGCGCGGTAATCGGGAACCATGAGCGATACCTTGCAGGACATCTACGCCGCCCGCGTCGAGGACGGCACCCTCACCCCCGACCCAGCGCAGGAAGAGGCGCTTCCGCTTCTCGATGACATCCGCGAACACCTGTTGGCCGCGAAAGCAAAGCGAAAGGGGCTTCTCGGTGGCCTGTTTCACAAACCTGACGAGGTGCCGAGCGGGCTATACCTCTGGGGCGGGGTCGGGCGCGGCAAGTCGATGCTGATGGACCTGTTCATCGAGCATCTGCAAATCGACGGCAAACGCCGGGTCCATTTCCACGCGTTCATGCAAGAGGTGCAGGCGGGGTTGCACGCCGCCCGCAAGGCGGGCGAAGCGGATGCGATTGCACCGGTTGCCGCGGCACTGGGCAAGAACCTGCGCGTGCTTGCGCTGGATGAAATGCAGATCACCGATATCGCCGATGCCATGGTGGTGGGGCGGCTGTTCGAGGCCCTGATGGCCGACGGCGTGGTCGTCGTGACCACCTCGAACCGCGTGCCGGACGATCTTTACAAGGATGGGCTCAATCGACAGCTTTTCCTGCCCTTCATCGAGCTGATCAAGGATCGGCTCGTGGTGCACGAATTGACCAGCCACCGCGACTACCGGCAAGACCGGCTGGCCGCCAGCGATGTCTATTTCACGCCGATCAATGGCGAGAGCCGGAAGGCGATGAACGCGGTCTGGCGTGACCTTACGGGCGGGGGCGCGGCCGAGCCCCTGATCCTCGATGTGAAGAACCGGGAGGTCGAGATCCCGGCCTTTCGAAACGGGATCGGGCGGGCGAGCTTTTATGAACTGTGCGGAAGGATGCTTGGCCCCGGCGACTTTCTTGCCATTGCCGATGCGCTCAAGGTGTTGATGCTTGATGACATTCCCACGCTCAGCCGCCAGAATTTCAACGAAGCGAAACGGTTCGTCACCCTGATCGACACGCTCTACGAAGCCCATGTGCGCCTGATCGCGAGCGCGGCGGCACAGCCGGAATTCCTGTATCTTGAAGGCGAAGGCAGTTTCGAATTCGAACGCACGGCAAGCCGCCTGCGCGAGATGCAGGACAAGACCTGGGGAAGCTGAGCCCGGGCGGGTCGCCCGGACACGCCCCTGTCAGCCGGGGATGCGTAGCCTTTGCCCGATCCGGATCATCGCCGGGCTCGACAACAGGTCGCGGTTGGCCTCGTAAATCCGGTCATACTGCGAGGAATCCTTGAAAAACAACAGCGCGATATAGGCAAGGCTATCGCCCTTCTCGACAACATAGAACCTCTCGCCGCCGACCGTGGTTGTTTCGGGCGCGCGTGTCACGCTGGTTCCATTGGCCTCGGCCCGAAGGGCTGCGAAATCGGTGTCCTCCGTGCCGTCCGCATCCCGGATGATCGACGCCAGAAGCGTGCGGGTATCGACCCGCCCATCCGATGTGACCAACGCCTCGGGCACGATCATCGTCCCGCTCGACACCGCTTCGTTCACCAGCGCGTCGATGTAGGCATCGCCTTGGCCCGCCACCATGGATTGCCGGATCAGCCCGCGCAAATCCTGCGACCCGGACGGATCGACCGGGGCGGAGGTGCCGCTGAGGCCCGCCAACACCGCCGCCGTTGCATGTTCCATCGTATCCGGCGCACGGCCTTGGTCAGCACCCCCGAGATTCGACAAAACACCCGATGTCATCTCCGCCAATTCCGGGCTCTCGGAGGTCGCCGGACCCGGCGCGCCCGAGGCGCTCACGGCGGCAGACAGCCCGGACAGGTCCAGATCACCCGAGGTTCGCGCCGGCGCCTGCGACGTTGCAGACAGGGTTTCGACCCCCGTCAGCGCGACATCGGACTCGGCCGGCGACAGGGTGGCGAAATCGCGTGGATCCCGCTCCCCGCCCTGAAAAAACAACAACCCCGAAATGGCGATCAGAAAGCCTGCGACGACGATGAGAATGCGGTGCACGGCGTGTCCTTCCGATCAGGCGTTCGGTGTTTCGACGGTCAGGCCAAGCAAAAGCCACACTTGCATGCCCCCGCGATAATACCGAAGTTTTTCCGGGGGATAGCCCGCCTCGACTAGGTTGACGATGGCGCGGCGGCTTTGTTCGCACCACGGTCCGTTGCAAAACAACGTCAGCTCCCGCGCCGTGGCGAAACTCCACGTATCACCCGACTTGGTGCCGCCCAGCGCGACGAGGATTTGATCGCGATAGGGGTTCGAGGGTTCGAGCGTCGAGAACGGCACGTTCACCGAACCGGGGATCGTGCCCCTTTGATACCATTCCGGCAGGCGGCTATCGACCAGAAGCCCATTGCCCCGTGCGACCGAGGTTTCGAGAAAGTCGATGACCTCAAGCTCACCGACCGTCGCGACCCCGGCGGCCACGGTGAGCGGCGTGATGCAAAACGGCGGGCAGGGCCGCGAGGTTTTGGTGAAATCATTGGTGAGCTTATGCGACGGATCCTGTATCCGCTCGATGGTCAGCAGCTTCCCGGCCACCTCCACCGACACCGACGCGGTTTCTTCCGTCAGCCTGACGTCCTGCGCCAAGAGTTGCGTATTCGTGATCAAAAGCGCCGAAATAGCGCCCAAGAGCAGCCGAACCATATCCTGTCCCCCTGTCCTGTCCTGCCCGACAGGTTTCGCCAATGTCCCGGGTCTGACCCGGCATTCAATGGGCTACATATTGGGCGAATTATCTATTTCGGTCAATATCATGTGTGATTCGCTCCGCCGTGCGCCATGTCCGGAAAAAACCGAGTCGTGCCAATGGGTTGAATCGCAGGGCCGCGTTTCGACCGCGCCGCGCACAAAGAAAAATGCGTGATCACAAAGCGTGAAATGGTCGAGCCGGTTCACTTTACCCGTTATCGCGCAACACCTGACCGGCGAGATAAAGCGATCCGCAAATCAGCACCCGCGCGCCCGGATCCTGCACCACGATCCGTTCAATCGCGGTCGCGACATCGGGGGCCACCGTCGCGGTCATCCCGGCCTCTCGCGCCGCCCGCGCGGTATCGTCGGGCGAAAGTGTCGCGGCCTCGCCCGGGATGGCGACCGCGCTCAGGCTCCGGGCCTGCGCGGCGAGCGGGCGCATGTAGCCTGTTACGTCCTTGGTGTTGAGCATCCCGCAGACAAGATGCAGGGGCTTTGGCGGCAGATGGGCAAGCGCATCGGCAAGGGCGACGCCCGCCGCCGGGTTGTGACCGCCATCAAGCCAAAGCTCGGACCCTGCCGCAACATCGACGAGCGGCCCGTGGCGCAAACGCTGCATCCGGGCCGGCCATTCGGCCCCGGTCATGGCCGCCTCACAGGCCGCTTCGTCATATCCAAGCACGCGCAGACCGGCCAGCGCGATCCCGGCGTTCATCACTTGGTGCGCCCCGAGAAGCGCGGGCATGGGAAGATCGAGAAGTCCATTTTCGTCCTGGAAAATCAGCCGCCCCCGCTCTTCCCAGACATGCCAATGCTGGCCATGGGCAAAAAGCGGGGCACCCAGCCGGGTCGCCGCCGCCTCGATCACCTCAAGCGCTTCGTCATCTTGCGGAGCCACGACACAGGGCACGCCCCGCTTTATGATCCCGGCCTTCTCGCCGGCGATCTTTGCCAAGGTGTCGCCCAGAAACTGGGTGTGGTCGATCGACACCGGCGTGATGACCGAGAGCACCGGGTCGACCACGTTGGTTGCGTCAAGCCGACCGCCAAGCCCGACTTCCAGCAGCGTGTAATCGGCGGGCCTTTCGCTAAAGGCCAGAAGCGCCGCGACCGTGGTGATCTCGAAATAGGTGATGCTTTCGCCGTTGTTGGCCGCGTAACACCGATCCAGCACCTCTCTCAGATGATCCTCCGGGATCAACGCCCCGGCCAGCCGGATGCGTTCATGAAACCGCGCGAGATGGGGCGAGGTATAGGCGTGCACCGTTTTCCCGCCCCCCTCCAGCCCGGCGCGCATCATGGCAAGGGTCGATCCCTTGCCATTCGTTCCGGCGATATGGATCACCGGCGGCAAACGGCGTTCGGGGTGATCGAGCGCGTCCAGAAGACGCCAGACGCGATCAAGCGTCAGGTCGATGATCTTCGGGTGAAGCGCCATCATCCGGTCAAGGATGACGTCGGAACCTGCGCTCATTCCTTGGACGCCCCGGGGGTCTCCTTGGAGGAGGTCTCGGGTACGGTCTTAGGTGAGGTCGCAGGTGAGGTCCCGGTGGTCGTCTTGGAAGCCGTCTCAGGTGACGCCGCCTCGGGGGCCGGATCCTTGGCGATATCCGGCGCGGCCACCACATCAGGCTCGGGCTTGGGCAGATCGCCCATCACCGCCGGGGATTGTTTCATCAGCATGCGGGTGATGAGGATCAATTCTTCGCGCATCCGGGTGCGGTGGGTCACGCGGTCGAGCATGCCGTGATCAAGCAGGTATTCGGCCCGCTGGAACCCTTCGGGAAGCTTTTCGCGAATCGTCTGTTCGATCACCCGGGGGCCGGCGAAACAGATAAGCGCATTGGGCTCGGCAATCTGCACATCCCCCAGCATCGCGTAAGACGCCGTGACACCGCCCGTGGTCGGATGGGTCAGCACAACGATATAGGGCAGCCCCGCCTCGCGCACCATGTCGACGGCCACGGTCGTGCGCGGCATCTGCATCAGCGACAGGATGCCCTCCTGCATCCGCGCGCCCCCGGCGGCGGAGAACAGAACCAACGGGCGCTTCATCGCAACGGCACGTTCGGCAGCGGCGATGATCGCGTTGCCGACATACATCCCCATGGAGCCGCCCATGAAGGAAAAGTCCTGACAGGCCGCGACGATCGGCGTGCGCCCGATCTCGCCCTCGGCGACCAGCATCGCCTCTTTTTCGCCGGTCTTTCGTTTCGCGTCCTTCATGCGGTCCGGATACCGCTTCTGATCCTTGAATTTCAGCGGGTCTTCCAACGGCTCGGGAACACTCACCTCGGCGAAAAGGCCCCCATCAAACAGCGCCGAGAACCGCTCGCGCGGCGTGATCGCCATGTGATGGTCACAGGAGGTGCAAACATTGAGATTGTCCGACAATTCCCGGTGAAACAGCATGGTCCCGCAGTCCGGGCATTTGATCCACAGGTTCTCGGGCACCTCGCGGCGCGAAAAGAGCGAGTTGATCCGGGGCCGGACGTAGTTGGAGATCCAGTTCATCGCATGATCCTTGAGCTTTTCGCGCCTTACCTATGCCGCGTGGGCACCATTTGCAATCTTGTCGCGCCGGTTCATCCACCGTCGCCACAGAAGGAAAAGCGCGATGTTGAACCCGGTCTGGAACAGGATCGAATAGGCGGTGTATCCCGACGTGGGCTCCATCCCGACAGCAAACAGCGAGAAACCTTCAAGATTGTCCTTTATCCCGATCACCGTCAGCGCCGCGTTATTGCCGAAATGAAGCCCGGCGGCAGCACCAAGGTTGCCGGTGCGCAGCGTGATGAGGCAAAGCATGATCCCGGTCGCGGTGGTGTTCAGAACATAGGCCCCCGCATTAAGCGTGCCGTATGTGCCCGGATCGAAATGCAAGAGCCCGAAGATCAAGGATGGTAAGACCGCCCAGATCACCACAGACCGAAACCGCGCGCGCAGTTGTTGCAGAAGGTAGCCGCGAAACACCGCCTCTTCCGCAAAGGATTGCATGAAGATCAGGGCCAGCGCGGGCAGGAGCCAGACCAGCCAATCGGACAGGGGCCGCACCCGCGTGATCACCGGCCCGCTCCCCTCCGGCATGAAGAGCCGCTCGATGAGAAGGAACCCGTAGAGCGCCGAGGCGATGAACACCGTGGCCAGAAGCCCCCACAGGAAATGTTGCAGCTTCAATCGCCCGGACGGGCCAAACAGCGTGCGATACCCCCGTTTGTGAAGCAGCGGCAGAACGATCAAAAGCCCGATGTGAAAGCCGATGAAGGTGGCAAAGAACAACCCGGCTGAGATCGGCGTCTGACCCGACAAAAGGGTCCGCGGCGGCGTGTCGAACAACGACCCCGCGCCAGTGAACAAAACGAAGGTCGCGCCGAAGAACGCACCGATCAAGAGCACGAACCCCAACGCCGTGCGCCAGATCTGAATACGCGGCTGGGCCGTTTGCCAAAAATCACTCATCACGCGCTCCTTTTCACCCGGAGAGCATAGAGCAGAGTTGTCGCCGGGCAACCAGATCGCATAGCCTGTTGCATCACGGTTTCGAGCGGCCTAGACCCGTGGCAAAACACCGGGGGAAGAAGAAATGACAGCGCGCGCGCAAGTTATCGGATTGGCGATGGCGAGCTTTCTGGTGGTCGCCGGGTGTTCCGGCGGCGGCTTGGGCGGATCCGGCGGGCCCTCTGGTTCGTCAGGCGCGATCTCGGACAAGACACCGGTGCTGGACGGCAAGCTGTCGCTCGCCGCACCGGGCGGCTTCTGCCCCGACCCCGACGGATCGCGCAGCGATGACACCTCGGCGTTTGTGCTTTACGGCTCCTGCCGGGCCATCAACGGACGCGGGCCGGAACCCGCCGCCCCCGCCATCCTGACCGCAGCCGTTTCGGGCGAACAGACCCTTGAGGGGCAGGATTTCGGGGCGCTCACAAGCTACCTTGAAACCAGCGAAGGCCGCCGCGCCCTGTCGCGTAGTGGCGATAGCGCGGAGGTTTCGGTCAAAAGCATCGAACAGGCCAACAACCTGATCCTCGTCGAGGCCAGCGATGGCGGCGCGCGCGAAATGGCGCCCGACTTCTGGCGCGCCATCTTCGCCCAATCGGGCACGCTGGTGACCGTCACGGTATCAAGCCTTGCCTCCGCCCCGCTGCCGCCCGAGACGGCAAAATCCGTCACAACCGATTTCATTGCGGCGATCCAGGCCGCCAATGCGACCACCCCGCCTGACGCCACAGCTGCCACCACGGAGCCGGACACCTCTGACACGCTGGACCCGACCACGGTCGGCACAAAGCCCGGCGCTCTGCGCGCGTTCTTCCAGCGTTTGCTATAGGTTAACAATTCTGGTCTAACTGCTGTTGGTGCTTACCAAGTGGAAACAATCAACCGATGTCCAAGCGCGCTTTCGGCCCTGTTGACCTGATCCTGCATCACCTGGTGATCCGCCGCTGGCGCAAGCTCGCCGGGCTTGCCGATCATCTCAGCCTGCAAGCCTTGCGTCCCTTGCGCCTGCGTGCGCTTGAGCTCAGACAGGCGCTGGACCGTGTGGTGTTCGTGGCCAACGGTCGTCTCACCCGTCCGCTGATCGGATCGAACACCTTTCCCAAACCGCTTCATTCCGACTGGTCCTGGCGTCCGCAGCTTTGGCGCGGGCCGATTTTTCCCCCCGGGCAGGCGGCGGTCGAGAGCAAGACCATGTTCGGCGACGAGGTGACGATGTTCCACGACTGCCGGATTTCTGAATTGACCGTGCGCCAGATGCGAAACGCGCTTGAAAAAGACCTCGCCCCCTACGGCTTGCGCGTGGACGTGTTCAAATTCGACGGGTCTTTCCTCTCGCTGGTGATCGAACTGCCCGACAGCGCCATGCGCGGGCTGACACGAAAGCATCTGTTGCGGATGAACGCGGTCATCGACACCGAGAAAAAGCTGGAGATCTTCGCACGGCTGAACATCCAGCACGGCCCTAACACCGAGCAGATGGTGCGCGAGCTTCCGATCGACGACAAGGAATTCTCAATCGATTTCGACCTTGCCTATACCAAGCTCAACGAAAAGCGTGTCGAGCGCGCTTGGGTCGATTTGATTTTCGAAGGGCCCGAGATGAACCAGGTGATGTTGCGGGACGTGAATTTCTCACGCCGCCCGCGCGCGGAGGTGTGAGATGGCGCAATTGGTGCTGACGAAAACGCGGATCCATGCCGGGGTCTGGGAAGGGGTTCTGACCGGTGCACAAACCCCACCCGACATCACCGTCACCCACAACGCGCAAGAGATCGAGGGGGCATCCCTGCGCGATGACCCCGAGGTCGAGGGGCAGTTTCGCCTTTTCGTCCCGATCCCGCCCGAGCTTTTGTCGGAAGGGGTCCAGACCTTCCTGATCTCCGAGAAGGAAAGCGGGGATCGGCTGGCAAGCTTCACCGTCGTGACCGGCCAGCCTTTGGACGAAGATTTCCGGGCCGAGATGGAGCTTTTGCGCGCCGAGCTCGACATGCTCAAACGCGCCTTCCGCCGCCACTGCGTGGAAACCACCTAGACAGGCCCGCCTGACGCGGCGTTGGGGGGTGACAGAACGCGCACCCCGCGTATCCTCTCGGTTTGAAACAGGGAGGACGTCATGACGCAGTACCCACATCTTTTTGCCCCGCTGGATCTTGGGTTCACCACGCTCAAGAACCGCGTGCTCATGGGCTCGATGCACACTGGACTCGAGGAACGGGGCGACTGGAACCGGGTGGCAGAATACTATGCCGAACGCGCGCGCGGCGGCGTCGCCTTGATGGTCACCGGCGGGATTGCCCCGAACAACGAAGGCGGGGTTTTTCCCGGTGCCGCCGGGCTCTACACCCCCGAAGACATCGCGAACCATCGGATGGTCACCGACCGGGTGCACGCTGCGGGCGGCAAGATCGCGATGCAAATCCTGCATGCCGGACGCTATGCTTATGGCCCCGAATGCGTCTCGGCCAGCCCGATCAAATCCCCAATTTCGCCCTTCCCGCCCAAGGAGCTGGACGAGGACGGCATCGAGAAACAGATCGCCGATTTCGCGACCGCCGCCACCCGCGCCCGAGAAGCCGGGTATGACGGGGTCGAGGTCATGGGATCCGAAGGCTATTTCATCAACCAGTTCATCGCCAAACACGTGAACAAGCGCACGGATCGCTGGGGCGGCTCTTATGAAAACCGCATCCGCCTTCCCATCGAGATCGTCAAGCGCGTGCGCGACGCAGTGGGCCCGGATTTCATCATCATCTACCGCCTGTCGATGATCGACCTCGTGCCGGACGGATCAACCTTTGACGAGGTCGTCCAACTGGCCCGCGCGATCGAAGACGCGGGGGCCACGATCATCAACACCGGCATCGGCTGGCACGAAGCCCGGGTGCCGACCATCGCCACCAGCGTGCCGCGCGCGGGCTTTGCCTGGGTGACCCGGAAACTTATGGGCAAGGTATCGGTGCCCATCATCACCTCGAACCGGATCAACACGCCGGAGGTCGCAGAAGAGCTTTTGGCGGGCGGGGCAGCCGACTTGGTATCAATGGCGCGCCCGTTTCTCGCCGATGCGCATTTCGTCGCCAAGGCCGAGGCGGGTAAATCCGCCGAGATCGCGCCCTGCATTGCCTGCAACCAGGCCTGCCTTGATCACACCTTTTCCGGCAAGCTGACCTCCTGTCTCGTGAACCCGCGCGCCTGTGCCGAGACCGAGCTGATGATCGAACCCGCGACCCATGCGAAGACCATTGCGGTGGTCGGTGCGGGGCCCGCCGGCCTGTCAGCGGCGATCACGGCGGCCCAGCGCGGCCACAAGGTCACGCTTTTTGACCGCGCCGACCGGGTGGGCGGGCAGCTTCACATGGCGGCCACGATCCCCGGCAAAGAAGAATTCACGGGCCTGATCGACTGGTTCACCCGGCAGGTCGAAACCAACGGGATCGAAACGCGCCTGGGGGCCGCGGCAACCGCCGGTGATGTCGCCAACTTCGACGAGGTGATCATCGCAACCGGTGTCGCGCCGCGTGACCCGCAGATCGACGGACAGGATGCGGACAACGTGCTGTCCTACATCGACGTGCTCTTGCACAAGAAACCGGTGGGCGACCGCGTGGCGATCATCGGCGCGGGGGGCATCGGGTTCGACGTGGCCGAATACCTGACCCACGATGGCCCCAGCCCGACGCTCGACATCGCGCTGTGGCAAAAGGAATGGGGCGTCGCAGACACCGAAGAGCATCGCGCGGGCCTCGCCCCCGAAGGGCCGCAACCCGAACCTCCCGCCCGCCACGTCACGCTCCTGCAACGCAAATCCAAGGCCCTTGGCAAGGGCTTGGGCAAGACCACGGGGTGGATCCACCGCGCCAGCCTCAAGATGAAAGAGGTCACCATGCAGGGCGGCGTGAACTACGAACGGATCGGGCCAGAGGGGCTGCATGTCACCTCGGGCGAAACCCGCGACGACCCGCGCGTGATCGCCGCCGACACCATCGTGCTCTGCGCCGGACAGGTCAGCGACCGCAGCCTCGCCGACGCGCTGGAAGCACAGGGGCGCGTCCCGCATGTGATCGGAGGGGCCGATGTCGCCGCCGAACTTGACGCCAAACGCGCCATCGACCAAGGCACCCGGCTCGCCGCCCGTCTTTAAAGCGGGCGGGTTCTCAGGAACAGATAAAGTGGCAGGCCACAAGACACCCCGATGAACAAGGTCGCCGGGATGGCCAGAAGCGCGACCCAGTTTTTGCGCGTGACCGTCTCGACCAGCGCCCAGATGATCAAGGTCACCGCCGCGATGGTCAGATCCAGCGCCATACCGGTCACGGCGGGACCATCGGTCCATTCCGCCAACATGCCGGCAAAACTCCCCCCCTCGCTGAACAGGTAGGTGAGGAAATGATACATGGGCCAAACGGCACCCACGATCGCGAGCAAGAGAAATATGATGCGAAGTCCTGACATGTGACGACTACGCACCGAAACCCGGTCCGGGTTCAATCTCTTTCACCGTTCGGCAAATATTCCGGGGTTTGGGGCAGCGCCCCAAGAGGCATGGCCCGCCCCCGGGCGGGTCATGGAAACCTTGCGCGCGCGTCAGCGCGCTCCGCTCTTGGCCAGCCTGTCACGCCACGCCGCGACCTGTTCGCGCACCCGGACCGGCGCTGTGCCGCCGTAGGACATCCGCGAGGCGACCGAGGCATCGACGCTCAGCACGTTGAACACGTCCGCCGTGATAGCGGCGTGCACCGTTTGCATCTCGTCCAAGGACAGGTCAGGCAAATCGCAACCTTTCGCCTCGGCCATCGCCACCAGCGACCCGGTAACATGGTGCGCCTCGCGAAACGGCAGGTCCAGGTCGCGCACCAGCCAATCGGCAAGATCCGTGGCGGTCGCAAAACCCGATGCTGCCGCAGACGCCAGCGCCGCCTTGTTGGCGGTCAGGTCCGAAACCATGCCGGTCATCGCGGCCAGCGACAGCATCAGGGTGTCAGCGGCATCGAAGACCTGTTCCTTGTCTTCCTGCATATCCTTGGAATAGGCGAGCGGCAGGCCCTTCATCACCGTGAACAGCGCCACCATCGCCCCCATGATCCGCCCGATCTTGGCCCGGATCAACTCGGCCGCATCCGGGTTTTTCTTTTGCGGCATGATCGACGACCCGGTCGAGAACCGATCCGACAGGGTCACGAAGCGAAACTGCGCCGAGGACCAGATCACCAATTCCTCCGAGAACCGGCTCAGGTGCACGGCACAGATCGAGGCGCAGGACAGGAACTCCAACGCGAAATCGCGATCCGACACGGCATCGAGCGAATTGGCCATGGGCCGGTCGAAACCGAGCGCCTCGGCGGTCATTGTCCGGTCGATCCCGAACCCGGTTCCTGCGAGCGCGGCAGCCCCAAGGGGGGATTCGTTCATCCGGTTGCGCGCATCGCGAAACCGCGACAAGTCCCGCGAGAACATCTCGACATAGGCCATCATGTGATGCCCCCATGTCACCGGCTGCGCGGTTTGCAGGTGGGTGAAGCCGGGCATGACCCAATCCGCGCCTGCCTCGGCCTGATCGAGAAACGCAGCTATCAGGGCCTCCAGCCCAATGATCGCCGCATCCGCCTGATCACGCACCCAGAGCCGGAAATCGGTCGCAACCTGGTCGTTGCGCGAGCGGGCGGTATGAAGCCGCCCCGCCGGTTCCCCGATCACCTCTTTCAGCCGCGCCTCGACGTTCATGTGAATATCTTCAAGCGCGGCAGAGAATTGAAACTCACCGGTCTCGATCTCTGACAGTACCGTGAGCAGCCCTTCCCGGATCGCCTCGGCGTCTTTATCAGAGATGATGCCCGTCGCGGCCAACATGGCGGCATGGGCGCGAGAGCCGGTGATGTCCTGCTGGGCCAGCCGCTGATCGTATCCGATCGAAGCGTTGATCGCTTCCATGATCGCGTCCGGTCCTGCGGCGAAACGTCCGCCCCACATGGCATTCGCGGATTTTTTGGTATCTGTCATGGCACAGGCCCTGGAGAAGAACATGAAATTTAGAACGTTGCTATACGCGGCCATGCTTCTGACTGCAAACGCCGCTTGGGCGGATACGGCGGCGATGGCACAGATCGAGGCGCTGAAAGAGGGCACGCTTAAAAAGCTGGCGCTGCATTCCGAACCCCGGTCGGTGCCCCGTGACCTTCCCTTCGTGGATGTCGATGGCGCGCCCCACACCTTGGCCGACTACGAGGGCAAGGTGGTGGTGGTCAATTTCTGGGCCACATGGTGCGCGCCTTGTCGCAAGGAAATGCCGGCGCTCGACGCGCTTCAGGCCGAGATGGGCGGAGAGGATTTCGTCGTGGTGCCGATCGCAACCCTGCGGACAAAGCAAATGGCGGCGATCAAGTTTTTCGAGGACATCGGGGTCGAACAGCTGCCGGTCTTACTGGATGAGAACGGCGACCTTGCCCGCGCCTCGGGGGTCATGGGTCTGCCCGTCACGCTGGTGCTGGACCGCGAGGGTAACGAGATCGCGCGCATGATGGGCGATGCAGAGTGGGATTCGCAAAGCGCGAAAGCCATCCTCAGCCGCGTGATCGACGCCGGGTCGTGACCCGGATGACGGCGGGCATGTGTCCGCCGATCCACCCCGGTCCGATTGACACGTCCGCGCGGAAAAAACACCATCGCGCGACGTGACAGGAGGACAGACATGCCGCTTTGGCTGCTTGGAACGATCGTGGTCGTCGGGTTGATCGCCGTCTGGATTGCATCGCGGTTTTATGGCTACGACGAACCGCTGACGCTGGACGAAGAGGCCGCCAAACGCGAATTCATCGCGGACAATCCCGGTCTGGTCCCCGAAGAGGTGCGGCTGGCCGCCACCGGGCAATCGGCCCTGATCCACGCGGGCGGGCGATTGCACGTGCTCTGGGTCATGGGACAGGACGTTGCGACCCACGTGCTCGACGCGCCACAGATCATTCCGACGAATTCGGGGCTGGTTCTCACGCTACGTGACTTTGCCGCGCCGCGCGTTAAACTGACTCTCGCCCCCGAAGAAGCGGCCACCTGGACCGCGCTTATTGAAGATGCCGCCTGAATGGATCTCGCTCAACTGACGTATCCCGATGTCGTGACGCTCGCCGTGCCGTTTTTCGTCGCCGCGATCCTGATCGAGATGACATGGATATTCATCGCCAACCGCGGCGGACGCTACGAGGTGCGCGACGCGATGACGAGCCTTGCCATGGGCGTGGGCAACGTCGCCTCCGGCACTCTTCTTGGGTTCGTCGCCTTCGGCTTTTTCATGTGGCTCTGGCGGATCACGCCGCTCGACCTTGGCACCAGCTGGTGGGTCATCGCGCTGTGCTTCGTGCTCGACGACCTGCGTTATTACTGGGTGCACCGTTTCGGCCACCGGGTGCGCTGGGTCTGGGCCAGCCATGTGAACCACCATTCCAGCCAGCACTACAACCTGACAACCGCCCTGCGCCAGACATGGACCGGCACCTTCACCTTCATGATGATCGTGCGCGCGCCGCTTGTCCTCATGGGGTTTCACCCGGCGATGATCCTTTTCGTCGGCGGCCTGAACCTGATCTATCAATTCTGGATCCATACCGAGGCGATCGGAAAGATGCCGCGCTGGGTCGAAGCGGTGATGAACACGCCCTCGCACCACCGCGTGCATCACGGGCGCAATCCCCGTTACCTCGACGCGAATTACGCGGGGGTCTTCATTATCTGGGACAGGATGTTTGGCACCTTCGTGCCGGAACTGGAGGACGAACGGCCCGATTACGGGCTGGTCCACAACATCGGCACCTTCAACCCGCTGCGCGTCGCGTTTCACGAATGGGTCGCCATCTTTCGCGATTGGACCCAACCCGGGGTCACATGGCGTGACCGCTTTCTCTACGCGGTTATGCCACCCGGCTGGCGCCATGACGGGACCGGCGGAGGCTCGGACGCTCTGAAGGCCCGGTATGTGGAAGCCAATCCCGACACCGCCGGAACCCCCGGGCTGGAACCCGGTCGACTGGGATCAGACCGCCGCCGCCCCCTTTAACCGGGCCATGAGATCGGTCAGGTTGCGCATCGACCGTTCATCCGTCAGCTGGCCGGCCTCATCGAACGCCTTGCCAGAGCTCGCGATAAGCACCTCGGGCCCGTAGACGAGGTTGGGCCGAAACGGCATCATGCACAAGATCAGGTTATGCATCATCCGCTCGCCCCCCGCCCGCCCGGCCGAGGCGGCGATAAGCGAAACGGGCTTGTCCTGCCACGGGTTGCCCTTGCACCGCGACACCCAATCCAGCGCGTTCTTGAGCACGCCGGGAATGTTCTTGTTATACTCGGGCGATGAAATGATGACCGCATCCGCCGCCTCGATCTGATCGAACAGCCGCGTCACCGCCTCGGGGATACCGGGACCATCCTCTATATCCTGGTTGAACACCGGAAAATCGATGTCCGCCTCGATGTAATCGCAAGGCCCGAACACCCGCACCGCTTCGCGCAACAACAACCGGTTGGTCGACGCTTGACGCAACGCTCCGGGAATTCCGAGGATCGTGGGACTGGACATAAGAGACACCTTCATTCTGTTTGGAGGGATACGTAAACAAATCGGGGAAGGGATCAACCATGCGCCATGGCGGAAAGATACTCGCGGATCAATTGGTGCGTCAGGGCATCCACCGCGTCTTCTCGGTCCCCGGGGAAAGTTTCCTCGCGGCGCTCGACGGGCTTTACGACAGCGGGATCGAAAACATCGTCTGCCGTCAGGAAGGCGGCGCGGCGATGATGGCCGAGGCCCATGGCAAGCTGACCAACACACCCGGCGTGCTCTTCGTGACACGCGGGCCGGGCGCGGCCAACGCGGCCTCGGGCATACACGTGGCCATGCACGATTCGACACCGATGGTGGTCTTCGTCGGCCAGATCGAACGTGGCCACAGGGACCGCGATGCGTTTCAGGAAGTGGACTTTCGCCAGATGTTCGGGGGCCTCGCAAAATGGGTGGGCGAGGTCGATGAAACGGCGCGCCTTCCCGAATACATCTCGCGCGCCTTCCACGTGGCGCTGTCGGGGCGGCCCGGCCCGGTTGTCCTGTCCTTGCCCGAAGACATGCTCGCGGGTTTGGCCGAAGTTGCCGACCAACCCGCGCGCAGGGCCCCGGTGATCGACGTGCCGCCCTCTGCCTGCGACATCGTTCTTCGCGCGCTGGAAGGCGCGAAACGCCCGCTCGTGGTCGCCGGGGGGCCGCTCTGGACCGAGGCCGCCGCAAGCGACCTTGCCGCGTTTGCGCAGACCTTCGGGCTGCCGGTCGCGGTCGCGTTTCGCAGGCAGGATTACATGGACAACCATCACCCCAACTACGTGGGCGACCTGTCGGTCGGGATGCGACCCAGTTTGAAGCGCGCCCTGCAAGAAGCCGATGCGCTGCTGATCCTCGGCTCACGGTTCGGCGACATCGCCTCGGGCGGCTACACGGTCGATCCCGGCGCGCCGGGCAAAACCATCGTCCATGTCCATGCCGATCCCGATGAGCCCGGGCGCGTGTTCCGGCCCGATGTCGCCATCCCCGCGCCCGCGCCCGCGATGCTTGCCGCGCTTGCGCGCATGCAGGCCCCCCGGCGCAACGATTGGGCCGATTGGACCGCAGGACTGCGGGCCGGCTACGAGGCCTGGTTGACCCCGATCGAAACCCCTGGCGCGGTCAAGCTTGAACAGGTGGTGGAAGACATGAAGCCGCGCATCCCGGAGGGCAGCGTGATCGCCAACGGGGCTGGCAACTACAACATGTGGCTGCACCGGTATGGCCAGTACGCGAAACCGAAAACCTATCTTGGAAGCACCTCGGGCTCAATGGGATACGGCTTTCCCGCCGCCATCGCCGCTGCGCTCGAAACCGGCAAACCGGCGATCTGCTGGGCCGGGGACGGATGCTTCCAGATGACGTTGAACGAGATGTCGACGGCCACCCAACACGGGGCGTCCGTCATCGTGATCGTGGCCAATAACGGCCGTTACGGCACGATCCGGATGCACCAGGAACGCAGCTTTCCCAACCGCGTGTCCGGCACCGACCTCGCCAACCCCGACTTCGCCGCCCTCGCCCGCGCCTATGGCGGCCATGGCGAAACGGTGAGGCGACAGTCGGACTTCGCCCCCGCTTTTGAACGCGCCTTGGCAAGCGGGGGGGTGGCGGTGATCGACCTGATCCTCGATCCCGAGGCGCTCACCACCGAGAAGACCCTGAGCGATCTGCGCGGCAGCTAAGCGTTTGCGCCGGACCTGCGTCCGTCGCGGTGGGCCGCGCTAATGCGCGGGCGGGGGCTGTCTGCCCCCGAACGCAAGCAAGCTTGCGACCCCCGAAGGTATTTTTGAAACGGTGAAGGGGCTTGATGCGAACACCCCCCGTGCACGGGCACGAGGGGCTTCACCGTTTGCGATCATCGGCTCCTCAGCCTGTACCGCGGCCCCAACATCGCGCATTAACCCTAATGAAGGGTGAACGTCCCCTTCATCGTTTTCCAAATACCTCGGGGGGTTTGGGGGGCTGGCCCCCCATGTGCGGTTTCAGAATTCGACCCCAACCTGCGCCTTGATACCGGACCGGAACGGGTGTTTGACAAGCTCCATCTCGGTCACGAGATCGGCCACCTCGATAAGCTCGTCCTTGGCGTTGCGGCCGGTCAGGATGACGTGGGTCATCCCGGGTTTCTCGGCTTGGAGAAAGGCGACCACCTCGTCCACATCGATATAATCGTAACGCAGCGCGATGTTGATTTCGTCGAGGAGGATCATCTTGTTCTTCGGGTCACGGATCAGCTCTTTCGATTTCTCCCAGGCCGCTTGCGCCATTTCGATGTCGCGCGATTTGTCCTGTGTTTCCCAGGTAAAGCCCTCGCCCATGGTGTGAAATTCGCACATGTCGGAAAACCGGGTTTCGATCAGCTCACGCTCCCCGGTTGACATGCCGCCCTTGATGAACTGCACCACGGCGCAGGGCATCCCGTGCGCGATCGCGCGAAAGATCATCCCGAAGGCGGCCGAGCTTTTGCCTTTGCCCTTGCCGGTGTGGACGATGATCAGACCCTTTTCATCGGTCTTCGTGGCCATGATCTTGTCACGGGCCGCTTTTTTCTTGGCCATCTTCTGTGCGTGGCGTTCGGTGTCGTCGGTCATGCTGTCCTCGCGGGGGTGGCGGATGGGATCATGGGCACCTCTTGGCGCAGATCCGACCCTATCGACACCAGCGCAAATGAAAAGGGGCGCGGTCGCCCACGCCCCTTGTCGCCTTATCCTGCGTCCCTTATTCGGCAGGCACGGCGACCGCGTCGGCAGATTTCGTGAAGTGCTGCTTGTTCAGGCGCAGGACCAGCCAGACCATGGCAAACTGGAACCCGATGGCCAGCGCCGTCACCATCCAGTAGGCGACCGAGAATTTATCGACCATGCCAGAGGCGACGAGGCCCTTGTTCAGGAAGAAATGCAAGAGCACCGACAGGGCGACGCCCGGGCAGACCAGCGCGTAGGACCCCGGCGAGGTTTTGCTCCCAAACACGAAGTCGGTGAAATAGGCTTCCCGTTTCAGAACAACGAGCCCGAGCAGGAGGAACATGAACTGCACCGACACGAGCCGCGCGAGGAACATCATCGTTTCCGCGCTGTTTGCCTGCACCTCGTAGGTTGCATGCAGACCGTGGTTTTGACGCAGGAACATGATGCCGAGGATGGTCATGAGCGGGATCATGATCATCAGGGTCGGCGAGCTTTCCTTGGCGGTGCCGTAGTGCAGCATCGAGTTGAAGGCGGTGAACAGCGCGACCGCGCCATAGACGATGGCCACGGTGGCGAAAAAGGTCGAGCCGATAAGCGACACGCCGACCACGACGCCGTTGGTCGACATCGCGGCCGGGGCGGCGAGGCCCACGGCAACCATCGACAGGGCAAAGGCCGGCAGCATCTGTGCGAAACTGTTGTGCGCGGTCACATCGAACAGCCCGCCCTTGGACAGAACGCGACCAAGGAAATCACCGATGATCAACAGGGCGAAGGCCCCGATGGCCAGGAAGGCCGCCATGGCGAAGGGGAACAGGTATTCGACGATGTTCCAGAGGCCCGGCACGAAGACAAGGCCGACGATGAAAAGCCCGTTCACCGACATGGCAAGCGCAAGAGGGTAGGCGAGAAGCGTCGTCTCGGCGTTAGAGTTGCGCAGGGTGTTATAAGCGTCGGTTTTGCGAAACTGGTTGAAGGCCGAGATATTCCAGAAGAGCTTTTGAAGGTTCAGCACGGCGAAAAAGGCGATGCCGGCCATCGCCGCGGCAATGCCGATCTGCTGGGCCACGCCACCCGTGGCGAAGGCGGCCATGATGTCTTCGAAAATCGGCACCGGGCGCCCCGGATGCGGCACCCAGAACATCAGGTACATGAAGAAGGTGACGGAAAGACCACCCGCCCCGACCGAGGCCAGGAAGTAGAGTGGCGAGTATTTGTCCGCAGGACGCGAGCGTTGCATTGCGATTCCCCTTAATTGATATTCAGTTTCGTGAATGTATCTAACAGAGGCAGGATGGATTGCGAGTGCGGCAAGTTGTTGCAGGTGGAATGAAATCCGGAGGGACCTGATTTGTTAACGGATGATTAACCAAACCCCGTGCAGGATCGGTGGATGATCAGACCCCTGCCCCTGTTTGCCCTGCTCATCCTCGCGGCGTGCAACTCCCCGTCGCCCGCGTTCATGGACGGGCAATCGACCACCGTCGACAGTGGCGGCATGACATTCGGGGTCTGGCGCGTGGGGGACGAGGTCGAGGTGATTCGCACTTCGTCCCATGCCATGCCGCGCCTGTCGGTCATTCACGCCAACGCCACCCGCGCGGTCGAACGTGTCACCGCCTGCCCCGTCAAGGAGGGCACCCTTGTCGGGGATCAGTCGATCATGCGCGCCAAGCTGTCCTGTCCCTGACACGCGGGCTTGAACAGGGTCCCAACAGACCTTCCGGGTCACCTTCCGGGGTCGAGCAGCGCGCGGGCCGAGTTTGATTTCGGCACCCACAGCCCGCGTTCGACCGCCTCGCGAAACCGCGCAAGCATCTCGTCAAGCGCGGGGGCGTTGTGCACTTCGATGAAGTCGCGGGTCTCCTCATCCTCGACAAAGGCAGCATAGACGAGGTCGAAATGATGGGGCTTCACCGCGCCGGTCGTGGCCGAGAAGGCAAAGAGATAATCCACGGTCGCGGCCATTTCGAACGCGCCCTTGTATCCGTGCCGCTTGACGCCCTCGATCCATTTCGGGTTCACCACGCGCGACCGGATCACGCGCCCGATCTCGTCATCAAGGGTGCGGATCAGGGGCCGCTCGGGCCGGGAGTGATCGTTGTGATAGATCACCGGCTCCGCGCCCCGCAGCGATGATACGGCTGCCGCGGCACCGCCTTCGAACTGGTAATAATCATCCGAATCGAGAAGATCGTGTTCGCGGTTGTCCTGGTTTTGAACGATCGCCTCGGTCTGGCGCAGCCGCTGTTCCATCCCTTCGCGGTCGCGCGCGCCATCCTGCCCCGCGCCGTAGGCGTAGCTGCCCCACTCGAGATAGGCATCGCCAAGCTCTGCCCGGCGGTCCCACAACCGCTCGTCGATCATCGCCTGAAGCCCGGCCCCGTAGGCGCCCGGTTTCGACCCATAGACCCGCGCGGTCGCCTCACCTGCCCGTGCGCGGGCCGCGGCGGGGTTGTCTGCCTCGGGTTCATCCAGCGCCTGCACCGCGCGCGCCGCCGAATCCACAAGGGCAATGAGCGCGGGGAAGGCATCGCGAAAGAACCCCGAAACCCGCAGCGTTACATCCACCCGCGGTCGGCCCAGCGCGGTCGATGGAATGATCTCGAACCCGGTGACACGCCGATTGGCGGCATCCCACGTGGGTTTCACCCCCATGAGCGCCAAAGCCTGCGCGATGTCGTCGCCCCCGGTGCGCATATTGGCGGTGCCCCAGGCTGTGACCAGCATCGTGCGCGGCCAGTCTCCTTGGGTCTGCAGATGCTTGTCGATCATGAGCGTGGCGGATTTCCACCCCAACGCCCAAGCGGTCGGGGTCGGCACCGCGCGGCTGTCGACAGAGAAAAAGTTGCGGCCCGTGGGCAGGGTATCAAGCCGCCCGCGCGTGGGCGCGCCGGAGGGCGCCGGGGCGACGAACCGTCCTGAAAGGGCGGTGAGAAGCCCCACGCCTTCGTCCGGCCCACAGGCGCGGACCGTGGGGCGCACAACGGCGTCGATCTCGTCCATGACGGCGATGCTCTTCGGCCCCGGCGCGACCGCATCGCCGTCGATCAGACGGGAGGCAAAGTCCTCTAACCGCTCGACCGTGTCCCCGTTGGTGCGCCACGTATCGCCCGTCAACGCCTCGGGGCAAGGCCCCTCCCACGTCCCAGCCATATCGCAATCGAGAGGATCGAACCCCATTCCGAAATCCGCCGCAAGGGCACGGATCAGCGAGGCATCGCCATCGCGCCCCTGCCCGCGCGGCACCCGCACGAGCGCCTGGATCAGATCGCGCTCTAGCCGCCCCTCGGGCGACTGCCCAAACACATGCAGGCCATCGCGGATCTGCGCTTCCTTCAATTCACAGAGATAAGCGTCGAGACGGGCAAGGTCGGTATCTTCATCCTCCCCCTTCATCCCGACATCCAGATCGAGCCCGGTGGCCGACGAGAGTGTCAGTATTTCGCGACGCAGATGGGCGATGCGGCGCGGGTCCACGCCCGCCGCCTCGTAATATTCGTCCACCAGCGCTTCGAGATCCTTGAGCGGCCCATAGGTCTCTGCCCGGGTCAGCGGCGGGGTCAGATGGTCGATGATCACCGCCTGCGCCCGGCGTTTGGCCTGGGTGCCCTCGCCGGGGTCGTTCACGATGAACGGGTAGAGATGGGGCATCGGGCCCAGCACCGCTTCGGGCAAGCAGGTCTCGGACAATGCGAGCGCCTTGCCCGGTAACCATTCCAGATTGCCATGCTTGCCCATGTGCACGATCGCCTGCGCCCGATGCACATCGCGCAACCAGATGTAGAAGGCGAGGTAGTTGTGCGGCGGCACGAGATCAGGGGAATGGTAGGTGTCGGTCGGATCGATGTTGTACCCGCGCGCCGGTTGCACCCCGACCACCACGTTTCCAAAGGTCAGAACCGACAGCTTGAAAC
>JAABTN010000035.1 GCA_011389895.1 Maritimibacter sp. | reverse complement strand
CCGCATTCAAAGCATAGAAGCCGCCGGCCATGATTGCGCCGGCTGTGACAGCACCAATAAGGAGTTTGTAGGCCCAGAGAGACGCGAACAATTCACCTAGATCGATCTCATCGTCTTGAACTTCAGGGGCGTCCGCCATCATATCTCCAAATTCTGGCGCTTCGCGCAGTGGCCATCGAATAGACCGTTTGCCTGCCCTTCGCAAGCGGAAGGGAGCGTTCGTGGCGGGGTATCGCCCCGTGCTCCAAGCGCTTTGTAGTTATGCGATTTCAATGCCTCTCCGGGTCCTCCATAGCGCGTTTTGAGCCCTGCAATCTACCGGGCTTTTCAAGCCAGGCGGAGAGAGTGAAGTGCCCCCCAGATTCCGACGGGTCAACCGGTCATGAACAACCTGCTGAGAAATGAGGTCAGGGTGCGAACGCAACCTCACGATGAACCACGATCAGCGTGACGATCAACAGCTGGATACTTATGAAGGACATGTGAGAACACGTAAGGACCCGTTGGAACAGCATTTGGTGCCTACACATGGGTCGAAAATGTGTCCGGTGGCGGTGTCCGAATGGAACGAAATTGCTTTGCGGAGACCGGCTCGGCAAAGCAGTGTGGTATGTTATGTGGTATGATAGTCAACATATTTTTCGGAATATTTAATAATTACAAACCACTAGGCCTATAGGGTGGCGGACTTCGTCTCCGCCATTTATCCCTAAACTGCTGATATAAAACGACACTGGTTTTCGGGAAGGCCGAAATCCGCGCCCTGGTACAGTCAACTGGTACAGTGAGGGCAAGGATGGCCACAATACTAAGGCTGGTTACACGAGGGCGAGCCTTCTTTTTCGCGCTTCGGTTCCACAGGATTTGTTGGATGTGGTGGGCCGAAAAGAGGTTAAGATTTCCTTATGGACCGCTGAGCGATCATTTGCCCTCATGCGATGCCCGGCGATCAGCAATCATGTTGACCGCTTGGTGACGTAGGCGCGGAGGGTGGCGCAAGGTCGGGACACTGCAATGGATCGGGCGATCCGTGAGGGGTCTCGCGAGGCGGTGAGTGGGGACATGAAATCGCGGATCGACCCGCGCACGGGTACCATCACGGCCTTGCTTCGGAAAAAACATCTTTACAAAACCGGAAATATAGTTTTTTATTTGACCATGAGTGCTTCCACATCCAATGCTCGTGCGCTTGCCGCCCTTGGTCATGATGCGCGTTTGTCGATCTTTCGGCTGCTTGTTCGGGCGGGTGAAGAGGGGTTGCGGGTCAGTGATATTGGCGAACACCTCGGGCTGGCGCCCTCGACGCTGGCGCATCACCTGTCGGCGCTCGTCGATGCCGGTTTGGTGGTGCAGGACAAGCGGGGGCGGGAGGTGTTCAACCGCGTTGATTTTCCCGCCATGCGTCGGCTCGTCGGGTTTCTCACGTCCGAGTGCTGTTCCGGCGTCACGGTTTCGTCGGCGGAGGATGCCGCGTGAGACGACCTTGCATTTCTTTACACCCAAAACAACCAGAATGCCGGAGATATGGTGATGACTGACACGACCCTGGAAACCCCCGGCCTTCGGTCCGCGTTGCGTTTTATCTGGCGGGACCACCGGGTGTGGTTTGCATCCATCCTCATCCTCGCGACGCTGGCGGTGTTCGATGTGGCGCAGGCCGTCGAGAGTGCGCGCTTTGCCGGGGCGGCGCTCTTGCACACCGCGCCATACCTGATCTTGTCCATCGCCATTGCTGCTTGGGCCGGGGCGACGGGGGCCGACAACCTGATCGCGAAGGCGTTTACAGGCGCGCCGCTTCTTATGATCGGACTTGGCGCGTTGGCGGGTGGCATTTCGCCATTTTGTTCCTGCGGGGTGATCCCGCTCATCGCGGCGCTTCTTGCGATGGGGGTGCCGCTGTCGGCGGTCATGGCGTTCTGGCTGGCCTCTCCAATCATGGATCCGTCGATGTTCGTGCTGACGGCGGGTGTTCTTGATCTTGAGTTCGCGGTGGCCAAGACGCTTGCCGCCATAGGCTTGGGTGTGTTCGGCGGTGTCGTGGTGCATCTGCTGTCGCGCAGTGGTGCCTTGGCGGTTCCTTTGCGCGAGGGGATCGGCAATGGCGGCTGCGGCGGGTCCAAGGTTCGGGCGCCGAAGCCGGTTGTCTGGCGCTTCTGGGGTGAACCGGATCGGCGCGCAACCTTTGGCAAGACGGCGATGAACACCACGTTGTTTCTTGCCAAGTGGCTGACCTTGGCCTTTATTCTTGAGAGCTTGATGCTGGCTTGGATCCCGGCCGAGACCGTCACCGCCGCGCTTGGGGGGGAGGGGCTTTTGCCGATCCTGACCGCGACGCTCGTCGGCGTCCCGGCCTATCTAAATGGCTATGCGGCGCTCCCGCTGGTCGGTGGATTGATCGGGCAGGGTATGGCCCCCGGCGCGGGTCTCGCGTTTCTTGTTGCGGGCGGCGTAACCTCGGTCCCGGCGGCCATGGCGGTCTGGGCGCTGGCCCGCCCGCAGGTTTTCGCCCTCTACATCGCGCTGTCACTGACCGGCGCCTTCGCATCCGGCCTGTTGTTCCAGCTGTGGTCCATGTGACGTCCGGGGCGCACGACGGTGACCCCGGATGCCAGTTTCGACTTTTTTGGGGATCAGCGCGATGCGACCTGGATCACGCGGCCCGGGAGCGGGCCGTCGGAGTTGAGCAAGTAGGCATAGCGGCTTGACGACAGCAGGTCTTCAAGGTTCACCGCCCGCCCGTTCAGATAAGCGGTGCGGCTGACCAGCCGGATGCCGTGGCTGTAATCCGCGTAACTCGCGCCATGCACGGTCGAGACCGGCTGGATCGGGACGCCGTTCGAACGATGCCAGCCATAAATCGCGACCCGCCCGGGATTCGAGGCCATGCGGTTCGCCACCACCACGTCTTTCTTGTGCCCGGCGATCAGGCCACCGCGACCGGACCGCTGCGCTTCGATCGTATCGTTGTGGCGCACGAAATAGGTGGTCGATGACATTTGGGGCCCCGCCTGCATCGGCTTGGGGTTCAGCTTGACGGGGGCCTGCGCATAGATCGCATCCACCATCCGCGAAGTCGGGAGCATCATGCCGAAGCGCCCGGCAATCGACGACGCGGCGGGCAGGCCAAGCGGCACGCGCACGAAGTCCTGATCAGACCCGAGGGCAAGGTAGTCGGGGGTCACGCACACCACGATCTCGGTCGAGGCACCGCGCG
Organism: Maritimibacter sp.; assembly: GCA_011389895.1. Lineage (GTDB taxonomy): Bacteria > Pseudomonadota > Alphaproteobacteria > Rhodobacterales > Rhodobacteraceae > Maritimibacter. The sequence goes on along the minus strand of JAABTN010000035.1, from coordinate 27,711 downwards.
AATCGTGGCCCCGAAGAACCACCGGCGTCAGATCTTGCAGGAAACGGGGCATGTTTCCGCGGGCAAGCTGGTTGATGATCGCGTTGTCACGGCTGGCCCCGCTGCTGTCGCCGACAGAGGCGAAAAAGGCGCTGCCGCTGGTCATGCCGCCCTGTCGGTTCGGCATATTGCGCGCGTGGTTGCGGCCACATCCCTTGCCCCGGACACGCGATGCTGTCTGAACATCGGGCGCGGTGCGCAGACCGACAGGCGTCGCCTCGTTCCCGGTGGTCGCGGGTGCGGCAGCTTGCGTGGTGGGCTGGGTCGCGGTGGTGGCGCCAGACAGCGCGGCCATGCGCAAATCGGTCGGCACGGACCGCGGGCGCGGCGAGGATAGAACCGCAAGCGCGCTGGGGCTGTTCATCGTCGAGGTGGTGATGTTCAGCTCATCCTTGGGGGTGGCGTCTTCCGGGGTGGCGTCTGTCGGAGCGGTGGTGCGTGCCACCGTGACGGTCCCGGGGCGCGGTTCGGGGCGCAGGCGCGGAATGCTGGCCACGTCGATCGAGGGGCGCGGTGTCGCCTCAGCCTGCGGCGTGTCAGCCAGGCCAACATCATCCGGGCTCTGGATCGTCGCAGGGTCAGCATCGGACCCGCGCGGATCGGCGAGCGAGGCAAGCGCGCGGTTGCCCGCGTCCGCGTCACTTTTGCGGGCAAAGGTTTCCGGAGCGGTCGGATCGACCGACGCCGGATCGACCGGGTCGATGCGTTTGTCGGGATCGGCCAGCACGCGCGCCGCATCGGCAAGATCGGCGTCCGGTTTTCCAGTGTCAGAGGCAGATGGATCGTCCATGGTGGCATCTACCATACGGCGGTCACGCCCCACGCCAAGCTCTTCATCAAGCGTGCGTTGCACCACGCGCGGCGTCTGCACGCCGGTTGGGGTCGACTGAAAAGCCTCGAGATAGGACGGATACAGCGTCTTCTCGGCAAAGAAGCTGCCCCAGGCGGCGACAACAAGGCCCGCAAGCACCCCGATGCCAGCGAATGCTGGCATGACATGGGATCGCCTGCGCTTGGGCGCGGTGTCGGAAATAGGTCTATTGTCTCGGATCATGGTCCGCGCTCGTACTGCCCCTTCGCTATAAGCACAATAATCACATGCCCGGGTTAATGGGAGGTTTCTGACCGTTGCGCGGAAAACTGCCGGATTCATGCAGGATTCGGGGGATTATCGGCGGATAACGCCGCCCAACCGCGACCTGCCGTCGCAGTAGTGGCGTTTTTTCGTGGATTTTGGCTCAGGCCAGCATCGCAATCGCAAAGAGAATCACCGCCGCAACCCCGACCCAGCGACTCACCGTGTCGTTCAGGGCAAAGACCACGGGGTCTTCGTGCACCAGCCCGCGATGCGCCAGAAGCACCACGCGGCTGACCCAGAACAAAAGCAACACGCAAATCCCCCAAAGCACCATTGGCGCATCGTAGAGTGCGCGCACTTCCGGGCTGTCGAGATAGAGCGCGAAAACCAGCACCGCGATGAACCCGGCCGAAGTGGCGATCATCGCGATGATGGGCCTGTCTTCGGTGGTATAGGCCCGGCCCGCCGCCGCCTTGGCCCCCCGGTGGCTTTCAAGCTCGACAAGTTCCGCGAGCCGTTTGACCGAGGCGAGTGCAAGAAACAGGAACGTCGAAAACGACAGGAGCCAGACCGAGGGCGTGATCCCCGTTGCCGCCGCACCGGCCACGATCCGCACGGTATAGAGCAACGCCAGAACCACGATATCCACCGCCAGCCGCCCCTTGAGGTTCATCGAATAGGCGGTCGTGAGCACGAAATACCCCGCCAGAACCACGATAAGCGCGCCGGTCACACTCGCCGCGATGGCGAAGCCCGCGACCAGCAGGGTCATGAGCATCGGGAAACCGTAGCGCACCGGAAGACGGCCCGAGGCGAAGGGGCGATGGCATTTGGTCCGATGTTTCCTGTCCGCGCCAAGGTCGGCCAGATCGTTCAGCACATAGACGCCCGAGGCCACCAGCCCGAAGGCCAGGAATGCGCGCGCGGCGGCAAACAGCGTGATGCCATCAAAAGCGTGGGCGGCCATGAGCGGCAGAAAAATGAGCACGTTCTTGACCCATTGGTGCAGCCGCATTTGTTTGAGCACGGTGGTCGCCCGGGTGCCACGTCTCGCGACGGGTCGCGGGGCAGGGGGCGCGGACCCGGGCACGACCCGGTCGATGGACCCGATCCGCCCGGCAATCACGGATGCCAGCGTCGGATCGCCCGCGTCGTGCAACACCACCTCGCGTCCCGCCGCCCGCGCCGTTGCGCAGGTCTCCAAGACATCCTCGGGAATGGGGATGAGCGCGCCATCCGTCACGGCACCCTCTGGCCGAGACCAAAGATTGCGCCAATCCTGCCCAACGGCCCCCCAGAATCGTTCCGCCTTCAGATCCCCGCCCAAAACATCCCGGTCGAGGTCAAGGATCAGGGCCTCTTGGGTCGCGGGTGATTGATTTTTCACCGGGTTCATCCTCGTTCCAACAGTTTTTGGCACATTGGCGGCGGAAAAGCGGAGAGACAATCTTGGCAAACCGCGTCTGACAATGTTCTCTCTGAATGTAGACTCGGGGTCACGGCTTCGTGGTGCGACGAGATTTTAAAAAAGGATCTGCGTGTGAAAACCTGGCTTCCCCTCGCATTCGCCGGATTGCTGATCCCGCTTCCGGTCCTGGCGCAAACCTCTGGGGCCGAGCAGCCAGCCAAGGTTGATATCCAGGCCCAGGACGACATGACAGATGCCGAGATTTCGGGGGCAAGCGGATTGACACAGGATGCGGGCCCGGCTTCGGCGAAAGCGGAGCCGGACGCGATGAACGCCCGGACACCGGGGGTCAGCGCAACCGACATGGCTTTGAAGCCCGCCGAGGTGAAGATGGCCACCGACCGGGGGGCCACGGTCGCCGACACCGTGTCCGACGATGGCGCGCAGTCGCAGGCACCCCAGCCAGAGATGGTGGCGGAGGAAACGGTGGCCTTGGGTGATGACGCGGCCCCGGGCGGGACGGTTGATCCCGATGCCGCTGAGACCCTCGAGACCGAGGATGGGGCGGATGCCAGCGATGCGCTCGACCTGCCGCAGATTGACCCCGGCGGGTCAGACCCCGACACGGTCGGGGCCGCGACGGATATGGCGCCGTCTGAAGCGCCGTCTGATCCCGCGCCGTCCATGGCGTCTGAGGCAGAGGTCGCTGACGCCTCCGGCGATGCCTTGCCCGAAACCGAGACGCGGCCCGCGCCCGATCCAGTGTCGGTGGCGACTGCAACCTGTCTTGAGACGCTGGGACCAGCGAATGCGGGGGTGCCGAGCGCTTCGGTCGATGCCGCCTCGCAGAAAGAGGCGCTGGCAGAGGCCGCCCCGTTTTGCACCGAGGCCGCGCGCGCCGAGGATGCGGACCCCGAGGTTCTCTTCCACGCTGCCACGATCGCACGGGCGCGCGGCGATGCCACGGCGACCTACGACCTGCTCACCCGCGCGGCCAAGGCCGGGTTGGGACCGGCGGAAACCCGGCTTGGCGATTTCTTTCTCTTCGGGGTCGGCCCCGAGGGGCAGAATGTGATGAAGGCGGTGACGCATTATCGCGCGGCAGCCGATCTTGGAGATCCGGCGGGCATGACAACACTGGCCCTGCTGCACCAGGTTGGGCAGGGGGTGCCGCGCGACACGAAGCGGATGATCGAGCTGATGACGAAGGCGGCGGATGAAGGGTATCATTTCGCCCAGTTCCGGTTGGCCCAGACGCTCATGACGGGCGAGGGCGTGGCGGGGCGGAGCGATCCGGACCTCGGCATCCCCGACCCGGAGCGCGCGGTCGCGTATTACACGATGGCGGCGGAAGCGGGGAACCTGTCGGCGGCGCTGGAATTGTCCTCGCTTTACGCTGATCCGAATTCCGGCCTGCCGGACAATCCGGCGGCGCAGGTGCGCCTGACCCGCATGGTGTCGCAGACTGGCCACCCCCCGGCGATCGCCAAGATGGGTGTTTTCTACGAAACCGGGCGCGGCGTGGACCGGGATCCCGAGATTGCGGCGGGCCTTTACGTGCGCGCGATGGAGACCGGTAAGCTCGACTTCGGCGACCTGCGCAACGGTGCGCCCGGCGCGTGGGATCGTGACACGGCGCTCGCGTTTCAGAAGGTGTTGAAGGACCGCGGGCTTTATAACGGACCGCTAGATGCCATCGTCGGCGGCGGCACGGCGGCGGCGGCGCGTGCGCTCGCGGATCAATGAGCGGGCCGGACAGGGAAAACGTGATCATTGCGGGTTTGGAAACCTGCGGCGATTGCGACATAGTGACGGGACGGGGGCATTCGAGCGCGCCCTGCCGCGATGCTTTGCCGGATGTTCAGGGGCCGTGGGGCGGCTTCCGGCGGGTGTATGGACCGGCTTTTTGGGGCCGGACGGGCGGTATGGCGTTCTTTCGAATGACGATGGGCTGCTGAGCGATGATTGAGGGTGAGCATGATTGAAATAAGGGCGCGGGTCGCCGGGGCCGTTATGGCCACGGCTTTCTGTTTGGGGGGAGCCACCGGGGCCTTGGCGCAGGGGACCCCCGCGCCGGATACCGAAACGCGCGCGGCGCAGATGGAAACCTATGCGGAGCCCTCGGTCCCCTCTGTGGTCGAATTCGCGCCGATGCGCGTGTCGCAAGACGCGGTGACGGAAGCGGGCGATACGATCCGCCTGACGTCGCTTCATCCGGATGTGAACCGCTGGTATCTTCTGGAAATCACTCCGTCCGAGGGGCAGGCCCGCAGCTATCACCTTGAAAACGCCGATGCGAAAGCCTGGACGCTGTCTCTGACCGGGTCGGGCGAGCTGTTCATCGCGGGTGCGGGGAGCGAGGAAACCTGCGTGCCGTGGGACGGCGCGCCCTCGCAACTCAACAAGGCCGAGGCCTCTGGTCTGCCTTACGCTCCGATTTGCAGCCAGAAGATATTCGTGCGCAACCGCGTGTCCGGTAACCGGACCAACCGCGAGGCGGTGTCGGATTTCCTGCGTGAGAACGTGGTCTTCGGCGACAAGCTGGTGAACCTGATCAAGGGCACCTTCTTCGAGGATGCGTTCCTTGAGGACGCCGAGGCGGTGGATGACGGTGATGCCGGCGACGCGGTGGCGGCGCTTGGCATGGCCCGGCTGGACCGTCAGCCGATCATCCGCCCCAATATGTCGATCGAGGTCGAGGGGGCCGATGGCGGCATGGAGGCGGGCGCATGGTATGCGGTGTCCGGGGTCGAGGGGGCCTTCGCCAGCGTCATGAAACCCGCCTATATCTCGCAAGACATCCTGACGGCGCGCAATGGGGCCAATTGGCTCGACGGGGTCGAGCAAAACGCCGATGTTTATCTGGTGGCCTTCGACCTTGCGCAGTTTGAGCTGGGGTATGAGCTTGGCACCGATCATCCCGCGCTTGGCTGGTCCTCGCGCCCGCAACGCTCGGGCGCGGATTGGAACCTGCCGGGACCGGACGGCTTCAACCGTCCCGATCCGTTGGTGCGCAACGGGATGCTCAGCCCGTCTCTGACCGGTCGCGCGGTGGCGGCCTTTGCAGGCGGTTTCAAACGTGACCACGGGGCCTATCGTTTCTCGGACTACGCGACCTTCAACAAGGGCCACCATTATGGCTTCATCTCCAATGGCGTGACCTTTTCCCGGCTTATCCCCAACCTCGCGACGCTTTATGTCACGCTCGATGGCGAGGTGGGCATGAAGACCTGGACCGAAGCGGACAACGCGATGATCCCGGAGTTGCGCTATGCGCGCCAGAACGGCGTGCCGTTGGTCGAGCGTGACCCCGAGACCGGCGAGGTGGTGCCGGGCGACCGGGTCAATTCATGGGGCGGCGGCAACTGGTCCGGGTCGGCGGATGCGCAATTGCGCACGCTGCGGTCCGGGGCCTGTATCAGGCGGGCGGGCGGGCGCACGTTCCTGCTTTATGGATACTTCTCGTCGGTCACGCCCTCGGCCCAGGCGCGGGTGTTTCAGGCGTATGGCTGCGACTACGGGATGCTTCTGGACATGAATTCACCGGAGCTGACCTATCTCGCGGTCTACAAGCAGAACGCGGCCGGTGACGGGCTCGATGCCATGCACCTCAACCGCTACATGGCCGAAAGCGACCCTTGGGGCGACGATGGACGCATCCCGCGCTTCGTCGGCTTCGCGGACAATCGGGATTTCTTCTACCTGCTCAGAAAGGAATGATGATGCGCAAACCTCTCGCCGCTCTTGGCCTGTGCCTGATGGTCTTGTCGGGCGGGCCGGCCCTGTCGGCCACGCTCGCCGAAAACAACGAAGCGATGTTCAAGCAGATGATGGAGCATCGCGGGGTGACCGCGTCGCAGATATCGCGCATCCGACAGATTTTTCAGGCTTCGGGCCGTGCCGGGCAGGGCAACCCGGCGGTGACGCGCCACCCGATGACCCCGCAACAGGCCGCGGCAAAGGTGCCGGGCGATCCGTTCCAGTATTACCGAAACGCGCGGTTCGAACGGATTTGCGGGCGCAAATACATGGCGCCCCTTTATGATCCGGCGACCCAGCGGCCAGAGGATGCCACGGTCTGCGTCGACATGTTCGAATACCCCAACGTGCCCACCGCCTACCCGGTGACATGGGTCCGGGCGAGCGAGGCGGCGCAGATATGTGCGGCGGAAGGCAAGCGCATGGGGGACGCCCATGAATGGGAAGGGGCGGCAGCGGGCGCGCTGCTTGAACCGGACTATCGTTTCGATCTGGGATCGCCGCAGGCGATGCGGGCGGCGCATAACGCGAAATGGGGCCCGACCCGGTCCTGGACCTATGGGCCGCAATGGCGGTCCGGCATCTGCGCGCAGAATTCGTCCAAGTCGCCCGGTTGCAACGGCGGAAGCTGGTCGGGCTGTGGTTCGAACACCTATCCCGTGGGGAGCTTTCCGAATTGCCGCTCGGGTCTTGGGGTCTATGATCTCGAAGGCAACGCCGCGGAACACATGAACCTGCCGCTTGCGCCCAGCCAGATGGCGTCGCGCGGGTCGAAGACGCTTGGCGTGACCGAGATGAAAGGAAGCTGGTTCATCTGGGACAAGGTGCGCGCCCATCAGGAATGGGCCCGCTGGCGCGCCCCGTTCTGGCACGGCACAAAGGTGATGTCGCCTGCCAGCCACGCAAATTACCACTTGGGCTTTCGCTGTTTTCGCGATGTGAGGTAGCGCGCGGTGCCGCGCTCAGGGCCACATTCGGGCACGGAGCGGCGCGCCGTGGCGGGGCATTGACCGACCTGGTGCAAAATTCACCGACTGGACGGTCGAAAATGCTTGATCCGAATCCGGCTCCCGTGTCTGATGGTCTCGGGCCGACGGGCGCTTCGGAGTTGCGTTTGATCGTTATGCCCAATATCTATTTGCCGGGAGCTTGAATGTATCTGCGCCTGAATCACTGGGATTACCGAGATTCTTGTGGAAACAGGTGGCAATATATGTCAACCTCACGGCGATAGTGGCATTATAATGCCACATCGACAGGTCTATGGGAGGAGAATCAATGACCAAATCCATTCTTAAAGGGCTCACCACCGGTGTTGCCCTGTCCGCGCTCACCGCCGGTGCCGCGTTTGCACAAGAGGTTACGCTCAAGATGCACCAGTTCCTGCCGGCGCAGGCCAACGTGCCGAAGGATGTGCTTGAAGTCTGGGCGGACAATGTCGAGGAATCCTCGGGTGGCGCGATCGAGATCGAGCGCTACCACGCCATGGCGCTTGGCGGCACGCCGCCGGAGCTGATGGATCAGGCGATCGACGGCATCGCCGACGTGGTCTGGACCGTGGTGGGCTATACCCCTGGCCGTTACCCGACGACCGAAGTTTTCGAGCTTCCGTTCATGGTGTCCGATGCCCGCGAGGCGTCTTGCGCCTACTGGAAGATGTTCGACAAGCACATGAAGAACGACGAGTTTTCGAATCTTAAAATCGTCGGCACATGGGTGCACGGTCCGGGCATGTTCCACACCGCCGAGCCGGTCACCGTGCCCTCCGATCTTGAAGGCATGAAGATCCGTGGTGGGTCGCGTCTTGTGAACAACCTTCTGACCCGCGTTGGGGCCGAGCCGGTCGGTCTTCCGGTCCCGGCGGTTGCCGAGGCGCTGTCCAAGGGCGTGATCGACGGAACCACCATCCCGTGGGAAGTGACCTACGCGCTGAAGGTGCCGGAGCTGGTGACCAACCACACCGAATTCGAAGGGGCGGCGCTTTATAACCTCACCTTCGTGCTCGCCATGAACAAGGACAAGTACGAGAGCCTGACGGACGAGCAAAAGGCCGCGATCGACGCCAATGCCGGTCTTGAATTCTCGGTCTTTGCCGGTGGCACGCAGGCCGATGCCGATGGCCCGGCCCGTCAGGTCGCCGTTGATCTTGGCAACAACATCATCACCGTGTCGGAAGAAGAGGCGCAAGCCTGGGACGACATCGTGAACCCGATGTATGCCGAATGGGCATCCTCGATGGACAATGGTCAGGAGTTGATCGACGAAGCGAAAATGCTGATGGATCAGTGCGGTCAGGACATGGCCAGCATCGACGTCTACGGCCAATAAGCACGAGAGGGCGCGGCGGGGATCCCCGCCGCGCCCGCGTCCTTCTGACCTGACACGAGATCAGAGAGCCTTCATGAACCTCTTTTTCCTCAGGCTTTCGAAAGCGCTGGCCATCGTCGGCGGTTTCGTCCTCAGCCTGCTCATCATCATTGTCGTTGTCTCCATTCTCGGGCGTGAAACCGGGATCGGTGCGATCAAGGGCGATTACGAATTGGTCGAGGCCGGCATGGCCTTTGCCATTTTCGCCTTCCTTCCCTACGCGCACATGACCGGGGCACATGCCACGGTGGATATTTTCACCGACTGGATGGCCGAGGCATCGCACCGCAAGCTCTCGGCGGTGATTGACGTGGTTTTTGCAGTCGTTCTGGTCATCATCGCGGTGAAGTTGTTTGATGGCATGACCTCGAAACGAGACTCCGGTCAGACAACGCTGCTCTTACAATTCCCTGTCTGGTGGGGCTATGCGTTGTCCTCCGGGGCAGCCGCCATCGGCGCTGTCGTCGGGGTCTGGCACGCGATCGTGCGGGTGATCGAAGCGGTGACCGGCAAAAACATTGCTGTCGTCGAAGGGGACCAGGCATGAGCAATATCGAGATTGGCCTGTGGTCCTTTCCGGCCCTTTTGCTTCTGATTTTCCTGCGCGTGCCCATCGGGCTGGCCATGTTCATCGCGGGGTTTCTGGGTCTTGGCATCATCAACGATGGCTTTGACATCGCGCTCGCGCGTCTGAAGACCGAGACCTTCACGACGTTTTCAAGCTATTCGCTGTCGATCGTGCCGATGTTCCTGTTGATGGGGCATTTCGCGACGCTGGGCGGCATGTCGCAATCCTTGTTTCGCGCCGCTGAAAGCTGGATCGGCCACAAGAGGGGCGGTGTCGCCATGGCCTCGATCGGGGCCTGCGCGGGGTTCGGCGCGATCTGTGGTTCATCGCTTGCCACGGCGGCCACCATGGGCCGGGTCGCGCTGCCACAGTTGAAGAAATACGGCTATTCCGGCGGCTTCTCGACCGCGACCCTCGCGGCGGGCGGCACGCTGGGCATCCTGATCCCGCCGTCCATCGTGCTGGTGATCTATGCCATTCTCGCCGAACAGAACATTGCAAAGCTTTTCGCGGCAGCCGTGATCCCCGGCCTGCTGGCCGCGGTCGGCTACATGACCGTGATCTCGATCTACGTGCGCGTGAACCCGGAATCGGCGGGCGTGCGCGAGGCGGTTCCGATGGGGCAGCGGTTCCGGGCGCTGTTCGATGTCTGGCCCGTACTGATCGTCTTCGCCCTTGTCGTGGGCGGCATCTACGGCGGGTTCTTCACCCCGACCGAGGGTGCGGCGGTCGGCGCCATGGGCACGGGGATCATCGCCTACTCCAACGGCGGTCTGAACCTGACGTCGCTGCTCGGGTCGTTCACGGCCACCGCGCGCTCGACCGCGATGATCTTTTTCATCGTGCTGGGGGCTGCGTTCTACAACGGCTTTCTCGCCGTGACGCAGGTGCCACAGACCATGGCGACATGGGTCGGGGAACAGGGGTTTTCGCCCTATACCGTGCTTTTGATCATTCTCGTCTTCTACTTGCTTCTCGGGTGTCTCATGGATTCGCTGTCCATGATCTTGCTCACCATCCCGATCTTCTTCCCGATCATCTCGGTTCTGGATTTCGGCATGGTCGATTTCGTCACCATGCAGCACGACATGATCCGCGATGCCATCTCTTCCGGGGCCGCCGAAGGGGTCGCGCCAGAAATCATGAGCCAGATCAACGCGTTGGTCGCGGCGGGGGAGGAAGTGCCCCGTCAGCTTTCGGCCGAGCTGGGCGTGCGCCTGACCGAGCTTCGCGCCAATGCGATCGGGATGGAATACACGGCGATCTGGTTCGGGATCCTTGTCCTGATCGTGGTCGAAACCGGGCTTATCACCCCGCCGGTCGGCATGATCTTGTTCATCATCAACGCGATGGATCGCTCGACGCCCATCGTCGAGACCTACAAGGCGGTGGCCTATTTCATCACCTCGGACCTGATCCGTGTGATCATCCTCGCCGCGTTCCCGGCCATTACCCTGTTCCTGGTTTACTGACACCCGGGCCGGGGCAGGGGCCGGGCGGCCCTCCGGCTTTATAGATATAGATCATAACGATTTTGGAGGAGCACGCATGTCTGACATCATCAAGGTGGAAACCGCAGCGAACGGGGTGACCACGCTCACCATGAACCGCCCCGGCAAACGCAACGCGATGAGTGATGTTCTGCTGGCCGCGCTCGACGATTTTTTCCGGGCCCCGCCGGAGGGCACCAAGGCGGTGGTCCTGACAGGGGTCGAGGGGCATTATTGTTCGGGTCTCGATCTGGCCGAACACACCCAGCGCGACGCCGAAGGCACCATGCGCCATTCGCGCGGCTGGCACGAGGTGATGGATCGCATCCAGTATGGCGGGCTGCCGGTGATCTCGGCCATGTTCGGCGCGGTGATCGGCGGCGGGCTTGAGCTAGCCACCTCGACCCATGTGCGCGTGGCCGACCCCACGACCATCTTCCAGCTTCCCGAAGGCAAGCGCGGCATTTTCGTGGGCGGTGGCGCGACCGTTCGGGTGGGGCGTATCCTCGGGGCCGACCGGATGATCGAGATGATGCTCACGGGCCGCAAATACGGCGCGGACGAAGGGCTTGACCTCGGCCTTGCGCATTACGTGGTGGAGGAGGGCGAGGCGCTTGCGACCGCGCAGGCGCTTGCCGGTCGCATCGCCGAGAATGCGCCGTTGTCGAATTACGTGATGATCCAGGCGATCAGCCGGATCGAGGATATGTCGAAGGCTGACGGGCTGTTCACGGAAGCCCTGTGTGCCGCGCTCACACAAACCTCGCCCCACGCGGTCGAGGGGCTTCAGGCCTTCTTGCAAAAACGCGACCCGAAGTTCGGCTGAGATGGCAGATCGTCGCCCCGCCAGAACCGCACCGGACACGCGCCACGTCTCGGACGACGCGCTGAGACAGCTTGTCGGCTTCAACATCAAGCGGGCGATGAACGTGATCGCGGGGGATCTGCGCACCACGCTGACCCCTTTTGAATTGCGTATGGTCACCTACTCGGCGCTTACCCTGATCGGGGACAACCCGTCGCTGAGCCAGGCTCAGCTTGCCGCCGCCCTGTCGGTAGAGCGCCCCAACCTTGTCAACGTGATCGAGGAACTTGCAGGTCGCGGCCTGATCTCGCGCGACCGCGTGCCCACGGATCGACGCACCAATGCGCTGCGTTTGACCACCCAGGGCGCACGTCTTCTGGCCCAAGCCACCGAAGCCGTGCGCGCACATGAAGCCCAGCTTCTCGACGGCATCGACCCGGCGGACATCGCCACCTTGCGCGCCGTGCTGGGCAGGATCGAACGAAATGGGACAGAGAGGATCTGAGCCGATGACCACCTACCGTTCACATGAGACAAAGCTGGAACCCCGCGCCGATGGGGCGCTGATCTACACCGCGGCCTATGACCTGCCGCCGGTGGCCCGGACCACGGGGGATTGGCTGCATCGCTGGGCCGAAGAGGCCCCGACCCGCACCTTTCTCGCCGAACGATACGGCGCGGGCTGGCGCGACGTCAGCTATGGCGAGGCGTTGGAACAGGTGCGCGCGATCGCGGGCGCGCTGCTGGCCCGCGGCCTGAACGCCGAGACGCCGATCCTTGTCATGTCGGGCAACGGTGTCGATCACGGGCTGCTCGCGCTCGCCGGTCAATACATCGGTGTCCCCGTGGTGCCGGTGGCAGAGCAATACGCCCTGATCCACGGCGCCCATGGCCGCCTGCGCCACGCGGTCGAGATGACGAAACCCCGCCTCGCCTATGCCGTCGATGCCGATCAATACGGCGAAGCAATCGCGCTCGACATCTTCGATGAGATCGAGGTCGTGGCTTCCCACCCCGGACAGAACGACCGGGTCACGGCGTTTGCCGATCTCCTCGCGTCCGGCACCGAAGGCGTCGATGCCGCCCATGCGGCGACCGGGCCGGACACGGTGGGCAAGATCCTTCTGACGTCGGGCTCGACCTCGGCCCCGAAAGGCGTGCCGACCACCAACCGGATGATGTGCACCAACCAGGCGCAGCTTGCCGCAGCACTCCCCTTCGTGACCGAAACGCCGCCGGTGCTGTGCGATTGGCTGCCGTGGAACCACGTCTTCGGCGGGTCGCATAACTTCAACCTCGTGCTGGCTAACGGTGGCACGCTCTATATCGACGATGGCAAGCCGACCCCGGCGCTGATTGGTCGCTCGGTCGAGAACCTGACGATGGTATCGCCCACCATTTCGTTCAACGTGCCCGTGGGCTTCGCCGGTCTGGTGCAAGAAATGCAGACCAACGACGCGCTGCGCGAAAGCTACTTCAAGAACGTCGAGATGATCTTCTACGCCGGCGCGTCGCTGCCGCAGGATGTCTGGGCCGGGATCGAGGCGCTATCGCGCAAGACCACCGGCACCGTGCCGCTGATGAATTCGTCATGGGGCCTGACCGAAACCGCCCCGGCGGCCTTGTTGCAACACCAGCTGACGGACCGGTCCGGAATCGTCGGCGTGCCGTTGGCCGGGGTCGAGGTCAAGTTGATCCCCGATGACGACATGCGGTGCGAGGTGCGCGTCAAGGGCCCGTCGATCTTCACGGGCTATTTCGCCAATCCCGAGAAAACCGCTGAGGCCTTTGATGACGAGGGATACTTCCTGACCGGGGACGCGATGAAATTCGTCGAGGACGGCAACCCCGACATGGGGCTTCGCTTCGATGGCCGTATGTCGGAGGATTTCAAGCTTCTCACCGGCACATGGGTGCGCGCCGCGCAGCTTCGTCTCGACATGTTGGCCCACATGGGGCCGATCGTCTCGGACCTTGTGGTGACCGGGGCGGACCGCAACGAGATCGGCCTGATGATTTTTCCGAACATGGCCGAGCTTGAGAAAGAAGGGTTCTCGACCGAGGCCACAGGAGAGGCCTTCACCGATCCACGGCTGAAATCCGATATCGCGCGGCGTTTGGCCATGCGGCTGTCCGAAGTGTCGGGGTCGTCCTCGCGTGTCACCCGCGCCATCGTGCTGGCCGAACCGCCGTCCATGGGGGACGGCGAAATGACCGCCAAGGGCAACCTGAATTACCGAAAGGTGCTGGATCGCCGCAAGTCGCTTTTGGAGCGGCTTTATGATGATGGCGACCCGGCCGCGATCACCGCAGGATAAGGCACCGCGCATGACACCGTTCAAGGCACCGCTGGACGACATCTATTTCATCCTGAACCACGTGGTCGGGGCCGACCGGGTCGAGGGGTTCGACCAGTCGTTCTCGCGCGAAATATCCGAGCATTTTGCGGCCTTCGCGGAAGGCGAGATTGCGCCGACGGACGAGATCGGCGACCAGGTCGGCGCAACGCTCATCAAGGGCCGGGTGAAGCTGCCCGAGGCTTTTCAGCCAATGTTTCGCGCTTATGTCGAGCAGGGCTGGACCGGGCTCATGCTGCCCGAGGACTACGGCGGGCAGGGCGTCGACGGGGTCACCGGCGGGGTCGTGCACGAGGTGCTGATGGGCGCGAACCACGCCTTCCAGATGCTCGTCTCTCTCGCCGTTGGCCATAACCGGGTGTTCCAGCACTTCGGCACCGAAGCGCAGCGGCGCAAATTCCTCCCCCTGCTGGCCGAAGGCCGGTTTCTGGGCACCATGGCGCTGACCGAACCGGGGGCGGGTTCTGACCTTGGGCGCATCCGCACCCGCGCGGTGGCCGAAGCCGGCGGCTACCGGATCACCGGCGAGAAGATTTTCATCTCGGGCGGGGACCAGAACCTGTCGGAAGGGGTGCTGCACCTCGTGCTTGCGCGCACCGGGGAGATGGAGACGGGGGTCAAGGGGCTTTCGCTGTTCGCCTGCCCATCGGTGCACGCGGATGGCAGCCGCAACGCGGTGCGGGTCACCCGGATCGAGGAGAAGATGGGGCTTCATGCCCAGCCGACCTGTCAGCTTGCCTTCGACGGGGCCGACGCCGAGCTTGTCGGGGCCGAAGGCCAAGGGCTAAAGGCGATGTTCGAGCTGATGAACCATGCCCGTGTCGATGTCGCGCTTCAGGGCGTGGCACATGCGGCGCGCGCCCATGACGTCGCCACCCGCTATGCCGCCGAACGGGTGCAGGGCCGGGACCGGGAGGGGCCGGTGAGCATCGACCAGCACGGCGACGTGCGCCGGATGCTGGACGAGATCGATAAGGTCGCGATGGGGGCGCGGGCGATGACCCACCTGACCCTCGTGACGCTTGAGACCGGCGAAGATGCCTGGCTGGTCGAGCTGCTGACCCATCTGATCAAATGGTATGCTACCGAAGAGGCGCAGCGCGCGGTCGAGACCGGGATGCAGGTGCTGGGGGGCTATGGCTACCTGCGCGAATATCGGCTGGAACAGACCTACCGCGATCTGCGCATCGCTTCGATCTACGAAGGCGCCTCAGGCATTCACGCCATGGGCGTCGCGTCGCGGCTTTTGCGGTTGGAGAACGGCGCGGCCATGGAGGCCTTCGTGCGCTTCGTGAAAAGTGTTGAAGGCGGCCCGCGGCTCGCCACGTCTTTGGCAACATGGGAGCAGGCGCGTGCGCATCTGGAAACCGGGGTCGATCCGGGGCCGGTCGCGACGCCCTTTATCCGTTTGACCGCGCGGGTTTTGGAGCAGGCGCTTTGGGCGCGGATGGCGGCGGTGGCCGACAACCATCCGGACCCCGCGCGCATTCGCCGTGTTGCCGCCTTGGTCACCCGTCAGGCGGCGCGTGTCGAAGCCGATCTTGCGGAGATTCTCGCCGCCTAAGCCGCCCCGCCGTTTGTCCCCACTAAGGCGCACCGTCTTACACGGGCACGCGCCTTGTTGCGCCGTGTGGTGGTGTCGCGCGGGATATGCAAAAAAGTGCAACATGCACTACATCAACTTGTCACGCGCGCGCAAATGTGCATTATATAGCATCATCGAGTCGAACGGGGTTCAGGGAGGAATCATGTCCGCAGCCGAAGAATTCAACATGCTTGTCGGGGCCATTGCCGCCCGCCTGGAGGGGGTCGCCCTTGATGACGACATGGCCGCGTTTCTCAACCGGGAATACCCTGTTGAGGGACAAGAGTTTCAGCGCCTTGCCGCACTCTGCGCCGAAGGCGAGCGGGACGGTTGGCTGATGTCGCGCGAAGCGGGTGGGATCAAGTTCGGGCGGGCCATCAAACCGGGCGCCGCGGCGGGACGTTTCTCGGTCGACGTGGTCCGCATGAAAGATGTCGCGGGCCCGCATCATGTTCATACCAATGGGGAAATCGGGGCCATCATGCCGATCGAGGGCGCGCCGGAATTCGACGGATTCGCGCCCGGCTGGTACGTCTATCCGCCCGGCTCCGACCACCATCCGACCGTCGCCGGCGGGGATGCCTACGTTTTGTATCTGCTGCCCGAGGGCGCGATCGAGTTTACCGGCAAATAGCGGGTCTTCGCCGCCACCATTTCAGCGAACGGGACCGCGCGGGGAGATGCGGGTCAGGGAGGAACAGATGACGAATGAGAACGCGACGGTCTATTTCGTGGACCGCCACATCGACGAAGGCCGTGCCGACAAGCTCGCCTTTGTCGAGGCGGACGGGGCGGCGCGACGCCTGACCTATGGGGATCTGCACGCGCAGGCCGGGCGCTGGGCCGGGGCGCTTGAAAAGCACGGCGTGCGCCGGGAAGAGCGGGTTGCCATGATCGTGCGTGACCAGATCGAGTTTCCGGTGGTTTTCTGGGGGTCGCTGAAGGCCGGGGCGATCCCGGTGCCGTTGAACACCCTGCTGTCGGCCCCGGTGTATGAGGCGATCCTGAACGACAGCCGCGCCACGATCCTCGTGGTGTCGGCACAGCTTTGGGAGACGGTGAAACCGGCCATCGACGAAAACCGCTACTTGCGAACCATCGTGGTGATCGGGGATCACCCCGAGGGCACCGAAACCTACGAAGATTTCGTGGCCGGGGCCGAAAGCCTTGGCACCTGCGACGCCTCCGCCGACGAGCTTGCCTTCTGGCTCTATTCTTCCGGCTCCACGGGCACGCCCAAGGGTGTGCGGCATGTGCACGGGTCGCTGAAAGCGACCGCTGACACCTTTGGCGATCAGGTTCTGGGGCTACGTGAGGAGGACGTGGTGTTCTCGGCGGCGAAGATGTTCTTTGCCTACGGGCTTGGCAATGCGATGTCCTTCCCGATGTCCGTGGGCGCGACCACCGTGATCTTCGGCGGGCGTCCAACGCCGGACGGCGTGACCGATGTGCTGGTTGATCACAAGCCGACCATCTTCTGTGGTGTGCCCACGCTGTTTGCCGCCATGGTCGCGGCCACCGAAGCCAAGGGGGCTGCCCCCGCGCATGCGCTGCGCCTGTGCACCTCGGCGGGCGAGGCGCTGCCGCGTGAGATCGGCGAGCGGTGGGAAAGGCTCTGGACGGCGCAGATCGTGGATGGTGTCGGATCGACCGAGATGCTCCACATCTTCTTGTCCAACCGCCCCGGCGATATCGTCTACGGCACCTCTGGCACCGCCGTGCCGGGCTACGAGGTGAAGCTGGTCGACGAGCATGATGAGGACTTGGGCGACGGCGAAGTGGGCGAGCTTCTGGTGCGTGGACCTTCCTCGGCGGAAGGGTATTGGAACCGCCGCCACAAAAGCCAGGCGACATTCCAGGGCCATTGGACACGCACCGGTGACAAATACGAACGCACGCCGGAGGGGCGCTTTGTCTACTGCGGGCGGACCGATGACATGTTCAAGGTCTCCGGCATCTGGGTCTCGCCGTTCGAGGTCGAGCAGGCGCTGATCGACCACCCCGCGATCCTTGAGGCCGCGGTCGTGGCGCGTGCCGATGAGAAAGACCTGATCAAACCGGCGGCCTATGTCGTGCTCAAGGACGGGGTGGGCGAACTTTCGGTCGATGACATCAAGGATTTCGTGAAGGAAAAGATCGGCATGTGGAAATACCCCCGCTGGGTCGAGGTGGTCGAGGAACTGCCAAAGACCGCGACCGGCAAGATCCAGCGTTTCAAGCTGCGGGAGGCCTCGTGATGAATTGGGGATCGGGTCATCTGACGGCGGGCGGCAAGGCGCTTGAATACACCACCTTCGGGCCGGAGCCGGGCGAGGCCCCGGTGGTGGTCATGTTGCACGAAGGTCTGGGCAGCGCCGCCCTGTGGCGCGACGTGCCTGCGCGGATCGCCGAGGCCACCGGTCTGTCGGTCTTCGTCTTCTCGCGCGCGGGCTATGGTCAGTCCGATTTGGCCGACCTGCCGCGCCCGCTGGATTACATGACGCGCGAGGCCACCGAGGTGCTGCCCGAGGTGCTCGATCACATCGGGGCGGCGCGTTATATCCTGCTGGGTCATTCCGACGGGGCCACCATCGCGGCCGAATACGCGGGCCGGGTCGAGGATATGCGCGTGCGCGGCCTAATTCTGATCGCGCCGCATTTCTTCACCGAAGAGATGGGGCTGGCCGAGATCGCGAAGGCGGGCGAAGCCTACCGAACCACCGATCTCAAACAAAAGATGGCGCGCTATCACCGAGACCCCGACAACACCTTCCGGGGCTGGAACGACAGTTGGCTTGCCCCCGGGTTCAAGTCTTGGAACGTGGCCGAGGTCATCGACTACTGGCGCATTCCCTGTCTCGCCATTCAGGGCCGCGACGACCAATATGGCACGTTGGCCCAGATCGAAGAGATCGAGACACGGGCCTATTCGCCGGTCGATACTGCGATCATCGACGGGGCCTGTCATGCCCCGCATTTGGAAGCGCCCGAAGAAACGCTGGCCGCGATCGTGGCGTTTTGCGACCATCTCGCGGTTATGGAAGCCGCGGAACCGGAAGGGGTATGAGCGCCGCGCCACATATTCCGGGGCACAACGCACGCCCCCCCGAAGGCTCGATCGCACCGGGGCTGGACGAGGGCCTCGCGCTTTACCGGGCGGGATATTACTGGGAGGCGCATGAGGCGTGGGAGCCGGTCTGGATGAAGACCCCGGCGGACAGCGCAGAACGCGCCCTGCTTCAGGGTTTGATCCAGATCGCCAACGGGCGGCTCAAGCTTGTGATGGGCCGCGCCAAGGCCGCCCTCAGGATCGCGGCCTTGGCCAAGGTCCATCTGGACGACGCCGAGGCCGGTGCGCTCACCGATTGGGCGCGTCGGGAAGTGGAATCAGTCGAGCGGGACGCAATTGCAGATAGTGCATTATAATGCATATATTAAAAAGAATTTGTGCACCTAAACGCCAAGATGCTGATAATAAAGAAAACTTAAATACGCATTATACTGCATAAATCAGTTTACCACGCCAAGTGGATGCACTATAGTGACCCTAACGCGAACAAGGAGGCCTGGCTGTGAGCAAGGTGATCGACTTTCAAACCGACCCGTCCGGATACCACCATTGGAAGGTGGACTACGATGGCCCCGTTGCCACCGTATACATGGACGTGGACGAAGACGCGGGCCTGTTCGAGGGCTACAAGCTCAAGCTGAATTCCTATGACCTCGGCGTTGATATCGAGCTTGCGGACGTGGTGCAGCGGATGCGTTTCGAGCACCCGGAGGTCAAGACCGTGGTGATGCAGTCGGGCAAGGATCTGGTGTTCTGCGCCGGGGCCAACATCCGGATGCTGGGCGGGGCCGCGCATAGCCACAAGGTCAACTTCTGCAAGTTCACCAACGAAACCCGCAACACCTTCGAGGCGGCCGAGGCGGATTCGGGCCAGAAATGGATCGCGGCGGTCAAAGGGGCATGTGCCGGTGGTGGATACGAGCTCGCGCTCGCCTGCAACTACATCATGCTGACTGACGATTCGACCACGTCCGTCGCGCTGCCGGAGGTGCCGCTTCTGGCGGTTCTGCCGGGCACCGGTGGGCTGACCCGCGTGACCGACAAGCGCAAGGTGCGCCGGGACCGGGCCGATATCTTCTGTTCGATCGAAGAGGGCATCAAGGGCAAGCGCGCGAAGGACTGGCGCCTTGTCGACGAAGTCGTGCCGAATTCGAAATTCGCCGATACGGTCGCGGAACGCGCCCGTGAATTCGCCTCCAGTTCGCCGAAGGCCGACGTGGAAAAAGGCATCGCGCTGACCCCGCTCAACCGGACCATCGACGACAAGGGCGTGCACTATGACCTTGTCGAGGTCGAGATCGACCGGGCGGGGCGCAAGGCCACGATCACGTTGTCCGGACCCGAAACGGATGCACCGGCCTCGACCGACGAACTTGTCGCGCTGGGGGCGGAGGGTTACATGCTCAAACTCGCGCGTGAACTGGACGACGCGATCTTGCACATGCGGCTCAATGAAATGGACATCGGCCTTTGGGTGTTCCGCACGCAGGGCGACCCCGAGAAGGTCGCGGCCCATGAAGCCATGCTTCTGGACAGCGATGATTTCTGGCTCTCCAACGAGATCTTGCAATACTGGAAGCGGGTGTTGAAGCGGGTCGATGTGACCTCGCGTTCGCTTGCCGCGCTGGTTGAACACGGCTCTTGCTATGCCGGGGTTCTGGCCGAGCTTCTGTTTGCCGTCGACCGGTCCTACATGATGGAGGACGAGTTCGAGGGCGACAACCGCCCGATTGCCACCATCACGCTGAGCCAGTCGAATTTTGGTCGCTACCCGATGGGCAATGATCTGAGCCGTCTGGAAACCCGGTTCTACGGCGAGCCGGAGAGTGTGACCAAGGCGCAGGCGCATACTGGCGAGGCGCTTGAGGCCGGTGAAGCCGATGACCTTGGCCTCGTCACCATGGTGCTCGATGATATCGATTGGGATGACGAAATCCGCATCTTCATGGAAGAGCGCGCCTCGTTCTCGCCGGACGCGATGACCGGGATGGAGGCCAACCTGCGCTTCGCCGGTCCCGAGACAATGGAAACCCGCATCTTCGGCCGCCTGACCGCTTGGCAGAACTGGATCTTCAACCGCCCGAACGCGGTTGGCGAAACCGGGGCCTTGCAGCGCTACGGCACCGGCGTGCGCGGCGAGTACAACATGGAACGCGTATAAACCAAGTGAAGGGCGGGCTATCGTGCCCGCCTTCAGACCTCAGGGAGAGAGACATGGTCGATGTGATCAACGTCAGCTACGACACCCAGATCCCCAACAACGTTGGGCTTTCGTCGGACCGCAAGGTTCTCAAGGCGCTTGAAAAATGGCACCCCGGCTACATCAACTGGTGGAATGACCTCATTCCCGAGAAATTCCAGAAATCCATGGTCTACCTGCGCACCGCCGTTTCGGTCGACCCAAAAGGCTGGGCCAAGTTCGACTATGTGAAGATGCCGGAATACCGCTGGGGCGTGCTGCTTGCCCCCCAGGTCGAGAACCGCACCATTCCCTGTGGTGAACACTTCGGTCAACCTGCGTGGCAGGAAGTGCCGGGGGAATACCGTAACCTGCTCAAGCGCCTGATCGTGATCCAGGGCGACACCGAGCCGGGGTCGGTCGAACAACAGCGTTTCCTGGGCCTCACCGCCCCGTCGCTTTACGACATGCGCAACCTGTTTCAGGTGAACGTGGAAGAGGGGCGTCACCTCTGGGCCATGGTCTATCTGCTGCAAAAGTATTTCGGGCGCGATGGCCGGGAAGAGGCCGACGACCTTCTGGTCCGCTCCTCCGGGTCCGAGGAAGCGCCGCGCATGTTGGGTGCCTTCAACGAAGAGACGCCCGATTGGCTGTCGTTCTTCATGTTCACCTATTTCACCGACCGTGACGGCAAGATGCAGCTTGAGAGCCTCGCGCAATCCGGGTTCGACCCGCTGTCGCGCACCTGTCGCTTCATGCTGACCGAAGAAGCCCACCACATGTTCGTGGGTGAAACCGGCGTGGGCCGCACGATCGAGAAGACCTGTCAGGTGATGCGCGAGAACGGGATCGAAGACCCCTATGACATCGACAAGATCCGCAGTCTCGGCGTTATCGACCTGCCCACCATCCAGAAGAAGCTGAACCTGCACTACACCCTGTCGCTTGATCTGTTCGGGCAGGAGGTGTCGACCAACGCCGCAAATGCGTTTAACGCCGGGATCAAGGGCCGTTTCCACGAGCATCGCATCGACGACGACCACCGTCTGCAAAACGACACCTACGTTGTGTGGGACCTCGAAGGCGACAAGGCCGTGCAGAAAGAGGTGCCGGCATTGACCGCGATCAACATGCGCCTGCGCGATGACTACATCAAGGATGCCGCGGGCGGTGTGGGGCGTTGGAACAAGATCATCGAGAAATCCGGTGTTCAGTTCGAGATGAAGCTGCCGCACGAAAGCTTTAACCGGAAGATCGGCGTGTTCTCGGGCCACAACTTCAACCCCGACGGGGTGCTGGTCAGTGGCGCGGAATACGACGAGGGCATGCGCAACTGGCTTCCGACCCACGCCGATGGCGATTTCATCCAGTCCCTGATGGTGCCCGTCACCGAACCGGGCAAGTATGCAAGCTGGATTGCAGCGCCTAAGGTGGGGATCGACAACAAGCCGGGCGACTTCGAATACGTGAAGCTGCACATGGCCTAATGCCGGGGGCGGGCCATGGTCCGCCCTGATGACCGAACCGGCGAGGGGGGCGATCCCGCCCGCCTCGCCAACCAAGGGAGCACAACCATGCAAATCGACCGCACTATCGGCCCCTCGATCAAATCGCGCGACCAATCCGCCGTGGTCGCAGGCCTTCGAACAGGCTGCGTGGGATGCGCGGATTGCAAGGGCACCTGTCTTGAACTGGTCGAAACCGTGCTTGTGCCGGATCTGGTTCTGAAATCCCGCTGACCGCGCCCCCGGACCGGACCCAAGCGCACCGCCCAGACCCGTAGCCAGCCGCGCGTGACCCATCCCGCGCGCGCCGCCATCCGATGGATTCGCCATGAACAAGCCGATCAAACAGCACCTCATCGACCCGGAAATCTGCATCCGCTGTTACACCTGCGAGATGTCCTGCCCGATCGAGGCGATCACCCATAACGACGACAACGTCGTGGTCGATGCCGAGAAATGCAATTTCTGCATGGATTGCATCCCGGTCTGCCCGACCGGGTCGATCGACGAATGGCGCGTGGTGAACACGCCCTATTCCGTCGAAGAGCAATTCGAATGGATGGAACTGCCGGAACAGGAAGACATCGAAACGGGGGGCGAAGGCGAAGATGGCGAGGCATTGGATGATGCCATGGCCGCGCTTCTGGCCGAGGCGCACAGCGGGGCGGGCGGCAAATCCGTCGCGCCCGCGACCGCGTCGAAACCGACCGTGAACCTTTATAACCTTGGCAAGCCGATCACCGCGCGGGTCCAAGGCAACTATCGCCTTACGGCGGATGACAGCGACGCCGACGTGCGCCACATCATCCTCGATTTCGGCGGGCAGCCGATGCCGGTGCTGGAAGGCCAGTCGATCGGGATCATCCCGCCGGGTGAGGATGCCAACGGCAAGACGCATTTGCCCCGGCTCTACTCGGTCTCCTCGCCCCGTGACGGGGAGCGACCGGGTTTCAACAACGTGTCGTTGACGGTGAAGCGCGAGGATCAGGGGATCTGCTCGAACTATGTCTGCGATCTCAAGACCGGGGACGAGGTCCGGGTAACAGGCCCCTTCGGCTCGACCTTCCTGCTCCCGTCCGACCCGGAAGCCCAGCTCTTGATGATCTGCACCGGCACCGGTTCGGCGCCGTTCCGTGGCTTCACCATGCGCCGCCAGCGCGAAATGCCGGCCAACACCGGCAAGCTCACGCTGGTTTTCGGCGCACGCAAACCCGGCGAGCTGCCCTATTTCGGCCCGCTCAAGAAGGTTGCCGACAGCTTCATGCACAAGGTTTTTGCCTTCTCCCGCCTCGACGATGCGCCGAAACAATACGTGCAGGACAAGCTGCGTGACGAGAAGGATCACGTCGCCGCGCTTTTGCACTCCGACACGGCGTATATCTATATCTGTGGCAAGAAAGAGATGGAGCACGGGGTTGAAGAGGCGCTGGCGGATATCGCGCGCGCCAACGGGTTGGAGTGGAAAACAATACGTGACCGTATGCGCGAAGATGGCCGCTACCACGTCGAAACCTATTGAGCCGGGGCGGCTTTCCTGAAAGAAGCCAAGCCGAAAAAGCGTCAATATATCCGGACATATAGGCCCGGGGCCCAAAGGGGCAACCGGAGGCGAAGCGGGGATAAGGCACTGCATGGCAGATCGATACACGCATGACATCCTCGTCACATGGGGCGATTGTGACCCGGCGCGGATCGTCTACACGGGCCGTATTCCGAATTTCTGCCTCGACGCGATCAACGCCTTTCTCAACGACACGCTCGGGGGTGGCTGGTTCATTCAGGAACTGGACCACAACATGGGCATGCCGTTCGTGAACATGTCGCTCGATTTCCGCGCGCCCGTCACCCCGCGCCATCCGTTGCGCTGCTCCGTCGCCGTTGCCCGGCTGGGGACAAGCTCGGTCACCTTCCGTGTCGAAGGCCATCAGGACGGGCGATTGTGTTTCGAGGGCAGTTTTACCGAGGTCTTCACCGTCGCCGACCGGTTCGAAAAGCAGCCGATCCCCGAGCGGGTTCGGCGTGTTCTGGAAAACCACCTGACCTGACCGCTTTTGTGCATTATATCCCGAATTTCTTTGATCCCGCGCGGCAGAAAGCCTAGGATTTGTGCATTATAGGACAGGGAGCGGCGGTTTGGCCGAGATCACGAATTTCCGGGGCGAGGCCCGCGCTGAAGAGGCAAACCAATCTGGCGACCTGATCGCACGGGTGGGCGAGCGTGTGCGCCGCGCACGCGACCGGAAGGGGATAACGCGCCGCGTGCTGTCGGAAAAATCGGGGGTGTCGCCGCGATACCTTGCCCAGCTTGAAGCGGGGGAAGGCAACATCTCGATCGGGCTTTTGCAAAAGGTCGCCCATGCGCTTGATCACAAGATCGAATGGCTGGTGGGTGACGATGATCCATGGACCTCGGATGCGCTGCGGGTCGCCGACCTGTTTCGCACCGCCGACACGGCCACCCAAAAGGCGGTTCTGGCCGCCCTTGCCCCCGAACCGGTCGCCCAGAGCCGGGCGCATCGCATTTGTCTGGTCGGCCTGCGGGGGGCGGGGAAATCCACCCTTGGGCGCCGCGCGGGCCGGGCGTTGGACGTGCCTTTCGTGGAGCTTAACCGCGAGATCGAAGATCAGGCCGGGATGCCGGTGGACGAAGTCATGGCCTTCTACGGGCAGGAGGGGTATCGGCGGCTCGAGGCACAGGCCCTGTCGCGGGTGATCGCCACCCATGACACGATGATCCTCGCCGTAGCGGGCGGTATCGTGGCGGAGCCTGAAACCTACAACCGGCTTTTGACCCATTTCCATACCATCTGGGTCAAGGCCACCCCGGCAGAGCATATGGCGCGGGTCCGTGAGCAGGGCGACGAGCGACCGATGGCTGGCAACCCCGAGGCGATGGAACAGTTGAAATCCATCCTCACCTCGCGCGAGGCGCTTTATGACAAGGCATTGGAAAGCCTCGATACCTCGGGCAAGACCGAGGATGAGAGCCTGTCCGAGTTGACCGGATTGATCCGGGACCGGGGCTTTATCTGACCGGCGCGCTCAGCCAATCAGAACGTTGATGTGACGCACCACGGACCGGGCGAGGACCGCGGGTTCATACCCGCCCTCCAGCATCGACACGATCCGGCCCTTGGCGTGGCGTTGCGCGACACCGACCAGCGTCTGTGTCACCCATTCGTAATCGTCATCGGTCAGCGCCACGTTCGACATGTCGTCGGCCACATGGGCATCGAAGCCCGCCGAAATCAGGATCATCTGCGGTTTGAAGGCCTCGAGGTGAGGCAACCAGTGTTCCCCGACCGCGGCGCGAAACTCGGCTGAGCCCGCATCGGGGCCGAGCGGGATATCGACAAGGTTATCGGTCTCTTTCTCATGCCCGGTGAAGGGGTAGAACGGGTGCTGGAACGACGAGCAGAACAGAACGCGCGGCTCGGATTTGAAGATATCCTCGGTGCCGTTGCCGTGGTGCACGTCGAAATCGACGATCGCGACGCGCGACAACCCGTGCGCTTCCAGCGCATGGGCCGCGGCCACCGCGATATTGTTGAACAGGCAAAACCCCATCGCCACGCCGCGCTCTGCGTGGTGCCCCGGCGGGCGCACGGCGCAAAACGCCGGGTTCGCCGCGTCGGACATCACCAGATCGACCGCCAGAACACCCGCGCCCGCCGCGCGCTCGGCGGCCTTCAGCGTGCCGGGCGACATCACCGTGTCTCCATCGACCTCGATAGATTGCATGCCTTCGCCCGGCGCAATGGCATAGACCCGGTCGATGTAATCCGCGTCGTGCACCCGCAAAAGCTGTTCGCGCGTCACAAGCGGCGCATCGAAATGGCGCAAAACGTAATCGAGCCCGGACGAGATAAGCTGGTTCGAGATCGCCTCGAGCCGTAGCGCCTGTTCGGGGTGGTGCGGTCCCGCGTCGTGGTCATGGCACTCGTGGTGCGAAATATATG
The DNA here is from genome assembly GCA_011389895.1 of Maritimibacter sp. Taxonomy (GTDB): domain Bacteria; phylum Pseudomonadota; class Alphaproteobacteria; order Rhodobacterales; family Rhodobacteraceae; genus Maritimibacter. The sequence goes on along the minus strand of JAABTN010000035.1, from coordinate 1,563 downwards.
CAAGCATGGTTGTCCTCCCTCTCCCTCCCTCCCGGTCTTTCTCCCGGCAATCCTGTGCTGTCGCTAAAGCCACCGTTCCACGATCACCAGGTCCGGATCGTCCGGGTCCATCCTCTGGGTGAACCCAAGCTCTGACATCAGCTTCAGCATCGGGGCATTGGTTCTAAGCACGGTGCCTTCGATCACGGAAAGCTCATGGTCGCGCGCGGCGCGAAACAGCGCTTTCATCAACCGCGTGCCGATGCCCTGTTTTTGCACCTGATCGCCGACGACGATGGCAAATTCGCAGGACGTGCCATCGGGGTTGATCACGTAGCGCGCCACGCCGCATTGCTGTTCCTTGCCGTCAATCTCGGCCATGGCGACCAGCGCCATTTCGCGGCGGTAGTCGATCTGGGTGAATTGCACGAGCATTTCCGGCGATAGCTCGTTCAACGTGCCGTTGAAGCGAAACATCCGGGCCTCGTCCGAGAGGTTACGCACGAAATCCTGTTCGCTGCGCGCATCCTCGGGCCGAATGGGCCGGATGGTGAGCGGCGTGCCATCGGACAGATGCTCGACCTGCACCAACTGGCGCGGGTAGGGGTGGATCGCCATGTGGTCGTAATGCCCGTCGCGCGCCGGGGGGCGCTGCACGCGCACCCGTGCATCCACCGCCATGACGCCATTCGCCCCGGCGATGAGCGGGTTGATATCAAGCTCCACGATCTCGGGCAATTCGCTGACCATCGCCGACACCCGGCGCAAGACGTTGATCACCGCGTCCCGGTCGGCCGCGGGTTTGTCGCGAAAACCATCGAGCATGCGCGACATCCGGGTGCGCGACACAAGGCGTTCGGCGAGCATGGCGTTCAGTGGCGGGATCGCCACCGCGCGATCATTGAGCACCTCGACCGCCGTGCCGCCCGCCCCGAATAAAACCGTGGGGCCAAAGACCGCGTCCCGGCTCACCCCCACCACGAGTTCGCGCGGGGCGTCGATATCGGCCATCGCCTCGACCGTGACGCCGCGAATCGTCGCATCGGGGCGCTTGGCCTGTGCCTTGTCGCAAATCCCGCGAAAGGCGCGGATCACCTCGGCCGGATCCTTGATCCCGACCCGCACGCCGCCGACATCGGATTTGTGCAAGATTTCGGGGGACGAGATTTTCATCGCGATGGGAAAGCCCACGGATTGCGCCGCGACCAGCGCCTCTTCCGCCGTGGCGGCCAGAATGGTCATGTTGACCGGAATGCGAAACGCCTTGAGCAAGGCCTTGCCTTCGATGTCCGACATCATCTCGCGGTCATCGGCCAGCACCGCGTTGATGATCATGCGCGCACCGTCCAGGTCGGGCGCGTTCTCGGGCGACAGTGGGCCAAGGGTTTGAAGCGCCAGCTTGCGATTGCGCTGATGTTTCGCGAGGTAAGAAAACGCCTCGACCGCGCGTTCGGGCGAGATGAAATCGGCGATGCCGTTCTCGGATAGAAGCTTTCGCCCCGCCGCCACGCTCGCTTCGCCCATCCAGCAGGCCAGCACGGGTTTGCGCCGCCGCTTTGGCAGCGCATCGATGACCGCCTGCGC
>JAABTN010000034.1 GCA_011389895.1 Maritimibacter sp. | reverse complement strand
GTCTTGCCGTGGTCAACGTGACCAATCGTGCCGATGTTCACATGCGGTTTGGAGCGTTCAAACTTTTCCTTAGCCATGATGGCCTCCTTTATCTTTGGCGGTGCGTGATCTCACGCACCCTACGGTTGGGTAGGGTGCGGGGCCTCCCCCGCACCGCTGCTTATGCGAATTGCTGCTGGATCTCTTCCGAGATGTTCGACGGAACCGGTTCGTAGTGGTCGAACTGCATCGTGAACTGCGCGCGGCCCGAGGACATGGAACGCAGGGTATTGATGTAGCCGAACATGTTGGCCAGCGGCACGAAGGCGCTGATCGCCACGGCGTTGCCGCGCGGCTCCTGCCCCGACACCTGCCCACGGCGGGAGGTGAGGTCGCCGATGATCCCGCCGGTGTATTCCTCCGGCGTCACGACTTCGACCTTCATCGTCGGTTCGAGCAGCTTGGCCCCGGCTTTCCGAAGACCTTCGCGCATGCACATGCGTGCCGCGATCTCGAACGCCAGAACCGAGGAGTCCACGTCATGGAACTTGCCGTCGATCAGGGCCACCTTGAAGTCGATGACCGGGAAGCCCGCGATCGGACCGGAATCCATGACCGACTTGATCCCCTTTTCGACGCCCGGAATGTATTCCTTCGGCACCGAGCCACCAACGATGCGGCTTTCGAACGAATAACCTTCGCCCGGCTCGGTCGGTGCGATGACCATCTTCACTTCGGCGAACTGACCCGAACCACCCGACTGTTTCTTGTGGGTGTAGGAGTGCTCGATCTCGTGACCGATGGTCTCACGGTAGGCCACCTGCGGCGCGCCGATGTTGGCTTCCACCTTGAATTCACGCTTGAGCCGGTCGACGAGGATGTCGAGGTGAAGCTCGCCCATGCCCTTCATGATGGTCTGACCGCTCTCGATGTCGGTCTCGACGCGGAACGACGGGTCTTCGGCGGCAAGCCGCGCGAGGCCCTGGGACATCTTTTCCTGGTCCGCTTTCGTCTTCGGCTCAACCGCGATCTCGATCACCGGATCGGGGAAGGTCATGGTTTCGAGGACCACCTGTGATTTCGGGTCACACAGCGTGTCGCCCGTGGTGGTGTCCTTCAGACCCGCCAGCGCGATGATGTCGCCCGCAAAAGCTTCTTCGATCTCTTCGCGGTTGTTCGAGTGCATCATCATCATGCGACCGATGCGCTCTTTCTTGCCCTTGGTCGAGTTCTGGACGGTTTCGCCCTTTCTCAACACGCCGGAGTAGATGCGGGTAAAGGTCAGCGAACCCACGAAGGGGTCGTTCATGATTTTGAACGCCAGGCCCGAGAACGGCATCGTGTCATCCGCGCGGCGCGGGATGTTACGCTCTTCCGTTTCGTCATCCGGCGAGAAGCCCATGTAATCGACCACGTCCAGCGGGCTGGGGAGATAGTCGACAACGGCGTTCAGAAGCGGCTGAACCCCTTTGTTCTTGAACGCGGAGCCACCGAGAACCGGCACGAATTTCAGGTTGAGCGTGCCCTCACGGATCAGCCGACGCAGGGTCGGGATGTCGGGCTCTTCACCTTCAAGATAGGCCATCATGGCATCGTCGTCCATTTCGACGGCATTCTCGACCAGCTTGGCACGCCATTCGTCGGCCTGCGCCTTCAGGCTGTCACGGATCGGCTTGCGCACCCAGGAGGCCCCCAGGTCTTCGCCCTGCCACACCCATTCTTCCATGGTCACGAGGTCAACGATACCTTCCAGCTCGTTTTCCGCGCCGATCGGGAACTGGATCGGGCAGGCCACGGCGCCGGTGCGATCTTCGATCATTTCCACGCAGTTGAAGAAATCTGCGCCGATCTTGTCCATCTTGTTGACGAAGACGATGCGCGGCACCTTGTAGCGGTCGGCCTGACGCCAGACGGTTTCGGTCTGCGGTTCGACACCGGCGTTGGCGTCAAGCACGGCAACCGCGCCATCAAGCACGGCAAGCGAGCGTTCCACCTCGATCGTGAAGTCGACGTGGCCGGGCGTATCGATGATGTTCATGCGGAACTTGGTATCATCCGTGCCGGCTTCGGTCGGATCTTCCTGCCACTGCCAGAACGTCGTGGTCGCGGCGGAAGTGATGGTGATACCGCGTTCCTGCTCCTGCTCCATCCAGTCCATGGTGGCCGCACCATCGTGCACCTCACCAAGGTTATGGGATTTGCCGGTGTAGAAAAGGATGCGTTCCGAACACGTGGTCTTGCCAGCATCAATGTGAGCCATGATGCCGAAGTTACGGTAGCGTTCGAGGGGATAGTCGCGTGCCATTGTGATGGGCCTTTGAACTTGGAGTTACCAGCGATAATGGCTGAACGCTTTGTTCGCGTCGGCCATCTTGTGCGTATCTTCGCGCTTTTTCACGGCGGTGCCGCGACCGTTGACCGCGTCAAGCAGCTCACCGGCAAGGCGTTCTTCCATCGTGTTCTCGTTGCGGCCACGGCAGGCGTTGATGAGCCAGCGGATGGCGAGCGCTTCGCGACGCTCGGGACGCACTTCGACGGGCACCTGGTAGGTGGCACCCCCCACGCGGCGCGAGCGGACCTCGACCGAGGGTTTGATGTTGTCGAGCGCTTCGTGGAAGATTTCCACCGGAGCCCGCTTCACCTTGTCTTCGACGCGACCCAGCGCGTTGTAGACGATTTTCTCGGCAGCCGATTTCTTGCCATCGATCATGAGGTTGTTCATGAACTTGGTGAGAACCTTATCGCCATACTTGGCGTCGGGCAGAATTTCGCGCTTTTCAGCAGCGTGACGACGGGACATGCAAGTCTCTCCTTACTTCGGACGCTTCGCGCCGTATTTCGAACGACGCTGCTTACGATCTTTGACGCCCTGGGTGTCGAGCACACCGCGCAGGATGTGGTAGCGGACACCCGGAAGGTCTTTCACACGACCGCCACGGATGAGCACGACCGAGTGCTCCTGCAGGTTGTGGCTTTCACCGGGAATGTAGCTGATGACTTCGTAGCCATTGGTCAGGCGGACCTTGGCGACTTTCCGCATGGCGGAGTTCGGCTTCTTCGGGGTGGTCGTGTAGACGCGGGTGCAAACACCACGCTTCTGCGGGTTCCCCTCAAGGTGCATGGACTTGTTGGTCCGGCGTTTCGGCTGACGCGGCTTGCGGATCAGCTGTTGGATCGTGGGCATTCGGCTTCGTTCCCCGTGTTGCAACACTATGTTTCGTGGGGCGCGCGCCCCGGTTCATCTCAACTGCGTCTTATGCGTCCATAAAACGCACGATACCGCACCCGCCCACATTAGCCTGGGCGACGCGGTGGGTTTTTCAGAGGATCGGGGCGCGTATCACCCGGATCGTGGCCACTTCAGTTTTGATATCGGACACCCAAGGGCACAGTGCCCCCTTGGTCCGGGTGCGCGCCGTATATGGGGAGTCGGGGGGCTTGTCAACGCTGGGGCAACACTTTTCGCCCCATATGGGCCGAAAGCGGTTGAACCTTGCCAAAAAGGCCGATTGCGCCGATACTCTCCCTCAATAAAGGCACCTAAAACGGGCCGCAATCACCCATTTGAGGCGGGTAACAGATGGATAGACTTATGACGCTGGCGGCGGTGGCCGCTGTATTGGCCGTTTCAGGCTGCGACAACACTCCCCTGACAGGCAAAGACGCGGCGTTGATTGACGCCTCCCCCGGTGTGGATACCGGCAAGGTGGACGCGGATGGCGAGGCGGATTTCCTGCTCGCCTATCAATACGTGCGCGCGGCACCCGTCACGACGTCGATGCCCAACTCTGGTTCGGCGAACTATATCGGCGGTATGGGCACCGATGTGTCGGGCGGTATCAACGGGTTCATGACCGGCGCGATCGACGCGACCGTAACCAACCTGAACAACGGGTCGGCTTCGGCCGTCGTGGACAACTTTGCGCTCTACGACGACAGCGGCACCAAGACCAAGGATCTGGGGGGCGCTGCCGTGCTGACGGGGTCCGTCTCCGGCAACACGCTCGCCATGTCGACGACAGGCGGCGAGATCGTGGACGGAGCCAATAAGTCGAACGTGTCGATGGACATGAACGGTACATTCCGTGACATCACCGACCGGGCAAGCGCCGTGACGGGCACCGTGACGACCGAGGGCACCGGGGGCTTTACGATCAATCGCACCACCGGCAAATTCTACCTCGTGGAAAACTGATCCCGACGCGCGGTTTGCACGAAGAAGGGCCGCGTGCACCCGAAATCACGCGACCCTGTCTCATCCTTTGATCTTACATCCGCGCGGCGCGCAAACGAAGCCCCGTCGTGCCGCGCCCCGCGTTCAATGCTTTGGCGTCATTCGTCAGATTTGCGGGAGCTCTTATCGACCCCGTCACCGATGATTTCACCCAGCTTGGTCATGGCGGGCAGGGAGACCGACATATCAAGGATCGAGTCCACGATCTGCGAGACCGGCGACGTCCGCTCCCCCTCGCCCTGCGTCCGACCGGAGCCTTGCCCAAGACCGGACACCTGGTTGATCGAGATACTGTCGATCCGTTCGGCAGGCTTGACCATCTCGGCGACGATCCCCGGCATGGCGTCGAGACGCATTTTCTCCATCTCCATCGCCACCAGCGCCTCGGACCGGGCGTTCTCGGCCTTGATCCGGGCCGCTTCCGCTTCGACCTCGGCCAGCTTGAGATACTTCATTGCCTCGGCTTCCTCGCGCTTGGCATCCTTGCGATCCTTCGCGGTGGCTTTGTCGCTTTCTGCCGCGATACGCGCGCGGGTTGCGGCGGTTTCGGCATCCTGCTGCGCGGCGAGGAGCGCGACGGCCTTGCGCCGTTCCGCATCGGCCATCTGCCGTGCGGTCTGGATCGCCTCTTCGGCCTTCACCGCTTCGGCCCGCGCGGTATCGGCCTCGGCCCGCGCACGGCTTTCCTCCTGCGATTTGGCCGAAATCTGGATCTGCCGCTCCTGTTCGGCGATCTGAAGGGCACGGTCCTGCGAAATCTCGGCTTCCCGGATCGCCAACTCCCGCGCGATGTCGGCGGATTGGATTTCCTGTTCCATCCGGATACGCGCATGGGCGGCTTCGCGTTCCGAATCCGCCTTGCGCTGCGCCACTTCGGCAAGCTGTGCGGCCATCAGGGTTTCAACCTCTTGCGCCTGCGCGATCTCGGCGCGCCGTTCCTCAAGGTCGATCTCCAACTTTCGGCGGCTCGCCTCCATCGCCGTGCGGCGCACTTCGACCTCGCTGTCCCCTTCGATCTGTGCCCGCTCGCGCTTGGATTTCGCGATCACTTCGGACAGTTTGCGCATCCCCACCGCGTTGAACGCGTTGGTTTCATCCAGCGACGAAAACGGGGTCTGGTCGAAATCGGTCAGCGACACGGAATCAAGCTGAAGCCCGTAACGCCCAAGCGTTTCACCAAGGATATCGCGCACCTCGCGCACGAATTCGGCCCGGTCTTCATGCAGCTGATCCATGGTCATCTGGGCCGCGACGGTGCGCAGCGCATCGACCATCATCCCGTCGATCAGCGACTTTAGCTCATCGGGCTGAAACGTCCGCCGCCCCAGCGTCTGGGCCGCGCGCGCGATCGCCTCGCCATCCGGCACCACCGAGGCATAGAATTCGGCCCCCACGTCCACCCGCATCCGGTCCTTGGTGATCAGCGCGCTGTCGCCCCGCCGCACCACGTCCATACGGATCGTCTGCATATTCACCCGGTTGATCTCGTGAAAGTAAGGGATCGCCAGCGTGCCTCCGTCGATGATGACCTTTCGGCCCCCTACCCCGGTTTTCACGAGGCTGATTTCATTGGTCGCCCGTTCGTAAAACCATGCCGCAAGCGCCACCAGCGCGGCGGCGATGACGACAACGACGATGATCCATCCAAGAACGCTCATGTGTCAGTCCTCCTCAAAAAACCGGCGGGAAATGCCGCCCGCCGCGGTCGAGCGTGATCCAGCGCAGCTCGGTGAACGCATCCAGCGACCAACGCCCGCCATACCGGCCGACACCCGACGCCTTGGTGCCGCCAAAGGGCACATGCGGCTCGTCGTTGATGTTCTGGCAGTTGACGTGACAGATGCCGGTTTCGATCTGTTCGGCCATGCGCAGCGCCTTGGCTTCATCCCGCGTCATGATCGCCGCCGTCAGCCCGTACTCGGTGTCGTTGTTCAGCGCGATCGCCTCCTCTTCAGTGCGGAAGGGTGCAACGATCACCACGGGGCCGAAGGTTTCGTCGTGCCAGATGTCCATGTCCGGGTTGACGTTGGTCAGGACCGTGGGTTCCACGAAGTTGTCCCAGGCATTTCCGCCCAGCTCGACCGTGGCCCCCTTGGCCACCGCGTCGTCGATCAGGGCCTTGACCCGGACCGCCTGCCGCGTGTTCACCAGCGGCCCGATCACGTTGTCCTTGTCCTTCGTATGCCCGGTCTTGAGCTTTGCGGCGCGGGCCACGAATTGACGCATGAAATCGTCGTAGACGCCTTCTTGCACGAGGATCTTCTCGGTCGACATGCACACCTGTCCCTGGTGCATGAACGAACCGAAATTCGCGGCCTTGGCGGCGTGGTCAAGATCGGCGTCATCCATGATGATCATCGAATCCTTACCGCCAAGCTCAACACAGGCCTTCTTCAGATGCGCGCCGCATTTCGCCGCGATGTGGCGGCCCACGGCGGTCGACCCGGTGAAGGACACGGCCTTCACGACCGGGTTCTGGATCATCTCGTCGCCCACCGCCGACACGCTGTCGCGCGAACAGGTCACCACGTTGAACACCCCCGGCGGAATGCCCGCTTCCTCAAGGATTTCGGCAAAGTATAGCCCGCCAGCATAGGGCGTGTCCTCGGACGGTTTCAAGACCACGGTGTTGCCCACGGCAAGGGCTGCGGCAAAGCCACGCGAGGTCAGGATACCGGGCATGTTCCACGGCGAGATGACGCTGACCACGCCAAGCGGAAACCGCGTGGCCATCATGAACTTGTGGTGCTCAGACGGCAGCACCTCGCCGATGTTCTGGTAACACAGGGCCGAGGCCGAGCGGAACACTTCGGCCACGTATCCCGCCTCGAAGGCGCCTTTGCCGAACCAGCCGCCGCCTTCCTGCACCGCCGCGTTGATGAAATCACCCTGTCGGCGGTCCCAAATCTCGGCGATCTTCAACAGGTAATGCGCGCGTTCATGGAAGGCGAGACCGGACCACGCCGGAAAAGCCGCCTTCGCCGCCGCGATGGCGCGCTTGGTGTCCTCCGTCGACCCGTCGGGAATGCGGGCATAAAGCGAATTGTCAGATGGGTTGAGGTCATCGAAGGTGCGGGACGCGGGTGTCCATTGACCGTCGATATACATGCCCTTGATGGTCGGCGCGGTGGTGGCTTGATCCAGCATGGGTGTCTCCTTTCGTCAGGGTTTGCGCGCCCGCCTGCTGCGCGAACGGTCGCACGCACGGGCGGCTGCGGTTTCAATTTCTTCCAGCACGGCACGCATCCGGTCACCATGATCGGACAGTTCGGGCATCGGCGTCGACGGGGCGCGGCGCGGCGTCTGCTGGGCCAATGGCGTCGGGCTGCGCGGGACGGTTGCGCCCCGGCGCGTGGACATCTCGCGCGCCTTGTCGACAAGGCTGGCGGTGTCGATCCCCGCCGGGGAGGCCGGCGCAGGCGCCTTGGGCGCTGAGGGCGCGGCGGCGGGCCGTGGCGGCGGTGCCGAGGGTGGGGCCGGTGGGGGGGCCTGTGGCGCCTGTGGCACTGCCGAGGCGGGTGCAGGGGTGGGTGCACGGGAAGGCGCAACGCCTTCGACCGCCTGCGCCGCGATGTCAGCAGGCGATGGCCCGGTGGTCGGGCGCGGCGCGGAGGGCGCGGGCATTGCGCCCCGGTCTGCCACGGCCCGGCCCGACCCGGTTTTGGACGCGGCCCCGCCAAGATAGGCCTTCTGCACGGCCGGATCACGGGCCAGCTTTTCGCCGGTGTCCTCGTGAATGATCTCGGTGTTTTCAAGAAGATAGCCCCGGTCCGCAATGGCGAGCGATGCCTTTGCGTTCTGTTCGACGAGCAAGATCCCGATCCCGGTGGCCCGCACCGTTTTCAGGCTTTGAAACAGCTCTTTCGACAGAAGCGGCGACAGGCCGAGCGAGGGTTCGTCCAGCGTCAGGATCGACGGGTTCGACATCATCGCCCGCCCGATCGCGACCATCTGTTGCTCACCCCCCGACATGGTGCGCGCCACCTGTCTGCGCCGCTCTTCGAGCTTGGGGAACAGCGTGTAAACCCGGTCAAGGTTGGTGCGTTCCGCATCCTTGGCGCGGTGGGCATAGGCCCCGAGCGTCAGGTTCTCCTCGACCGTGAGATCGCCGAAAATCCCCCGCCCTTCCGGCACCAAGGAGACGCCTTCTTCCACGATCCGGTCGGGTTTCATGCCGACCAATTCGTGCCCGTTCATCACGATAGACCCGGTGACCGTGCCTTCGCAAATCCCGCTGATCGACTTCAAAAGCGTCGATTTCCCCGCGCCGTTGGCCCCGAGGATCACCACGATCTCGCCCTTGCCAACCCGCACGGACGCCTTGTTCAACGCCGGGTGCTGACCATAGGCAGCAGACAGGTTTTTCACCTCAAGCATCGTCATCTCCAAGGTAGGCGCGGATCACCTCCGGATCCGAGAGCACCTCGTCAGCCGTGCCCTCGGCGATCTTCTTGCCCGAGGACATGACCACGCAGGCATCACACAGCGACCGGATCGCATCCATCACGTGTTCGACGAGGATGATGGTTCGCCCTTCGTCGCGCAACCGGTGGATCAGATCGATCCCTTCGGTCAATTCGGTGGGGTTCAGACCGGCCAGCCATTCGTCCAGCAGCAGTACCTCGGGCTCCCCCGCCAGCGCGCGGGCAAGCTCGACCCGCTTGGTGTCGATATAGGTCAACTGCCCGATATGCGCCTTCGCCCGCTCCGCGAGCCCGACCGTTTCGAGCACATGCATCGCGTGCCGCTCGGCGGCGGGGCCCCAGCGGCGGCGATGCCCAAAGACCGCCCCCGCGATCACGTTCTCGATCACCGTCATCGACGGCAACAGGCGCACCAGCTGAAAGGTGCGCGCAACGCCCTTTCGCGCGATGTCACGGGCGGGAAGCCCGGTGATCTCGTGGCCCTTGAGCGAGATGTCCCCATCGGTCGGCGGCAACGCGCCCGAGATCAGGTTCAGGGTCGTGGATTTGCCCGACCCGTTCGGCCCGATCAATCCCATGACCTCGTGTTCGCGAACCTCGAAGCTCACGTTATCGACCGCGACAAGCCCGCCGAATTGCTTGGTGGCGCCCCGCAGGCTGATGACCGTGTTCCCCATCATGCCAGCGCACTCCGCTTCACCGCGCGTCCCTTCAGCCGGTCATAGAGACCGACGAACCCACCGGGCAGGAAATAGACGATGACGAGAAAGGACAGGCCAAGAAGCAGCGTGGTCTGGTTGGGGAAAGAGGACGATATCGCCTCCCACAAAAGCGTGAAGGGAATGACCCCGACGAGCGGACCCCAAAGCCGCCCCGTGCCGCCGAGCAGCGCCATGATCACGACCTGAAACGACAGCATCGGGGTGAAGGCGGTCGAGGGTTCGATATAGACATATCGCGGGGCGATGATCGCCCCGACGATTGCCGCGACAGACCCCGAGACGACGAACAGCGCGACCTTAGACATGGCTGTGTTGATCCCGACATGACGCGCCACGTCTTCGTCATCCCCGATGACCCGTAGCGCGAAACCAAGCCGGGACCGACCGATCGCCCAGCCGGTGAGAAACACGAGCGCCGCGAGAACCAGAAGCTGCCAGTAGATGTCCTGATCGGTGAAATCGGTCAGCACATAGGTGCCCTTGTGCCCGGTCTGGTTTTGATACCACGTCACCGCCTGGCGCGTCATTTCAGCCAGCCCCAGCGTGAAGATCACGAAATACACGCCGGACAGGCGCAGGGTGGCAAGCCCAACGAGCGCGGCGAGAACGCCGCCGATCACACCGGCGAGCGGCAGAAGCAACCAGTAGCTCATATAATCGAGCCCGGAGCCGGTGACATAGGTGCCAACCCCGAAGAACGCTGCCGTCGCGAGCGAAATGTAATGCGTCGGTCCCGAGAACAAGGCCCAGCTTGTCGCAAGCACCGTGTACATGGCGATGGTGACGCCGAGCGAGATCAGGTAGCCATCCCCGGTGAGTGGCAGAAGGGCCGCGACACCGATGAGCGCGCCCCCCCATCCGAGCTTGTTCCAATCATCGCGTTTCACGAGGATCTCCTTCCGAAAAACCCCTGCGGACGGAAAAGCAGGATGAGGATGAAGAGCGCATAGGCCGCCACGAGGGTCAGGCCGGGATCAATCAGCGAGGCGACGAGGGTTTCGCCCACCCCCAGAACCAGCGCGGCGAGGATGGTCCCGCGCACGTCCCCGACACCGCCCATGATCACGATGATCAGCGCTTTCATGGTAAAGATCACGCCGGTCGAGGCATCGAGGGTAAGAAAGGTCGAAATCACTGCCCCGCCCACGGCGGTCACGGCGCCCCCGAGCGCAAAGGCACGCGCCGAGAGCTTTGGCACGTCGATCCCCACAAGCCGCGCGTTCTCCGGCGACACGGCCACGGCCCGGATCGCCATCCCGGCGCGCGAGACGTTCAGCCAGAGATAAAGCGCGGCACAGAGCAAAACGGCACAACCGAAGGCCACCACGCGGTTGAAGCCGAAATTGTCCCCGAGAATGACGACGGGGCGCGCAAGGTAGGAATAGCTGAAGTAATCGCCGCCAAAGGCCCAGAGCATGATCCCGACCATCACGAACGACAGGCCGAAGGTGGTCAGGATCGCGTCCTGTTCAAGCATCCCCCGGTTCTTCGCGCGTTTGACGAGCGGGCGCAGCATGACCTGGTAGATGATCCAGTTCAGCACATAGGCCAGCGGGGCCACGATGAAGATGGTCAGAAGCGGGCTGACCTGTGCCGTGGTGAACAGGATGAAGGCGGTGAAGGCGCCGATCACCAGCATCTCGCCATTGGCGAGGTTCATGATCCGCGACACACCGTATTGTAGGTTCAGGCCAAGCGCGATCAGCGCATAGGTGCCGCCAAGGATCAGGCCTGTGATGAGAATGTCCATTTACGCTCCGCATGTTGGCGGGCGGGCCCGATGAAACCGGACCCGCCCTTGTCCAATGAGGCTTCTTATTCCCAGCCGTCCTTCAGGATCGGCTCGACCGCACCTTCGCGGCCCGTTTCCTTGATCCCCTTGAACGCGCCATCCTGCCATTGGCCAACGGTCCAATAGGCGGTGTTGCTGTTCTGATCATCGAATTCGATGGTGCCCATCACGGTCTCAAACGCGTTGTCCTTGATGAACTGGGTGATCTCGGCCATGTCGAGCGTGCCAGTCGTCTCGATCGCTTCTTCAAGGATCTGGAGCGAGGCATACATCATGCCGGAGGCCCAGTAGTCGGGCTTTGCTCCTGTCGCGGCCTCGTGGCGCGCGGCATAATCCTGGAACGCGGGTGATGCGGTGTTCACCCCGCCGATCCCCATGACGCCCTCGGCTGCCGCACCGAACCGGCCCCCGTAGGCGGGAAACGCGGTGGCGACGGCGGTGTAGAAGGCTTTCACATCCAGCTCTTCGATCATCGCCTGTTCGGTGAGGCCGAAGGTATCCGGCGGATAGGACCAGGCAACGAAAGCATCCGGTTCAGCATCCTTGGCCGCTTTCATGATCGGCGAAAGATCCTGTGTGCCAAGCGGATAGGACGTCTCGTAGACGATGTCGAACCCCGCCGCTTCCAGCGCGGGCTTGCCGACCGAGGCCAATTCGATGCCGAAGGCGTCGGCGACGTTGACCATGGCGACCGAATTGCCGATCTCACCCGCTTCACGCAGGTCCGACAGAACCTCGACCGCGTCTTCGGCAAGGTCGGTGGAGCGACCGAGCAGGAAGAACATGTCATCGAACTGGGCCGACAATTCGCCGATCTGGTCGGTCGCCGCCGACGACGTGATCTGCGGGAAGCCGAGCCGGTCGAAAATCGGCGCGGCGGCAAGGCTCAGACCCGTGGAATAGGGCGACAGGATGATGTCCGCGTTGTCCTGGGTTGCAAGACGTTGCACCGCCTTGATCGTCTCGGCGGGGTTGGTCTGATCATCATATTCGATGACTTCGATCATCCGTTGTTCGCCGCCGACGTTCAGCCCGCCGCGTTCGTTCACTTCACCAACCCAAAGCTCGATGTTGGGCCAATGGGTCACGGCGGCCCCACCGGCGAGTGGGCCGGTCTTGGGCGCGACGGCCCCGACGATGATCGGATCCGCGGCAAAGGCCATGCCCGCGACAAGGGTCGCGGCAAACGTCGTCGAGGTTTTCAAAAGCGTTCTGCGTTTCATGTGTTTCCTCCCAGATTTGCGCGGAAGCTCCGCGCGGTGCTTACGTCCAGAACGGATATTCGATCTTCGGGTTCTGGACGGTGATCCACCTGAGTTCGGTGAATTCATGAATGGCGGTGTCGCCGCCGAAGCGGCCGTAGCCCGAGGCTTTGACACCGCCGAATGGTTTGGTCGGGTCGTCGTAGACGGTCGGCCCGTTGATGTGGCAGGTGCCGGTTTCCAACAGGCCCGCGATTTCGCGGGCCCGCGAGGTGTCATTGGTAAAGACCGAAGCGACGAGCCCGTATTGCGTGTCATTGGCCATCGACATGGCCTCAAGTTCATCCTCGGCCCGCAGGATGGCCGCGACCGGGCCAAAGCTTTCTTCGCTGTAGATCTGCATCTCCGGGGTCACCCGGTCGATCAGCGTCGGTTGCACGTAGGCCCCCGACATTTCGCCGCCGACCTTGAGCACCGCACCATGCGCCAGCGCATCTTCGATCAGCCGCGACACGCGGCGCGCGGCCTCGGCGCTGATAAGATCACCGACCTTGTCACGGTGCTGGCGGGTCAAAAGCGCGGCGCACCGCGCCTCGATCTCGTCGACAAAGGCATCGGCGACCTCTTCGACCACGATGACCCGCTCAGTCGACATGCAGATCTGGCCTTGGTTGAAATAGGCCCCGAAGGCCGCGGCACTTGCGGCGGCTGGAATATCGGCATCGGCCAGAACCACGAGCGGCGCCTTTCCGGACAGCTCAAGCAGACAGGGCTTGAGATGGCGCGCCGCCATCTCGGCCACCCGGCGACCGTTGCGGGTCGAGCCGGTGAAGTTGATACGGCGCACGGCGGGGTGCGCGACCAGCGCGCCCACCACCGCCTCGGCGGCTTCGGGTGCGTGGATGACCGATGTCACGGCCCCGCCCGGCAGACCGGCGTCGCAAAGCACCTCGACGATCAGCGCGTGAAGTTTCGGGCATAGCTCGCTCGCCTTGAACACCACCGTGTTGCCGCAGACCAACGGCCAGATGATCGCGCGGATCGCAAGCGTCACCGGCGCGTTCCAAGGCGCGATGGCCAACACCACGCCCACCGGTTCGCGGATCAGGGTTGAATGGATGCCATCCTTTTCCGACACTTCCTGCCACGACGTAATCTTTTCGGGGATGTCCATCGCGGCGTCGAACACGTTGGCCGCGATCGCCACGTTGAACCGGATCCAATCAGGCGTCGAGCCAAGCTCGCGCCCGGCTACGTCAACGAAATCCTCGGTGCGTTCCAGCATCAGGTCGCGCGCCCGGACAAGGATCCTGCGCTTGTCGGAAATCGGCAGGTCGCGCCATGTTGCAAAAGCCGCCGCCGCCGCGTTCACCGCGTCCTGCGCGTCACGCGGACCGGCGGCCACGGCGCGGGTCACGGGCGTGCCATCGACCGGCGACAACCGTTCGAAAACCGCACCATCGCGGGCCTCGACACCCGGATCGCGGATATGAAGCTTGGCTTCGTACATGTTCCTCCCCCGGTCGCGGGATCTCCCCCACGCGACCGCAGCACCGAGAGTGGACCAAGACGCCCCGGCAGATAATGCTAGAAAATGGGCATTTATTGTTATTATATGGGGGTTATCGCGTTTATGAGGTCAAAAGTGTACGAATCACCTGCCCCCCATTTCCGCGCCGCCCGGATCGAAACCGCCTTGCAGGAAAAGGTGCTCGGCACCCGGAGCGCCGCCGATATGTACAGCCGCTTTGCCTTCTTTCTCGACAGCGGTCATGCGCTGGCACAGGGTCCGTCCGGCGAGATCGAGCTGTCCGGTCCGGCGGTGCATTGGGGAACGCTCAGGGCCGAAACCCGCATTCGGGTCGATCCGGGCAGTTCGGGGTACTACCTGTTTCTCAGCGAACGTTTGCTGGATGATGCCATCGGGATCGTGGCCGAGGCGACTGAGCTTCGGCTGTTTGCCGAGCAAACCGTGGTCGCCTCTTTCGACCGGCGCGACGAGATCGTGTCGCGGCTCGACATGGTGTTTGCCCGCGTGGTGCACGAGACGCTTCGGCCCGAGTTCGGGACCGAGATCGCGGTGTCGGCCTATGTCCGGCTCATCCTCGTTCTTCTGTGGCGCAGCACGGACCGCGAAGAGAACGCCCATGATGCGACCGGGCATGGGCGACGGCAGATCAACCGGTTTCGCAATCTTGTCGAGGCGCATTTTCGCGCCCGCTGGTCGGCCCGCGATTATGCGGAAACCCTTGGCATGTCCTATGATCGGCTGCATGACCTCTGCGTCAGGTCGGTGGGCAAGCCCCCCGGTCAATTGATCCGCGAACGTGGATTGCACGAGGCGCGGGTTCTGTTGCAGCGCACCACGCTGTCGGCGGAACGGATCGCGGCGATGCTCGGGTTCTCGTCCGCCAGCCAGTTCAACCATTTCTTCAAATCCATGGCCAAGGAAACGCCCGGTGGTTTCCGCAAACGCGCCACGGACCGCTCGGACAGGGAGGAAGACACCCTGCCCTCGTTCTCCGACTGGCCGTGAAGCCCGGGCCCTGAAACGTGAAAAGCCCCGCCGGTTCGGGCGGGGCTTTTGCATGGTGTTTCGATGTCGCCTCAGGGCTGTTCGTCACCACCCGCTTCGGGGGTCTCGACAAGGCTGCTGTCGTTGCCGTCCCCGAAAGGATCGAGCTCTTCCACCGGGGCGGCAAGCGCGGCGGCGGCTTCGGCTTCGGCCCGGGCTTCCTCGATGACCTTGCGATCACGATCCTGCGCGATCTGCCGGGTCTTCATGGTTGCACCACCGGTGCCCGCCGGGATCAGGCGGCCCACGATGACGTTTTCCTTCAGACCCACGAGCTTGTCCCGCTTGCCCTGCACCGACGCTTCGGTGAGAACCCGCGTGGTTTCCTGGAACGAGGCCGCCGAGATGAAGCTGCGGGTTTGCAGCGACGCCTTGGTGATCCCGAGCAGGATGGGCTGACCTTCGGCAGGGCGGCGGCCTTCGGCCAGCGCCTTTTCATTGGCCGCATCGAATTCGGCCTTGTCCACATGCTCGCCCTTGAGCAGCGTGGTTTCACCGGAATTCATGATCTCCCACTTTTGCAGCATCTGGCGAACGATCACCTCGATGTGCTTGTCGTTGATCTTCACGCCCTGAAGCCGGTAGACGTCCTGCACCTCGTCAACCATGTAGTTGGCCAAGGCTTCGACCCCCATGATCGCAAGGATGTCATGCGGCGCGGGGTTACCATCCATCAGGTATTCGCCCTTCTGGATGAAGTCGCCCTCGCCCACCGGGATGTGCTTGCCCTTGGGCACCATGTATTCCACGGGTTCCATGGATTCATCAGACGGTTCGATGGTGATGCGGCGCTTGTTCTTGTAGTCGCGCCCAAAGCGCACGTAGCCATCGATCTCGGCGATGATCGCGTGATCCTTGGGTCGCCGCGCTTCGAACAGTTCGGCCACACGCGGCAGACCGCCGGTGATGTCCTTGGTCTTGGCCCCTTCACGCGGGATACGCGCGACCACGTCACCCGCCTTGACCTCGACCCCTTCTTCGACGGACAGAATGGCGTCCACCGACATCGGGTAGGTGATCGGGTTGCCCTGATCGTTGCGCACCGGTTCACCATCGGCACCGACAAGGATGATCTCGGGCTTGAGATCGGACCCTTTCGGAGCCGCCCGCCAATCGGAGACGATCTTCTGGGTCATGCCGGTCGCATCGTCCGTTTCATCGCGCACCGAGAGACCGGTCACGAGGTCGACGAACTTCGCCGTGGCATCGGCTTCGGCAATGATCGGGAGCGTGTAGGGATCCCATTCAAAGAGCTTTTCACCACGGGTGATCGCCTGACCATCCTTGACGAAGAGCTTCGAGCCATAGCCCGGCTTGTAGGCCGCGCGTTCCACACCGTTATCGTCGATGATGGCGACCTGCATGTTGCGGCCCATGATGATGAGCTCGCCGGCAGCATTGGTCAGCGTGTTCGAGTTGCGGAACTCGATCTTGCCTTCCTGCCCAGCCTCTTGGAACGATTGCTGACCACCCTGCGCGATCCCGCCGATGTGGAAGGTCCGCATGGTAAGCTGCGTGCCGGGTTCCCCGATCGACTGCGCCGCGATGATGCCAACGGCTTCGCCGATGTTCACCTTGGTGCCGCGCGACAAATCACGTCCGTAGCAATTGGCGCAAACGCCCTCTTCGGCTTCACAGGTGAGCGGGCTGCGCATGCGCATCGACACGAGACCCGACTCCTCGATGGCGTCCGCCTTGCGTTCGTCGATCAGCTCGTTCTTGGCCACGATCACTTCGCCCGTCACCGGGTGAATCACGTCCTCGGCCGCAACACGGCCCAGCACACGTTCGCCAAGCGTCGCCACGACTTCACCGTCGTTGACGGCGGCTTCGGCCATAATCGCCAATTCTGTCCCGCAGTCGTTCTCGCGCACGATGCAATCTTGCGCAACGTCAACCAAACGACGGGTCAGGTAGCCCGAGTTCGCGGTCTTCAGCGCGGTATCGGCCAGACCTTTGCGCGCGCCGTGGGTCGAGTTGAAGTACTCGAGCACCGTCAGACCCTCTTTAAAGTTCGAGATGATCGGTGTTTCGATGATCTCGCCCGACGGCTTGGCCATCAGGCCGCGCATCCCGCCAAGCTGCTTCATCTGGGCGGGCGAACCACGGGCACCGGAGTGCGACATCATGTAGACCGAGTTGGGTTCCATTTCGGCCCCCGCATCGTCGACACGCACCGCCGAAATATCGCCCATCATCGCATCAGCGACCTGATCCGAACATTTCGACCACGCATCCACCACCTTGTTGTATTTCTCGCCAAGGGTGATGAGGCCGTCCATGTATTGTTGTTCGAACTCTTTCACCTGTTCGCGCACGCTGTCCACGATGGTCCACTTGTTATCCGGGATCACCATGTCGTCCTTGCCGAACGAGATGCCTGCCTTGAACGCTTCCTTGAAGCCCATGCTCATGATCTGGTCACAGAAGATCACGCTCTCTTTCTGACCGCAGTAGCGATAGACCGTGTCGATGACCTGCTGCACCTCTTTCTTGCGAAGCAGGCGGTTGACCAGGTCAAAGGGCGCCTTGGTGTTGAGCGGCAGAAGCGCACCCAACAGGACGCGGCCCGGCGTGGTGTCGAACCGTTTGTAGATCTCCTGACCGGTTTCGTCGATCTGCTTGATCCGGGCCTGCACCTTCGAGTGCAAGTGAACCTGACCGGCAGCCAGCGCATGGTGCACCTCGTCGACATCGGCAAAGACCATGCCTTCGCCGATCATGCCCTTACGCTCCATCGAAACGTAATACAGACCAAGGATCATATCCTGCGACGGCACGATGATCGGCGCGCCGTTGGCGGGCGACAGAACGTTGTTCGTCGACATCATCAACACGCGGGCCTCAAGCTGGGCTTCCAGCGACAGGGGCACGTGAACAGCCATCTGGTCCCCGTCGAAGTCGGCGTTGAACGCCGAACAGACAAGCGGGTGAAGCTGGATCGCCTTGCCTTCGATCAGCACGGGCTCGAACGCCTGAATACCAAGACGGTGCAGCGTCGGGGCGCGGTTGAGCATGACGGGGTGTTCGCGGATCACCTCGTCTAGAATATCCCAGACCTCGGGGCGCTCTTTTTCCACCAGCTTCTTGGCCTGTTTCACCGTCGAGCTGAGGCCCTTTGCCTCAAGCCGCGAGTAGATAAAAGGCTTGAACAGTTCGAGCGCCATTTTCTTTGGCAACCCGCATTGGTGGAGTTTGAGCTCTGGCCCGGTCACGATGACCGACCGGCCCGAGAAATCGACCCGCTTGCCCAGAAGGTTCTGGCGGAAGCGGCCCTGCTTGCCCTTGAGCATGTCAGAGAGCGACTTCAGCGGGCGCTTGTTGGCCCCTGTGATGACGCGGCCACGACGCCCGTTGTCAAACAGCGCATCGACCGACTCCTGCAACATCCGCTTTTCGTTGCGCACGATGATGTCGGGCGCGCGCAGCTCGATCAGCCGCTTGAGTCGGTTGTTCCGGTTGATCACGCGGCGATACAGATCGTTGAGATCCGAGGTCGCGAAACGGCCACCGTCCAGCGGGACGAGCGGGCGCAGTTCCGGCGGGATGACCGGGATCACGGTGAGGATCATCCATTCCGGACGGTTGCCGGATTCAAGGAAGCTCTCGACCACCTTGAGACGCTTGATGATCTTCTTCGGCTTCAATTCACCCGTCGCTTCGGCGAGGTCAGCGCGAAGTTTCTCGGCCTCGGCTTCCAGGTCGATCATGGCGAGCATTTCACGGATCGCTTCGGCCCCGATGTTCGCCGTGAAGGCGTCCATCCCGTAGGTGTCCTGCGCATCCATGTATTCTTCTTCGGTCATCAACTGACCGAATTCGAGATCGGTCAGACCCGGCTCGATCACCACGTAATTCTCGAAGTAGAGAATACGCTCAAGATCGCGCAGCGTCATGTCGAGCATGAGACCGATGCGCGAGGGAAGCGATTTCAGGAACCAGATGTGGGCGACGGGCGCGGCCAGTTCGATGTGACCCATACGCTCGCGGCGCACCTTCTGGAGCGTCACTTCAACACCGCATTTCTCGCAGACAACGCCGCGATACTTCATGCGTTTGTATTTGCCGCAGAGGCATTCGTAATCCTTGATCGGGCCAAAGATCCGGGCACAGAACAGGCCATCACGCTCCGGCTTGAAGGTCCGGTAGTTGATGGTCTCGGGCTTCTTGATCTCGCCGTAGGACCAGCTCAGGATGCGTTCCGGGCTGGCAAGGCTCACCTTGATCTCGTCAAAGATCTTCTGGGAAGCCAGCGGGTTGAACGGGTTGGTTGTCAGTTCCTGGTTCATTTTGAATTCCTCAAATCGGTTGCGTCAGGGGTCGGGGTGGAGGCGAGGTCGTCAGACCCCTTCCTCCTCGTCCTCCCCTTCCGCATCCAGGAGTTCCATGTTGAGGCCGAGACCCCGGACTTCCTTCACGAGCACGTTGAACGATTCCGGCACTCCGGCTTCGAAATTGTCCTCGCCCTTGACGATCGACTCGTAGACCTTGGTCCGCCCCGCCACGTCGTCCGACTTGACCGTGAGCATTTCCTGCAACGTATATGCCGCGCCATAGGCTTCGAGCGCCCAGACTTCCATCTCGCCGAAACGCTGGCCGCCGAATTGGGCCTTACCGCCCAACGGCTGCTGCGTGACGAGCGAATAGGGCCCGGTCGAACGTGCGTGGATCTTGTCGTCCACAAGGTGGTGCAGCTTGAGCAGGTATTTCACACCCACCGTCACCGGACGTGCAAAGGGCTCGCCGGACCGACCGTCGTAGACGACCGATTGACCCGAGGTGTCAAACCCGGCCCGCGACAGGGCGTCGTTGACTTCCGGCTCCTTGGCCCCGTCGAAGACCGGGGTCGCAATCGGCACACCGCCGGTGACGTTCCCCGCCGCTTCGACAAGCTGGCCTTCGTCCATGCCCTCGATACCCTCGGCAAAGACATCGTCGCCATAGGCAAGATGCATTGCTTCGCGCACGGGGGTGAGATCGCCGGAGCGTTTGTATTCCCCCAGCGCGTCTTCGACATTCAGACCCAGACCGCGTGCGGCCCACCCCATGTGGGTTTCAAGGATCTGCCCGACGTTCATCCGCGACGGCACGCCAAGCGGGTTGAGACAGACATCGACCGTGGTGCCATCGGCGAGGAACGGCATGTCCTCCATCGGCACCACGCGCGAAATCACGCCCTTGTTCCCGTGACGCCCGGCCATCTTGTCGCCCGGCTGAAGCTTCCGCTTCACGGCGATGAAGACCTTGACCATCTTCATCACGCCCGGCGGAAGATCGTCGCCACGGCGAACTTTCTCGACCTTGTCCTCGAACCGGTGTTCAAGCGCCCGCTTCTGCGCCTCGTATTGACCATGCAGGGCTTCGACCTGCTGGGCATCCGCCTCGTCTTCGAGGGCAAGCTGCCACCATTGGCCACGGCTCAGGTTATCAAGAAGCGCCTCGTCGATGGTGGAGCCGGGTTTGACGCCCTTGGGGCCTTTCACGGCGGTCTTGCCTTCGATCATCGTGCGCAGGCGGGCGTAGATGTTGCGCTCGAAGATGGCGAGTTCGTCGTCGCGGTCACGTGCGAGGCGCTCGACCTCTTCACGCTCGATCTGCACCGCACGTTCGTCTTTCTCGACGCCGTGACGGTTGAACACGCGCACTTCCACGACCGTGCCGAAATCGCCCGGTTTCACCCGCAGCGAGGTATCGCGCACGTCAGAGGCCTTCTCGCCGAAGATGGCGCGCAGAAGCTTTTCTTCCGGCGTCATCGGGCTTTCACCCTTCGGCGTGATCTTACCCACGAGAATGTCGCCCGGCTCAACATCGGCACCGATATAGACGATGCCCGCCTCGTCGAGGTTGCGCAGCGCTTCCTCGCCGACGTTGGGGATGTCACGCGTGATCTCTTCCGGCCCGAGCTTCGTGTCACGGGCGGCGACTTCGAATTCCTCGATGTGGATCGAGGTGAAGACGTCGTCGCGCGCAATGCGTTCCGAGATCAGGATCGAGTCCTCGTAGTTGTAGCCGTTCCACGGCATGAAGGCGACGATGATGTTCTTGCCAAGCGCCAGCTCACCAATGTCGGTGGACGGGCCATCGGCGATTACTTCGCCCTTCACCACCGTGTCCCCCACCTTCACGAGCGGACGCTGGTTGATGCAGGTGTTCTGGTTCGAGCGCTGGAATTTGCGCAGGCGATAGATATCGACGCCCGGATCGCCCGGATCGAGATCTTCGGTGGCGCGCACGACGATACGGGTCGCGTCCACCTGGTCGATGACGCCGGCGCGGGTTGCCTGAATGGCCGCGCCGGAGTCGATGGCGACCTTGCCCTCGATCCCGGTGCCGACAAGCGGCGCTTCCTGCCGCAACAGGGGCACCGCCTGACGCATCATGTTGGACCCCATGAGCGCGCGGTTGGCGTCGTCGTTCTCAAGAAACGGGATGAGCGATGCGGCGACCGAGACCAGCTGTTTCGGCGACACGTCGATCAGGTCCACGTTTTCCGACGGGGCCAGCGTGTATTCGCCGGACTGGCGGGTGTTGACCATCTCGTTCACGAACTTGCCGCCATCATCGAGCTGCGCGTTCGCCTGTGCCACGGTGTGGCGCATTTCCTCGGTCGCGGACATGTATTGGACCTCGTCCGATACCTGCCCGTTGGCGACCTTGCGATAGGGCGTTTCGATGAAGCCGTACTTGTTCACGCGGGCGAAGGTGGCCAGCGAGTTGATCAGGCCGATGTTCGGGCCTTCCGGCGTTTCAATCGGGCACATCCGGCCATAGTGGGTCGGGTGCACGTCGCGCACCTCGAAGCCCGCGCGTTCGCGGGTCAAACCGCCCGGTCCGAGCGCCGAGAGGCGGCGCTTGTGCGTCACTTCGGACAGCGGGTTGGTCTGGTCCATGAACTGCGACAACTGCGAGGAGCCGAAGAATTCGCGCACGGCGGCGGCCGCCGGTTTCGCGTTGATCAGATCTTGCGGCATCACCGTGTCGATCTCGACCGAAGACATCCGCTCCTTGATCGCGCGCTCCATGCGGAGCAGCCCGACGCGATACTGGTTCTCCATCAATTCGCCGACCGACCGCACGCGGCGGTTGCCGAGGTGGTCGATGTCGTCCACGTCGCCACGCCCGTCACGCAACTCGACAAGCGCCTTCACACAGGCAACGATGTCTTCCGGGCGCAGGGTGCGCATCGTGTCTTCGACGTCGAGATTGAGGCGCATGTTCATTTTCACACGGCCCACGGCGGACAGATCGTAACGCTCGCTGTCGAAGAACAGCTGGTCAAACAGCGCCGAGGCGGCGTCGACGGTGGGCGGTTCACCCGGACGCATCACGCGGTAGATGTCCATGAGCGCGGTGTCGCGGTTCATGTTCTTGTCCACGGCCAGCGTGTTACGGATGTAGGGGCCAACGGTGACGTTGTCGATGTCGAGCACCGGGATATCGGTGATCCCGTTGTCGATCAGCTCTTTCACCGAGCCGCCGATAAGGTCGCCGCCCTTGTCGTATTCCAGCGTCAGCTCATCCCCGGCCTCGACATAGATCGCGCCGGTTTCTTCGTTGATGATGTCCTTCGCGACATAGCGCCCGACGATGTTCTCGAACGGCACGAGGATGTTCGAGACATTGCCTTCGTCGATAAGCTTCTTGACGGCGCGCGGTGTCACCTTCTTGCCTGCTTCGAACAGCACTTCGCCACTGGTGGCGTCGACGATGTCCATGTTCGGGCGGGTGCCGCGAATACGCTCGGGGAAGAACTTGGTCACCCAGCCCTTGTTCTTCTCAAGCTTGTAATCGACGGTGTCGTAGTAGGCATCCATGATGCCTTCCTGATCGAGCCCCAAAGCGTACAGCAGCGTCGTGACCGGGAGCTTCCGGCGACGGTCGATGCGCGCATGAACGATGTCTTTCGGATCGAATTCGAAATCGAGCCACGAGCCGCGGTAGGGAATGATGCGGCAGGTGAACAAAAGCTTGCCCGACGCATGCGTCTTGCCCTTGTCGTGGTCGAAGAACACGCCCGGCGAGCGGTGCATCTGGCTGACGATCACACGCTCGGTGCCGTTGACCACGAAGGTGCCGTTCGGGGTCATGAGCGGCATGTCGCCCATGAACACGTCCTGTTCCTTGATGTCCTTCACAGACTTCGCGCCGGTGTCTTCATCGGCATCGAACACGATCAGGCGCAGGGTCACCTTGAGCGGCGCGGAATAGGTCAGGTCGCGCTGCTGGCATTCCTCGACATCGAATTTCGGTGTCTCCAACTCGTACCGGACAAATTCCAGCGTGGCGGTTTCGTTGAAATCCGAGATCGGGAAGACCGACTGGAACACGCCCTTGATCCCTTCACCGTCCATCGGCTCGGGCTGATCGCCGGAGTTGAGGAACAGGTCGTAGGACGCCTTCTGAACCTCGATGAGGTTCGGCATCTCAAGAACTTCACGAATTTTGCCGTAGTATTTACGAAGACGTTTCTGGCCGAGGTAGGTCTGAGCCATAAGGTCGATACCTTTCTTTTCTCACTGACATGCAATGCCGTCGGGGCATCGGCTTGCACGCCGCTCGAAACGGGGGTTCGGATCCATTCTAGAAGCCCTCCCACAGGCCTCTTCCCGATCCTTTGAACCGCACCTTGGAGAAGGTCACCCGAGACGCCGCATCGACGTTTCGTAAATGGCCCTCGCCAAGACAGGTTCGGCTGGACCCGGATTTCTCCGCGCCCAGCCTCATTTTCACGCCGGGTATGCCCCCGGCAAAGCGGACCAATCAGGCCAGGTCGACTTCGGCGCCAGCGCCTTCGAGCTTGCCCTTGATGTCTTCGGCTTCCGCCTTGTCGACACCTTCCTTGATCTTGCCGCCAGCTTCGACGAGCTCTTTGGCTTCCTTGAGGCCGAGGCCGGTGATGCCGCGGACTTCTTTAATGACAGCAATCTTGTTGCCGCCAGCCGATTTCAGAACGACGTCAAACTCGGTCTGTTCTTCAGCAGCTTCGCCGGCGTCGCCAGCAGGGCCGGCCATCATGACAGCGCCGCCGGAAGCGGGCTCGATGCCGTATTCGTCCTTGAGGATCTCTTTGAGTTCCTGAGCTTCGAGAAGGGTCAGACCCACGATCTCTTCAGCAAGTTTCTTCAGATCAGCCATTTTACTGTTTCCGTTTCTTTCAGATGTGTTCCAACGATGTGCGGGTTTCCGCTACGCCGGTTTCCAGATTGCTTACGCAGCCTTTTCCTCGATTGTGGAAAGGATGGATGCGATGTTCGAAGCAGGGGCGCCAACGGCACCGGCGATGCTCGACGCGGGTGCGCCAAGGATGGACGCGATCTGAGCAAGCAGCTCTTCACGCGACGGCATCTTGGCGACACGGCCGACACCGGCGATGTCCAGTGCCTCCTCGCCCATAGAACCACCGAGGATTTTGAGTTTCTCATTATCCTTGGCGAACTTATCCATGACCTTGGCCGCAGCCACGGGGTCTTCGGAATAGGCGAGAACGGTCATGCCTGTCAGATATTGGGCGATCGAAGCCGCCGGCTTACCTTCCAGAGCGATCTTGGCGAGCCTGTTCTTGGCAACACGCACAGACCCACCGACTTCACGCATTTGCGCGCGCAGGTCCTGCATTTCAGCAACCGTGAGACCTTCGTAGTGGGCAACCACAACGACGCCAGAGCTTTCGAAGATCTGGCCGAGTTCCTCGACCACTTTCTCTTTTTGGGCTCTATCCACAGTTTCACTCCAAGTATGGAGGGGGTGACCCTCCGGCTCATGTTTCACCGGGGCGAACCCCGATGTTCGGGTCCGTTACGGGTCCGTCCAAGCCGCTCCAGGGTCGCCGTGGCGGCCTGAAGAAATCTCGTTCTTTCCCGTCTCAGGCAGGAATTATGGCCACGGGATTGCGACCACCCACCGTCTCGGACGAAACGCAAAACAGCGCACGACGAATCGCACGCTGGCCCACGTGAAGTGGTGAGTAATGGTTTCGCGGAAAGTTTCCAAGCCCTAAAAGGCCCGTTTGCAGGAAACGGGCGGGCATTGACCTATTTTTCACCATTATAGTCACTTCGTCACGCGAGCGCACGAAAAAACGACAAATGCGCGTCGCAGCCAAGCGCGACAGGGCGCAGGGGTCTGCCGAGACTGTCAGGAATGCTGGTTCGCCCCCCGGCTCACCCCCAGCTCGAACACTGACCCGAATACCTGTTGCGCGAGGTTCGCCATGACCGACCCCTACCATCTCGGGGCTGCCCCCGATCTGACATGCGACCCCGACCATCTCGCCGATAGCCCCAGTTGGATCTACCTTCTGCGCGAGTTTCAATTTCTGTATCGCGATGGCTCTGACGGCGGCTCCACCGCGATCCGAAGCCATCGCAAACGGGTGCGCGAAGCGATCTCGATCATCCTCGACGCCAATCCCGCCATCCTGTCGCGCACGCCCTCGGTGCAGCCGGTCACAGCCCACCTGCCCCGCGCCTTCGACCTTGGCCGTCGCGCGGCCCTGTCCAGCATGAGCGCCGCGTTGGAGCGGGTGTCGGACCGGCTGACGTGGGAGTTTGGCTATGCCAAGGTGCCGAAGCCTTTGGAAAAGAAATACGCCTATTGCGAAGTCGCCGGGCCACAGGGGCCGATCCATTCGGATCGGCTGATCCTCGGGTTCGTCCTGTTCGCGCCCTCGACAACCTATCCGCAGCATTCGCACCACGACATCGAGGAAAGCTATATCTCGGTCTGTGGCGCGTGGTCCGAGAACCAGACGGCGGTCTATGCCCCCGGCTCGCTGATCCTGAACAGCGCCGGAACCGAGCACCGGATCACCACCGGACGCACCGACCCCTGTCTGCTGGCCTATGCCTGGATCGGACCAAGCGAACGGCTCGCCGCACCCGCGATGAAGTTTTCGCGCAGCTCGAAGGCCCGCACGAGAGAGGGAATTTGACGGGGTCACTTTGACCGGGCCAAAATCGGGTATTGTAACTTTCATAATTACGTAATATACAAAGTTACATGAAACGAGACAGCCGCCTCTCCTGGGTTTTGCACGCCCTCATTCACATGTCCCAATCGGACACCTCCGTCACCTCCGACACGCTTGCCGGTTGGATGGACACGAACCCGGTCGTGGTCCGCCGGACCATGGGGCTCTTGCGCGATGCCGGGCTGGTCCGTTCGGTCAAGGGGCCGGGGGGCGGCTGGTCGCTTTGCTGCGACCCGGAGAAAACATCGCTGCGTCACCTGCACGAAGTCTTGGGGGACAGCGGCCTTTTCGCCATCGGGGTCAAAACCGAAAACCCGACCTGCCTTGTCGAGGCCGCCGTGAACCGGCGCCTTACCGAGGCTATGACCGAGGCCGAGGCGCTTTTGCTGGCCCGGCTTGACGATATCACGCTGGCCGATCTGCTCACCGATTTCGAAGGCCCTGACGGAGACTTCTTCGGGCACCGACGCGCACCCCCAAGCTAAATCCAAGGCGAAACCCGGACACCCCCGAACGACCCAGTCACCCTGTCGCATCTCGCGACCGGACAAGACCCGTTTACCCACGAAAGGATACCCCCATGACCCACACGCCCGACCATGACGTCATCATCATCGGCGGTAGCTACGCCGGCTCCGCCGCCGCCCTGCAACTCCTGCGCGCCCATCGCCGCGTGCTTGTCATCGACGCAGGCCAACGCCGAAATGATACCGTGCCAAAGTCGCACGGTTTCATCACACAGGACGGGCGCGATCCGGCGGATCTGGCCAGAGCGGCGCGGCGCGATCTTGAAGCCTACCCGACCCTGACATGGGCCGACGGCGCGGCGACCACCGCACGCGCAGACGCGCAAGGTTTTGTCGTCACCTATGGGGATGGCAAGTCGGCGACCGCGGCGCGGCTGATCCTTGCAACCGGGGTGCGCGATACGCTTCCCGAGATTGCCGGTCTGGCCGAGCGTTGGGGTGACAGCGTCGCGGCCTGCCCCTATTGCCACGGCTACGAATGCGCCAAAGGCGCGATTGCCGTGATCGGCACCGGACCCGAGTCGCTACATCAGGCCCAATTGCTCAGCGAATGGGGACAGGTCGATTTCCTGACCCAAGGCATTGTGCCCTTGGACAAGGCCGCGCAAGACGACCTGTCGGCGCGCGGTGTCACCATCATGGAGGCCCCCGTGCACGAGATTTCGGGGCGCGCCACCATTCGGCTCGCGGACGACACGACCCGTGACTATGCGGGCATCTTCACCGCAACCCGCATACAGCCGGCCACGGACATCGCCGCACAGCTTGGATGCGAGATGGAGGAAACGGCGATGGGGACCACGGTGGTTGCAAACGCGATGCAGGCGACATCCGTTGACGGTGTCTTTGTCTGTGGCGATCTCGCGACGCCCATGGCATCGGTCTCGAACGCGGTGGGAAAAGGCACCATTGCAGGGGTCGCAACCCATCAATCGCTGGTGTTCCCAAGCTAGGGGTCCGGGGCCGGAATGGCGAAAGGGCAATGCAAAAGGGCGGTGCCGTGGCCCCGCCCTTTCGTTGTCTCATGTGCGACCGGCTCAGTTGCCGGTTGCGTTGTCCACGTCGATGGTGATGCCCGGTCCCATGGTCGAGGAAATCACGACCTTTTTCATGTAGGATCCCTTGGCACCCGTCGGCTTGGCTTTCGACACGGCGTCCACGAAGGCGCGCACGTTCTCGGCCAGCTTTCCGTCGTCGAACGAAACCTTGCCGATCCCGGCGTGAACCACACCGGCTTTCTCGGCCTTGAACTGAACCTCACCGCCCTTGGCGGCTTCGACGGCTTCTTTCACGTCCATGGTCACGGTGCCGACCTTCGGGTTCGGCATCAGGTTGCGCGGCCCGAGCACTTTGCCCAGACGCCCGACGATCGGCATCATATCCGGCGTCGCGATACAACGATCAAACTCGATGGTGCCGCCTTGAACGGTTTCCATCAGGTCTTCGGCCCCGACGATCTCGGCCCCGGCAGCCTTGGCTTCCTCGGCCTTGTCGCCACGGGCGAACACGGCAACACGGACATCCTTGCCCGTGCCGTTGGGCAGGGCGACCTTGCCGCGAACCATCTGGTCGGCGTGACGCGGGTCGACGCCGAGGTTCATGGCGATTTCCACGGATTCGTCGAACTTGGCCTTTGCGTTGGCCTTGACCAGCGCAACAGCCTCTTCAACCGTGACATTGGCCTTGTCTGCGAATGCCGCGCGGGCGGCGGTGGTGCGTTTTCCAAGCTTTGCCATCTTACTTCACCTCGATGCCCATGGAGCGGGCGGAGCCCAGGATGATCTGCATCGCAGCTTCGATGTCGGTGGCATTCAGGTCCTGCATTTTCGCTTCCGCGATTTCCTTGACCTGCGCCGGAGTCACGGTTCCGGCGGTCGCACGACCGGGGGTCGTTGCGCCCGATTTAAGCTTGGCAGCTTTCTTCAGGTAATAAGACGCCGGGGGCGTCTTGATGTCCATGGTGAAGGACTTGTCCTGATAGTAATGGATCAGGGTGGGGCACGGCGCACCGGGCTCCATTTCCTGCGTCTTGGCGTTGAATGCCTTGCAGAATTCCATGATGTTGATGCCGCGCTGACCCAGCGCGGGGCCGACGGGTGGCGAGGGGTTGGCTTGACCTGCAGGAATCTGCAGCTTCATCTTGCCAGCAAGTTTCTTGGCCATGTGGCCTCTCCTTTTTTCAACAGCGGCAAAACGCGTCTCGCCGCCTTTGTCGTCGTGGTCTGGTCCAACGGTCGCGACCGCCTCGCCTCCCACAATGGATATCGGGGCGCACCCTAAGGTCGCCCTGACCGGCGCCAAATAGCGCCTTGCCCCCACGATGGCAAGGGATTCGTTTTTGCCCGGTGTCCGGGGACATCGCGAAAGCTTTGGGGTGCCGCGGCCCACCGGGGCCGGGGCCGGATTACATCGGTTTGGAAACCTGCGTGTATTCCAATTCGACCGGCGTGGCGCGGCCAAAGATCGAGACCGACACCTTGAGGCGCTGGTTGTCTTCGTCGACACCCTCGACCATCCCGTCGAACCCTTCGAACGGGCCATCGGTGACATTGACCTTTTCGCCGATCTCGAAGGTGATGAGCGTGCGCGGGGCTTCCGCCCCCTCTTCGACCCGGCCAAGGATCGCCTCGACTTCCGCATCGCGCATCGGCATCGGGCGGCCTTGCGGGCCCAAGAAGCCGGTGACGCGGTTGATCCCGTTCACAAGATGATAGCCTTCGTCCGACATCTCCATGTGAACAAGCACGTAGCCCGGCATGAACCGGCGCTCGGTCGTGACCTTCTTGCCGCGCCGAACCTCGATGACCTCTTCGGTGGGCACGAGCACTTCGTCGATGTGCTCTTCCAGCCCCGCCTCTTCGACGGCGATCCTGATCTGCTCGGCGATCTTCTTCTCGAAGTTCGAGAGCACGCTCACAGAATACCACCGTTTCGCCATCGTATCAGTCCTGTTCCAGTCGGCGGTCGGACCCGCCGTTTTCAACTTTTGCCCCGGAGATAAAAAACCGGCGTGCAACTCGAATCGGTGCACGCCTTGGGGAATAGCGTGTCACTTACCCGCGCGCACAGGGATTTTCAAGCCTTCTACCGACGCGAGAAATCGCGGGCCCACTCCGCAGGAAAACCCCACGACCCAGAGGTCCTGTCAGCGGGGCCCATGCATCGGGAGGCCGGCGTTTTTCAGCGGGCCGGCTTCAGAGCGGCCCCGGCGCAATTCACCCGGTTGGTGGGTAAAATCAGCCGAAATACCCAAGGATACCGGCCAGACCAGAGCGGATCCCCCAATCGACCAGCGAGAAGAACAGGGCAACCACGGCGGCGAGCGCGAGAACCATGGCGGTGGTCAGAACCACTTCGCGACGCCCCGGCCAAACGACCTTGGACATTTCCGAGCGCACTTGCTGGACGAATTGAAGCGGGTTGGTCTTTGCCATGAACGTGAACCTTTCGCGGGACAGCGGGGAGATACGCCATGCGCGCTTGGTTTTCAACCCGTCCAGAACAGATCCGCGCACCGCCACGCGGGCAACAGCCTGCCCACCGGGGCCACGGGCCCGGTCAGATCAGCTTGCGCACCTCATGCGACAGTTTCTTGAACGGGTCGCAGCGCATTTTGGTGCGCGGGTCGATCGTGATGCCCTTCGCAGTCACGGACAGGGTGCCCGTCGAGGATGTCTTGACCTTGCGCCGTTTCCGGCCCTTGCCCTTCGCCAAAAGCGCGACCGAGGCGCCCATCACCAGCGACAGCACGAAAGGCATCACATAAAGCGAAACCTGCGGCGGGACCGCGACGAGACCAGCGGTCGGATCGACCGGCAGGTTCGCGGCCCGGCCCCCGAACACGATGACCAGCGGAAGCGCGCAGCCGGTTGCCCCGGCAAAGATCCAGCGCGACGATTTGTGCTTTGCTTTCGAGACAACGCGGCGGGCCACGACACGCCGTTTGCGCGCCCTTTCCCTGCACGCGGGGTCCGCGCATTTCAGTGCGATCCGTCCAAGCGGGCTGTCGGGCGCGATGTTGCAGGACAGCGTCGCCTCGGAGTTCTGGGCTGCAACAGCGTTCGCGTTCGCCGGTTTGCCCGCCTGAGCACCTATCATCGTGGTCAGCCAAGCCACCGCTTTTGATTTTGCGGAGCGGCCAAGCACCCGGTTGGCAGCGAAGATGAGCAGAAGCGCGATGGCACCGAGCCAGACCTCTCCCCCCGGCTGAAGCGGCTGTTCAGCGCTGGCAAAGGCGACCTCGCGCCCGGTGAGGAACGGATCCAGGTAGAAGAAATCGCCCGCCATGGTCAGCCCCTGCCCCGCGATCACGTTGTTCACGAGCGACGACATGCCGTCGGGCGCGCCGACGGCACCGTTGAAGTTGAACAGAAAATTATCACCATGCCGTCCGATGACGAAATCATCGAGATGGCTGATGAAATAGTCCTTTTCCGCTTTCGACAGAACGACTGCGGCGCGCACCTCACCCGAAGCTGTCCCGTCGCCCTTGCCAAAGAGCATGTAGAGATACTTCTCCGACGTGATCGCGCCATTGACCCGCTCAACCAGCCGGTGGTTGTGCGCGGAGTCGATCCAACCGATCACGTTGACCTCCTGCGCGGGCCCGACATCGGCGGCACGGTCGAAGTTCGACAGATCCACCGGCGCGGGCGGCCCGGCGCGCAAGGCCTCCTCTTGCACGGTCTTGGTCTCGATCACGCCGAGATAAGCTTCATGCCCCAGGTAAAGCGCCCCGCCCGCAACCGGAAGAGACACCCACCAAGGCAGTGACAGAAGAAGAAGAAAAAAACGCATGACCGTCCCCGTTGCAGCTTTGACGTAAGGTCAGGGAACAGGGGAAATCAGGCACGATTGCGGCGAAGGGGGGAAAATTGCGCGGTATTGTTGCAAATCCAATGGTGGTTAACCCCCTTTTCTGAGGGAGTGTTCGTCACATCACCGGCTGGATCGTCCTGGCAGGGGCAGCAGGGTTCGAACCCGCGACCTACGGTTTTGGAGACCGTCGCTCTACCAGCTGAGCTATACCCCTAGGACCGGCGCCGGGGATACGACAAAGGCGGGTCGGTTTCAAGTGCGATTCGTGTGCTTCCCCGGGGGGTGCGCGCGTGCTACCTGCACCTCATGGCGACGCGCGATTTCAGCATTTTCGAAGACAGCCCATGGCTTGCCGGCGGGCCGGGCCGATTGGGCGCGGCGGCGGGTGTGCCGACAATGATGAGCTTCGAGGAAGAGCTGTTGTGTCATTGGCTCGGGGCGACTTGGGCTACCGGCTGGGGCGCGGTCGTGGACCTCGGGTCTTTCGTCGGCGGGCCAGTCGCACGGATCGCCGAAGGTGCGCGGGCGCACGGTCGACAGCTCGCCTGTCACGCCTTCGATCGTTTCGCCGTGTCCGACGCGCACAAGGCGCAGTTTCTCTACAGCGCCGGGATCGCCCCGTTTGAAGGGGTTGAGACCCGCGCGCTGGTCGAGCGGTTGCTGGAGCCATGGCAGGACAACATGACGCTGCATCCCGGCGATCTGGCCGATGCGCGCTGGGACCCAAGTGACGCGATCGAGGTCCTGATCGTGGATGCGACCAAGTCGACCGAGGTGACCGATACCATCGCGCGGGTGTTCTACCCGGCGCTTCGACCGGGATCGGTGGTGGTGCAACGGGGATTCCTGCATTGGCGGGAACCTTGGGTCACCGCGCAGATGCAGCGGCTGTCGGATGTGCTGGTGCCCATCGGTCATGCCACCGATGACAGCGTGGTCTTTGGCTGTGTCACCACGCCAGAGCCCGCCGCCATCGAAGCCGCGCGCCTTGTCGCGCTCGATGACGCCGAGCTGATGGGCGACCTTCTGGCCGCGCGCGAGGTTTTCGCCCGCTTCGGGGCCGAAGACCGCCTCGTCGCGCTTTTGGAGGCGGTCGAGCATTCGCCCGGGGTGCGCACCGCGTGGCAGATGCAAGTGGCGCCTTAGACGCGCGCCGTCACAACCCACGTTCGGCCAAGGCGGCGTCGAGCGCCGGCACATCCGCCGAGGCGAGAAGCGGAACCAAGGACCGGATATCCTCCGGCGCGCGGTTCCACCACGCAAGGCGATCCAGCCGCGCACAGACCGCATCGGGAAACCGCCGCCGGACCACCCGCCCCGGGTTGCCCGCAACAACGGACCACGACGGCACGTCGCGCGTGACGACCGCGCCAGAGCCGATAATCACCCCGTTCCCGATCGTCACCCCCGGCATGATCCGGGCACCATCGCCGGTCCAGACATCATGCCCGACCACCGTATCGCGCCCCTGCGAGAATGCTTCGGCAAAATGCGCCATCAGGTCATAATCGAACACGGCGAAGGGGAAGGTGGTGAACCAGCGTTTCGGGTGGTCCGCCGAGGATGTGATGAACCGGGTGCCATGCGCGAATTGGCAGAATTTCCCGATCCTCAGACGCTCGGGCGCACCGGGGTGCAGGTAGGGCGCGATCCGGGCTGCGTAATCCGTGACCGGGTCGAAATCGTTGTAATAGCTCCATGCACCGACCTCGATATTCGGATGATCGATCACGGCCTTCAACCAGACGGTGTTGGTGTAGGAGGTGCCATCAGGCAGGGTGATGGGGTGACGTGCATCCACGTCGAGAAATAGGGCAGCCATGCTGAACTCCATGTCTTGTGGTCAAGAAAGGGTGGGTTCAGCTCTGCTCCATCTTCTCCTCCATCGATTACCCGCCCACGGTCGCCGGAATGCTCGCCCATGTCCAGCGGGGCAACGCGCCGGGCCATCGCCCATAATACGTGACCGAAAAGGGCCGCCCCTTGGGGACGGCCCTTGTCATTTCAATTCCTACACCCCCGGCTCATCCGGGGGCCCTCGTCGAACCCGGAGGGTGTTCAGGCGACGATTTTCGAGACGACGCCGGAGCCG
>JAABTN010000033.1 GCA_011389895.1 Maritimibacter sp. | reverse complement strand
GGACAGCGTATGATTTACTTCCACGAAAGTCATATTCATGAAGGTCGGAGAGTCAATCCCGGTCTGCGCCGATGTTTGCTGCCCGCAGGGCAACGGCAAGCGGCAGCCTTTGAGCCGTAGCTTTCCAAGTGGAGGATTCGCGATCCCTTGCTCTACGGCGACAGGGCGACGAAGTCTTTCTTCAGGTTTCTCAAAAGCAGAAGATAGTGGTCCCGGGTGATGAACTGGTGTCCTTTTGGCTGCGCGCGCGGGAACATCAGGGGCAAAAGCTCTTCTTCGGTTTCGGCGTTGCCGTCTTCGTAGGATTTGTTCTTGCCGGATTGCCCGTCCGGTGCGATCCGCATCCCTTCGATCCCTTTCCACCGTGTCCCTTCGTGAAGGTCCGACACGGCGCTCGTCGAGCTGTCGTTGGGCACGCCCGGCTTGTGATCGAGCCCAAAGGTATGCGCCACCTCGTGCGCGATGGCGCCGTTGTTGGCGGTGCGTTCAACCCCTGTGAGCGCCTTTGTCAGGCTCATACCGATGAAGGGTTGCGCCGCCGCCTTCGTCGGATTGTCGGCCTGATCGATGATCGGGATCGCCGCGACACCGACAAGCTTGATCCACTCGTAGGGCATGAAGATCACGACAAGATCGAAGCGGTCATAGCTGTTGTTCGCGATAAGGTGATCCTGCACGACATTCATGAGCTCCGAGCGCACGTCACCGCGTTTGCGAAGTTTCTCTGTCAGGGCAGGTGGGGACGCGAGAAAATCGTTAAAGGCCCGGAGCGTCTCCATGGTGTCGTCGGAAAAGGTCTCGGCCAGCATCTCGTACTGATAGATCTTCTCGATCTCCGAGACGAGCTTGCCGTTGAGATCGGGGTCGGGTGGCGGCGTCGGCCCCTCGGTGATCTCAACCGACTGCACGGGAAAAAGCTGTTCGATGTAATCTTCAGAGCGTTCGGCGGTCAGCGCCGCCTCGTTGAGCACGTCTTGCGGCAGAATATCGTACCACGGGCCGACCCGGGCAAAGACGTAGCCGATGTTCAGATCACGTTCGAGCGGATCCCAGCGGATATTCTCATAGCCTGAAAAGATGCGCGGGGGGCCATCGCAAGCCCGGACCGGCTCGACCTCGGTGCGCAGGGTGTTCACCTCTTCATACTCGGGCGTCCAGCCGAAGAAATTGATGCTGTTGTCCGCCATGCGCCGCTCCTCGGGCGAAAAGATATCGGGTCGCCGGACCGTCACGTTCCGTTTCTCGGGGGCAAGCAATGGTGCGTTCAACGCGTCGCCGGGGCGCACGCGCAGGTGGGCCGGGAAGGATTGAACCCGCCATCCGGGCGCGATCTCCGGATCGGGGCGCCATTTCGGGTAGGTCCGGATCACCGTCGGTTTGCCGCGCACCAATGGCGTGTCGGTGATCACCTGTATCGTATCGCTTTCGATCCCCTCCGCCTGCACAAGATGGTCTGCAAGGCCGTCTTGCATCGGCTCTGTATCATCGAGATCGACCATGGTGTCGAACCCCCAGACCTGATCGACCGCCATCTGTTCCCCGTCCGCGCCGCGTATCCCCGAGGCGCCCGCACGCACCGTCACGCGGTATCGGACCCCGTCGCGAAGCGCTTCCTGCGGGGTCACCACGACCGTGTCGACGCCGGACAGGCGGGGGCGGGTCGCGACCCGGCGCATGTCCACGCCGCCCGCGCCATCGGCAAAGCCGGTTTCAACCTGCACGGCCCTCGGCGTGACCGAAGCCGGATCGAGCGGGCGATTGAATTCAAGGCGAATACCGGGGGTCTCCCATGGCAGGTTCTGCGCGTCCCGGGCGGGGCGGTGCGAGACAAGGCGCAGCTCGGCGGTCGGTGCTGTGCCATCCGTGGGGGCCTGCGCGATTTCCAGAAGGGCCATTGAATAGCCCATCGTGCGCATGTTGGGCGCGGCAAAGCGCCCTGTGAGCCTGAGCGGCTTGTCCCCCGTCTCGCGATCTACATCGACGCGGCCCGGGGAACGTGCATCCCACGTTCGGCGCTGGAGTTCCACGGGCGCGGTGCCGGACAGATCGAAGCGCCCGATCACCTTGGTGTCGGTGATCTGCTCGATATGCACCAAGCCGGACATCTCGCCGCCCGAGACTTGTTTGCGGGTCCCGGCCTGACCCACCCCGTCAACGTCGCAATTCGTGGCCCTGACCTGACGCCCGGCTGTTGCGTCGAGCGGGATTCCGGAAAATTCCATCGTTTTACGCGCTGCCTGTTTCAGGGCGCGACAGGTGCGTTTCTCGAATTCCTGCTCGCGGCGCTGTTGTTCGGTCTTTGGCGGAAGATAGGGGCGCGGGCGAAGTTCACCGGTCCAGGAGGTGAAGATGGTCGCCGGGTCGCCTTCTGCGCCAACCCCCACCGCGCGGGCGGCGTAGCTTTCCCCGGCGCGCAGGTCGCCCGGCCCGGCATCGGTCAGCGCGATGACCAGATGCGCGCCGCTGTTTCGGGGCCAGCCCCCGGCACCGCCATGCAGGTAGCCAAGCGGGCGGCCAAGGTTGCCGCCCTGAAACGAAAACAGGTTCGGGCTGAACACCTCGAACACCGCGCGCCGGGTGCCGCCGCTGGCGGTGGGGAGGTCGAGGGATTCGCCCGACATATCCTCGATCAGATCGACTGTCCCCTGATCCAGCCCCGGCACGCCCTCGGTGCCGCCGATGCGTTTTGCCGCGAGGTGGCGCGCACAGGCCGCGCCCCCCGCGCTGATCCCGCCCGAGATCGACAGGCTGGCCTGTCCCGGCATCAGGTCGGCATTGGCCCCGCCGGCAAATGCGTCCGGGTTCAAGTTGCCGAAGAGGTCATAGGTCTGTGTCGGATTGATCGCGTCGATCATGGCCGCGACCGAGCAGAGCGGCACGGGCGGCGGCGTCTCGAGGTCGCATCTGTCCTGCGCGCGCAGGGGCATCGCAGCCAGACACAGCGCCGCCAGAAGTGCGCCGGCGCGGGCCACCGGTTGCGCGCGGCTTGGCCCCCGCCACTTCATTGAAGGCCAGGGTTCATCATGTTGTCTAGGTCCATTGGCGCGGCAGGCAGCCTGAAATCCCCGGCGGGCCCGGGGTCACCGCCCACCGCCGTGACCCTGAAGCGATCCCCGAAAGACAGGGCGGCAAGGCCGCGTGCGTCAAGGTCGACGAGGAGCGAATTGGGCGCCTCGCCCGTGATGGCCTCGATAAACCGCATCTTGAGGGTCTGGTGCTCCAAAAGGCGCGGCGCGTCGGTCATAACGGCGGCATCGGTCTGGGTTTGACCATCGTTCCCGACCCACTCGATCTCGTAGACGTCACCTTCGATCCCGGCGATTTCACGGGTCTCGTCCAGCTCTTCCACGCTTTCGATCGTGTCGGGAAAGACAACACCCGTCTGCTGCTGAGGTGGCGTTTGACCCGCGCCCGCGCCGGGCATCTCCGGGATCTGGCCAAGGTCCATGACGGTGATCTGCCCGGACATCGAGATGATGGAATACACCGTGGCATTGCGCATGATCATATAGGCGTCCATCCCGTCGATATCGGTGCGCATCGCGCTATCGGTCCAGCGTTCCGTCATTGTCATCCGGCCAGCCTCGCCCGCGTCTGCAACAAAGCTGACCCGGCCATCGGCATGGCTGGGCGTGGTGGTCGCGAGGACGATCAGCGTGGCGGTGGCAAAGGGGCGGATCATGGTTGGTCTCCTGAAAGTGTGTCTGGATGCGGGGTGGCGCGGTGCGGCATCGGCGTCTTGAGCCCGACATAGCCAAAGGCACGCACCCGCGCGTTGCCGCAGACGAAACCGGGGGCATACCGATCAGCCACGGCGCGCGCGAGCATGTTGGCATCCGGCGTCTTGGTGGTGTCGATGACGGCCACCATGCAGCTTTCCGTGCCGGGGGTATGGGCCAGGGTGCTGATCACCAGCATTTCGCGGTCATCGGTGCTTGGCCCGACGCTCCAGCGGTGAATGGTGGCAAAGGGCTGCATATCGCCGTTCAGCCTTTGACGCCGCCACTCAACCGTCTCGTGCACGGTGCTGAACGATCTGAAACTTTCCCACGGGCCGAAGGTCTGCGTGGCGCCGTAATCCATCGACATGCGCGCATCGCCCTCGGTCAACATCAGGGACATGTCATTTGGCCCCGGGCAGACGAGCTGAAAGCCCATCGCTGCCTCGTCGGCGGGTCGGTCTCTCTCCACCATCCGGCAATCGGTTTCCCAATCGTAGCGGGTGTAGACGCTGTCGATGTCCTGCGCCGGGGCAGCGGCGGGAAGGGTCAGGGTGACGAGCGCGACACGGATCATTCGCCGCGCTCCACCGGGACGCTCGCAAAGCGCAACGTCACGCTGCCCTCACCGTCGACCTGATCCTGCGCACCCAGCTTCGCGGTGACCTCGCCGCTCAGGCGACCGTCTTCGGACCGTTCAAGACTGCCTTCGGCGCTGACCGGCGCATCGGCGAAGGTGATGGATACCGGCGCATCCGCCCCGGCGGTGAAGGCCCCGCTGTATCCGGTGGGAAAGCTCAGTTGTAGCTTGGGTCCGAACTTGCCCAGAGACAGAACCAGCCCATCATCGGTCTCAACGGCTTTTGCCGGGGTGAAGAAGTTGATGAGAGGATCGTCGGGCATAGATTGGTCCAGCTCGGTCACCGCGCCGGTCGTTTCGACCAGTGTGACCTCGGGACCGGCGGTGTAGGGAACTTCGTTGAACATGGCCGACAGCGTGATCTCGTCGGCGGGGTCGTCCCGCGATACGAACGTGATCTCGACACTGCCGGTGATCGCGGATTGATCCCGCCGGGTCAGTGTCAGGCTGCCACCTCCTTCGGAGGTATAGGTGGCCGGGCGCGGCGCGTTCGGGCCCGCATCGCGGACGCTCATCCACAGGTAGGCCGAGGGACTTTCATCGTTTTCGGTCGCGCCAATCTCA
Source organism: Maritimibacter sp. (assembly GCA_011389895.1). GTDB lineage: Bacteria > Pseudomonadota > Alphaproteobacteria > Rhodobacterales > Rhodobacteraceae > Maritimibacter. The sequence continues at coordinate 29,531 of JAABTN010000033.1, read as the reverse complement.
TGCGTGCCGGTGCCGATCCCCTCGGGCAGACCAAGGCTAAGCGACAGGTCCACGGTGTCCCCCTGCCAAGTCGCCGCCCCGGTGAGCGAAAGGCTCCATGGCCCCTCGGCATTGGTGGCCTGGTTCCCGTCCATCTCGAACTCCGAGCGGTTGCAGGGCGCATCGGCGCGCCGGGCTGAAACATCGCCTTCGACCCGGCCCGACAGCGCCATACGGTAAGCCCCCGGCGCAAGATCGCCCTCTTCGGTTTCTGACGGCAGGGCGGCCACGCCCGGCGCGCGGCGGCAGGCGGTCGCGTCAATGACCTTGGCACCATCCCTGTCGAGCCAGACGAGCTTGTCACGCTCCCAAGGCAGGTGCCAGAGCATCCGGTTGGGGCCGGAGCGTGGGTCACCCGGGCCCTCGTATCTTATGTCGGGGGGATTGCCGCAGATGTTGATGCCATCCCCCACGACGAGCGGCAAAAGCCCGTTTGTAAAGGCGGGCAAGCGCGAGTTGCTGCAAATCGCCAAGCGTGATCCTGCCTCGGGGTCGAAGGCAACTGCGCCCTCGGGATCGATCCAGATCGGGGCGGACGAGACCCGGTTTGAGCGCACGGCGGCCCGCCCGTTCGCGAAGGGTGAGACGGCATCAATTTCGCGCGTGTCCCCCCCGGGTAGTGATACGTCGCGGAAAACCCAGCCGTCGCTATCCATGTAGCCCGCGTCAGGCCCAAGCCGCACCGGGGCAAGTCCTTGGGACATGCGCCCCGCTTCCCGCAGGACGAATTTACGCGGGAACACCAATTGTCCCGACCGGTCGATATAGCCCCGGTTTTCGGTGTTGATGGCGGCGGGGGCAAGACCATCGACAAAGTCCCCACCGTCCATGAAGTCCGGGTCGATGACCATCTGCCCTTCGGTGTCGATCCACCCGACGCTGTCGTCGCCCGTGCGCACCCAGGCAAGCCCGTCCGAGAAGCTGCCGATATCCTGTATCTCGCGCTCCGCGAAGGCGGGCGGGGTCCAAGTTTCGCCAGCGGCGGTGATGTAGTGCGGCGACCCATCAGACGGAGTGAAGGCGCTGCATCCCTGTGACATCGGTTTGAAGGGCGACAGCGCGAAGGCTTCCCCGGCGATGACGACACGGTCCGGGTCCGTTGCGCCGGGGTCCACGACATAGCTGCCGTTTCGGTCGATCAGCCCCCAGCCCGCGTCGGTTTCAACGGCGGCAAATCCTTCCGAGAAGGGTCTGACCTGTCGCCATTCAGGGGCAAGACGCCATTCGCCATCGCGCCCGACGAACCCCCATTTGCCATCTGTCGGCAGGGGGTAGAGGGGGCCCGCGTCGTCTTCAGCCCCCGTGCCGCAGGGTTGCGCCAAGACACCGACATTCGTGCCAAGGCAGATGACACTGGCCGATGCGAAGACCTTGCAGACAGCCCACCATTTCATCATTTCACCTCCATGATCTCGATCCGGTCGAATTCGGCGACGGTCTGTTCTGACCCCAGCGTTCCGGCAAAGAGCGCGGGTGCCCCGGTTGTGCGCAGGACCTGGATCGGGTCTGTCTCGATCACCTCCGGGCCGCCCTCCTGCATGGTCCAGCCGTTCATTGACAGCCGACCGACATAGTCGCGACCGCGCTTCGAGATGGTGAGCCGCGCGCCCTTTTCTTCGAAATCCCGCAGGATCTGGGCAAGGTCGTAGCCCCGCGTATCCCCGGCAATCTCAACCTCGGCGCGGGTTTCCGTGCCGCCGGACATGGCCCGCAGCCGTAGCCACAGATCGTCGTTGGAGTTGCCCTGTCGGTAGACATAGGCCGAGATCGTGTTGTCGACATCGGCATGGCGCCCGACCTGAACGATGGCGCGTCGCCCGCCCAGCGTCTGCACCTCGCCCATCCGGGCGGTGAAATCGGCGCTCAGATCCCAATCGCCTTCGGGAAATTCGGCGCCGGTCCAGCGAAAGACGTTGGGTTGATCGTCGCGCTCGCCCATGTAGCCGGGCTGAACCGTCATCGTGACCAAGACACCGTCATCGACGATGAAGCCGGACGGATCCGGGTTGATAACCTGCCAATCCGGGCCAAGCGCGGTGCGATCGAAGTTATCGACGAAGAGCGGACCGGTCGGCTCCGGCGCGGGCTCAGGCGTGCTGACCGTTTGCAGCGCCCCGGTGAGCGAGGCTGCGTCAGAGGCGGGCATGTAGCGCCCGCCCGTCGCCTCGGCAAGGCAGGAAAGCTGACCATCCGTGTCATCGACATCGAAGCCGATAAGATGCGCGGTAAAGCCCGCGTTCGAAGCGGCAAGCTCGTCGCCCAAGGCACAAAGATCCGCGCCGCAGTTTTCAAGCCCGTCCGTCACGACGACGACCGAGCCGTTCTGCCCCACCGTTTCGGCGGCGGCACGCACCGAGGCGCCCACGGGTGTCTTGCCACGCGGGGTGACCGCGTCGAGCGCCCCGTCCACGGCGTTGCGATCCAGCGGGCCGGGGTTGATCAGCGTTTCGATATCGTCGCAGTCGCCCTCGCGCCGGTGCCCGTAGGCCATCAGGCCGAGGGTGCTGTTTTCTGGCCAGTCCGCCAGCATCCGCCCGATCGCATCCCGCGCAATCTCGATTTTCGGGGTGCCGCCGATCTGCCCCCACATGCTGCCCGACCCATCGAGAACGATCATCGTCCCGCTCTCGTCCTGTGCCATGGCACTGCCGGTCAGCGCGCAAAGGCTGACCAATCCCGATATCAAACGATGTGCAACCACGCGTGTCTCCCCATGTTTCGAGGCGCCACGGTGCCAGCTTGAATTCACACATACATGGGGCATTTGCCCTATTTTCCGAACATGATACGGCAGGGGCATGGACATTACCCTGCCATGCGCCCTGCGGCTTTCCGATATTCAGGACCGGCTCTTGGATTTCGAGACGGTGCCGGACACCGTCGATGGCATTCTCGCGGATGTGGCAGAGATGGTTGAGGCCGATGCCGCCATGGCGGCATGGCTGAACGAGGGTGCGCCCGTGTTGACCACGTGGAACGCGGGCCCCCAGATCGAAGCGTATTTCCTAAAGACGTTCTCTGGTGTGGACCGCGATGGCAACATCCGCTCGACCGACCCGAACCTTGATGGCGTCAACCTCACCCGACGACAGATCGGCAGCGGCGTCTACCACGAAAGCGCCTTTCTGGGCCGCGCCATGATCGAGAAATCCGCCTTTCACCGCGAAGCTTTCCGCCCCGCCGGCATGAACCATGTCATCGGCATAACGAAGCGTCTCGCCGTGGGCGAAGCGGTGTTCGCGATGGGCTACGAGAACGCGGACGCGCCCGCCCTGATCGGGGGCAAGGCGGAGATCGTTCTGAACCTGCTCCTGCCTGCTTTTGCGCATGCCTTCGAGGCTCTGGATCGGCAGGCGCGCAATTACGAACGGCTTCAGCGCGCCATTGCGGAGAGCGATATGGATGTGCGCGTCCGGGACGGCGCAAAGGGGTCCGAACGCGCTGCGGGGGCCTTTCTGACCCTGCCCTTGCCGGGGCCCGATGCCAGCTTTCTTGCCATCTCGCCACCCGATGCCGCGACGCTGGCCACTAGGCTGGCCGAGCACTACGGGCTGACGAAGCGACAGGAAGACATTGCGCAGTGCCTGTTGGACGGTCTGTCAACCAAGGATGCCGCCGCACGATTGGGGATCAGCTTGAACACGGCCCGACGCCATTGCGAAGCCGTGCTCAACCGCACCGGCGCGCATCGGCGTGGCGAATTGAACCGGATCGCCCGGGCATTGACCAGCGCGCCACCGACAGGGTAGCGGGCGAACCCCCGGGGCCGATGTCTTGCTAGGGCAGGGCTGTTTCGCGATTGGCGAAGGGCCCCGTGGCAGGTCACCACAGGCCCCCAATCCAACCTATAGCGGCGCTCTCACGCCTTTGGTCCTTCCAACGGCTGGAAAAACACCGGGTTCAACGGCGCAAGCGCCTTTTTGCCAGCGTCGGACAGCGCGCCGTAGACCGTCAGGCCCCGGGGTTTGACCAAGCTGAAGAACCGTTTCGCAAACCGGGTGTTGAACCCCTCGACATGGGTCAGAAGCGCGGCCTCATCTTCATAGGATTCGATGATATGGCAGGTTTCGCCGTCGGGACCGAGATACCAGTCATAGACCAGACACCCCGGCTCGCGCGCAAGCGTTTCCTCTGTCATCTCGACCATGAGCGCGCGCAATGCGGTCTGTTTGGACGCCGGCACCTGCGCCTCGAGAACCCAAGTGATCGCCATGTTTTCACCTATTGTGGAAGGTTGAAGAGTTGCACGAGGTAGAGCGACACCGCCGGGAACGCGATCAGCAGGGCCAAGCGCAGGATGTCGGCTGCGATGAACGGTCCGACGCCTGCATAGATCGTGGACAGTTTGGTCTTTGGAAGCATCGCTTTCATGACAAAGACATTCATCCCGATCGGGGGTGTGATCATCCCGATCTCGATCACCATGACGGTCAAGATACCCCACCAGATCGGATCGTAGCCGTAGCTCAGGATGAGCGGAAAGACGAAGGGAATGGTGATCACCATCGACGAGATGGTCTCGAAGATCGACCCGAGGATCAGATACATCACCATCAGCATGATGACGATCCAGATACCCGGCAGCCCGGTGTCACGGATGGCGCTGACCAAGGCTTCCGGCAACCCGGAAATAGTGACCGCATAGGTGAAGATCGACGCACCGATGGTCATCAGGTAGATCATCGAGGTTGTCGCGGCGGTCTCCTGCAACGCTTGCCAGAACAGCGGCATGGTCAAACGACCGCGCAGCAAGGCGATCAGGAAGGCGAAGAAGGCCCCGACAGCGGCGGATTCGTTGACCGAGAAAACCCCCGCGTAAATCCCGCCGGTCACGATGACCATGAGCGCGATGGCGGTCCAACCACCGCGCAAGGCGCGCAGGATTTCGCCAAAAGGCTGACGGTCCGCACCGGCCGCCAGATCGGGCCGGCGCCATACGAGAAACATGATCGTCAGAACATGGAGCGCCACGGCCAGGAGGCCGGGCAGAAGCGCCGCGACGAACAGGGTCTTCACGAATTGCTCGGTCAGAACACCGTAGAGCACGAGGATGATCGACGGCGGGATCAACATGCCCAGCGTGCCACCCGCCGCGATGGATCCGGTGGCCAACCGCTCAGAATAATTGCGGCTCAGCATTTCGGGCAGCGCAATGCGCGTCATCGTCGTCGCGGTCGCGATGGACGACCCGCAGATCGCGCCGAACCCCGCGCAGCCGCCGATGGTCGCGACCGCCAATCCGCCCCGGATATGTCCGATCAACGCATGCGCGATGCGGTAGAGGTCCGCGCTCAGGCCCCCGACCGTGGCGAAACTCCCCATCAACAGGAACAAGGGAATGACGGCAAGCTCGGTGCTGGACACTTTCGAGATGGTCTCAGTACCAAACAGCGTCATCGCGGGGCCAAGATCGCCCCGGATCATCCCGAAGGTGGCAACCCCCGCGATCCCCATGGCCGCACCGATCGGCACATGCAGGACAATCAGGACGAACATAAGACCCATACCAATCAGGCCCATCGTGATCGGGTCCATGTCAGGCCTCGCTTTCGGTTGAACGGGTTGTGTCGGGACCGCCGAAAATTTCGCTGATCGTGACAAAGAACTGCGCAGGCACGCAGATCCAGAAACAGGCGGTGGCGATCCACCACCATGGCGCGATGGGAAGGTTCAGAACCATCGTGAACTCTTCCCGGTCGGTCACCCTTTGGGCGTGCAGCGTGATGTAATAGGCAATCGCAAGAAACATCAGCGCGGTCATGAAGGCCCCGAACACCTCGAGCACCCTGTTGCCCGTCGCAGGAAGAAATGCCCCAAGGATCGTGACCTTGATCTGACGCCGTTCCATCAAGCCGGCGGGGAAGGAGGAGGCAATGATGATGATGGTGAGCATCTCGGCGATGTCATGAACGCCGCGAATGGGGCGCCCCGATATTTCACGCACGAGAATGTCGGCAACCGAAAGCGTCGCAACGAGAAGCAGAAACAGCACCCCAAGCGTTGCCGCGACCCGGGAAACCGCAAGAAAATATCGTTCAAACGTGCGCAAGACCACCTCCCTTGGGAAAAGTCGGGCCGGTTCGTTGCGAACCGGCCCGGTCGACATTACCGGTTACGGATGTCTTCCAACTTGGCTTTGTAGGCGTCGAGCAGACCGGGTGACGCGGCCTCGGACACCATGTCGATGACCGGCCGCACCTTTTCGGCGATCAGGGCCTCGTCGGCCTCGGTGGGTGTGACGAAGGTATGCGCGTCATCTTCGGCCCAGCTTTCCTTGTTCGCTTCCACCGCTGGCCCATAGGTCTCGATCTGGCGATCCACGATGAACTGACCGCTTTGCCCGAGAAGCTCTTTTGCCTTGTCGGACAGGCCTTCGTAGCTGTCCTTGTTCATCACGATGGCAAAGGCCAGAACCCCAAGGCTGGTATCGAAATGGTGGGTCGCGACATCGGACACCCGGAACGTCTTGGCGACCGAGGCATCCGTCATCGCGCCGTCAATAAGACCGCGGTCGATGTTCTCGGCCATCTCACCCGCGCCCATGTTTTGCGGCACCGCGTCGAGCGCCTCGGCCACCGCCGTCTGGATCTGGCCCGCAACGCGCAGCTTCTTGCCCGACAGCTCGGCAACCGAGCCGACCGGGTCCGCAGTGTGGATCATGTAGGCGCCCGAGGTATAGATCGCGACGACGTAGTAGTCTTCGTATCCCGTCAGGTAGCCTTCCTGATGGAGTTCCAGCGCGGCGCGCGACCCTTCGGAGGTGTTCCGGGCAAACCCGGGCAATTCGAACATGTCGAAGTCGGGATAAACCCCCGGCGTATAGGCGGGCACCGTCAGCGCAAGATCGGCAACGCCGTCTGCGACCATCTGGGCCTGCGTCAGGGGATTACGTCCCAGCGTGCCGCCCGGAAACAGCTTGATCTGGACGTCTTCGCCCGCCGCCTCTTCGTTGAACCAATCCACCCAAGGCTGATAAACCTTCTGGATGGTCGGTGAGGCTGCCGGGACGAACACGGCGAAGGCAAGATCCTTTGCAGATGCGACCGAGGCGCTCAGGCCAAGGGCGAGACCGGCGGCAATGCCGGTGATGGTTTTGGTAGTGATCATTTCTTCCTCCCTTAAAGTTGTCTTGTGGCCTGCCGCCGGGACTTACCCCTGACCGACCACAAAGCTTGCGATGGTCGTCGTTGAACCACCGATATTCAAAAGACCGACGCGGCGGGCACCTTCGACCTGGTAGTCGCCCGCGTTCCCCGTCACTTGCCGGTATCCGTCAAGCATCATCCGCACGCCGGTCGCGCCGACCGGATGACCCAGCCCGATCAGCCCGCCAGAGGGGTTGATGGGCAGCTTGCCATCCGCCGCGATGACACCGGCTTCGACCGCCTTCCAGCTTTCGCCCGGCGCGGTAATTTCATAGCTGTCGATCGCGGCGTATTCCGTCATGGCGAAGCAATCGTGCGTTTCGATCGCGTCGAGCTGGAAGGCATCCGAGATGCCCGCCCGGTCAAAGCTTTCGCGAATGGCCTTGTTCACCTGCGGCAGGACGAACCGATCATTGCGGCTCTCGTCCAGCTTGGCCGACAGCATCATCGGTGCGGTGCGGTGCCCCCACCCGTCGATCCGGGCAAGCTTGTTGGACGCGATGCCGCGCGCTTTGGCATAAGCCTCGGCCGCTTTCCGCGAGGCGAGGAAAACCACGGCGGCACCATCACTCACCTGTCCGCAATCGTTCCGACGCACGCGCCCTTCGATCACGGGATTGGTTTCGTCGTCTTCGATGAAACTGCGCTCGTTGAACTCCCATTTCCGGGTCTGGGAATTCGGATTGCGCTTGCCGTTGGCGTAGTTGATCCGGGCGATTTCGCCAAGGTGGTCGTATTTGATCTCGCCATACTTTTCCGAATAGGCGTCGATGAGGTCCGAGAACGCGGCAGGCCAGACATATGTGGCATCGTCCCATTCACGTCCGGACCAAGCGGCAGCCCCAAGGTATTCGGCGGCCCGTTGTCCGGGCACGTTGCGCATGTATTCAACGCCAAGCACAGCCACGAGATCGTATCGCCCCGCTTCGATCTCGGCGGCCGCCGAAAGCACGGCCATCGAGCCCGAGGCACAGGCGGCTTCGTGTCGTTGCGTGGGCACACCGGAGAGGTCGGGATGCATCTGGGCGACCATGCCGCCAAGCTGCCCTTGGTTGCAAAAAAGCTCGGCGGTGAAGTTGCCGACGTGCACCGACTGCAGATCACGTGGGTCCAGCCCGGCGTCTTCCAAACCTTGCATCAGAACCTCGGACATCATGTCATTGATATCCAACCCTTCGCGCGCCCAGTTGCGTGCGAAATCGGTCTGGGCACCGCCCAGCACATACACGGGGTCCGTCATTCCGTTACTCCTTCAGAAGCAAGGCGATTTGCAAGCGCCTTGCGGTCAAGTTTCGATAGGGCTGTGCGGGGTAGGGCGTCGAGAATCTCAAGACGCTCGGGCCATTTGAACTTGGCGACGCCAGCCCGGTCGCAAAACGCCGTCACATCCGCCAGTGCAAGGTCATGGCCCGGCTCCAAGACGACGAAGGCACAGACCTTTTCGCCCATCCTCGGGTCGGAATAGGCCGCCACGCCAACCTCGCGAACGCCGGGGATCGAGGACAGGGTGTTGTCCAGCTCGACCGGCGAGATCTTCATGCCGCCCCGCACGATCAGTTCGCGGGACCGGGAATGAAACCGGATCAACGTCCCGCAGTCGGAAATCTGGAATAGATCGCCGCTTGGGAAATACCCGCCGGGCAGGAATTTGCCCCGGTCGATGCGCCCCTGCACGTAATACCCCGGCATCAAGGCGGGGCCGCGCAACTGCATTTCGCCCATTGCGCCCGGCTCGGTCACGACATCGCCGGTTTCCGGGTCAACCAGGCGGAACGTGCCGCCGTTTGCCGTGCGCCCCTCGGGGTCCCAGTTTTCATCGCCGGTGCGTGGAAAGAAGCTCGCTCTCTTGCGGGAATCTTCCACCGTCTCGCTCGATGAGCACATTTGTGCGCCTTCGTTGGACCCGAAGAAATTCACCACCGGGACATCAAAGCGGGATTGAAAAAAATCGAAAACTTCCGGGTCGGGCGGGGCCGAGCCTGTGCCGATTGCCAGCAACCGGTGCAACGCAGAACGCAGCGCCGGGTCTTTCGTCTGGTCGCGCAGGTATGCAAGCACGGTCGGGGCGACCATGGTATAACCGACATCCTCGGTTTTCAGTTGCTCGACAAAAAGGTCGACATCGAAGGGGTGATGCAGAACGATCGCGCCCGCCGTGCGCATCCAGCACATCATGAGACCGCCCATTGCAGCCGCGTTCACGAACGGGAAGGGCGCGAGGATGTTGGCGCCATCGGGCAGGTTCAAAAGCCGCCATGCGCCCAGCGAGCTTGCCATCATGTTGTTGTGGGATTTCGGGACCGCTTTCGGCACGCCTTCCGTGCCGGACGTCCAGAAAATCGCAAGCAGGTCGTCGGGGTCCAAGGGCACGGGCCGCACGGGGCCTTTGGGGGTCGCGTCGTCGATCCGCTTGACGCCTTGCGGCAGGGCCGCGCCAAGGCCAAGCTTGCGCACGCCCGGGGCGAGCGCCCCGATCCGCTCTCCGTAGAAATCATGCGTCCGCAGCCGGCCGACCGAGATATAGCCGTCGAACGTCGCGACCTTGCACAGGTCGCGAATTTCCGCTGCGCGATAGGCCATAGAGATCGGGCTGAGAACCGCCCCGATCTTCCAGACCGCGAGATAGATCAACACGAGCTCCGAGATATTGGGAAGCTGCGTGGCAATCACCGACCCGGGGCCGAAGCCCTCATCCTGAAGGATTGCCGCATAGCGATCCACTTCGTCGCGCATTTCGCCATAGGTCAGGCGGCGCGGCGCATCGTGCAACAAGTCTGCCCGGTTCGGCGGATCGATGACGCCCAAGCGGTCCGGCGCGCGCGCGCAGGTCGCCTCGAACATCTCGGGCAGGGTCAGATCACCCCAAGCGCCCTCGGCGCGGAAGCGCGCCATATCCTCGGCAGAGAACAAGGTCATGCACAAAGCTCCCGCGTCCGGGCCCGTGCGCTGTCGTATTCCCGGCCCAGACGTGCGACGATATCCGGCGCAGGTTCGATCCGGTCGATCCGACCAACACCTTGGCCCGCGCCCCAGATGCCGGACCACGGCTTCACCTTCTCGTCCTTGCGCCCGGTGAAATTCATCTTCGCGACCTTCGTCTCCAACTCCTTGGGGTCGAGACCCTTGGCCAGCATGGAGGGCACCAGCATCGACGCCCGCGCGCCCGTGAAGGCCCGCGTGACCATGAGATCGGTCGGCGAACTGTCCACCAGCATTTGGCGGTATTCATCCTGGGCAAGACTTTCTTCGGCGGGGATGAATGCGGTCCCGATATAGGCGAAGTCGGCCCCCAGCACCTGCGATGCAAGAATGGCCTCGCCCGTATTGATGGCCCCCGCGAGCGCGATGTAGCCATCGAAGAACTGGCGCACGCGTTCGACGAAGGCCAGCGGGCTCAATTCCCCGGTATGGCCCCCGGCCCCCGAGCAAACCAGCACAAGACCATCGACCCCGACCTCGGCCGCCTTGCGCGCCAGCTCGACCGAGATGACATCGGCGAAAACCAGACCGCCATAGCCGTGAACCGTGGGCAGAACGGGCTTCGGGCTTCCCAGCGCTGTAATAACGATGGGGGGCTGATATTTCGCCACCTGTTCAAGATCGGATTGCAAACGCGGGCTGGTGGAATGGGTCACGAGGTTGAGCGCCCAAGGCGCATCCTGCGGCCCGAGGCGGCCCGTGATCTCTTCCATCCATGTCCCAAGCTCTTCGCTCGTGCGCAGGTTCGGTGCCGGGAAGGTGCCGACCACCCCGGCCTTGCAGCACGACACGACAAGGTCGGGTCCGGACACCAGAAACATGGGCGCCGCAAAGATCGGCAGCCGCATTTGGGCGAGGCGGTCGGTCACTGATGTCGTCATTTTTGGTCCGAGAGTGCGTGGCGTTTCAGGAATTCCTCCACATGGGAGGCGACGACATCGGGGCATTCCAAGAGGGGCATGTGCCCGGCCCCGTCGATCAAGGCGAATTGCCCATGCGCGACGCCCTTTGCCACGGCGCGCCCGGCCTCCGCCGGCGTTGCGGCATCTTCGGATCCCGTCAGGACCAGGACCGGGCAGGTGATGTCGCCGAGACTGTCGGTCTGATCCGGACGTCCCGCCAGTGCCGATTGATGCGCCGCAAACCGTGCGACACCCTGTGCTTGCGTCATGTCATGGAAGGCCTGCCGGATGACCGGGTCGCCTTGGCGCGCGGGGGCGACGAGCGACTTTGCCAGACTGTCGGCCAAAGCCGCTTCGCCTTCGCGCAAGGCCCATTTCGAGACCTTTTCGCGCATCAAGGCAGCCTCGGGGCTATCTGCCGAAGCCGTGGTGCCGATCAGGACAACGCCGAGAACACGGTCTTTCAATGATCGGGCGAGGGCGAGGGCGAGGTAGCTGCCCATCGACATCCCGACAAGAACCGATTGATCGGGGATTTTCGGCGCCAAGGCGGCAACCAGCGCCTCGAAGTCATCACCGTCCGGCAACGCGAGCGCCCGGCACGGCACACCAAGGCGCGCGGCCATCCGATCAAAGATGCTCGGCTCGCAAAGCAAGCCCGGCAAGCCAACCAGCTGCGTCATGGCGCGTCTCCTCCTTGATTAATTTTGCTAGACCAAATGGAAAAACCAGTCAACCCGATTTGGTCTATTTCAGAATAATATTTTGACAAGCGGAACAAAAGGTCCGCCTATGCCGCCCTTCGATCGTTATTTTCAAGGTGGTGTGGGCGCGAAATCCGTCAAAATCCGGGATCAAGCTTGACTTCTCCGCGTCAGGTCTTCATTTTTGGTCTAAATAAATGAATCAGGAGGCCGCAATGTCCCATGACGACACACCCCTCACCGTGACGCAGGCGAATGTACGCATGTACGCGCCTGACGGGACGCCGCCGCCCGATGCGCCCGACTGGATCGACCATTTCGACCACCCCTATCTGCACGGCGCGTTTGCGCCATCAACGCTCGAATACGAAGCGGAAGACCTTGAGGTCGAAGGCGAGATTCCGGCTGATCTTTATGGCGCCTACGTGATGAACGGCCCGTCCCAACGGTTCGAACCGGTCAACAGCAAGTATCACTACTACGATGGCGACGCGCAGCTTCGCGCGATCTATTTCCGTGATGGGAAAGCGTCGTTTCGGCAGAAATACCTGCGCAACGGGGCCTTCGTGGTCGAGGAAAAGGCGGGCAAGGCGATCTGGCCCGGGCTTGCCGGCCCCTATGACTTTCGTCTGCCCGGCGGTCCGATCAAGGACGTGTCGAATACCGATGTGATCTTCTACAACGGCCATATCATGTCGCTTTGGCACATGGCGGGGGACCCCTACCGCGTGGACCCGCTCACGCTCGACACGGTCGGGCGCGAAACGCTTGGAGGCAAGCTGCACCATTCCTTGTCAGCGCATTCAAAATCCGATCCCGTCACGAAAGAGCTGTTTTTCTTCAACTACCAGGACGAGCCGCCTTACATGAGCTACGGCATGGCCGATCCGGACGGAAACCTCGTGTTCGATATCGACATCGACTTGGAAGGACCGCGTTCCCCCCACGATATGGGGCTGACCGAAAACTACGCCATTCTTCATGACCTGCCGTTCTATCACGATGTGGATATCCTGAAAAAACACGGGCGGCGCGTCATGGGGTTCCATCGTGATCAGCCCGCCCGCTTTGGCCTGATCGACCGCTTTGGCCGGTCGGAAACGGTGCAATGGTTCGAAGCGGAGCCCTGCTATATCCTGCATATCTCGAACAGCTGGGAAGAGGGCGACTGGGTTCACATGACGGGCTGTCGTCAGGAAGACCCGATGCCGGTGAAGGATCCGGCGGATCACCATCTTGCCTCCATGATGGCCTACCGCCGCCGGACCCACATCATGTACAAATGGAGCTTCAACACCAAGACCGGCGAAACCCGCGAAGGCATGCTCGACGACCGGAACACCGAGTTTCCGACGGTGAATTTCAACTACGTCGGAAAAAAATCGCGGTATTCGTTCAACCAGATCATCCCGGTCCCCGAAGAGGGCTCGCTGGAAGGCCGGTGTCAGACCTTCAACGGCATGATGCGCTACGATCTCGAGACGGGTGAGACGCAACGCTACGACTACGGTGATGGCGTTTACGGTTCCGAAGCACCCGTTGCGCCCGCAAGCGGGACGACGCCCGACAGCGACGAAGGCCGCGCCTATCCCGTGACCTTCATCACCGACACCAACGACTGGTCGTCGGCCTGTTTGATTTTCGACGCGGACGATATCACCAAGCCGATCGCGAAGGTGAAGATACCGCGCCGAATCTCGATCGGGTTCCATACGACCTGGATCGACGGTCACGAAATCTGGCCGAATTGAAAAAATGCTGGCATGGTACCTCGCGGCGGCCCCGAAGCGCCGGTGCCGCGGAGGTAGATTGAATGCATGACGTGAAACACGACACGCTCACCAAGGGCCCGGCGGCCACGTCCCTGCGGCGTGCGCTGTCCATCCTCGGTGATCCATGGACCATGCTCATCCTCAAGGACGCCTTCAACGGCACGAAGCGCTTCAGCGACTTTCAGCGCGACCTGAACATCCCGCGTCAAACGCTTTCCCTGCGCCTGACGGCTTTGACGCAAGATGAAATGATGTATCGGCGCATCGCCACGCCGGGCGGAAGCGCGCGGGATTACCTTCTGACCCCCAAGGCTTTTGACCTGCGGGACGCGATGTATGCGATCTGGCTTTGGCACCAGGTCAACCCGGGGCATTCCGACATCCTGCGGTTCGATCTTGTGCACCGGGACTGTGGTCATGTGCTTGGGGCGACCTATCGGTGCACCTCGTGCCGTGGCACGGCCACCAGCGACCGGGTCGACATTCGGCGCACACAGCCCGAACAATTCGAAACCGAACCCCGCCCGCGTATCGCGCGCCGAAATGACAACAGCTTCACGGCAGCGACATCCACCGTGTCCGGGACAATCGCGGCGACCTTGGTCGGTGACATGCCGTGCAATGAAATCCTGTATCTCCTGTTCCAAGGCCCCGAACACGCACAGGCGATCGCGCATGACCTTGGGCTTGGGATCAACGTGGTGCGTGACCGGCTCGAAAAGCTGAAAGAGCTTGATCTGGTTCAGGAAGAAGCCGAGGGGCGGCGGCTTGTCTATTCCGTCCTGCCGCGTGCGGAAGGGTTCTTTCCGCTCCTGCTTGCAATCGCCGACTGGGGGGATCGGTGGTGCAACAAGACCAATCCGCCGCCAGACATTCGCGTGCACGATTGCGGTGCGATCCTTCGACCGCGCTATGCCTGCGACCATTGTGGTGACTGGATCGGACGCAACGCGATTGATGTCAGGATGCGACCGACCCCGTGATCACGGCGGTTGCACCGGCAATCTCGGAATAGTATTCTGACAGACGAAACAAGGGGTGATCACGCCTCTGCATCGGACCCGCATTCTCTTCGCGCCGGTAGTGGCCCGGGTATCCGCCGAAACGGCGAATACAGGGCGAGGGGCGGATGCCGGCCTGGCACACGTCATTGAGAAAGCAGATCATGGCCGATCCCAAGACGTCAGAAAACGATCCGAAGTTCGTCATCGCCCTGTCGCGCGGTCTTGCCCTGTTGCGCGCCTATCGCCCGAATGAAGTCTACCTGTCCAATCAGGATTTCGCGACACGGACGGGCTTGCCAAAAACCACCGTCACGCGGCTGACGTATACCCTGTGCAAACTCGGATACCTGGTCCAGGCAGAGGAACACGCGGGCGAGTATCGTCTTGGCCCCGGCGTTCTGGCGCTTGGCTACGGCATACTTTCGGGCCTTGAATTCAAGGATCGCGTGCAGCTCGAGCTTGCGGACATCTGTCGGGGCGACAACCCGAATGTCGCCTCGGCGATGGGGGAGCGGTATGAACAGCACGTGGTCTACCTCGTGACACATCGGTCCCCGGACGCGGTGTCGATGATGTTTCATGTCGGGGGCCGTGTCCCCCTGTTTCACAGCTCCATCGGGCGCGCGGTGTTGATGGGGTCGAGCGAAGAGGTGCAAGACGCGCTTTTGGCGCAGGCGCTGGAAACCGAACCGGCCAGTGAACACGACCGGTTGCGCGCCGGGCTCGCCCGTGCGCGCGCGGATTATGCGCAGTATGGGTATTGCACGTCGTTTGGCGAATGGCGCAAGGAAATCAACAGCATCGCCGCCCCGGTTCGGTCCACTGACGGGCGGCGCGTTTACGCGGTGAACGTCGGCGGCTTTGCTTTTCTCAATTCCACCGATGACCTGATGACCCACTACGCACCCCGGTTGCTGCGGGCAATCAATTCCCTGAACATGAGGCCCGGGACCGATGTCTGAGACGCATTCCATCGGTGTGCCATACGGGCTGCAAATCACCCTGGGGTTTCGAAAGACGGTCTATGAAGACGGATACTCAAGGTTCGTTCTTGATCTCGACGACCGCCACGCGAACCGGGGCGGCATCCCGCATGGGGGCGTCTATGCCGCCATGCTCGATTCCGCGCTTGGCGCGGCGGCGAGTTGGGCGGACAACGCCCGGGGCTATCTGCCATCGGTCACGCTGAATCTGAACATCAGCTTCGTGGGCAAACCCGATGGCCAACGCTTGATCTGCGACGCGCGGCGGGTCGGCGGCGGCAAATCCAATGTGTTTTGCGAAGGCACGATCGCGGATGAGCACGGCACGATCGTGGCGCGCGCGAGCGGTACGTTTCGGGTATTTCCCGACCGGGCCTGATCCCCTGCGGCGCATCGGTTTGCACGGGGGCGCACGGCGCGCGCACGGGGGCGCCGATGTGGATATCACGTCGTCTCGGCCCGAAGCTGATCCTTGTAGGTCTCGACCAACGCGTGCTTTTTGACCTTGCCCGCCGCGGTGAGCGGCAGGTGCCCCACGATGATTACGTGCTGCGGTCGTTTGTAGGGGGCGAGACGGCGACGCAACGCGGCGCTGATCTCTTCGGGCGCAAGGGCGCCGTGAACCGTGACGAACGCGATGATCTCTTCGTTGTCCGCGATTGGGCGGCCCACCACGGCGGCCTGTGTCACGCCTTCACATGCCAGAAGCGCCGCTTCGACCTCTGCCGGGTAGACGTTGAACCCGGACCGGATGATCAATTCGCGGCGTCGACCGACGATGTGGATCGCCCCGTCCGCGTCGATCTTGGCCAGATCGCCGGTGCGCAGCCACCCGTCCGGCGCAAAGGCCTTCGTCGTGGCGTCGGTGTTCTTGTAGTATCCAAGCATGACGGCAGGCCCGGTAAACTCCAATTCACCAACGCCCGCCTTGTCCGGCATGGCGACACGCACCGCGCACTGTGGATACACGAAGCCGACCGACCCATCGGGCCGGTAGGGGCCATAGGCGGTCGAGGCGATGCCCGGCCCGGCTTCGGTCATGCCGTAGCCATTGGTCAAGGGTAGGGCGAAGCGGGTCTCGATCCGGGTCTTGAGCGCAGGGTCAAGCGGCGCGCCGCCACAGCCGATCTGGCGCAGGGCGGGCGCGTTCAACCGGGCCTCCCCGGCGTCAAGCTGCGACAGGATCTGCCGGTAGATCTGTGGGACCGCCGGCATGATCGTGTCGCCCTCGGTCAAGGCGGCAAGCTGCGTGTCGACGGAAAACCGCGACAGCAGCCGAACCGATGCCCCGGCACTCAGCGCCGCGAGCAAGGCGGTCGAGAGCGCCATGATATGGGTGAGCGGCAACACCAGAGCGATCCGGTCACCCGGTGTGAGATCACGCGCCTTCTGGGCGCTCCTGGCGTTGAAGACGAGGCTGTCATGGGACAGCATCACGCCCTTCGGCGCGCCGGTGGTGCCAGAGGTGTAGATGAGCGCGGCGACTTGCGTTCCGGGCGCGTCTTGCAAGGGTTCCGGCACCGCCGCCTCTGCGACACATGAGACCACTGGCGCGCCCAGAACCCGCGCCCCGGCCATGGCGCCAAGCCGTTTTGCATGCGCGCGTGCATTTTCCGAGACACCGGTTGTGAAGATCGTCAGCCTTGGTGTCGCGTGGTCGCGGATCGCATCAAGCTCGCCTTCCGACAGCCGCGCATTCACCGGCACGAACCAGGCCCGCAAACGCGCGGCGGCGAGAAGCGTGACGGCAACGAGGGCGGTGTTTTCGGCCACGATCATGCAGCGGTCCCCGGGGCGCACACCGTGCCCGCGCATCACCGCGACCATCTCACCCACCGCGTCCCGCAAGCCTGCGTAGCTGATATCCGTGCCGTCGTCATCGATCAGGGCCAGATCGTTCCCGGGGTGGCCCTCGATCAGTTCGTTTGCCCAAGTCATGCGTTCCTCCCGATCCTCCCCGCAACTGGTATCGTGAGGAAAACCATCGCTCAACGCTTTTGGTCTTATATTCCGGCTGTCGGAACATCCCGCACGAGGCACGTGTTTCGCAGGCCCCCCGATCCCGCATCACTGCCCCTCAGGGGTGCGGGTCAGGGGTTCGGGTCGGAGGCGTCGCGCACAAGGCGCAATCCCAGGTGCGCGGGCGGGGCACCAACGGCGCAGCCACCGCGCGCGGGGTCGCGGACGAGAAAGGACATCGCGGCGAGATGTTCGCCACCTACGAAATACGCGGGGCATCGGTCCGGGTCGATGCCCTGCGCGGCGCCCGCATAGCACTCCTGCGTCCATTCCCAGACGCTGCCATCAAGGTCCGAGATGCCTTCGGGCGTGGTCGAAAAGCTCCCCTGTGGCTTCAGCGCGCGGGGGGCGAGGTCTTCGGTCAGATAGGTTGAAGCCCAGCCAAGGGCAGGGTCCGTGAAGATCGGCGCAGCGTCTTCGTGCAGCACCGGACGGGCGATCTCGCGCCACTCCGCGGCGGTGGGAAGGCGGAAATCCATCCCGGTCTCATTGTTGATCCAGTGCAGGTATTCCATCGCGTCGGCATGGTTGAATCCGGTGGCCGGGGTCACATGCGGGTCCTGATCGGGCCGCGCGCGCAGGGGCAGGGTGCAACCACCCCGGTCGTGACACCGGGACCATTCAGCAAGGGTCACTTCGTATTTCTGGACATGAAGGCGCGCACCGGTCGAAAGCGTTACGGGCTGCGCGGCCATGCGTGGCGCGACCTTGGGGTCGCGATCGGCGGCACGCCATGTCAGCGCGCCGCCGAGAAGGGCCGCCCCCACGGCGATCACCGCGACCGAGGCCAGGGCGAACCTGGCGGTGGGAGGCGTGTTTCGGGGGGCGGTCATGGGTCTCGTCCTGTCAGATCAAGTGGCGAAGGGACGTGGTGCGACGACCTGTTCCATCAGGTTGTTGTCCCACGCGCCTTCCACGACGAAGTGCGCCGTTCCCCCGAGCATCGCGCCGATGATCAGGTTGTGGTTCACGTAGGCATAGACGCCCGGCTGCTCGAAGGTATACATCGCCGCCGCCGCGCTCCCGCCGCGCACGAACCATGTTTCCATTCCCGTCATCGGCGGGTCGGTGAACGAGCTTTCCCAGACAAAATCGCCGTGTCCGCCGATCAGGTGCGGGCGGCTGTCCACGTTGCACGAATTGTGCACCATGAGGACGGTTTCGCCGACCTTGGCCTTGAACGCATTCTCGCCCGTCAGCGCGCCGACCGCGCCGTTGAACACCTGGTGCGTCGGCACCAGCCCGCGCATCGCCTCGAGGCTGTCGGCATAATCGTCGCCGGCGGCGTCATAAGTCTTGTAGTCGCCGTTCTCGTCCATCGGCAGGTAGTAGTCCTGCTCGCCGATGTAGGCGATGCTGTCATAGTGGAGCGGGTTGCCGTCGGCATCCTTGAGCCCGTCGCGCGGCAGCACCATGATGGCGCCGTTCATGCCATGGGTGACGTGGTAGGGGATCATGGCCCCGCCGGGCGCACAATGGTAGGTGAAGCACCCCGGTTTCGTCGCCTTCCAGCGCAACACGGCCTCTTCCCCGGGGTAGACATGGGTCAGCCCGCCGCCGCCCAAGGCACCCGTGGAGGCGTGGAAGTCGATGTTGTGCTCCATCATGCTGTCTTGAGGATTGCGCAGGGTCAGTTCGACCATGTCGCCTTCGTGGCAGATGATCAGCGGGCCGGGGACCGAGCCGTTATAGGTCAGGGCCCAAACGCTCGCACCGGTATCTTCGTCCACCACCATCAGCCGTTCGGTGGTGTCCATCGTGATCTCGATGATCTTCGGCCCGCCGATCGCGACCTGGTCGTGCACCGGGGCAAAGGGTGGGGCGACAAGCTCTTGCTTCACGCGGGTATAGCCCGACAGATCGGCAGGCTTCGCGGTGCTTGCCGCAGCCCCGTCCGCGGCCGCCTTGTGCAGGTTGCGCGAAACGGCATCGGCCCGGACGGGCTGGGGCGAGCGTTTTGCCGCCAAGGCGCCCGCGCCGCTGAACGCCGCCGCGCCCGCCAGAAGCGATCCGCGCAGCACGTTGCGGCGGCTGGTCGTCATGAGACCGGGATTGATGAACTTGGTCATTTTTTCCTCCATGGAAAAGTGTTGCGCGACGGTTTGTCTGACGCGCGGTGGTGTTAAAGGTTGTTCAACTGGTCCTCGAAGCGCTGCTTGGCTTTCGGGGGCACGCGGCCTTCGAAGAAGTCATCGGGAACCTCCGCGTCGCCCACGGCAATGGTCATCACCATGCCCATTGCGTAGTGCGGTCTGCACATCACGCCGTAGACGCCTTCGGCATCGAGCGTGACCTCGATCTCTTCGTTGATCTTGCCTGCAAAGCCTTCGGCCCCGTCGGGAACCATGCCCTTGACGGTTTCGGCATTGTGGGCCCGGTCGGTCGCGATAAACTTGATCGTGTCGCCGGGCGCGGCCTGCACGAAGGCAGGTTCAAACACCATGCGCTCGCCATCCGCGCCCTTGTTGAGCATTTTCACTTCATGCGTTTCGGCAAAGGCGGCGCTCCCGATCAGGGTGACGAGAGCGAGGCCGGTTGCGAGTGACTTGATCATCGGATTTCCTTTCAGATCATCGTTGCGTTGATTGAATGCTATCGCGTCTGGCAGCCCGCATTTTGCGCTGGCACAAACTCCGGCACGATCGGGCAGAAAATCCGCGAAGGTATATCGAATCCGACAATCGGGGCTGAAACCCTTGTTGGTTTCGCCAGACGTTCTGTGGCATGAGATGCACATGGCTGAGGCCCCGACCCATAAAACCCTGCCGCGGCTCGATGAGAGCCTGCTGACGCATCTCCCGCCGTTCTCGCGTCTTGAGAAGCGGCAGATTCGCAAGGTTCTGGATCTGGCGTCATCGCGGCGGTACGACCCGGGGGTCGCGATCTTCGAAGAGGGGCATCCGGCGGAGCGGTTTTACATGCTGCTGGATGGCTATGTCCGGGTGGTTCGTGTCACGCCCAACGGCGAGCAGATCACCGCGCTTCACATCCCGGCCGGACAGCTTCTGGGCATTGCCCGCGCGATCGGGCGCGACACCTATCCGGCAACCGCGATGACAGCGTCGGAATCGCTTGTTCTGAGCTGGCCGACGAGCCTTTGGGACACTTTCGTTGAGGATTATGATGGCTTCTCTACGGAAACCTACAAGACGCTGGGCCACAGGCTGGGCGAGATGCACAACAGGGTCATTGAAATGACCACGCAACAGGTTGAACAAAGGGTCGCCAACGCGTTGCTCCGTCTGATCAACCAAACCGGGCGCAAGGTCGAGAACGGGATCGAGATCGACTTCCCGATAACGCGTCAGGATCTTTCGGAACTCACGGCCACGACGCTGCATACCGTCAGCCGCGTTCTCAGCGGGTGGGAAAAGCGCGGTCTGGTGGAAAGCCGACGAAAGCGCATCACCGTGCGTGACCCCCATGCCCTGATGGTCCTCACCCAAAGCTGACCCTGGTCAGGCCAGCCCGGCGGCTTGCATCAATTCCCGCAGAAACAGGTCTTCATCCAGATGATAGGCCGCGCAGGCATCGGTCACCGTGTGGATCGGGCTGACGAGGCACCCCACGCACAGCATCCGGTGTTTCAAAAACACCGAGATGGTCTGTGGCCATTCGCTCATCAGATCGGCCAACGGCAGGTCCGGATCGTCCATACGGATACGCGCCATGGGATACCTCCTTTCACGTTCACCCTAGGCACGCCATCGCGCCAAACTTTGCGCCGGCACAAACTCTGGCCCTGACCGCAGGGCTAGGACAGGGCATCCCGCACTCAAGGAGGCCCGAACATGGCTGAATTCCTGACGAAATCCCGGGCGCGCAACATCTTCTACGGAGGCTCGATTTTCTTTGTCGTGGTCTTCGTGGGGATGACCGTCCATTCGCACCGATACGTGGTGCAAACCTCGACCGCCGGCATGGAGCTGAGCGAGGCGGTCATTCACGGCAAGCATGTCTGGGAGGAACACTCCTGCATCAACTGCCACAGCCTGCACGGCGAGGGTGCCTATTTCGCGCCGGAGGTCGGCAACGTCATGACCCGATGGGGCGTGCTCGACGACCCGGAGGGCGCATTCGACGTGCTGAAAGGCTGGATCGAAAGCCAGCCAAGCGGCATTCCCGGTCGCCGACAGATGCCCGCCTATGACCTGACCGACGAAGACATTCGCGGTCTCGCCGAGTTCTTACGCTGGGCCGATCAGACAGACACGCAGGGCTGGCCGCCCAACGACGCCGGATAAGAGGACGCCGGACAAGAAGACAAGCGCGCGCCAGAGCCGGTTTGCGGCCAACACCCGCGCGTCAAAAAGGAACGATCCAATGAAATACGAAACACAGAAAGTGGCATTTTGGTATATCCTCGCCGCCCTCGCCCTGTTCGCCATTCAGGTGCTGGGCGGGCTGCTGGCCGGATGGATATACGTCGCCCCCAACTTCCTCTCGGAACTTCTTCCGTTCAACGTGATCCGCATGATCCACACCAACGCGCTGATTGTCTGGCTTCTGCTGGGCTTCTTCGGTGCTGCCTATTTCCTTGTCCCCGAAGAAGCGGAGCGGGACATCTGGTCACCCAAGCTGGCCTATATCCAGCTGATCATCCTCGTGGTGGGAACGCTCGGGGCGGTGGGCAGCTACCTTGTCGGGATCCATGGCGGGCGTGAATTTCTGGAACAACCGCTCTGGGTCAAATTCGGCATCCTCGTCGCGGCCCTGATCTTCCTGTTCAACATCTCGATGACGGTGCTGTCGGGCAAGAAAACGGCGATCACGGGTGTCCTTCTCATGGGGCTTTGGCTTTTGTCGCTCCTGTGGATCTTCGCCTTCATCAACCCCGACAACCTGTCCCTCGACAAGATGTATTGGTGGTTCGTCGTCCATCTCTGGGTCGAGGCGACATGGGAACTGGTCATGGCCGCGATCCTCGCCTTCCTGCTCTTGAAGCTGACCGGCGTGGACCGCGAGGTGGTCGAGAAATGGCTTTACGTCATCGTCGCAACCGCGCTCTTCTCGGGCATCCTCGGCACCGGGCACCATTTCTACTGGATCGGCCTGCCGGGGTATTGGCAATGGGTCGGGTCAATCTTCTCGACCTTCGAGGTGATCCCCTTCTTCCTGATGATGTCCTTTGCCTTCGTGATGGTCTGGAAGGGCCGCAAGAACCACCCCAACAAGGCCGCGCTTCTGTGGTCGCTGGGCTCGTCCACTGTCGCCTTCTTCGGCGCGGGGGTCTGGGGCTTCCTGCACACGCTGCACGGGGTGAATTTCTACAGCCACGGCACGCAGATCACCGCGGCCCACGGGCACTTGGCCTTCTACGGTGCCTATGTGGCTTTGAACCTCGCGTTCTTTTCCTACGCCATGCCGATGCTGCGCGAACGCGCACCCTACAACCAAGTGCTGAACATGGCGTCCTTCTGGCTGATGACCGGGGGCATGGCCTTCATGACCTTCGTGCTGACCTTTGCCGGTACCATCCAGACACACATGCAGCGCGTCATCGGCGACTATTACATGGAGGTGCAAGACAGCCTGTCGATCTTCTACCTGATGCGCTTCGGTGCCGGGGCGGCGGTGGTGATCGGGGCGCTGCTGTTCATCTATTCCATCCTCGTGGTGCGCAAGTCCGAGGTCATCACGCCCGGCCCGGCCAACCCCGTTCCGGGAGAATGAGCCATGAACATGCAAGAGACACTGACCTTGCCGTTCTATGAACCCACGGGCCGGGAATGCGACCTGTTCGAGACGGCCCATGACAACGGTTTGCCCCTTCTTCTGAAGGGGCCGACCGGCTGCGGCAAAACCCGCTTCGTGGAACACATGGCCGCGAAGATGGGCAAGCCGCTTTATACCGTGGCCTGTCACGACGATCTGTCGGCGGCGGACCTGATCGGGCGTTACCTGCTCAAGGGGGGCGAAACCGTCTGGGTCGACGGGCCCTTGACGCGGGCCGTGCGGACCGGCGGCATCTGCTACCTCGACGAGGTGGTCGAGGCGCGCAAGGACGTGACCGTGGTTCTGCACCCGCTGACCGACACCCGCCGCACCCTGATGATCGACCGCACGGGTGAAGAGCTGATCGCACCCCGGGGCTTCATGCTGGTGGCCAGCTACAACCCCGGCTACCAGAACGTGCTCAAGCGGCTGAAACCTTCGACCCGCCAGCGCTTTCTGTCGATCTCGTTCGATTTCCCCAAGCCGCACGTGGAAATCGACGTGGTTGCGGCGGAAAGCGGGTTGGAGCCGGGGCGCGTCGCGCCCTTGGTGCGGCTGGCCGGACATATCCGCAACCTGTCGGGCATGGATCTGGAGGAGGGCGTCTCGACCCGCCTGCTGATCTATGCCGCCACGCTCATGGCGGGGGGCGTGGGGGTCGATCAGGCCTTAGAGGCCGCGGTCATCGAACCCCTGAGCGATGAGCCGGACGTGCAGCAGGCGCTGCGCGATCTGGTTTTGACGATCTACGGGTAAGCACATGCACCTGCTTGATCTCATGGACCCGGAAGAGACGGTCGGCAACCTGTGGCACGATATGGCAAACGGGATCGGGGCGGCGGTCAGTCACCCCGAGGCGGGCATCACGCTCGCTTGCGTCCGGCCAAGTCTGGCGGTGCTGTTTCGCGGCCTCGGCGGTGCGCCGGGTGTGGAATTGGCCGAAGCCCCGGCGACGCTGGTGCAGCATCGTCTCCCGCTGCGGCGCAAGCTGGGGGCGGACCGCGACCGTGAATGGATCGCCCGGTTTGACGGCGAACGCTTGACCCTGCCGCCGGTCATCACCGCCTTCCCGGACCCGGCCCTCAACCGCGCCGCCTATTTCTGGCTGACCGCCTTGGCGGCAACGGCGGATGTCGCGCAGATGGACATTGACCGGAACGGACCGGCCTATGACTGCGCGCAGATCCGCGCCAACGCCACTGCTGCCGATGCCGCCTATGCTGCCTGTCCGGGTCTGCGCGCGGCCTATGACGACATGGCGCGGCATTGTGTCGAAGCGCGCCCCGACGTGATGCGGCCCGCGCAGGAAGCGGCCCTGGAAACCGCGATCCGGGAACAGCTCGGCGGTAGCACGCCGGACCTCACCCCATCCCCCGCCGCGCGCGGCTACATGCCGATGGCGCCGGTTGCGATCTGGTTGCGCTTTGCCGCGCCGGGTCGCGGCGACGCGGCGCAAGACGCAGCGCCCGATCCGGCCGCACCACCCCCGACCGCCGCTCGGACCAACCGCAAGCTGGGTGAGCGCAAGGACCAGGATCAGCAAAATCGCAAGGACAGCTTCATCATCCATCGCTTCGAATCGATCTTGTCCTGGGTCGAGTCGATGAACATCAACCGCAGTGTCGATGATGACGACGACGAGAACGCCCAGAAGGCCGCCGAGGATCAGGACCGGATCACCCTGTCGAAACAGGACCGCAAGGTCGCCACGCGACTGCGCCTGCACCTCGACCTGTCACCCGCCGACGCGGATCACGAGGCGCTGGCGGGCACCCACATCTACCCCGAATGGAACCACCGCGCGCGCAGCTACATGGAGGCACATTGCCGCGTGCTGGATGCGCCCGTGCAACACGAGGGCCCGGCTTTCACACCCGACCCGCGCCGGATGCGCGAGGTGCGCCGCCAGTTCGAAGCCCTGCGCCCGCGCCGCATCCTGCAACCCCGGCAGGTCGACGGGACCGAGCTTGACCTTGATGCCGTGCTGACCGCGCGCGCCGATCTCATGGCGACCGGGCGCGGCTCTGACCGCATCTGGCAATCGGCGCGTCGTATCGAACGGGATCTGTCGGTGGCTTTCTTGATTGACACCTCGCGTTCGACCGAAGCCGCGATCGGTGACACGAGCGTGATCGAGATCGCGCGCGAAACCATGGCCGCCTTGGCGGGCGGGATCGACGCCGCCGGTGACCGGCTTGGCATCTGGGGGTTTTCATCGTTGCGCCGAGACCGGGTTTTCCTGACACGCTGCAAGGCGTTCGACGACCCGATGTCGCCCGATATCATCACCAATATCGGCGCGTTGAAGCCGGGCCATTATACCCGGCTCGGGGCGGCGATTCGCCATGTCAGCGCGCAACTGGGCGACGAGCCGAGCGCGCGAAAGCTGTTGATCGTGCTGACCGACGGCAAGCCCAACGATCTTGACCACTACGAAGGCCAGCACGGGATCGAAGACAGCCACATGGCCGTGCGCGAGGCCCGGAACGCGGGCCACAGCCTGCATGGCATCATCATCGATGCGGATGGACAGGACTGGTTCGCGCGCATCTTCGGGCGGGGCGGGTTCACGCTCCTGCCCACGCCTGAACGCCTGACCAAGGCGCTCCCCGACATCTACCGCACCCTGACACAGGAGACCTGACATGCGCCGTTTTCTTTTCCTTTTCCCGGCTCTGCTGGCTGCGCCCGCCTTGGCCGAGGGCTATGATCGCCCGATCCCGCAGGCGCAATCCGCCACCGCCGAATTTTGGTATGCGCTGGCCTGTCTGGCCCTTGTCGTGGCCATGGTCGTGGTGCAGCGGTTGGTATCGCGCCGATGACACGACAGGGCTGGTCCACGAAAAAGATCGCCCTTGCACTCTACCCCTTCGGGGCCGGGGCGGCAGCGGTCAACGTGTTTTTCGCCTCGCTGATCTTCAGCTGGGTGGGCGGCCCCGTTGCCTCGCCCGCATGGTCGATCGGGCTGGGCTGCGTGATCGGGGCCCCGGCAAGCTGGTATTTCGCCCGGCACATACGAACACTCATGTATAAAGCGGACGCGGGGTCCGATCCTGCAGGAGGTTGAAAATGGCCAGCACATCGGCAGAGCAAATGCGCGCCTGGCAGGGGCCGGCGTTGTTCAGCTTCGGGTTTCGGCCCTTCTTTCTTTTCGGCGCGCTCTGGGCCGTGCTGGCGATGCTGCTGTGGTTGCCCGCCCTGATGGGGGCGATCACGCTGCCAACCCGGTTCGACCCGGTGTCATGGCACGCCCATGCGTTCCTGTTCGGGTATCTCGGCGCGGTTCTGGCCGGGTTCCTTCTCACGGCGGTTCCGAATTGGACAGGCCGCCTGCCGATGGTCGGCTGGCGCCTCGCCGCGCTTTTTGCACTCTGGGTGGTCGGACGGATCGCGGTGTTGTTCTCGGCGCTGATCCCGGCGGGCCTTGCGGCGGGAATTGACCTTGCGTTCCCCGTGGTGCTGGGTGGCCTGATCCTGCGCGAGATCGTCGCTGGGCGAAACTGGCGCAACCTGATCGTGCTCGCCCTGTTCGCGGTCTTCACCCTGGCAAACGCCCTGTTCCATATCGAGGCCGTCACGGGGGGCTATCCGGCCCAAGGCATTGGTCTGCGTCTTGGCATCGCGACCGCGGTGATGATGATCGCGGTGATCGGCGGGCGGATCGTGCCCTCCTTCACCCGCAATTGGTTGGCAAAAGCCGGCCGGACCGCGCGCCCCGCGCCGCCGATGCAGCGGTTTGACAAGCTGGTCTTGCTGGCAACAATCCCCGTGCTGGGTCTCTGGGTCTTTTGGCCGATTGAGCCTCTGACTGCGGTGGCCTTGTTGGCGATGGGGGTCTTGCATCTGGCGCGACAGGTCCGCTGGCAACCGCATCACACGCTGCGCGAGCCCTTGCTTTGGGTTTTGCATGCCGCCTATCTCCTTGTCCCGGTTGGGGCCTTTGCTCTTGGGCTGTCCCAGATCGCGGGCATGCCCGGCAGCGCCGCGTCGCAACATCTGTGGATGGCCGGCGCCATTGGCGCGATGACCATGGCCGTGATGACACGCGCCAGTCTTGGCCATACCGGTCGGGCGCTGACTGCGAACACGGCGACCGTGGTGATCTACCTGTGCCTGTTCGGCGCGGTCTTGGCCCGTGCCCTGTCGTCGGCCCATATTGCCCTTAGCCATCTTTCCGGGGTCTTGTGGATCGTCGGCTTCGCGGGGTTCGTGGCTTTTTACGGCCCATTGCTTTTGCGCCCTAAACCGGAGCGATGACCATGGGATGGATCGGTTTTGCCGCTGTTTTCGCCGGCTTTTTCTTGACCCATTCGCTCCCGCTGCGCCCGGCGGTCAAGGCGCG
The DNA here is from genome assembly GCA_011389895.1 of Maritimibacter sp. Classification (GTDB taxonomy): domain Bacteria; phylum Pseudomonadota; class Alphaproteobacteria; order Rhodobacterales; family Rhodobacteraceae; genus Maritimibacter. The sequence continues at coordinate 1,927 of JAABTN010000033.1, read as the reverse complement.
CCTGACCCGCTTGATGGGCCCGCGCGGTTTCGGATGGGCCTACGCGGCGCTTTCGCTTTTCATGCTGATCGCCCTGATCTGGGCTGCGGGCGCGGCGCCCCGCCTGCCACTGTGGTCCCAGGCGATCTGGCAGCGTCACGTCGCGCACCTTGGCATGCTCGCGGTGTGTTTGATCCTTGCGTTCAGCATCGCGCGGCCCAATCCGTTTTCCTTCGGGGGCGCGGGGAACGACAGCTTTGATGCGGCTCGGGCGGGGATCGTGCGATGGACCCGCCATCCGATCCTGCTGGCACTTGCCCTCTGGGCAGGCGTGCACCTATTGCCGAATGGCGATCTGGCCCATGTGATCCTGTTCGGCGCGCTTGGCAGTTTTGCCATTGCCGGGCGCGCGCTGATCGATCGGCGCAAGCGGCGCGAGCTCGGCCCGACGCGTTGGACCACGCTCGAGGCCACCCGCAACGCCGCGCCGCGTTTTCAAAGGCCGCTGTCTTGGCGCGGGGCCACAATTCGGGGGCTGATCGCCCTGGCCGTATTTGCCGCCCTGATCATGGCCCACCCATATGTCATCGGGGTGCCCGCCCTTTGACCTTATGCGACACTTGCAAGGGAGGCGATGATGGGCGTCACGGGGGGCAATGCAGTGCCGGAATGGTCGGGCGTATCCGTTTTGGCGTGATCGCCTGAAACCAAGGCAGGGCCCATCGCCGGGCCGGTCAGCGACGATTGCGCTGCACGAACACTGTTCACTGATCAACTTGATAAGTCTCCCCTTCTTGGTCCAAAGCCGCTGCCGCCAGATCGGCAAGGCTGGCGGGCGGTGCCGGCCAGTTCAGGGCGGCCTGTCGGCGGGCATAGTCCATCAATCGTGCGAGGTCTTCGCCGCTATAGGGCAGGTTGTTGGCCAGCCGGTCGGTCTTGGGGTTGCCGGCTTCGTCAACATAGCTGAACTCGGCCACGACGACCCCCATACCGGTCACCACCGGGTCACCAAACAGGCCTGTGCCGAAACGGTCCACCCGATCCCAATGCACAAATTCCCGCTGGGTGCCCGGCAAAATGCGCCAGAACCCGTCCGGTTCAAGGCGCAATCGACCGTTGTTCGCCAACAGGCTCTGCAGCATGTACCAGGATACGATGACCGGGAAGGGCAGGATGAGCACCCATGCGATTGGGTCGAGCCGCCCTTCGCCCAGATACCAAAGGCCAAACACCGCCCCGGTGAAAACCCATACGGTGAGCAGCACCAGCCACAGGCCAAATTTTGCCGGGGCAATATCGATATGCCAGTGTGCGGCCTTCGACCCCGCCGTCATTCTTCATTCCGGGACAGGTATTGCTTATAGCCCTCGGCCCAGCTCACCGGCGCGCCGTTCGCCGCTTCGTTGATCGCCTGGTATTTTGCGATACTGAGCCGGATTTGCCGCGCTTCGGCACTTCCATCCAGCATGGTGAAGTCAATCTTTTCGCCATACGGGGTCAGTGCGGCATCGAGATAGGCCCGGGCCGCCATCGGTGGTCTGCCATGTCCGGCCATCATGAAATAAGCGTCTTCAACGTCGTCACGCAGGTGTTGCAGGGTGTAATATGGCTCGATGGGTTCAACGGCATGACGGGCGATGCGCCGCTGTGTGACATCGATCAGAACGGCATAAAGATCCGGCCAATCTCCCATATAAGGTTCGGCCAAAGGATCGGCGTCCTCGTTCATGGCTCTGAAAACCTTGTTCATGGGATCGCCTCTCACATACCAGGCTTCCAGGGCGTCTTGCGCCCGCATGGTCGCAAGTTGCGGGTCATCGACCCGCAAGGCGGTGTGAACCTGGTTATACAAAGTCTCGGTCGGGAAATAAGCATCCGTCAGGACCTCGAAGACCTTGTGCATCTCGTGCCGCCAGAGCACCCCGTCGGGATCATTTTCCGCACGTTT
>JAABTN010000032.1 GCA_011389895.1 Maritimibacter sp. | reverse complement strand
CCGCCATCATCGCGACCTTGGCCGGGTTATTGGTCATCAGCCGGACCGAAGAGAACCCCATGCGTTTCAAGATCTCGGACCCGATCCGGAAATCGCGTTCATCATCCTCGAAGCCAAGGCGATGATTGGCCTCGACCGTGTCGAACCCTTGGTCCTGAAGCGAATAGGCGCGCATCTTGTTTGCAAGCCCGATGCCCCGCCCTTCCTGATTGAGGTATAGCAGCACCCCGGTGCCCGCCTCGCCCATCGCAGACAGCGCGGCACGCAATTGCGGGCCGCAATCGCATTTCAGACTGCCAAGGATGTCGCCGGTGAAACAGGCGGAGTGTAGCCGGGCCAGCACCGGCTGATCCCGGTCGGGGCGACCGATTTCGACCGCGTAATGCTCTTCGCCCCCATCCTCGGGTCGAAAGATATGCAGGCGGCCCGCCTTCGACACCTCAAGCGGCACGCGGGCCGACACCACTTCGCTCAGGGTCGAGAGCGGCGCCTCTACCGGCGTGTCGGTCAGATCGACCCGGGTGAGGCCAAAGCGCACGGCGACCTCGGCCCCGTCGTCGATGTCGACAACGAGCGCTGCGGGAATCAGCATCGCGGATTTGGCAAGGGTGATGGCGGTGCGCGCAAGGCGTTCATCCCCACCCCGGCGGGTCTGAAGCGGGCCTTTCATCGGCACCATCAGGTCGTCTTTCGGATCAGCCACCCCCATGACCCAACGCAGCCCCTCGTCCTCGGGCACAAGCACCCGTGCGACCGCGTCGGAATAGGGGCGCGCTTTCAACGTCGCGGCGCGGCGCGGGGTGATGGCAAGCTGCACCTGCCCCAGCGTGCGCAGGTCGGAAAGCCGCTCGGACGTGAGGGTTTCCGCCGCCATGACCAAGGCCGCGGCCCCACCCGCTTCGAGCACCACGGGCACCCCCATGCGCAGGTCGGCACGCGCGCGTGCTGTCAATTCGGTCTGGCTTGGTATCAGCGACATTTTTTCCCTTTCCGGTCCCCTAGATAGGCGGCTCCCACGGGAATGTGAAACATTTCCAGTGATCCCGACACGTCCGCGTGAACGTAGTGCCACAAACATTGTCGGGCCCGTGACGAATACCAAGGTCTGACAAAACAACACGGAGGACCCGCGATGGCGACCCAGAAAAACATCCTTCTCGTCGATGATGACGAGGATCTGCGCGAGGCGCTTGCCGAGCAGCTTATCATGACCGAGGATTTCGAGGTGTTCGAAGCCGCCAATGGCGCTGATGCGATGCAGAAGGCGCGCGAACAGATTTACGACCTCGTGATACTCGACGTGGGCCTACCCGACACCGATGGCCGTGAGCTGTGCAAATTGATGCGCAAGCAGGGCGTAAAATGCCCGATCCTGATGCTCACGGGTCATGACAGCGACGCCGACACCATTCTGGGTCTCGACGCCGGGGCCAACGATTACGTCACCAAGCCCTTCAAGTTTCCCGTTCTGCTCGCCCGGATCCGTGCGCAACTGCGCCAGCATGAGCAAAGCGAAGACGCGGTGTTCCAGCTTGGGCCCTATACCTTCAAGCCCGCGATGAAGATGCTGATCACCGAGGAAGACCGGAAAATCCGGCTGACCGAAAAGGAAACCAACATCCTGAAATTCCTCTACCGCAGCCAGGAAGGCGTGGTGGCGCGCGATGTGCTTTTGCACGAGGTCTGGGGATATAATGCGGGGGTCACGACCCATACGCTTGAGACCCACATCTATCGTTTGCGCCAGAAAATCGAGCCGGACCCGGGCAATGCCCGGCTTTTGGTGACGGAATCCGGCGGGTATCGGCTTGTGGCCTGACCGCCACAGGTTGTGAAACCCGCCATATTCACGCCGCGATTACTGAGTATACTGGTGAGAGATATGGTATTGTTTCCTTACGGTAAACGATACGAGAGACCCCTCTCCGTGCCGGGGTAATGGCACGGTATCCTCCCTGTTGGACTGGCCCGGCCCCGCGCCGGGCCTCTTTTTTTTACAATACGAGTCTTTTCAAGACCTTGGTCGCTGCGCGCCTGCCGACCGGTCAGCCGGTGATCGGCCCCTCCACGGTTTCGATCGGCAGGATGCGGTCGCGGTTCGACAGCCACGCAGGGCGTGGTTTCGGCGCGGCAAAGGGGCGAACCGGGCGATTCGTGATCGCATTGAACACGAAAAACGCGTTCGATCGCGGATCAGGCGTGATATTCCCGTTTGATCCATGCAGCGTATTGCAGTCGAAAAACACCACCGTGCCGGTCGGCCCATGGGCGGCATCAAGCCCGAGATCGCGGGCAAACCGGGTGATGGTGTCGGGGCTGGGCACGCCGATCTCCTGCGCTTTCAGCGAGCATTCGTGGTTGTTGTCGGGCGTTTCCCCCGCGCAGGCGATGAATTCTGTCTGCGACCCGGGGATCAAAAGCAGCGGACCGTTCAGCCGCGAGTTGTCGGTCAGCAGGACCGACGCCGAAACCGCCCGCATCCGGGGCAGACCGTCTTCGGCATGCCAGGTCTCGAAATCGGAGTGCCAGTAGAATTCCTTGCCCTTGAACCCGGGTTTGTAGTTGAGCCGCGACTGGTGAAGATAGACGCGGTCGTTCAACAGGAACTCGGCCACTCCGGCAAGCCGGCTGTCTGCGGCAAGCCGGGCAAAGACCGGCGAGTGTTCATCCAGCCGAAAGACGGTGCGCACATCGTCCGAGCCAGGCTCGGTCACGTAGTCGGCCGGCCGTTCGGCGGGGTCGGTGTCGCGCAGGCGGCGTGCGGTCTGCACAAGCAGGTCCAACTCGGCCTGCCCGAACAGGTCGTGGCGCACGAAATAACCGTTCTCGCGATAATGCTCCGCCTCATCGCGGGAAATCGGCGCACCTTCGTGCCAGTCCGACCAAAGCACCGGGTCGGTCCGATGGATGAGATGTTCACGGTCGGGCAGTCGCGTCGGATAGGCATCGACCGTGTCAAAAGGCTGGATTTCTTTCGTGACTTTCATGTTTTCGATCCTTTCTGAATGTTGGTTCATCAAGTCTCGGTCCCATGAGATATTTGATGCCTGTTCCACGGCGGCGCAACCTGCGATGTTGCGGGTGGAACTGGCGCGGACCCATCGCTAGGGTGCCGGCGAATCTCAATGGGAGTGCCTATGTCTTTCACACTTGCCACGTGGAATATCAACAGTGTGCGGCTTCGCGCCGATCTCGTATCCCGCCTTTTGGCCGAGCAGGCGCCGGATGTCCTGTGCCTTCAGGAATGTAAAAGCCCGGTCGATAAAATCCCGCTCGACGTGTTCAAGGCCCGTGGATATGGCCACATGGTAGCGCGGGGGCAGAAAGGATATAACGGGGTCGCGATCCTGTCGAAGCTGCCGCTTGTGGACGCCGGGGGGCAGGATTTCGTCGGGCTGAACCATGCGCGCCACGTGGCGGCGACGCTGGAAAACGGGGTGACGGTTCACAATTTCTATGTGCCTGCGGGGGGCGACAAGCCGGACCGGGAGGTGAATGAGAAATTCGGTCAAAAGCTCGATTATCTCACCGAAATGCGCGACTGGTTCCACGCCGAAGCGCCGGAGAAATCGATCCTCGTGGGCGATCTCAACATCGCCCCGCGCGAAGACGATGTCTGGGATCACAAGAAGCTTTTGAAGGTGGTGAGCCATACGCCGATCGAGGTCGAGCATCTTGGCGAAACGCAGGACGCGGGCAAATGGGTCGATATCACTCGACAGGACATTCCCGAGGGTGATCTTTACAGCTGGTGGTCCTATCGCAGCCCGGATTGGGACGCGGCGGACAAGGGTCGGCGGCTGGACCATATCTGGGCGACCCCGGACATCTCGAACGCCGGTCACGGGAGCCGCATTTTGCGCGACGTGCGCGGGTGGGACAAACCATCTGACCACGCTCCGGTGCTGGCCACCTTCGACCTGTGACCCCGCGACACACCGCCGGGGTTGCGTGGGCGGCACCGACGCCCATATTGGTTACAACACAAAGATTTAGGAGCCAGTCATGCTGGAATTGGGACAAGGAACCGGGGCCGCTGATACCGGTGGTCATGTGAAGGATGTTTCCGAGGCGACCTTCATGGAAGACGTGATCGAGGCGTCGAAAGAGACGCCGGTCATCGTCGATTTCTGGGCGCCGTGGTGCGGACCATGCAAGACGCTGGGCCCGGCGTTGGAAGACGCGGTGAATGCCATGGGCGGCAAGGTGAAAATGGCGAAGGTCAATGTGGACGAGAACCAACAAATCTCGGCCCAGTTGCGCATTCAATCCATCCCCACTGTCTATGCCTTCTCCGATGGCCAGCCGGTCGATGGGTTTCAAGGCGCGTTGCCGCCAAGCCAAGTGACCGAATTCGTGCAAAAAATCGCCGCGATGGGCGGTGAAGGCGAAGGCGGTGGTGGCGGGCTCGCCGATGCGATTGCTTCGGCTGACGAGATGCTTGAAGCGGGCGCGGTGGATGACGCGGCGCAGATTTATGCCGCCGTTCTGGAAGAGGACGCGACCCTTGCCGCCGCATTCGCCGGGCTGGCCAATTGCCACCTTGCCAAGGGCGATGTGGACGAGGCCGAGGCGTTCCTGAACGGCATTCCCGCCGAAGTCAGCCATGCGCCCGAAATCGAAGCGGTTCATGCCAAGATCGCGCTGGCCCGGCAGGCCGAAAGCGCCGGCCCGGTTGACGATCTGCGGGCGCGGGTCGAGAGCGACGCGGATGACCACGAGGCGCGGTTCAACCTTGCCCAAGCACTGCATGCCTCGGGCGATACCGAAGGCGCGGTGGAGGAGCTTTTGGAATTGTTCCGGCGTGATCGCGACTGGAACGAAGAGGCCGCCAAGCAGCAGCTGTTCACGATTTTCGAAGCGCTTGCGCCGAACGATCCCGTGGCGTTGAAGGGACGTCGCAGGCTCAGTTCCATGATCCTTGCCTGATCCACGATGGTTGCGCGCGCCGATCTTCCCGATGTCATGCCGCTGTTCCCCCTCACGGGGGCACTTTTGCTCCCCCGTGGGCGGCTTCCCCTGAATATCTTCGAACCACGCTATCTTGCCTTGTTCGATGACGCATTGAAGACCGAGGGGCGGCTGATCGGGATGATCCAGCCGGCGGTCGATAGCGGGGAACGGCTTCACGCCATCGGCTGCGCCGGGCGCATCACGTCTTTCACCGAAACCGATGATCACCGCTACATGGTTCAGTTGACGGGGGTGTCCCGGTTCCGGCTGTCGAAAGAGGTGGACGGTTTCGCGCCCTATCGTCGGGCCGAGGTGAGTTGGCAGGGGTTTGAACGCGACCTCGGGCGCGCGGAAAAGGACGAGGCGTTTCACCGCGAGGCATTTTTGAACCTTCTGGCACGGTATTTCGACGTGGCCGATCTTTCGACGGACTGGGACAGCCTCAAGGATGCCGAAGAGGAATTGCTGATCAATTCGCTCTCCATGCTGTGCCCGTTCGAGCCGGAAGACAAACAGGCGTTGCTCGAGGCACCGTCTCTGGCCACCCGGCGGGAAACCATGGTGACCTTGATGGAATTCGCCCTGGCATCGGGCAAGATCGGCAATGACGGGGGCCTGCAATGAGCGAGACCACATTTGATCGGCACATGTTGGAGGCGCTGGTTTGCCCGATGACACAGAGGCCGCTGGAATACGACCCTGAGCGTCACGAGCTGATTTCAAAGTCGGCCAACTTGGCGTTTCCGATCCGCGATGGGATCCCGGTCATGCTTGTGGACGAGGCGCGAAAGATCGAAACGTGACAGGGTCACGGCCCATTACCGGTTGCGCGCGTCGACCTCTTGCACGATCGAGAACAGGCGATCGTTCAATTCGCCCCCGCTTTTGAGTTCGCCCAGAACAACCGTGGTCTCTTGCCCGGTGTCGTCGGTGATCACCCATTGGCGAAGTTCGGTGGGCGGCGAGGTGAACATCAGTTGAATATTGCCATACTCGGGATGTTCGGGGTCTTGCGCGGTCACGGTGGTGGCCGTGCCATCATAGTCATGGCCCACGACCATGCCGTCGCGCGACAGGTCCACGTTGCGCGCGAGGATGAGGTTCAGGGGCGTGCGGGCCAGCGGGTATTGTTCGGGCCCGGTGTTCGATTTCGAATCGAAAATCGCAAGCTGCCCGGTTGCCGCGAGCACCAGCGTTTCCTCCGGCGGATCGTATTCGAACCGCGCGCGCAGGGGCCGCTTGATATAAATCGTGCCGGTGGAAATCGTGCCATCCGCGTTGATCTGCGTAAACTCGGCCTCGGCGGTGGTCAGGTCGTTGAGATAGGACGAGAGCGCATCGAGAGACAGTTTCTCGGCCATGGCCGGGAGGGCCATGGCGAGCAGGGCGACGGGGGCGAGGGCAAAGGGTCTTCTGGTCATGGTATCCATGTAATCCGCAATGATCGGGAATCCATCCCGGTTTCCGTCAGAAAAGCAAAACCCGGCCTGATAGGCGATATCAGGCCGGGTTTCGGCGGAGTTTTGCCCCGATCTTACTGTTCGGGGATCAATATTTCACGCTTGCCGACATGGTTGGCGGGCGAAACAAGCTGCTCTTCTTCCATCTGTTCGACAAGGCGCGCGGCCTTGTTATACCCGATGCCAAGCTTGCGCTGGATGTAAGAGGTCGAGCATTTGCGATCCTTGATGACGATCGCGACCGCTTGGTCATAGAGCGCGTCTTCGCCCCCGGTGTTTCCACCGGTGTTGAGACCAAGCACGGCGTCGATGTCGTCGGCTTTCTCGTCACCCGGCCCCTCGACCACGCCGCCGACATAGGTGGGCGGTCCGAAGGTCTTGAGATAAGAGACGATTTCCTCGACTTCCTCGTCGGACACGAAGGGGCCATGAACCCGCGTGATCCGCGCGCCCCCGGCCATGTAAAGCATGTCGCCCATGCCCAGAAGCTGCTCGGCGCCCTGTTCCCCAAGGATCGTGCGGCTGTCGATCTTTGACGTGACCTGAAACGAAATGCGGGTCGGGAAGTTCGCCTTGATCGTGCCGGTGATCACGTCGACCGAGGGGCGCTGGGTGGCCATGATCAGGTGAATGCCGGAGGCACGGGCCATCTGTGCCAGCCGTTGAATGCAGGCCTCGATCTCTTTGCCCGCGACCATCATCAGGTCGGCCATCTCGTCCACGACGACGACGATATAGGGCATCTTCTCAGGCGCGAATTCCTCGGTCTCGAAGATCGGCTCGCCGGTGTCTTCGTCGAACCCGGTCTGCACGGTCCGCGAGAACATCTCGCCTTTCCCCAGCGCGTCATCGACCCGGCCATTGTAGCCGTCGATATTGCGCACGCCCATCTTGGACATCTTGCGATACCGTTCCTCCATCTCGCCCACGACCCACTTGAGGGCGACAACCGCCTTTTTCGGATCGGTGACGACCGGGGAAAGAAGGTGCGGAATGCCGTCATAGACAGAAAGTTCAAGCATCTTGGGGTCGATCATGATCAGGCGGCATTCGTCCGGGGTCAGCCGGTAGAGAAGCGACAGGATCATGGTGTTGATCGCAACCGATTTCCCCGACCCGGTGGTGCCGGCGATCAGAAGGTGGGGCATCTTCGACAAGTTCGCGACAATCGGGTCCCCCCCGATGTCCTTGCCAAGCGCGAGCGGCAGTTTCTGGTTCGTATCGCCGAAATCGCGCGCCGACAGGATTTCGCGCAGCACGACCTTTTCACGGTTGGCATTCGGCAGCTCGATCCCGATGACGCTGCGGCCCGGCACGGTCGAAACCCGCGCGGACAGGGCCGACATCGACCGCGCGATGTCGTCGGCCAGGCCGATGACCCGGCTGGCCTTGAGCCCGGGGGCAGGCTCAAGCTCATACATGGTGACGACCGGGCCGGGCCGCACCGAAACAATCTCGCCTTTCACACCGTAGTCGTCGAGCACGGTTTCCAGCATCCGCGCGTTTTCTTCCAACGCTTCGTCTGACAGGTGATGACGCTCGATATTGATCGGGTTGGTCAGCAGGTTGAGCGGCGGAAGCTCAAAATCCGGCTCTGCCGTCTCGTCGAAGGCGAGCGAAGGCTGTGCCTCGGCCATCGCGCGAGCCGAGGGTTTGAGAGCTTTTTTCGGCGGATGCTGAACCACCTTCTTGGGCTCCGGCATCGGGGCGTTCGCCGGGGTGAAGCGTGCCTCGTGGTCCGGTTCGAAATCGGCCTCGGGGTCCGGCACCCAAGCGGGTTCCATCTCTGGCTCGAAGCTGCGCATGTCGGGTTCGAGCGCGTAGGGTTCATCCTGTACCAACCCCGGCTCGGCAAGAGGGGCGGCCACCGGTTCGGCCCCGGGTTCGGTGCCGACATGGGCGAAGATGTTGGGGTCTTCGACCGGCGGCTCCTGTGGCATCGGATCGTGCATCATGGGGGCCTGCCCGCGCATCAGCGGGGGTTCCACGCGCACGGTGGGCTCGGGTTGCCGCGCCTTGGCACGGGCCGCCGCGTCCGCGATCATTTGCGAGGTCGAGGGCGGGCCTTGCGGATGATCCGGCATCGGGGCGACACCGGCCATGGCCGCCGTGCGGTTCTTCAACGCGTTGGCGATCTTCGCCGAGATGCGGTCGGGGTGCTGCGGCTCTGGGTCAGCGCCGTGGAATGTGTTGTCGACCAGCTCCGGCTCGGGTTCCACCTGTCGTTTCATGAGACCGGGCACGCGCGACAACAGCCCACCGCGCGGCTCTGGAGCGGGGTTTTGCATGTGCGGCTCAACCGGCTCTGCCCGGTGCGGTGCGTCCATCGGCGGTTCGGCGCGCACCACGCGGTTGTGGGACAAGGGCGGCGGCGCGTCGAACCCGTGATCATCCTCGATGACCGGATGCTGTTGCGCGGCCTGCGACCATGCGGTTGCGCTTTCGCGGCGGGCAAACTGCCGATCCTTGGCATTGCGGGCCAGACCGGCGGCCCCAACGGCAGCGCCTTTCGCGCCAAGACGACCAAGCTTCAGCACCCCGGCATAGGTCATGACCACGCCGAGCATCGCGAAGCGGCCGATATTGGCGATCTCGTCGCGGGTGAACCCGAGGGCGAAGGCCGCGACAACAACCGTTGCAAGCGACGCAACGACAGCCATGATTTTCAGCCCGGTTGCGGCGGACCCCGGCATAACGCCAAGGATCGCGCCCAGAACCGTGTCGCCGAACAATCCGCCAAGACCAAAGGAATGCGTCCATGTCGCGGGCGGGATCATGGTCGAGGCATAGACCGACGCCAGCGCGATGGCGATCGGCGCAAAGATGGCGCGCGCCATCAGCCGGTCTTCGCCCCGGTGCAGGACAAACCGAAGGCCCCACGCGGTAAAGGCCACGGCAAAGCCCCAGGCCCCGTAGCCCAGGATGATGGCCAAGGGCGATGCGATTGTTGCCCCGATGATGCCCATGGCGTTCTGGGCCGGACCTTCGGTTGCGGACATCCAGCCGGGGTCTTCGGGTGTATAGGTGCCGACAATCAGCGCAATGACGATCGCGACCGCGAGAAGCGCAAGCCCCAAGAGCTCTTTGCCACGTCGTTCGATCATCGCCTGCGTGGCTTCATCGAAAATCGGATCGCGTTCTCTGATCTGGTAGGCCATATCTGTCCTCGTCCTCAATCACGGAGGCAATCGCGCAAACCGATGAGCGCGCGTTGCATCTCTTCTTTCGCGGCGACCAGCGCCACTCTTATGTAGCCGCGTCCCGGGTTTTTCCCGTCCACCTCGCGGGCAAGATAGCCGCCGGGCAAAACCCGGATGCCTGTCTCGGTCCAAAGCTTCATCGCCGCGGCTTCGCCGTCCTCCACGGGAAGCCAGAGAAAAAACCCGGCTTCTGGCGGGGTGTATCCGGGGAAATCCGCAAACACCGCGTCCGCGATGGCGAATTTTTCCTGATACAGCCTGCGCGACGTCTCGACATGCGTTTCGTCCGACCACGCGGCGGCAGCGGCATTTTGCAGGGGCAGCGGAAGGGGCGCGCCGGCATAGGCGCGCAATTGCCGGATCGCGGCGATGTTTTGCGGTCCCGACGCCACGAACCCCGACCTGAGACCGGGGAGGTTCGAACGCTTTGACAGGGAATGGAAGATCACCACACGCTCGGGGTCCGCGCCAAATTCTTTTGCGACTTCCATCGCCCCGGGGGGCGGCGTATCGCGGTAGATTTCCGAGTAACATTCATCCGCGAAGATGCGGAAATCATACTTTTCCGCCAGCGCGATCAGGCCCGCCCAGTAATCGCGGTCGGCAATGGCCCCCTGGGGGTTGGCGGGCGAACAGATGTAGGCGATGGCGGTGCGCGTCAGCACCTCGGGCGGGAGGTTGGCGTAATCCGGCAGGAAGCCGTTTTCGGGCAAGGCGGGCACGAACACGGGCTCTGCGCCCACCGCCGTCGCCGCAACCGCGTAGACCTGGTAGAACGGGTTGGGAACGAGGATCAGGGGTTTGCGACCGCGCACCTCTTCGGGGCACAGCGCGATGGCCGCGTTGAACAACCCCTCGCGCGTGCCGTTCAATGCCATCACTTCTCTGTCCGGGTCCAGCGTCACGCCGTAGCGCCGCCCGGCCCAGTCACGAAACGCCTGCCGAAGCGCTGGCGTGCCTTCGTTCGGAGGGTATTTCGCGAACCCTTCGGCGGTGTCGTGGATGATGTCGGCAATGAAACCGGGCATGTCATGGCGCGGCTCACCGATGGTCATATGAACGACCTCACCGCCCGGCGCATGGGCGTCGAGAAGGCTCCGCAAACGCGGGAATGCATATTCGGGCAAGCCGGAAAACCGCTCGGGGAACGTCGTCATAGCGTCGATCACGCCTATATCTGCCTCAGGTTTCGGGATCATTTTTGCCCCGATTGCAGACAGGATAGACCGCAAGTCGCCTCGGGTCCAGAAAAAGGCGGGATTCTGTGGGGTTACATCCGCGATCCTGTGGCTTTTAGGCCAAGGCGGCCTCGGCGGCGGCGCCCAAGCGCAACAGGCGCTCTTCGCCCATGACCTTGCCAATGAACATGATCCCGGTGCTGGGCGTGCCGGTGGGAAGGGTCAGGGCAGCCCCGTCAAGCAGGTTTCCATACCGCGTATTGCGCAGCGCCAACAGGTTTTCCGAGACATAATAGCTCTCATCTTCCATCAGCCGCGCGGCATCGGGCGGCAGGTTCGGCGTGGTGGGCAGGAGGATGGCGTCATAGCCTGCGACCTCGGCCCGCACGGCAGCCCGGGTCGCGTCAAGCTTTTGCCACGCGGCAACGTAATCAGGCCCCGACACCGAACCGCCGGCACGGAATCGTTCACGGATATGCGAGAACATGGCATCCGGGTCGGCCTCGATCACCTCGCGCCATGTGCCGTAAGCTTCGGTGGTGAAAAGCACGCCTGACAGCGCCTGCACGGTGTCGAGCGCGGGGATCGTCCGGTGGTCGATCACGGCACCCGCAGCTGAAAGTCGGGAGAGCGCCGCATCGAAGGCCGCGCGCGGCACGTCGCGCGTGCCTTCGAGCGCGTTGTCCAGAACGAGCAGGCGGGCACCTGCCAGAGAAGTCTCGGTCAGATCGACCGCGCGGCGCCCTTCGAGGGCGGCGAGCAAAAGTGCTGCGTCTTCGACGGACCGGCACAGTGGGCCGACCGTATCGAAACGCGGGGCCAGCGGCACGACACCCCGGAGCGACAGGCGCCCATGCGTGGTCTTGAGCCCAACGAGATCGTTCCACGCGCTGGGCGCCCGGACCGATCCGCCGGTGTCCGACCCGATGCCCGCCGCCGCCAGACCGAACCCGACCGAGGCAGCGGCCCCCGACGACGATCCGCCCGGGGCAAGCGCCGGGTCGTTCACGTTCGGCGGTGTCGCGGTGATCGGGTTCAAGCCAAGACCGGAGAAGGCAAGCTCGGACATATGGGTCTTGCCAAGGCAAACAAGCCCCTGAAATGTCGCGGATTTCAAAACCTCTGCGTCTTCGGTCGGCACCCGGCCGCGCAACAGCGCCGTCCCCGCCTCGGTCGCGACCCCGGCGGTGTCGAACAGGTCTTTCCACGACACCGGCACACCGTCGAGCGGGCCAAGCCGCTGACCGGCGCGGGCCCGTTTGGCGGCAGCCTTTGCCTCGGCCATCGCGCGCGTTTCGGTCAGGCGGGCATAGATGCGCGTTGCGTCATCGTGGCTGCGGGCCGCGTCAAGATAGGCCTCGGTCAGGTCCACCGGATCAATCTGCTGCGCCGCGATCCCCCGACCAAGATCTGCCGCCCGCTTCCATAACCAGTCTGTCATCCGTCACCTTTCCGTTTTGTCGCAGGCTACCGGCGTGTCACCGCATGGACAATCCCGCCCGTTCGGCGCAAAAAGCGGGCATGACATTGGACACCGATATCGTGATCGTTGGCGGCGGGCTGAATGGCCCCGCGCTCGCGCTCGCGCTGGGTGACGCGGGTTTTGACGTGACCGTGGTCGATGCCCTGCCTGCGGGTGCGCGGGGGGAAGAGGCCTTTGATGGGCGTGGCTACGCGCTCGCCCTCGCGTCGCAACGGCTTTTGAAGGCCATCGGGGTGTGGCGGGCGGTCGCGCCCAATGCCGCGCCGCTTCTGGAAATCAAGATTTCCGACGGGAAGCCGGGACAGGGGCCGGGGCCCTTCGTGCTCGAATTCGACCATGCCGAGATCGACGAAGGCCCGATGGGCTACATGGTTGAAGACCGGTTCTTGTCACGTGCCCTGCTTGACGCGATCCGGGCGCATCCGAAAACCACCCTGCGCGACGACACCACCGTGGTGGGGCAAGACATCGGGCCTGCGGGCGTCACGGTGTCGCTGTCGACGGGCAAGCCGCTTTCCGCCGCGCTGATCATCGGGTGTGACGGGCGGCGATCCGGCACCGCCGAGCGCGCGGGGATCGGGCGCACCGGACATGATTACGGGCAAACCGCGCTGGTCTGTGCGATTGACCACGAACACCCGCACCACGGGGTGGCACACCAGTTCTTCATGCCCGCCGGGCCGCTTGCCATCCTGCCGCTTCCGGGCAATCAATGTTCGATCGTCTGGACCGAAAGCCATGACGAAGCGGCGCGCATTCACGGGCTGGATGACGCGGGATATCTGGAACACCTGCGCCCGCGGTTCGGTGACTTCCTGGGCAAGATTTCCTTGGCCGGGAAGCGGTTTACCTACCCCCTCGACCTCACCGTGGCGAAGGCGTTCCATGCAGATCGGCTTGCGCTGGTGGGGGACGCGGCGCATGGGATGCATCCGATCGCGGGCCAGGGGTTGAACGCAGGGCTAAAGGATGTCGGGGCGCTGGCCGAGGTTTTGACACTGGCAAAGCGTCGGGGCGAGGATTTCGGACGTGCCGAGGTGCTTTCGCGCTACCAGCAATGGCGGCGGTTTGATGTGGCCCAGATGGTCGCTGTGACCGAGACCACCAACCTCATGTTCTCAAACGACAATCCGCTTTTACGGGTGGCGCGGGACGTGGGCCTTGGCATGGTCAACGCGATGCCCGGCCTGCGCCGTGGTTTCATTCGCGAGGCCGCCGGGCTGACCGGCGACCTGCCGAAGCTGTTGCAGGGGCGCCAGATTTAGCGTTTGCCACAAGCGCGAAGCTGCTTGTCATAGGTGATGGCGCGTTCCGCGACCTCGTCCGAGATTCGAATCAACCACGTTTTTTTCTTGTAGGTGCCGCGCTGATAGCCCGCGCGCCCGTCGTGGTAGGCAAGGTATTGGTTGCGCGCATCCGTCTTGGAAATACCGAGGTTCTTTTCGGACAGGTCCATGTACCAGCCGATGAAATCTGTCGCGTGGCGGATATTGTCGCGTTTCGCGCGGCGATTGCCCGGTTCCTTGCGATAATCGTCCCATGTCCCGTCCAAGGCCTGCGCATATCCGTAGGCCGAACTTTGGCGGCCCATGGGAATCACGCCAAGGGCATATTTCATTGGGGTCCGGTTGTTCCCGATAAACTTGGATTCCTGGTAAATAATAGCCATCTGGACGGGAACGGGGACATCCCATTTCCGTTCCGTCGCCTTCATGGCGCGGTGGTATTTTGGGCGCTCGCGCACGATCGAACAGGCATCATCAAGGTTGCGAGGGGCAGAATAATTGCTGCCACAACCCACGAGGAACGCCAAGGCGATCAATGTTACACGCGCGCGAAGAAAGCTGCTCATCTGCCTCTCGCTTTTTTCTTTTTCTGCGACAATAGCGCAAAACCCGACGTTTGGGAATGGCGGGTAACCGTCAGACGAAAAGGGCAAGCGTGAGCGGCAGCGTGATGATCGACAGGACCGTCGAGACAACCACGAGACCGGCCACGGAATTGGAATCGGCCCCGTATTTCTCGGCGAGGAGATACGATGTCACGGCGACGGGGGTTGCGAGTTGCACGACAAGCACGGCGGTGGCGACCGGGCCAAGACCGAAGAACCCGGCAACCACCCATCCCACCCCGATGGACAGCGCGGCCTTGACCAAGGCAAGGAGGGCGGCGCGGGGCAGGCCGCTGGGGGTGAGCCGCGCGATCGCGACGCCAAGCGTGATCAGCATCAAGGGGATTGCCAATTGTCCGACGAGTTCGAGGGTGTTGGTCAGGAAATCAGGCGTTTGCCATCCCATGACCAGAAACAGTGCGCCGAGCAGGGTTGCGAGCACCAGCGGCTCCTTCGCGATCGTGATGAACGAGGCACCGCCTGAGACCAGCCACAGGCCGAAGGTGAAAGACCCCACGGCCATGACCGCGAAGACGACAACGGCGTAATCCAGCCCGACCTCGCCAAAGGCGAACAGGGCCAGCGGCAGGCCGAGATTGCCGGTGTTGCCGAAGATGAGCGGGGCGAGAAAGGTGCGCACATCGAGTTTTGCCAGCTTCACGATGCCCCAGAACACGATGGTCAGGGCGGCATATCCGACCAGCGCGGCAAGGGAAATGGCCGAGAGCGCGGCAGGCTCGATCTCGGTCCGCATGAGCGCGGTGAAGATCAGCGCGGGAACCGCCAGCGTCATCGCGAGACGGGTGATGAATTCGATTCGGTATTCGAACCCGAGTTTCACCCAAATGAAGCCGATCAGGGCCAGGAGAAAGACTGGCGCCGTGATTTCAAGAACTGTAAGGACCAGGTTCACAATCTGTTTCTCCCGAATCCGGGTGGCCTCCATGGACACATGCCATGTGAGTGACTAGTAGTGAGATGGGGACTGTAAAGCCATGCTGAAAACGCACGCCAAATATCATCTCGGCCAAGTTGTGCGCCATCGTAAGCACCCGTTTCGGGGGGTGATTTTCGACGTGGACGCAATGTTTTCAAACACCGATGAATGGTACGAAGCCATTCCGGAAGACAGCCGTCCGTCGAAAGATCAGCCGTTTTATCATCTGCTCGCCGAGAATGATCAGAGTTACTACGTGGCGTATGTTTCGGAGCAGAACCTTGTCGAGGATTTCTCGGGCGAGCCGGTGAATCACCCGGACCTCGAAGACCTGTTCGGGGATTTCGAAGACGGGCATTACCCGCTGCATTTCCAGTTAAACTGACCGCGTCGCGGGCTTGGTCCCGAACCCGCGCCCGAGATTGACACCAAAAAACCCGCCCATCGTGGCGGGTTTGGTTGTTTCTGGGGGAGAAGAACCTCGGTGCCATGCACTGGGTGGGGGCTGTTTCGCATGACACCGAGGGAAGCTTTTGCAGCTACAGCCCCATGTTTGGCCGGGCATTCTGTCTTCGTTTGGGAACCAATCGGGCAATTTTGGGGCAAATCGCCACGAATGCGCTTTCGGGCGCACCGATCCGGGCCGGAACCGGGCCGCTTGCGAGAGGGCAGGGTCGCGTTACCGGCTGATGGCAAATTCGCCTAGGTCGAGGGCGAAGGACATGTCGTTGCGCATCCCGTCGCGTTGGTATCTGAGATCTTGTGCGAGGTCGCGGATGATCGACCATCCGAACCCGCCTTCGGGCAAATCCCGGGTCTCGACCTTGGGGTCATGTCGTTGGCCCTTGGGCAAGGCGCCGCCCGGCATCGGAACGCCATCGTCGCGCACCCGCATGTGAAGGCGATCCGTGTCGCGCCAGGCCTCAAGCTCTATGATCCCGCCTGCATGCGCGGCATAGGCATGCTCCACGACATTGTTGAACACTTCGGCCAGAACGAGTTCGGCAAGCTCGATGGCATCGGGATCAAGCCCCATGCCCTTGAACGCGCCGGTCGCTGTGGCGAGCGCGCGGCGCACGGCCTGTTCGCCCGCTGGAAAGACAAGGTGAAGCCCGGTGTCCCCCGACAGCCTGTTGAATGTGCCACGATCACGTGCGTGTCCCATGAAGCTCAGGTTTTCAGCCAGCATCGGCAAGCCCGCCGTTGATCGCCGTGACATCGGCATGAATGGTGAAGACCCGGTCCATACGGGTGAGCGCAAAGACCTTTTTCACGCTTCGGGTCAGACCCGCGAGCTCGAAATGCTGGGCCGTGCCGGATTGTTTCATCGCGGCCACCACGGCCCCAAGACCGGACGAATCGATGAACCCCACATGTGAGAGGTCGAGCACGACACGGGCCGGGCCGCCGTGGACGAGCGCGCGCATTTCATCCTTGAACTGAATCGCGATGGCCGCGTCGATGCGCGGCTCGTTCACCGTGACGATGCGGATATTGTCGAGATCACGCGTGCTGAGGTCCATTGCCATTCTCCTTCACGGGCGTTTTGATACGGTCGACTGTAGAGATGCTTTGTTACCAATCGGTAATCAGGCGGATGTTTTCGAGGGAGAGTGTCATGGAAGACGTGGTGATCGCGGGGGCGGCGCGCACGCCGATGGGCGGATTTCAGGGTGATTTCGACGGTGTCCCCGCCGCCGATCTGGGCGGAACGGCGATTCGCGCCGCTTTGGGCGATGCGGGGGCCGAGGCCGGGCAGATCGAAGAGCTTCTGATGGGCTGCGTCCTTCCGGCGGGTCAGGGGCAGGCCCCGGCGCGTCAGGCCGGGTTTGCCGCCGGGCTTGGGGAAGAGGTGCCGGCCACGACATTGAACAAGATGTGCGGGTCCGGCATGAAAGCCGCCATGGTCGCGTTCGATCAGGTTGCGCTTGGGCATACCGCGATCATGGTCGCGGGCGGGATGGAGAGCATGACCGAAGCGCCCTACCTGCTGCCGAAAATGCGCTCTGGCGCGCGGCTGGGCCATGGCGCGGTGATCGACCACATGTTCCTCGACGGTCTGGAAGACGCCTATGACAAGGGGCGGCTGATGGGCACCTTTGCCGAAGATTGCGCCGAGACGTTCCAGTTCACGCGGGACGCGCAGGATGAATATGCCATCGGGTCACTTGAGCGCGCGCGCGAGGCCCAGAAATCCGGGGCTTTCGGCGGCGAAATCGCACCGGTCACATTGGCGGGACGCCGGGGCGAAACGGTGGTGTCCGAGGATGAACAGCCCGCCAAGGCACGGCCCGACAAGATCCCGCTTCTCAAGCCCGCGTTTCGCGATGGGGGAACGGTCACGGCAGCCAATTCATCCTCGATCTCGGACGGGGCGGCGGCGCTTGTCATGGCCTCGCAATCTGCGGCCCGGTCTGCCGGGTTGAACATACGTGCCCGGGTTCTGGGCCATGCCTCGCACGCGCAGGCCCCGGCGTTGTTCCCGACCGCCCCGGTGCCCGCCGCGCGAAAGCTTCTGTCGAGCTTGGGCTGGACAACCGACGAGGTCGACCTGTGGGAGGTGAACGAGGCGTTTGCGGTCGTTCCCATGGCCTTCATGCAGGAATTGGGGCTGCCGCGCGACAAGGTGAACGTGAATGGCGGGGCCTGCGCGCTGGGTCACCCGATCGGCGCATCGGGCGCCCGCATCATGGTGACGCTTCTGAATGCGCTTGAGAAACGTGACCTGAAACGCGGGATCGCGGCGATTTGCATCGGGGGTGGTGAAGGCACCGCAATCGCGATCGAACGGGTTTGATCCGGTCCCCGTCACACGGGCGGTGTTGGCGCGCGCGGTTTCAAACGGTTCATTGGTAAAGAGGCCGGTATGGCGAAGCTGAAAACACTTTGGGGCCTGATCAAGGTCATGTCACCACCCCCGATTGCGCGTGCCCTTGTCGGTCACCGTCCCGTGGTCGATGGGCGCAGGATTGACGCCGAAGCGCAGGCGGCGAGTGAGCTTGTCACCCTTCTGCGCGATCCCGAGGTGATGCCGACGGTGGCGGAAAGCCGACGCCAATTGTCTCTCATGGCCGCGAAATTCGATCAGCCTTGCCCCAAGGATGTCGTGACCCGTGACATCACGCTCGACGGTTTATCGGGGCCGCGTGCCGCGCGCATCTATGTCCCGGCGGAGACCGATCCGAACGCGGCGGGGGAGACGCTTTTGTACCTTCACGGGGGTGGGTGGGTCCAGGGCGGGATCGACACCCATGACGGGTTGTGCGGGCATATCGCAAAGGGCGCGGGGATCAGGGTCATCTCTTATGACTACGTTCTGGCCCCGGAGCACAGATTCCCGGCGTTACCCGATGATGTGCTGGCGGCTTGGAAAAGCCTTTTGGCCTCGGACCTCGGGGTCAGCCCGGAGCGCACGGTGGTCGGGGGCGACAGTGCCGGGGCGAACCTGACCGCGACGCTCATGCATGATCTTGGCGTCGCCGGGGCACCGATGCCGCTGGGGCAAATCCTGATTTATCCCGCGATTGATGGCCGCCTGTCGTCGACCTCCATGCGCGATCTGGCGCAACAGCCGCTTTTGCCACGGGTTCGGATCGAGTGGTTTCTCGATCTCTACCTGCCAGAGGGGCAGGACCGGAGCGCGCCCCGGTTCTCACCGCTGTTTTCCGAGCATCTCGCGGGCCAGCCCCCCGCGCTGATCATCGCGGCCGGTCATGACCCGCTTTGGGATGATGGAAACGCCTATGCCGAGGCGTTGAAAAACGCCGGTGTGGCGGTGACCTTCTGCCCCTACGAGGGGCAGGTCCATGCCTTCCTGTCGCTCAGCCGGGTGATTGCCGAAGGGCGCGTGGCGCGGCAGGATGTGATCGATTGGCTGATGCGCATGTTCGGCAAGGTGTGAGATGATAGATTACGACGACCTGCGCCAAAGGGTGGTCGCGGTGGCCGAGGGTGAAACCGACGCCATCGCGCTCATGGCCACGATGGTCTGCGAGGTGCACCATGCCGACGCCCGGTTCGACTGGACAGGGTTCTACCGTGTCGTGGGGCACGAGATTCTCAAGATCGGGCCCTACCAAGGGGGGCATGGCTGTCTCACCATCCCGTTCTCGCGCGGCGTCTGCGGCGCTGCGGCGCGCACCCGGACAGCACAACGTGTGGCCGATGTCGAGACGTTCGAGGGCCATATCGCCTGCTCCGCCTCGACCCGGTCCGAGCTTGTCTTGCCGGTCTTCAACGGAGAGGGCAGGCTGATTGCCGTCTTCGACATCGACAGCGATCAGCCCGATGCTTTTACCCCGGCGGATGAAGCGGCGCTGAGCGGCCTTTTGTCTGCGGTTTTCGAAAGGGTCCGAACATGACCAAGCAGCACGGAAGCTGCCTTTGCGGTGCGGTGACATACGATGTCGTCTTGCCCCTGCGCCCGTCGATGGCGTGCCATTGCACCCAATGCCGGAAGACCTCCGGGCACTACTACTCGGCCACGCAGGTCGACAACGACCGGCTGACGGTGCAGGGCGGGGAGCATCTGACGTGGTTTCGATCGTCTGAAACCGCGCAACGCGCCTTTTGTTCAATCTGTGGGTCTTCGCTGTTTTGGGAGGAGGATGGAGCAGGCCGAACCTCGATCGGGACCGGGACGCTGGATCTTCCGACGGGGCTGACCACATCCACCCATATCTTCGTCGAGGATAAAGGCGATTACTACGTGATCCCGGAAGAAGAGATGGGATGATCCTTGGTCTTGATCCCGCCGTGATCCTTGCCTTTCTCGGGGCAGGGATCGTTCTGAACCTTACGCCCGGGGCGGATGTGATGTTCGCCACCGCATCGGGGCTTTCGGGCGGGGCGCGGGCCGGGGCCGCCGCGGCGCTTGGTGTTTCCCTCGGCGCGCTCATGCACACTGGTCTGGCGGCCATCGGTCTATCCGCGCTTTTGCTGACCTTTCCCGTCGCCTACGAGGTGATCCGCTGGGCCGGTGCTGCCTATCTTCTGTTTCTCGCGTTCAAGGCGTGGCGTGCGCCGCCGCCCGAGGCCGGGAAGGCCGCCCCGGGTCTGGCGCATGCGGTCGGGCGCGGGTTCATGACCAATGCACTGAATCCGAAAGTGGCGCTGTTCATCCTTGCGCTTTTGCCGCAATTCACCGCGCCCGAGACGGGGCCGGTCTGGGCGCAGATCCTGTTTCTCGGCGCGGTGTTTTCCTGCACCGGTTTCGTTATCACCGCAGGCTACGGCATGGCGGCGGGGCAGCTTGGCAGGCGGCTTGCCCGCCACGCGCGGCTCCTTAACCGGGTATCGGCCATGGTCTATGTCGCGCTTGCCTTTCGTCTTGTCACCACGAGCACGCGGGGCTGAGCGCCCCTTGCACGCACCCCCCGGCTCTGCCAAAGCGCGCCCATGTCCGACGATTATGCCCCGCCAGATACGCCGCTTGCCGTGTTGCACCAGGATCACGAGGTGCTTTTGGTCGACAAGCCCGCCGGGCTCTTATCGGTTCCGGGGAAGGGTGATCACCTGTCGGATTGCCTGCTTGCCCGGGCGCAGGCCGTGTTTCCCGAGGCGCTTTTGGTGCATCGGCTCGACCGCGACACCTCGGGTGTCATGATCTTTGCCCTCACGCCCCATGCCCAGCGTCATCTTGGTCTTCAGTTCGAGAAGCGGCAGATGAAGAAGACCTATATCGCCCGCGTCTGGGGCGAGGTGGCCGAGGCCGCAGGGACCATTGATCTGCCGCTTATCGTCGATTGGCCGAACCGGCCGCGCCAGCATGTCGATTTCGAGAGCGGCAAACAGGCGATCACGGATTGGAAGGTGCTCAAACGGCAGGCGGGGACCACGCGCATGCGGCTTACCCCGCGCACCGGACGGTCGCATCAGCTTCGGGTGCATATGAAAGAGCTGGGGCACCCGATCCTTGGCGATCCGTTTTATGCCGCGGGGGCGGCGCGTGATTTTCCCCGCCTGATGCTTCATGCCGAAAGCCTGCGGTTTCGACACCCCGACGGCGGCAAGGGCACGACGATCAAGGCGAAAGCGCCGTTCTGACGGGCGTATTTTCTGGAATCGTGGCGCGCGGCCGGGCTAGGATGAGCGCGGGGCATGGTGCCCCGGGGGGAGATCATGCAAATCGCGGAAACCGTGTTTCACATCCTGACGCTTCTCGTGCTGGTCGCCATGGCCGCGCGGTATGGGCTGGCCCGTGGCATTCTTGACTATCACACGTCGATCATGGGCGACGGGGTGGTGACGTCGAACGCCGGTGTGCGGCTTGTCATCCGTGCGCTATATCTGGCGGTCGGGGCCGGGGCGCTCGCCGTCGCGCTTGGGTATGCCGTGCTCGTGTTCCGGGTTCAGCCCGCGCTCGGGTTCGGGGAAGGCTATGCCTTTTTGCTGGCCTTCGTGCTGGCCGCGCCGATGCTTGCCACAACCTACCGGGTTGAACGGATTTCGAAGGTCAAGACACCGTGGAAAGCGATCCTTCTCGGCCTGATCTTCGCAGTGGTTGCCTATGCGCTCTGAGCGGGCGGGCTAGCTTAGGTCGAGCCCCTCGATCGGCTCCAGCGTCTTGACCAGCTCGCTGCGCAAGGGCTCGTGTTGTGGCGGAAGCTTCAAGGCCGCGCCGAGTGTTTCAACCGGTTCATCCGCATCGAACCCGATGTTGCGCGTGGCGACCTCGAACAGCACCCCGCCGGGTTCGCGGACATAGATCGAGTGGAAATAATTCCGGTCCCGCATCTCGGTCGGCTTGAGGCCGGCGTCGATCACCGCCTGCCGGATCTGCATCAGCTGGTCATCGTTGTCTGTGGCAAAGGCGATATGGTGGACCGATCCGGCGCCTTCGACCGATTTGGGAAGCTCGGGCGCATGCGTCACCTCGATCACGCCGACCGGCGCGTCCATGGTCAGCCGGGTCGTCGCGCCTTCGTGCCCCTGCACCTGGTACCCCATGGCCTTTAGCAGATCGAGCGTCGGGGCGTCGTCGGCCAAGACAAGATTGACCGAATGAAACCCGGTGATCGCCATGGACGCGGGCAGGGCGCTCCAGCCTTCGCGCGGGTCTTCAGCTTCGACCAGTGCAAGGGTTTCACCATCCGGCCCCGGGAAATGAAGCCGGGATTCGCCAAAGCTTTCTACCGGTGTCGCGTTCGGGATCCGGCGCGCCCAGTCGCCGAGAGAGCCCTTGGGCACGGCAAAGGCGATGACGCCGACCTCGCCCGTGCCCCGGTGGCCCTGTTTCCATTTCCGGTCGGGGAAATGGGTCATCACCGTGCCGGGCGTGCCCGTTCGGTCCCCGAAATACAGGTGATAGACATAGGGATTGTCGAAATTCACCGTGGTTTTCACCCGGCGCAAACCTAGGGTTCCGGTGAAGAAGGCGTCGTTCTCACGCGGAGGGCCCGCAAAGCTGGTGACGTGATGCAAACCTTGGATATGGGGGATCATTCTGCTCTCCTGTTTCAAAGACTACGCGCCGGTGTGTCGGTTGGATTATTGCATGGATCCGCCAAAATTGAATGGCGCGGGCGTGAACACCCCGGTCTTGCCCCGGTGCCGTGGGGGCGAAAGGGTGCCGCGCCTGACAGGCGGATTTGATCGATTTGCGGCTTACCCGGAGCGTGAGAGCGGGCTATAACCTTGGCAGGCAAATCTCAGGTCGGAGACCGATTTCATGGATTTCGAGACGTTCGTGAGCCAATTCGTGGGCTCGAATATCGTGCTGCTTCTCATTGCGGCTTTCCTCATCATCTCGATCATTCTCGGTGTGCGGATCGTTCCGCAGTCCGAGAAATTCGTGGTCGAACGGTTCGGGCGGCTGCAAAGCGTGCTTGGGCCGGGGATCAATTTCATCATCCCGTTTCTCGACCGGGTGCGCCACAAGGTTTCGATCCTTGAGCGACAGCTTCCGACCAACACGCAGGATGCGATCACGCGCGACAACGCGCTGGTGCAGGTTGATACGAGCGTCTTCTACCGTATTCTGAACCCCGAAAAGACCGTCTACCGGATCCGCGACGTGGACGGCGCGATTTCCACCACCGTCGCCGGGATCGTGCGCAGCGAGATCGGGATGATGGACCTCGATGACGTGCAGTCGAACCGCCAACAGCTTATCCTGCGGATCAAGGCACAGGTGGAGGATGCGGTGGACGCGTGGGGGATCGAGGTGACGCGGGCCGAGATTCTTGATGTCAATCTCGATCAGGCGACCCGTGACGCGATGCTTCAACAGCTCAACGCCGAGCGCGCGCGGCGTGCGCAGGTGACCGAGGCCGAAGGTATGAAGCGCTCGGTCGAGCTTCAGGCGGATGCCGAGCTTTACGCGGCAGAACAGACCGCCAAGGCGCGGCGGATCGAGGCGGATGCGGAAGCCTATGCAACCGGGGTGGTGGCCGAAGCGATTGCGCGAAACGGGCTTGAGGCCGCGCAATACCAAGTGGCGCTTAAACAGGTCGAGGCGCTGGCACAGGTTGGCGAAGGCAGCGGCAACCAAACCGTGATCCTGCCCGCCAATGCCATCGACGCCTTCACCGATGCCTTCAAGATGCTCAAGGGGAAATCGACGTGATGGAAGTCTGGGAAATCTGGTGGGTCTGGATCGCCGCCGCGCTTGTGCTCGCCATCGTCGAGCTTTTTGCGCCGGGCTTCATTTTCGTCGGCTTCGCGATCGGCGCGGCGGTGGTCGGCGTGGCGCTCGCCCTCGGGGTAACTATGAGCCTTGCCTGGTCGCTCGTCGCCTTTGCGGTGGTCTCCGTGATCGCATGGGTCGTTGCGCGCGCCGTGTTCGGGGTGCGCAAGGGGCAGGTCAAGACCTTTGACCGGGACATCAACGAAGACCGGTGATCGCGTCGCGTCAGGGCAGGTCGGCCAGAATCGCTTCGGCGGCGCCCTTGGGGTCGATCGCCTGGTTCACCGGGCGGCCCACGACGATATGGTCGGCCCCGGCGCGCACCGCGTCCCCCGGTGTCATCACCCGCTTCTGATCACCAAGCGCGGCCCCTGTCGGGCGCACGCCGGGCGTGACGATGAGCTTGCCCCCGGCTTCCGGCAGGGCGCGAATGAGCGCGGCCTCTTGCGGCGAGGCGATCACGCCATCGGCCCCGGCGGCCATCGCGCGCCGGGCCCGTTCCACGACCAGCTCCTGCATGTCGCCGGGCACGATCATCATGTCGTCCAGATCCGACCGGTCCATCGAGGTCAGGATGGTCACCGCCAGCACTTTCAAATCCGACCCGCCCTTGCCTTCGCCCGCCGCGCGCACGACCTGTGGGTCACCATGGACGGTCAGGAAATCGAGCCCGTAGTGCGCCAGCCCGCGCACCGCCGACTCGATGGTGTTTCCGATATCGAAGAGCTTCAGGTCAAGAAAGATGCGCTTGTCCATCTCGTCGATCAGTTCACGCGCCAGCGCGAGCCCGCCGCCGGTCAGCATGCCAAGCCCGATCTTGTAGAACCCCACCGGATCCCCGATCCTCTGGGCGAGTTGCAGGCCCTCAAGCGCATTTGCAACGTCCAGCGCCACGATCAGGCGGTCGTCGCTTTTCGTCATCGTCTCACCCATATCGGCCCCCTGCGGTTTCGGGTCTTTTGCGGCGTGCACCGGCGCAGGTCAAGACGGGTCATCGCCATAGAGCCTGCGCATGTCCGGGGCCTCGGTCGTGTACATATGGACCCAGATATAGGCGTGTTGAAACAGCGCGACGACGAGCGCGTTCCACGACCCGAACAAAAGCGCGATCCCCCATAGGCCGAAGAAGACGACGCCATACATGCCGCTGTCGGTATGGTCGAACAGCCCGCCCGACACCTTGGGCAGGGCGCGAATCTCTTCGCGGAAATGGTCGCCGCCGACCGCCCGGCGCAGGGTGAAGTGCTTCAATGTCGAATGCATGCCCCAGATCGCGGGGGCGAGCAGTGCGATGCCAAAGAGGATATGAAGCGCGTAGGGGCCGGGTAGCGCTGCGGTATCGGTCCAGCCGGTCAGAAGGATCGTGATCGGGCGCGCGATCAGAAGCGGAAAGAACACGGCGGACCAGACCGCAAGATCGTGACGCCCGAAAACCCTTGTCATAAGGCCCTTGTGAAGCTGAAGGCGAAACACGACCGCCACGAGCACCTGGTGGAGGACAGCGAGCCAGATCGACAGCACCGCCCAGCCCACGGCCGTGAGACCCAGAAGGCGCGGTGGATGGGCATCGCCGATCAGGAGCGCGAGGGCCGCGATGACCAGCATGCCGCCGATCAACGCGTGCTGCGGTTGGCCTTCCATGATTTGTCCCCAGGTCGAGGATTTGCGTATGTCGTCTATGCGCGCCATGGGCATGGCTCCGTCCCTGTTCCCGGGCCCGGATTGCGGACCCTGTCAGTCACAGAGTTTATCAGGGAACGCCCCCGGATACAGGCGCGATATACAGACGCGATCACGCGGACTTGGAACGGGGGTGGTATGGCAACGGCGCAAGCGTGCTTGCAATCTCGACCGTGATCTCTTCCTCGCCCCGGCGAAACCCCGGCATCCGCCGCGCTTGGTCCAGCGCATGGGTGACCATGTCATAGGTCACGAGAGAGGCGGGGCAATCTTCGTCCCGGTCACTTTGGCAGATGAAATTCACCCGCCGGGGCGCGCTGTCATCGGCAGGCTCCATGGTCATGGAGACGGCCCCCCGAAAACACCCGTGGCGCCGATCCCGCGCGAGGTTGCGGATGTCGATATCGGTGACTTTCATATGCGGTCCTTTCCCGAGACCCTCGTCGATCCGGGGCGATCATGAGTGAAAGGGGTGAATTTTCGGTTTCTGTCCGGTTGGCGAAGGGTTGAGAAAACCGTGCGTATTTTTGTGATCACATACTTGCGAGCGCGCGGGTCGGCCCCCATTTATCTGTCGAGGCCCAATCATGGGTGCGCCGCCGGGCGGGCACCTGACATCAAGGGCGCTTGAAGAGAGGAAAAGACATGAATTTGGAGAAGTTCACCGAACGGTCGCGTGGGTTCATTCAGGCTGCGCAGACCATCGCGATGCGCGAATCTCATCAGAAGATCGCGCCGGAGCATTTGCTCAAGGCCCTGCTGGATGACGAAGAGGGCATGGCGGCCAACCTGATCCGAAAAGCGGGGGGCGAGCCGAAGCGCGTGGCGGAAGCCAACGACGCCTTCCTTGCGAAAATCCCGCAGATCACCGGCGATGCCGGGCAGCTTTATCTCGACACCGCGACCGGCAAGGTTCTGGACGAGGCCGAGAAGGTCGCGAAGAAGGCCGGGGACAGCTTCGTGCCGGTCGAACGCATTCTGACCGCGCTCGCGCTGGTGCGGTCGAAAGCGAAAGAGGCGTTGGAGGCCGGCGCGGTCAGCGCGCAGAACCTCAACACCGCCATCAATGACGTGCGCAAGGGGCGCACGGCGGACAGTGCCAGCGCCGAAGACAGCTATGAAGCCCTGTCCAAATATGCCCGCGACCTGACCGAGGCCGCCGAGCAGGGCAAGATCGACCCGATCATCGGCCGGGACGAGGAAATTCGCCGTGCCATGCAGGTTCTGTCGCGCCGGACCAAGAACAACCCGGTGCTGATCGGGGACCCCGGCGTGGGCAAGACCGCGATTGCCGAAGGGCTCGCCCTGCGGATCGTCAACGGAGACGTGCCCGAGAGCCTGAGGAACAAGAAACTGCTCGCGCTCGACATGGGGGCGTTGATCGCCGGGGCGAAATACCGGGGTGAATTCGAGGAGCGGCTGAAGGCCGTGTTGACCGAGATCACCGATGCCGCGGGCGAGATTGTCCTGTTCATCGACGAAATGCACACGCTGGTCGGTGCGGGCAAGACCGATGGCGCAATGGATGCCGCGAACCTCATCAAACCGGCGCTTGCGCGCGGTGAGCTTCATTGTATCGGGGCCACGACGCTTGATGAATACCGCAAGTATGTCGAAAAGGACGCGGCCCTTGCACGCCGGTTCCAACCGGTTCTGGTGGATGAGCCTGCGGTCGAAGATACAATCTCGATCCTGCGTGGGATCAAGGAGAAATACGAGCTTCACCACGGGGTGCGGATCAGCGATTCCGCCCTTGTTGCCGCTGCGCAGCTTTCAAACCGCTATATCACGGACCGGTTCCTGCCGGACAAGGCCATCGACCTTGTGGATGAAGCCGCGAGCCGTCTGCGCATGGAAGTCGATTCAAAACCCGAAGAGCTGGACCAGCTCGATCGCCAGATCCTTCAGCTTCAGATCGAGGCGGAAGCTCTGAAGAAAGAGGATGACAAGGCTTCAAAGGAGCGGCTTGGAAAGCTCGAGGCGGAATTGTCGGATTTGCAGGAGCAATCCGGGTCGATGACCGCGAAATGGCAATCCGAGCGCGAAAAGCTTGAGGGGGCGCGTGATCTCAAGGAAAAACTGGACCGTGCGCGGGCCGAGCTTGAAACCGCCAAGCGCGAGGGCAACCTGACCCGCGCTGGGGAATTGTCCTATGGCATCATCCCCGAGCTTGAGAAAAAGCTGGCCGAGGCCGAAAACGCCGAGGATGACGTCATGGTCGAAGAGGCGGTGCGCCCGGAACAGATCGCGCAGGTGGTCGAGCGGTGGACGGGCATCCCAACCTCCAAGATGCTCGAAGGCGAGCGCGACAAACTCCTGCGGATGGAAGACGGGCTGCACAAGCGCGTCATCGGTCAGGATCAGGCGGTGCGCGCCGTAGCGAATTCCGTGCGCCGGGCCCGTGCGGGCCTGAACGACGAAGCGCGGCCCCTTGGCAGCTTCCTGTTTCTCGGGCCGACCGGCGTGGGCAAGACCGAATTGACCAAGGCGGTGGCGGAGTTTCTATTCGACGACGATGGCGCAATGGTGCGTCTCGATATGTCGGAGTTCATGGAAAAGCATTCGGTCGCCCGTCTGATCGGGGCGCCTCCGGGGTATGTCGGCTACGACGAGGGCGGGGTGCTGACCGAAGCGGTGCGACGCAAACCCTATCAGGTCATCCTGTTCGACGAGGTCGAGAAGGCCCACCCGGACGTGTTCAACGTGCTGCTTCAGGTGCTGGATGACGGGGTGCTGACCGATGGCCAGGGACGCACGGTGGATTTCAAGCAAACGCTGATCGTGTTGACCTCGAACCTCGGGTCACAGGCGCTGAGCCAATTGCCCGATGAGGCCGACGCCGCGAAGGCCAAGCAGGACGTGATGGACGCGGTGCGGGCGCATTTCCGGCCCGAGTTTTTGAACCGTCTCGATGAAACCGTCATTTTCGACCGGCTGGGCCGGATGGACATGGACGGTATCGTGGACATCCAATTGGGGTTGTTGGCCAAACGGCTGGCGAAACGCAATGTCACGCTGACGCTTGATGATGCGGCCAAGACATGGCTTGCGGACCAAGGCTATGACCCGGTTTACGGGGCTAGGCCGCTCAAGCGGGTGATCCAGAAGGCGTTGCAGGATCCGCTCGCCGAGATGATCCTGTCGGGCGATGTCACGGACGGCGACGCCATCCCGGTGTCTGCCGGGGCCGACGGGCTTATCATCGGGGAACGCGTCGGCAATACGAACAACCCGAAACCGGACGACGCGGTCGTTCACTGAGGCCACTGAGGCCAGCGCGTGCGACATGAGAGGGCGGGGAAACCCCGCCCTTTTTCGTTTTTCTTGACCGGCATATGGCCCACACCACACCTAAACATGGCGTTGCGTCGGGGATGACAGGGCGTCTTGCGCCGTGCATGTTGGTTTTCATCCAAGGCGAGAGGACGCGATATGCGCAAGATCGACGCGCTTTTGTCCGAATACGGCGAAAGCCACCAGAACGAGACCAACAAGAAGGTGCATTGGGTTTGCGTGCCGGTCATCTTCGTCTGTGTCATGGCGCTGATCTATGCGATCCCGCCGGTGGCGGGGGTGAACCTGCTGTGGCCGGTCGCGATCGCGGCGCTTTTTTACTATGCCGTTCTGTCGCCGCCCCTCGCGCTGGGCTTTGTCGTGGTGCTTGCCGCCGGTTACGGCATCATCTTGATGCTTGAGGCTGTCGTGCCGCTGCCGATCTGGGCAACCGCGCTGATCCTCTTCGTCGCGGCGTGGATCGGCCAGTTCTGGGGGCACAAGATCGAGGGCAAGAAACCGTCGTTCTTCAAGGATGTGCAATTCCTGCTCATCGGTCCCGCATGGCTCTTGTCTTTTTTGTACGAGCGCGCGGGCCTGTCTTACTGACGCGCCCCCGCCGCCGGGGAACGGCGAGAGGCGCGCGGGGTGCGAAACTGCACCCCCAAAGGCGAGATGGAGGAGACTACATCTCGCCAGTCGGGATCAGCCCGTCCTCTTGTGCCGAGGCGAATTCTTCCATCGACAACATCCCGTCGCCATCGGTGTCTGCCGCCGTGAAGATGCCTTCGTTCACATCGGGAAAGGCGGTCATGAGTTCGGCGGGCGTGATCATGCCGTCTCCATCCGTGTCGACCGGCATCGCCTCTTGCGCGACTGCGATTGAGGATGCGGCGAGGACCGCGATGATCGTGAGTGCTGTGGATTTCATTTGTCTGTCTCCTGTTTCGGACACCCGTCATTGGGTGAGGGGGATTGAGACGGGATTTGGGCGACCTCGCACCCCGGGGCGCCGGGATAGCGTGTTTTCGGCGAAGGATCGCGATTTCGCCGCGCGCGACACGGCGGGGATTGGCCCGTCAAAGGCAAGACCCCGCCGTGTGGCGGAGCACCACCGATGAGCCGGGGCGAAACCGGCATGGTTTTGCCACCGGGCCGGATGACGACACCGCCAACCCCACGGGGGAATTCACTTGTTCGTCCACGGTCCGTGGGGCATGATCCGACCAAAGGGCGCACGACCCTGACAGGCACGAGCACTTGGAGGCATTATGAGCCCCGACGTCGAACGCATTCTGAGAAAGCTGAAAACCGGCAAACCGTTTCGTGCCCACGATGCGACGATCATCCATACCCTTGTGGACGAGGTGCGCGTCAGCTTCTGCGTGGACATGGTCAATGACCCGGTCCAGCGCAATCATCGCCGGGGTCAGTTCTATGAACAAAAAGAGCTGAAGCACCTGAAGACGCTGTTTCCCGAAGGCGGCACCTTCATCGACATCGGGGCGAACGTGGGCAACCACAGCCTTTATGCGGCGCTCATTTTGAAAGCAGGGCGTGTCGTACCGGTCGAGCCAAACCTGCTCGCCTTCCGTTTGCTGATCCACAACGTGTTGATAAACCGGCTTGAAGATGTGGTCGATCTCACCAAGCTGGGCGTCGGGTTGTCGGACAAACCCGAAGAGGGCTACGCGATGGAAAAACGCGAGCGCAATCTGGGCGGGGCGAAAATGCTGCCGGGCGAGGGCGATCTGGTGGTTGTGCCGGGCGATGCGCTGTTGGCGGGTGAAACCCCGGACATGATCAAGATCGACGTCGAAGGGATGGAGATGATGGCGCTTCGCGGTCTGGAAAAGACCATCACCACGCACAAGCCCATTCTCCTGGTCGAGGTCGACAACGAGAACGAGGATGCGTTCTTCGCCTGGGCGACAGATCACGGCTATTTGGTCGAGAAGACCGTGCAACGTTACCGGCTTAACAAGAACCATCTGTTATTGCCGAGGGAAAAGGCGGGGGATGTCGCGGCCGAGTGACCCGACCCCGTTCCACTTGTAACCAAGCGAAAGCGCGTCGGAGGCACGCATGGGATCGACTGTCTGGTTTCTGGAGGTTCTGGCCCTCGTATTCATCATTGCCATCGGGCTGATCGGCGCGCTTGTCGTTGCGCTCTGGTTCATCGACAAGTTCCAGACAGCAGATGCCGTGCGCCGCAATTACCCGGTCATCGGGCGCTTTCGGAAACTGTTCACGAATCTGGGCGAGTTTTTCCGGCAATATTTCTTTGCCATGGACCGCGAGGAAATGCCGTTCAACCGGGCGCAGCGCGACTGGGTCTACAAGGCTGCCGATGACAAGGACAACACCATCGCCTTCGGGTCGACCC
Organism: Maritimibacter sp.; assembly: GCA_011389895.1. Lineage (GTDB taxonomy): Bacteria > Pseudomonadota > Alphaproteobacteria > Rhodobacterales > Rhodobacteraceae > Maritimibacter. The sequence goes on along the minus strand of JAABTN010000032.1, from coordinate 4,603 downwards.
GCAATATCTCGGCCCCCGGCACGACGATCTTCGTGAACGCCGCCTTCCCGCCGCTTGGCTTTCAATATGCAAAGACCGCGCCGCTGGTCATCGGCCCGCACGCGCGCGATCCCTATAGCGCGGGGTCGATCGTCAATATCTCGGGCATGTCCTATGGTGCCTTGTCAAAGCCCGCCGTGCGCGCCCTGTCGAAGGGGGCGAAAGAGGCGGGGATCTGGATGAACACCGGGGAAGGCGGGATGTCGCCCTATCACCTCGAAGGGGGGTGTGACATCGTCTACCAGATCGGGACCGCGAAATACGGGGTGCGCGACGCCGAGGGCAACCTGTCGGACGCGCGGTTGCGCGAGGTCGCGGCGCATCCGGAAGTGAAGATGTTCGAGCTGAAGCTTGCCCAAGGGGCCAAGCCCGGCAAAGGCGGCATTCTTCCGGCCGTGAAAGTGGACGAAGAGATTGCGCGCATTCGGGGGATTCCGGTCGGGCAGCCGTCGGAAAGCCCGAACCGCCATGCCGAGATCGACGATTGGGGCGATCTGCTCTCGATGATCAACCATATTCGCGATGTCACGGGCAAACCTGTCGGGTTCAAGACGGTGGTCGGGGCGGTCGATCCGTTTTCCGACCTGTTCGATGCCATCATGCGGCGCGGGGCCGATACTGCGCCGGATTTCATCACCATCGACGGTGGCGAAGGGGGAACGGGGGCCGCGCCCATGCCGCTCATGGATCTGGTGGGGATGCCGATCCGCGAAGCCCTTCCGCGTATTGTCGATCTACGCGACCAACGGGGATTGCACGACCGCATCCGCATTGTTGCAAGCGGCAAGCTGGTGAACCCTTCGGACGTGGCCTGGGCGATCTGCGCCGGGGCGGATTTCGTGGTGACGGGGCGCGGGTTCATGTTCAGCCTTGGCTGTATCCAGGCGCTGAAGTGCAACAAGAACACCTGCCCGACCGGCGTGACCACCCATGACGAGCATCTGCAACGCGGGCTGGTGCCCAAGGACAAGGCGAAAAAGGTCGCGGCTTTCGCGCGCAACATGTCGCGGGAGATCGAGATCATCGCCCATAGCGTCGGGGTCGCCGAACCGCGGCAGATGCGCCGCCGTCACGTGCGCATCGTTCAGGCCGATGGTCGTTCGATCCCGATGAACGAGCTTTATCCAAGTTACAGCACCCACGCAGTATCGTGAGGAAACTTCATTGGCGGCGCTTCCGTATCTGTTGGTAAGAGCGACACAACGAAGACGGAGGATTTCTCATGGGCTTTGATCCAGACCTGACACGGCGCGACGTGACGCCAAAGGGGCTTTACCTCAATCGCCGCCAGATCATGACCGGTGCCGGGGGGCTTGCCCTGACCGGCCTCACGACACGCGGCGCGCGGGCACAGGATGCGGCTGAGCTGGAGCCCAATTCGCTTGAAGAGATTTCGGGCTACAACAATTTCTATGAATTCGGGACCGGCAAGGAAGACCCGGCCGAACATGCCCATATGTTGACCACGTCGCCATGGTCGATCGAGATCGGCGGGATGGTGGATAAACCGGGCACCTACGGGTTGGGCGACATCCTTTCAGGCGTTGATATCGAGGAACGCATATACCGCTTCCGGTGTGTCGAGGCGTGGTCGATGGTCATCCCGTGGAACGGGTTCGAATTGAACCAGCTTCTGGATCAGGTCGGCGTTCAGTCGGGGGCCCGTTTCGTGGCCTTCGAGACCGCTTATCGCCCCGATGAAATGCCGGGCGTGAAATTCCCGGTTGTCGAATGGCCCTATGTGGAAGGTCTTCGGCTTGATGAGGCGATGCATCCGCTCACGATCATGGCGACCGGCATCTATGGCGAAACGATCCCGAACCAGAACGGTGCGCCCATTCGTCTTGTCGTGCCGTGGAAGTATGGCTTCAAGTCGATCAAATCCATCGTGAAGATGACCTTGGTGGACGAAGAGCCGCCGACGACATGGAACAAGGCCAACGCGCGGGAATACGGGTTCTACAGCAACGTGAACCCGAACGTCGATCACCCGCGCTGGTCGCAGGCCACCGAACGCGTGATCGGCGGCGGGCTGTTCGCCGCGCGCAAAGAGACGCTCATGTTCAATGGGTATGAGGATCAGGTGGCCGGCCTTTACGAAGGCATGGACCTGTCGAAACACTTCTGATGAACATCGTTGCCCAGACCCTTAATGGCTGGACCCGCAAGGTTCCCGCCTGGCCACTCTATATCCTGGCCCTCATTCCCCCGGCGCTCTTGTTCTATCAAGGCGTGACCGGGAGCCTCGGGATCGACCCTGTGAAGAAGATGGAACACCAGATCGGGCTTTACGGTCTTCAGGTACTGATCGCCACGATGTGCGTGACACCGTTGCGCCGGTTCACCGGGATCAACCTGATCAAGTATCGCCGTGCGCTTGGCCTGATCACGTTCTTCTATATCTCCTGCCACCTGGCGGTCTGGCTGTTTCTCGATGTGCAGATCTGGTCGCAGATCTGGGCCGATATCGTGAAGCGCCCTTATATCACCATCGGCATGGGGGCGTTCCTTCTGATGATCCCGCTGGCGGTGACGTCGAACAACCGGTCGGTGCGCAAGCTGCGCAAGACGTGGGGCAAGCTGCATATGCTCGCCTACCCCGCCGTCCTTCTTGGGGGCGTGCATTTCATCCTGTTGCGCAAGGGCATCCAGCTTGAGCCTCTGATCTACCTGATCCTCATCGTGGGGTTGCTTGTCTTGCGTGTCCCGCCGCTTGCCCAAAGACGCGCCGCGCGCGCCTGACATCTGCGCGCGGATCTTGGGAATGCATGGATGTGTCCCCGGTGAGGTTCGCGACTCGCGCCGAAGATAGGTGGGAATCGGGCGGGAGCTGATCGGTTGAGAGCTTTTTCACAGATTCACACCCTGATTCACGGGCGCGAAGAGAGGTGACTCGCTGAATCAGGGTGCGATTCCGGGCCAAAAGCGGGCAGATTCCGCCCCGAGTCCGTGGATATCCGGCGATTTGGGTCCGATTCACCGTGTTAGCGCCCAGGCCCAAGCCCTCGCCATGCTGGCCGATCGTTAGAGGCGGCATAAATAATATAACAAAATCAATGCCCTACAGGATTTCCGCAAAAAATGTCATCTTTCTGCAAAAAAGCACTTGCGGGGTCCGGCCCAGAACCGTAAATACCCCCTCACCGGCGGCGCTGAGGCGCACAACGGGACGCCAGACGGAACGACGGAGCGAGGCTCCAGAGGGAAGCGAGGCACAAAAAATTAGAGGTAGGATCAGGCGGGCGCGCCGAAGGTTAGGGCGCACCAGTCGGGTTTTTGTCTCTACGCTCTTTGAAATCGATGGTATCTGAAGAGATATGTGGGCGGTTTGGTTCATTCGATGAACAAACAACTGCATATCAAACTACCTAGGACTTCGGTCCGATGATGGATAGTCAGCTTCACTGTTTGGACGGCTTTCGGTACCTTTGGTACTGAAGCACAACAAACAGAGACGGTTCCAACCTTAGCCGGTTGGAATTGATGTGCAGAGGTTCGAACGTCAAGGATACGCGGTAACGCGTTTCAACTTGAGAGTTTGATCCTGGCTCAGAACGAACGCTGGCGGCAGGCCTAACACATGCAAGTCGAGCGCACCTTCGGGTGAGCGGCGGACGGGTTAGTAACGCGTGGGAACGTACCCTTTTCTAAGGAATAGCCACTGGAAACGGTGAGTAATACCGTATACGCCCTTCGGGGGAAAGATTTATCGGTGAAGGATCGGCCCGCGTTAGATTAGATAGTTGGTGGGGTAACGGCCTACCAAGTCGACGATCTATAGCTGGTTTGAGAGGATGATCAGCAACACTGGGACTGAGACACGGCCCAGACTCCTACGGGAGGCAGCAGTGGGGAATCTTGGACAATGGGCGCAAGCCTGATCCAGCCATGCCGCGTGAGTGATGAAGGCCCTAGGGTCGTAAAGCTCTTTCGCCAGGGATGATAATGACAGTACCTGGTAAAGAAACCCCGGCTAACTCCGTGCCAGCAGCCGCGGTAATACGGAGGGGGTTAGCGTTGTTCGGAATTACTGGGCGTAAAGCGCACGTAGGCGGATTAGAAAGTTGGAGGTGAAATCCCAGGGCTCAACCCTGGAACTGCCTTTAAAACTGCTAGTCTTGAGTTCGAGAGAGGTGAGTGGAATTCCGAGTGTAGAGGTGAAATTCGTAGATATTCGGAGGAACACCAGTGGCGAAGGCGGCTCACTGGCTCGATACTGACGCTGAGGTGCGAAAGTGTGGGGAGCAAACAGGATTAGATACCCTGGTAGTCCACACCGTAAACGATGAATGCCAGTCGTCGGGGGGCTTGCCCTTCGGTGTCACACCTAACGGATTAAGCATTCCGCCTGGGGAGTACGGTCGCAAGATTAAAACTCAAAGGAATTGACGGGGGCCCGCACAAGCGGTGGAGCATGTGGTTTAATTCGAAGCAACGCGCAGAACCTTACCAACCCTTGACATCCTCTGACCGGCTAGGAGACTAGTTTTTCTCGTAAGAGACAGAGTGACAGGTGCTGCATGGCTGTCGTCAGCTCGTGTCGTGAGATGTTCGGTTAAGTCCG
>JAABTN010000031.1 GCA_011389895.1 Maritimibacter sp. | reverse complement strand
CAACCCGTGCAGCGCGCTGGCCTGAAGCGGCGAGACGATCGGATCATCGCCATCGGCGGTCTCGATCCGCTCGATCAGCCGCACCCCCTCGGGCCGCGCGGTCGAGCGCGTGACAAGCCCGGGCGTGGTCGCGCGGAACCTGCGACTGCGGCTGACGCCGGGGGACAGCTCGGGGCGTGCGACCTCCTTGGCCTTGGCCAGACGCGGGGTATGATCGAACCCGTGCAAAAGCCCGGCGGCGGCCTCGTAATGGGCGCGGATCTCGTCTTCTCGAAGCTCCATTTGATCGGCCGGCATAGACATCCCTGATCCTCTTCACTGTTCCATAAATATTCCGGGGGGTCCGGGGGGCTGGCCCCCCGGGGTGGTGCACCCCGGACCCGGTCCGGGGTGCAACCTTACCAGTAACTGAGCACCTGACCCCCGGGGCTGACGACGAATTTGCGCACGTCCCGAAACCCCGGCGGGTTGTTCTCGGCCAGCACCTGGAACGGTCTTTGGGGCAGGATCACCGCGCGGCTCATGCGCGTCGCGCCGGTGTCGGCCCCGCGCCCCGAGAACGGGTCGAGCGCGAAGACCTCGCGTTCGACGCGCCCGAACCAGCCCGCCTTCTCGGTCTCGACCCGTTCGCTTTCCAGCTCTTCCATGGTCCATGCCAGCGCCCAATCCTCGCCCTCCGGGGCGCGGGCTTCGGCCAGCATGTCGCGGAGCGGGCCGGTCTGGCGGGTGAAGGCGTGCGAATACATCGGCCCGACGTGGATGCGCTTCAGCCGCTTGGGGTGCAGATCGTCGAAATCGTGGTCAAAGCCGCTGGCGATGGTGACGAGCTTCAGCCCGCCCATGGCCTGCGCCACGAGATGCGCCTGCACCTGCGGCCAGCGGCTTTCATCCTTCGGCAAGGCGACGCGCCCGGTGTCTTCCAAGTCCATGAGATAGATCGTCGGAAGGTTCAGCCCGCTGTCATAGACGGCCCAATGAACAATGTATTTGCGGCGCAAATCCCGGCCCTCGCCGCTGTTGCCGCGCCAGATGGCGTCAGGGTCCATCTGGGGCCAGAACAGATCGCCCTTGGCCATCTCTTCGTAATAAAGCCGTTGCGACATGGCGTATTGCAGCTTGGTGGGGATCGTGAGCGCGCCCACGATTTCCTTCACCATCTGGTCGCGCAGCTTTGCCTGCGACGGCAGGGTCTTGAGGTGCTTTGTCGCCTGCGCGGCGTCGGAGGCCATCTGCAAAAGCTCGGCGTGGATCGGAAAACCGCTTTCCTCGCGATCGAAGGTCAGCCTGCCGGGGCCGAGCCCGGCCATGCGGCCCGACATGTGGTATTTGTTGGCGAGCGCGCGGAAGGTGAAGCCAAGGCTCACGATGTAGCGCGCCAGCACCTCGACCTCTTGTTTGTCGAGGCTGCCTTCGCTCTCCATCACCCCGGCGACCCGCGCGAGATGGGCGGTGATCGCCCGGAATTTGCGGAAATAGCGGCGGGTGACCCGGGTGTCTTCGAGCGCGCTGTGATCGTCCGGCATGGCGTCTGTTTCAGGCATCGTCGGTCTTCTGTTTGTCCCATTTGCCCAAGCGCATGAACCGGATGGCCGCGACGGTGATCGCGCCGATCACCAGCCCGCGCAACATGGCCCCGACGGTGTCATTCCCGAACGGCAATCGCGCGTCGAAAACCACCAGCACGACCGAGGCGGCCAGGGGTATGGCCATGGCGACGATCCAGCGCAGCGGTTTGGGCAACCCTGCGATCATTGCGCCCCGTAAAGGTTCTTGTCGTGTTTCTCGACGATCTCGGCAAAGCGGCGGGCAAAGCGTTCATCCGCCTTGGCCTTGGCTTCCAGCACGTCTCGCGCGAAGACCATATGCTCTTCGTGGGCCTCCATCATGTCCGCCATCTTCTGGTTCGTTGCCGTCCCGATCGAGGCCATGGCGGCCTGCGCTTCCTGGTCCGTCTTCACCCCGATCTCGTTGATCCGGTGGGCCACGTCCTGTTGCTGTGCGGTCTTGAGCGACTTTGACAGGGCGTCGTAAAGCACGACACGCTGCTTGGTGTCCGTCTGGAGCTTGTTGATAAGGACCATCTGTGTCGCCGCCTGGTTTTGCAGGCTGTCGACCCATGTCTTGCCCTTCTCGATATAGCGTTCAAGCGTTTGCGAGCGGGCCAGTTTTACCTGTTCCTGTTGCACCATCTCGTTGTATTTCGCGTTGAGATCGGCCAATTCGCTTTCCAGCTTCGTGCGCGCGGCGGCATCCTGTTCCACCGCGATCTTGTTCTCGATCTCGATGATCTTCGGGTCGAGCGCCGTGATCTCGGACTTGAGGCTTTCCAATTCGCCCACCACCGCCTCACGCTCATCCAGCGTTTCGGTCAGGTTGTCCTCGACCCGCGTCTTCTGCGCGTTGAGCATGTCGAGCTGGTTTTGCAAAAGCTGGACGATCACGTCGGATTTCCCGATCAGGTCCTGCAATTTGTCGTCGATGGAAGCGGTGCGCATGCGTTCCTGCCGCAGGCTTTCAGAGCGGTGTTTCGAAAAGACCCCGACGAAGCTTTCCCACCCCGTCTTGTTGCGCATCTCGTCGAAATCTTTCGAGAACCCGGCGGTCACGTCATCCAGCCCCATGATGAGTTCCGCGATATTGGCGTTCATCACCTGCGTGTGGGCGTGCACGTCATCCAGCGTGGCGTTCTCGATATCAATGGTGATATCCGCGCCGGTCTGCATCTTGTCCCGCGCAGTTTCGATCCGGCTGGTCAGCTCGGCGATCTTGGCCTGCGCCTCTTGCATCTGGCTTTCGCTTTCCTGGATTTGTGCGTCGAGATTTCCGGCCATGGCGTCCTCAAAGTTAATCATCATAACATTATGCAATATTGGAAGCCTAGCGCGGTTGTGCAAGGCTGACCATCGGGAATCCGGGCCTTGGCCCTTGTTTTTCCCACTGTGCGGGTGGGGTATGTGCCGGGCCATGGCGTCGGGCGTTTCCATTCCGCACCTGTTGGGCTAGCGTCGCGCCATGGCTGATACCGAACACTCCCTTCTTGATCTTGTCGCCGCGCGCGAGGCTGACCTTGTGGCGCTGACGCAAGCGCTGATCCGCATTCCGACGCTCAATCCGCCGGGCGAGAAATATCACGACATCTGCGCGATGCTGGGCGCGCGGCTGCGCGATGGCGGCTGGGATGTGGAGCTGATCCGTGCCCTCGACACCCCCGGCGACAGCGATGCTTTCCCGCGCTGGAACATGGTTGCGCGCTACGAGGGCGGGCGACCGGGCGAGACGGTGCATTTCAATTCGCACCATGATGTGGTCGAGGTTGGCCATGGCTGGACCCGCGATCCCTTTGGGGGCGAGGTGGCGGATGGCCGGGTCTACGGGCGCGGCGCCTGCGACATGAAAGGCGGGCTGGCGGCAAGCGTCATTGCCGCCGAGGCATTCATCGCGGCCCATCCGGAGTTTTCCGGCGCGATCGAGATTTCGGCCACGGCGGATGAAGAAACCGGCGGGTATGGCGGCGTCGCCTACCTTGCCGAGCTTGGCCGTTTCGCGCCCGACAGGGTGCAGCATGTCATCATTCCCGAACCCTTGAACAAGGATCGCATCTGTCTGGGACATCGCGGCGTCTGGTGGGCCGAGATCGAGACCAAGGGGCGCATCGCGCATGGGTCGATGCCGTTTCTTGGCGACAGCGCAGTGCGCCACATGGGCGCCGTGCTGGCCGAGATGGAGGCAACCCTGTTCCCGCTTCTCGCCTCGAAACAGACCGCCATGCCGGTGGTGCCCGAAGGGGCGCGCAATTCGACGCTGAACATCAATTCGATCCATGGGGGCGAGCGGGAGCAAGACCCCGGTTATACCGGCCTGCCCGCGCCGGTGGTGCCGGATCGGTGCCGCATCGTGGTCGACCGGCGCTTCTTGATCGAGGAAGATATCGACGATGTGAAATCCGAGGTGCGCGGGATGCTTGAGAAGATCAAGACCGAGCGCCCGTCCTTCGAATACGACATCCGCGAGCTGTTCGAAGTGATCCCCAGCATGACCGATGAAGATGCGCCCGTCGTGCGCTCGACCGCGTCGGCGATCGAACGGGTTCTGGGCAAGCTGCCGGATTACGTGGTCAGCCCCGGCACCTATGACCAAAAGCATATCGACCGGATCGGGCGGCTGAAGAATTGCATTGCCTACGGGCCGGGCATCCTCGACCTCGCGCATCAGCCCGATGAATGGGTCGGAATCCGCGACATGGTGGATAGCGCCGGGGTCATGGCGCTCGTGCTCGAAGACCTGTTGTTGCCGTCGCAGTAGCGCGGCAGGTCTTAGTTCACCACGGCATTCAGGATCGTGAAGATCAGGCCAGAAAGCATCGCAGCGGCGGGCACCGTGATGATCCAGGCCGCGACAACGGTCATGAAATGCGACCGGCGCACCAGCTTTCTGCGCCGCCGTTCTTCCGGTGGCAGGCTTAGCATCGGTGTTGCCTTTATGATCGATCGGCGGCGTTTCTCGGCGTGGTATTCGCGGTAGAACCCGACGCCGAACACCGCGCCCACCGCGATATGGGTCGAGGACACGGGCAACCCGAGCCACGAGGCGACGATCACCGTGATCGCGGCGGCGAGCGCGACGCAAAAGGCGCGCATCGGGTTCAGCCGGGTGATCTGGCTCCCAACCATGCGGATAAGCTTCGGACCGAAAAGCATGAGGCCAAAGGATATCCCGAAGGCCCCGATCACCATGACCCATGTGGGGATTGAAACTTCGCCCGCAAACTCGCCAAGGTTTTCGGCATGCACGATGGCGGCGAGCGGGCCGACCGCATTGGCGACATCGTTTGCCCCGTGTGCGAAAGACAAAAGCGCGGCCGAGACCACGAGCGGCAGGCCGAAAAGCGACTTGAGCGACCTGTTGCGGTTCTCCATCCCTTCGGACTGGCGGCGGATGAACGGCACGGACAGGGCCCAGAAGGCAAGACCGGTGCCCAGCCCGATCAACAGCGCCGTGGTCACCTGAACCGTCACGATCTTGTTCAGCCCCTTGAGCGCGAGATAGGCCGAAAATGTTCCCGCCATGGTGCCGATCAACACCGGCAACCACAGCCGGGCCGCCGCGATCTTGTCCTCCACATAGATCACCCGCGCCTTGATGAAGGCGAGGAACAGCGCCGCGATCACGCCGCCGAGCACGGGCGAGATCACCCAGCTCGCCGCGATCATGCTCATCGAACCCCAATCGACGACGCCAAAGCCCGCCGCCGCGATGCCCGCGCCCATGACGCCGCCGACGATGGAATGCGTGGTGGACACGGGCGCGCCGACCCATGTCGCGAGGTTCAGCCAAAGCGCGGCGGACAAAAGCGCGGCCATCATCGCCCAGATGAACACGCGCAGGTCCGACATTGCGGCGGGGTCGATGATCCCCTTGGAAATCGTCGCCACAACATCCCCGCCCGCGAGAAGCGCGCCCGCGCTCTCAAACACGGCCGCAATCAGGATCGCACCGCCCATGGTCAGCGCGTTCGCCCCGACCGCAGGGGCCATGTTGTTTGCCACGTCGTTGGCCCCGATGTTCAAGGCCATGTAGGCCCCGAACCCGGCGGCGACGATCACCACGAATGTCCCGGACTGAAACCCGAAGAAGACCGCGGCGATCAGCCCGGCGACAACGATGAAAACCAGCGAGACGCCGAAGCCGACCATCGGGCGCGACACGTATTGTGCCGCGCGTTCAAGCTGACCGATCCGATCGAGGTCCCGGTCCAGTGTTTTCCACTGGTTGCCGTGAGGGTCGCGCATCGGCGTCTCCTGTTACTTTTCTGTTACAATAGTTTCACATTCCGGTCGCGCGTAGCGCACCGGGTGGCGTCATGCAACAGTGGGAAGGCAGGGGCGCGTCAGAAGTCGCGCAGGAGGTCTTTCAATCCCGGATCGTCGACAAGATCGGCGGCAACGCCGGGGGCCACCCATTTGCGTTTGCGTTCGCCCGCCTCTGGGTAATCGCGGGCAAGTTTATCGACCTTGACCGGATAGACGAACGTGTCGCAGGGCAGGGGCAGACCGTCGTGCCGATCCTTGGTGTATTCGAAACTGCCAAGCGCGCGTTTGGCGACCTTGGCGGGCCGCACCCCGGCTTCTTCCCAGGCTTCGATCCGGGCGGCTTCGGCGGCGGATTTACCTTCCATCGGCCAGCCCTTGGGCAAGATCCACCGCCCGGACCCGCGCGAGGTGATGAGCAGCACTTCCTTCTTATTCCCGCTGCCACGATAGCACAGGGCGGCGACCTGAAACTTGTTCGGTCGCTTGATCAGGGGGCGCAGGACTTCGTCCCAAGCCTTGGCAAAAAGTGTCGTCATCAGAAACAGCCTGTATCGCTTATGCGTTATTGGAACGTATACTTACGGGGTTTGAACAAATTTTTCAAGGCTTTAGGGCTTTGCACGGCGAAGGGCCGGGCGCGCTCAGGAGCCGCGCGGCTTTGCGCGCCGGGTCGGCGTGGCGGTAGCCGGGTTCTCGGGCCACGGGTGTTTCGGGTAGCGCCCGCGCATATCCTTGCGCACGTCACCGTAGGACGTGACCCAGAAAGCCGGCAGATCGGTGGTGGTTTGAACCGGCTTTCGCCCCGGCGACAAAAGCGTCACGCGCAGCGGCGTGCGGCCCACGCAAGGGTGCTCGGTCACACCGAACATTTCTTGCAGCCTGACCGCGATTTCCGGGGCTTCACCGCTGTAATCAATAGGAATTTTGCTTCCCAGCGGGGTGACAAAATGGGCGGGCGCGGTCGCATCCAGCCGCTGCATCTGCGGCCAATCCAGCATGGCGCGCAGGGCGGGTAGAAGGTCAAAGGCCTTCCAGTCGCCGGTGGTCCGGACCCCGGTAAGATGCGGCAGGAGCCATGTTTCGAGGTTTTCCATCAGCGCCGCATCCGACAGGTCGGGCAGCGCCGGGTCGCTGTCACGCACCAGCGCGACGCGGGCCATGAACCGGCGCGCGGCGTCCGACGGGATCAGCCCGATCTGACGCACACCATCCAGCATCGCGCGCGCAACGGCCTCGGGATCGGCGTCTTTCCAGTGCTGGTCGTTCAGCACGACCGCACCGAACCGCTCCTGTTCGCGGGCGATCACGCGGCCTTCGCGCCGGGACCATTCGCAGACCTTCTGCCAACCGATCCTGTCGCCGTGCACGGCCCGCAATTCGCCTTCGGTGATCGCGATGGCCTGCCGGATACGGGCTTCGCGGGGGTTTCCATCGGTGTCGGTGACAACGATCAGACGCGTAGCGGCCATGGGGTCATCCTCGGCAAGCACCGCGCCCCTGCCGCCGGACAGAACGTAACGCGGCTGATCGCCCTTGCGCCGCAGCCCGACCCGGTCGGGATAGGCGAGGGCGACCATTTCCGCCGGACTCATCGCCGCGCGATCATCGGTTAGCCGCGCCAATCGCTTGGCCTCTGCCTTGATCCGTTCGGTCACATCCCGGTTGGCGTTCTGCGCACCCGGATGGTTCAGCGCGGCAAGCCGAAGCGACAGGTCAACGGGCGCAGCGCGCGGCAGGGGGTCACGCTCGCCCAGAAGGGCGGCGAGAGGCGCGGCCTCCCGGCCAGCCTGTGTGAGCATATGCGCCAGACGCGGGTGCAGCGGCAGGCCGGCCAATGTTTTACCATGCGCGGTGATCAACCCGTTGGGATCGAGCGCGCCCAAGTCGGCCAAAAGGATGCGCGCCTCGGCCAAGGTGCCGGGGTTGGGCGGAGTCAGGAAGGCGAGGTCATGGCCGTCACCCGCCCCCCATAGGGCGAGGTCGAGGGCAAGAGGGGCGAGATCGGCGATCTCGATTTCCGCAGGCGGAAAGGCAGGCAAGGCCCCTTCTTCGCCCTTGGTCCACATGCGGTAGCACCGGCCTTCGGCCACGCGCCCGGCGCGCCCCCGGCGTTGATCCGCCTCGGCCCGGCTCACCGGTTCGGTCACCAGCCGCGACATGCCGGACCCGGTCAGCCGGGCGCGGCGCGCACGCCCCATGTCGACCACGACGCGCACATCTTCGATGGTGAGCGAGGTTTCGGCGATGGCGGTGGCCAGCACCACCTTGCGCCCGCTGGTGGCCGGGCGGATCGCGGCGCGCTGTGCGCTGAGCCCCATGGCGCCGAAGAGCGGATGGATATGGCAGCTCTCGGGCAGGCGCAGGTTGGCGGCCACCCGGCGGATTTCCCCTTCACCGGGCAGGAAAGCAAGCACCCCTCCCGTGCTCTCGGAAACCGCCTGTTCGATGAGCGCGCAGGCCGCCGCATCGAAGCGGCGGGTTTTCGGCACCGGGGTGTCGAGCCACCGGGTCTCGACCGGAAAGGCGCGGCCTTGCGAGGTGACGATCGGTGCCTCATCCAAGAGCTTTGCCACCGGCGCCGCATCCAGCGTCGCCGACATCACCACGAGGGCGAGATCTTCGCGCAGCGCCCCACGCACCTCCCACGCCAAGGCAAGGCCAAGATCGGCATTCAGGCTGCGTTCATGGAATTCGTCGAAGATGATGCAGCCGACGCCGGCCAACGCCGGGTCCGATTGCATCCGGCGGGTGAGAATGCCTTCTGTCACCACCTCGATCCGGGTGGTCTTGCCCACCTTCGCCTCGCCCCGGATGCGGTAGCCCACCGTCTCGCCCACAGGCTCGCCCAACGTCGCGGCCATGCGTTCGGCGGCGGCGCGCGCCGCGACACGGCGGGGTTCAAGCATCACGATGCGCCCCTCGATCTGGGGCAAAAGGGCAAGCGGCACCTTGGTGGTCTTGCCCGCGCCGGGCGGGGCGACAAGCACAACGCGCCCCGCCGACCCAAGCGCCGCGCAGAGGTCGGGCAGGCAATCTTCGATGGGCAGGCGGGTGGTCATGGGCCCGTTATGGGGCCGACCCGGCAGACCGGCAAGTCAGTTTGAATGGATCCGAACCCTGCCGAAATCGGTATGGCCCTCGGCCATGTCAAAGACATAGCGGTCGCCGCGCTGGACGTATCGCACCATGAAGTCATACCCAAGCCGCTCGGACAATTGCTTCTCCGTGTAGCCGCCAGTGCGCATGAAGGTGCCGGTGCATTCCAGCTTGTCACCCTGTTTCGTGCCCGAATTGATCGTCAACCGATGCGAACGCTCGCCATCGAACACGTCCTTTTCAAACCCGCACCCTTCTGTGACCGGACGGTCTGACAGCACCGACGCCATGGCGGTGTTGGGATCCCACCGCGCATCGCCGGGCCGGAAATTCACCTTGTTGCTCGACGTGCGTTTCCCGGTGTTCATTTGCTCGGTGTAATACTCGGGGTCCATGACGCCGGACACGACCCCGGCGCGCGACAGCATGATGAACCGCACGTCCTTCACGATGGCGAGCAAGCCCGTGGTGGCAAAGCCGGATTGGTAGACGTGTTTGCCCTTTTCGCTGATCTTGTGCGTGAGATTGACCTCGCCCACCGGGATCCCGATCACCGAGACGCCGAAGGACCGAGCGGTCGGGGTGTCCTGGGCGGTCGCGGGGGCATGGATAATGACGGAAAGAGCGAGCGCGAGAGCTGCTTTCAAAAACATGGTCTTGTCACTCCAAGGGTCCCCGTGGGGTCGAGCCTGAAATACCGGCTTTCAAATGTCGGTTAGCATAAAGCGCGTGAAATATCCTGTGACAAGTGTGTGACGGTTTCGATTGGCTGGACATCGCGCATCCGGCGCGGCAAGACGGGGCATCACGTGGTCAGAAGGCAAACGGGGGCGAGATGTCGCAGGCAACCGAGGATCTGGCACAGGGCGTCGCGGCGGGCGAGCGTCGCGCGCTGTCGCGCGCGATCACCTTGGTCGAAAGCGCGCGGGCGGACCATCGGGCCGAAGCGGTCGCGCTTCTCGATGCGTTGAAACCGGGCGGCAGGCAGGCGTTGCGCATCGGGCTGTCGGGCACGCCGGGCGTCGGGAAATCCACCTTTATCGAAGCCTTCGGCATGTTCCTGATCGAACGCGGATTGCGCGTCGCCGTGCTTGCGGTCGACCCGTCGTCGGCGCGATCCGGCGGCTCGATCCTCGGGGACAAGACCCGGATGGAGACGCTGTCGCGCAACCCGAACGCCTTCATCCGCCCGTCGCCCGCGCGCACCCATCTGGGCGGCGTGGCACGGCGCACGCGCGAAGCGGTGGCGCTTTGCGAGGCGGCCGGTTTCGACGTGGTATTGATCGAAACCGTGGGGGTGGGGCAATCGGAAACCATGGTGGCCGAGATGTCGGATGTGTTTGTCCTGCTCCTTGCACCCGCCGGGGGGGACGAGCTTCAGGGGGTGAAGCGGGGCATCATGGAGATGGCCGACATTATATTGGTGAACAAGGCTGATGGCGATCTGAAACAGACCGCGACGCGCACCTGCTCTGACTACACCGGTGCGCTGCGTCTTTTGCGCAAACGTCCGCAAGACCCCGAAGGCTATCCGAAGGCGATGACGGTGTCGGCGGTGACCCGTGACGGTCTGCCGGAGGCTTGGCAGGCGCTCGAGACCCTGACCGAGTGGCGCCGCGACAGCGGGCATTGGGACCGCGCCCGCGCCGAACAGGCCCGCCATTGGTTCATGGAAGATCTGCGCGCCGGTCTTCTGGCCCGGCTCGACAGCGACCCGGACATTCGCGAACGGATCACGCGCCTTGGGGAAGAGGTGGCCGATGGCCGGAAAGCGCCCACCGTCGCGGCGGACGAGGTGCTGGCCGCGCTTGGAAAATCCACCGTCTTGGAGCAGGATTGAGCGGGGTCGCACCGCAGACGGACCGGGAGTCCAGGATTTGAGAACCTGTTACCTGCACCTTGGCATGCCGAAGACCGGGTCTTCCGCGATCCAGCAGGCGTTCCATGGATACGAGGACCGCGACATCGTCTATGCCGCGCTCGGGGGACCGAACCATCAATCCAAGATCAAGAACAACTTCAAGAAAACGCCCGAAAAGCTCCCGTTTTTTCGGCGGCACAGCTTTGATGAGAAACAGGTTCGCAAGCGGATCAAGGCGTCGCGAAAGCTTTTGAAGAAATCGCTCAGGACACGAAAAAGCGTGATCTATTCCGGCGAATCGATAGCGGATCATCTCGACCCGTCCGAGATGGCAGAGATGTTCGTGTTCTTTCAAAAACGGTTCGCACGGGTGGTGGTCATCGCCTACGTGCGCCCCTTGGCCACGCTCGTCAGCAGTCAGTTTCAGCAACGCATCAGGACGGGACAGCGTGAATTCGTGCTGCCGAAACCGCGTTACAGGCGCTTTTTTGAACCGATCGTCGACAATATCGCCCCCGAGAACCTTCATCTCGTCCGGTTCCATCCCGATGATCTCTTGGGCGGCGATGTGAAACAGGACTTTCAACAACGGGTCGGTGCGAAGGGGCCGCTGCGCACGCCCGGTCCCGTCAACAAAAGCCTGTCGACCGAAGCGGTCGCGGCGATCTATGCGTTCAACAAGTATACCGGCTATCTCTTGCCCGCCGACAAGCGGGTGCAGATGCTGGCCCAGATGAAACGACGGTTCCAAGGCCTTGGGGAAACCCGGTTCGGTCTGACCGGTGGGCTGGTCGAACAGCACCTGCGCGACCATGCCGATGACGTGGCCTGGATGGAGGACAAAGCGGGGTTTGACGTAAAAGGCGAAATATCGACCGTGCCGCACCCCGTCGGGTCCGAAGCCGATCTTTTGATGATCGCAGATCGGTTCTCGGCACTTCGGGCCGAGGATTGGCGCAAGCAGGACGAGGGCAGGCAATAGGTCACCGCCGGGGCCGGGCGTTTTGCCGGGTCTGTGCGTGGCACAGGACCGGGGGCCGCGTGCCGATCCTCTGCGCGTCCACAGCGCACAGGTCGGACCAAGACGTCACGACAACCTGACTTGAACCCGTGACCCCGGGCCTTACCTTGGTGCGATGACCCTCGCAAACCTGATCGACCCTTATTCCCCGCAGGACGCGCCGCCACCGGGTAGGCTTTTGCCGTTCGCGCGCTGGGCGCTGGCGGGGGCGTGGCCATGGATGGCGCTGGCCGCACTGGCCTCAGCGCTCGCTGGGGCGACGGAAACCGGCACGGCATGGGTTCTTGGGCGGGTGATCGACAGTGTCGTTGCCTCGGGGCAGGAGAATTTCTTTTCCTCCGGCAACCTCGCCCTTCTGGCGATGGCGGTGGCGTTCTTTCTCCTCTTGCGCCCCATCGTGTTCGCGGCGTCGAATTTCATGACCGCGGTGGTGATCACGCCGAATGTCGCGCCGATGGTGGTCATGCGTCTGCATCGCTGGATGCTGGGCCAATCGGTCGATTACTTCGACAGCGATTTCGCCGGGCGGCTGGCCCAGAAACAGGCGCAGACCGGGAACGCGATGACCAATCTCGCGGTTGAGACGATCAACGTGGTCGCCTTCGGTCTGGCGTCTCTTGTCGGGGCCTTTGCCCTGATCACGTCAATCGATCCGTGGCTGGCCCCGATGTTTCTGGTCTGGGTTGCGGGATACCTTGGGCTCTTGCGCTATTTCCTGCCCCGTGTGCGCAAGCGGGCCAAGGGGCGGGCGGCGACGCGGGCCGTGGTGACCGGCAAGGTTGTCGATACCATCACCAACATCCGCACCGTGAAGCTGTTTGCCAATGCCGCGCATGAAGATGCCGCCGCCCGTGGGGCCGTGGGCGCATTTCGCGAGGCTTCGGTGCATTTCGGACGGCTGTCTGCCGCCTTCCGCCTGTCGCTCATGACCATCGCCGGGGTGCTCCCGGTTCTGCTGGTCGGCGGCACCCTTTTGGCATGGTCGCGGGGCACGGCGAGCGAAGGCGATATCGTTGCCGCCGGGGCTATCGCGGTGCGGCTGGCGCAGATGACCGGCTGGATCAGCTTTGCGCTCATGGGGCTCTATCGGGACGTGGGCGAGATCGAGGACGGGATCGCCACGCTCACCCCCGACCACCAGACCCGCGACCGGCCCGGTGCTGCCGCGCTTGACCGGGTCGCGGGCACCATCCGGTTCGAGGATGTGGGCTTTGCTTATGGACGGATGAAGGGGGGTGTCGAGGGCATCGACCTCGCCATCGCACCGGGCGAAAAGCTCGCCATCGTCGGCCCCTCGGGGGCCGGGAAATCCACGCTCGTCGCGCTGCTTTTGCGGCTTTATGACCCCGAGCAGGGGCGCATCACCATCGGCGAGCACGACATCGCGGCGGTGACCCAGAACAGCCTGCGCCGCGCGATCGGGATGGTCACGCAGGACACCGCCATGTTCAACCGTTCGGCGCGCGACAACATCCTTTATGGCGACCCCGACGCGGACGAGGCGGCGTTGATCCGCGCCTCGACCCGGGCCGAGGCGCATGATTTCATCGTCGATCTCGCTGATGCCGATGGGCACGAAGGCTATGACGCGCATCTTGGCGAGCGCGGCGTGAAGCTCTCGGGCGGTCAAAGGCAGCGCATCGCCATCGCCCGCGCGATCTTGAAGGATGCCCCCATCCTCGTGCTGGACGAAGCGACCAGCGCGCTCGACAGCGCCGTTGAGGCGGCCATACAGGACACGCTGTTTGACATCATGGAGGAAAAAACGGTGATCGCCATCGCGCACCGGCTATCGACCATCGCGCATATGGACCGGATCGCGGTTCTGGACGCGGGCCGGATCGTCGAAGTTGGCACCCATGCAGACCTCCTCGCCCAAGGCGGCATCTACGCCAACCTCTGGGCGCACCAATCCGGCGGATTCCTCGGCGAAGCAGCGGCAGAATAGACGGGGGTGGGGACCGCGACCTTTGCGACCCTGCGGAATGTCAGCGTGTGTTTGCGCAGGAAACGGGTCGCGGAGCACCTGATCACGCGGGCAATATGGGACATCTTTGACAGGACGTTCCAATGCTTGAGCTCATCCTTGCCCTTTTGCTTTTTCTTTTGCCGCTTGCCTACAGCCCCGGGCCGGGAAACCTGTTCTTTGCCGCGATCGGGGGACGGTTCGGTTTGCGGTCCTCTGTTCCCGCGACGACAGGCTATCATCTCGCCACCTTGGGTGTGACGGTCGCTATCGGTCTGGGGTTTTCCGGTCTCGCAAGGTCGAGCCCGATGGTGTTCGACATAGTTCGGTTCGCCGGGGCGGGATATGTCTTCTGGCTCGCATGGGGGTTCTTGCGCGCAGGCGCGACGACGCACACCGTTGCGCCACGGGAGGCGTCGGTGCTGGACGGCGCGGTCCTGTTACTGCTCAATCCAAAGGCCTATTTGATCATCGCATTGATGTTCACACAGTTCCTGCCCGCGTCCGGGGGTAGTGACCCGGCGCTGGTCGTAGTGATCAGTTTGGTGTTTACGCTCAACAATCTGTTGGCTTTCACCCTCTGGACCTATGCCGGAGATTTTCTGACCCGGCGGTTTCGCAGCGCGTCAGGGGCGCGCCCGATGAACCTGCTGTTCGGCGCGATGCTGGCGATTGTCGCGGTGTGGATGGTGTCGCGCTGAGCTTGGTGTCAAATTTACGCCTCTCAGATAAAGCGGCGCGCACCGTGCCCTATTACGCGCAAGGTTTGCCGGGTCGGTGAAAGCCCGACCACCTACCCACAAATCGCGGCTTTTGCTTCGGCGTATTCCGCGTCCAGACGTGCGACGAGCTTGGCGGTCGGGGGCAGGTCTTGGATGATGCCAATGCCTTGGCCCGAGCCCCAGATGTCGCGCCAGGCTTTTGACTTCTCGCCTGCCGCTACCCGCGATACGTCGCCTTTTTCACCCGACAGGTTGTCGGGGTCGAGCCCGGCGGCCTCGATCGAGGGGCGCAGGTAGTTTCCGTGAACGCCGGTGAAGAAATCGGAATACACGATGTCTTGCGCCGTGCTGTCCACGATCATCTGCTTGTAACCTTCGGCGGCATTCGCCTCCTCCGTGGCGATGAAGAGGCTTCCGGCATAGCCACCATCCGCGCCCATCGCTTTTGCCGCCAGAACCGAACGCCCGTGCGACATGGCGCCCGACAGAAACAGCGGCCCGTCGAACCAGTCGCGGATTTCCTGCACCAGCGCGAAGGGGGACAAGAGCCCGGCATGCCCGCCCGCGCCCGCCGCAACGGCGACAAGACCATCGGCGCCTTTTTCGATCGCCTTGTGGGCAAAGGCGTTGTGGATCACGTCATGCAGCACCACCGCCCCGACCGAATGGGCGGCGGCGTTGATCTCGGGCCGTGCGCCGAGCGATGTGATCCAGATCGGCACCTCGTGTTCCATCAGGATTTCGACGTCGCGCTGCAACCGTGCGTTGGTGCGATGCGCGATCAGGTTCACGCCAAAGGGGGCCGAGGGCCTGTCGGGGTTGGCCGCGTCCCATGCCGCAAGCTCTTTCTTGATCCGGGTCAGCCAGAGGTCGAGCGCGATCGGCTCCCCCTCCTGCTCGCGGGCGTTCAGGGCCGGGAAGGTGCCCACGATCCCGGCCTTGCACTGGGCGATGACCAGATCGGGGCCGGAGACGATGAACATCGGGGCACCGATGAGCGGAAGACGCATGGTGTCGAAGGTTGCGGGAAGGGCCATGGATCGGGCTCCTGTGTTCTTGGGTTTTCGGGTCGCGATAGGGCCATGGACCGCATCGCGGGAGAGGGTTTGTCAGCGCGGGGTGTCAGCGCGTTGCCCCCGTGCTCACGTGATCCGGCCTTCGGGGCAAGTGTTTCGCTGCGGCACTTCGGACAGGTGGTGTCAGGTCAGCACGCCACCCTCGCGCATCAGGGTGATGGTGGCCTCGTCGAACCCCAATTCGGCAAGCACCGCCTCGGTGTCTTCGCCGGGCGCGCGGGGCGTGGCCGCGCCATCCGGGGCGGTGCGCGAAAAGCGCGGGGCCGGGGCGGCTTGGGTGACGCCGTCTTGGGTGGTGAAGGTGCCGCGCGCGGCCAGATGCGGGTGATCGGGGGCTTCGGACCATGTCATGACCGGTGTGGCGCAGGCATCCGATCCATCAAAGATCGCGGTCCATTCGTCGCGGGTCTTTTGCCTGAACACCTCTGTATAGGCGTCGCGACGTTCGGGCCACGCGCGCGCGTCCATCTGGGTTGCCCTGTGATCGTCGGGCAGCCCCGCCAGCTTCACGAGTTCGGCAAAGAATTGCGGCTCCAGAGGGCCGATGGCGATGAATTTGCCGTCCGCGCATGCGTAGGTCCGGTAAAACGGGGCACCCCCGTCCAACAGGTTTGCCTCGCGCTGTTCTGACCATTGCCCCCGGGCGATCATGCTGTGCACCAGCCCCATCATGGCCGAGGCCCCGTCTACCATGGCGGCATCGACCACCTGACCCTTGCCCGAGGTCTGGCGTTCATAAAGGGCGGCCATGATTCCGAAGAGCAAGAACATGGTCCCGCCGCCGTAATCCGCGCCGATATTGAGCGGCGGGGCGGGTAGGCCATCGGCAGGGCCAAGGGCATGCAAAAACCCGGTGAGGCCGAGATAGTTGATATCATGCCCGGCGGTCTGGGCGAGCGGGCCCTCCTGACCCCAACCGGTCATCCGGCCATAGACCAGCGCGGGGTTTTGCGCGGCGCAGTCGTTGGGCCCCAGCCCCATGCGCTCCATCACGCCGGGGCGAAAGCCTTCGATCAGAACATCGGCGCGGGTGATGAGCGCCATCGCGGCCTTCACCCCGTCCGCGGATTTGAGGTTTAGGGCAATGCTCCGTTTGCCCCGGTTGTTGATGTCGGTCGGGTCGGGCGCGCCGGATTTCCGGGTGACAAGCACCACCTCTGCGCCGAGATCTGCGAGGAATTGTCCGGCGAGAGGCGCGGGGCCAAGCCCCTGCATCTCGACCACACGCAGCCCTGAAAGTGGCCCGCTCATGCCGCTTTTTCCGATGCGTCGCGCAGACGGTCATAGATGCTGTCTGGCACCGCGAAGCGCGCGCCATATGTCGCCGCCAGCTCTTTCGCCCGGGCGGCGAAACGGTCGATCCCTTCGCCGCGAATGAACTGGATCGCGCCGCCGGTGTGGGCGGGGAAGCCGATGGCGAAGATCCCGCCAAGATTTGCCTCGACCTCGGTGTTCAGCACGCCTTCGTCCAGACAGCGCAGCGTTTCGATGGCTTGGCGATACAGGATGCGGTCAATGGCATCTTGTAGCGGGATCTCGGTGTTGCCCTTGGCAAACTGGCCGAGACCCTCCCAAAGCGTCCGGTTGCCTTCGGAATCGTAGTCGTAGAAGCCGCCCCCATATTGACGTCCACCGCGCCCCATCTCGATCATGGGATCGGTAACGTCCACGGTGGCCGTGTTGTGCTGGCCAAAGCTGCTTTCTACGCTCAGCCGTTCGTCCAGCGCCTTGTGCGTCTTGCGCACCTTTTGCCCAAGGATCAACGACACTTCGTCGAACACCTGAAGCGGGCCGACCGGCATCCCGGCAAGCCAGGCCGCGCGTTCGATGGCGGTTGGGGCCATACCATCCACCAGAAGCTGACAGCCTTCATCCATGAAGGTGCCGAACACGCGGGAGGTGAAGAAACCGCGACTGTCATTCACCACGATGGGCATGTAGCCGATCTGTTGCACGTAATCGTAGGCCTTGCGCAGCGTGTCCTGCGAGGTTTTCTCGCCCATGATGATCTCGACCACCTTCATCTTGTCGACGGGTGAGAAGAAATGAAGCCCGATGAAGCGGCTCGGATCGGGGCAGCTTTCAGCCAGGATCGAGATCGGCAGGGTCGAGGTGTTCGACCCGTAAATCCCATCCTCCGACAGCATCGGCCATGTGTCCGCGATGACCTGATCCTTGAGGTCGATGTCCTCGAACACCGCCTCAATGATGATGTCCACGCTGCCCGGTTCCGCGTTCTCGGTCGTCGGCGTGATCGCATCGAGCAGAGCGGTTTTTTTGCCCTCGTCCATGCGACCGCGCGCAATGGCCTTGTCGCAGAGCTTCTCGGAATAGCCTTTGCCCTTCTCCGCGTTGGCCTGATCCGTGTCCTTCAACCGCGTCGCAAGCCCGCGTTTGGCGTGGGCGTAGGCGATGCCGGACCCCATCATGCCTGCGCCAAGAACGGCGGCGGAGCCTGCTTTCCAACGCTCGCCTTCCGGGCGCACCTTGCCGGAGTTGATCGCCTGCATCCCAAAAAAGAAGGTCGAGATCGCGGCCTTGGCTTCTTTCGACGCCATGAGACCGATGAAACGGCGTGTTTCCATCCGAAGGGCGGCGTCAAAGTTCATCCGCATGGAGTTCACCGCCACGTCGAGGATCTTCTCGGGCGCAGGCAGCAGCCCACGGGTTTTCTGGTAGAGCATGGCAGTCGACGCCATGACCATCTGGCGCACTTTCGGGTTGAGCGCGTCTCCGCCCGGATAACGAAACCCCTTTTGGTCCCACGGCTGCACGGCGGTGTCCGGGTTCGCCTTGATCCAGGCTTTGGCGGCGGGGATCAGGCCGTCTTTCTTACTGACAATCTCGTCCACCATGCCAACCTTGAGCGCGTCTTGCGGGCGCACCTGCTTGCCTTCGAGCAGGTAGGGCAGGGCGGTTTCCAGTCCCAGCTTCGCGGTCAGACGCACGACGCCGCCCGCGCCGGGCAACAAGCCAAGGGTGACCTCCGGCAGGCCGACGACGGCCTTGGGGTTGTCCACGACGACGCGGTGATTGCAGGCAAGACAGAGCTCGTATCCGCCGCCCAAAGCCGCGCCATTGATCGCGGCGACGACCGGCACGGGCAGCTTTTCAAGCCGCCGATAGGTCGCCTTGTTCGCCTCGATGAAATCGAAGGTTTCCTGCGTGGCCTCGGTGGTCGCCAGGATGTCGTGCAGGTCACCGCCCGCGAAGAAGGTGGATTTGGCCGAGGCGAAGACCACGCCGGTCAGCCCCTCTTCGGCTTCCAGCCGGTCGCAGATCGTGCGCATCCCCGGTTCGAACCGGGCGTTCATCGTGTTGGCGTTCTGGCCTTGCATGTCCATCGTCACGGTGACGATGCCATCGGCGTCCTTGTCGTAGATGAAATCTTCCATGATGCTCCCCCTCACACGCGCTCGATGATGCTGGCGATCCCCATGCCGCCGCCGACGCACATGGTGATCAGCGCCCGCTTCAGGTTCCGCCGCTCAAGCTCATCCAGCATGGTGGAAACAAGACAACCGCCGGTCGCGCCAAGCGGATGGCCCATCGCGATGGCACCACCGACGACATTCAGCTTTTCGTCCGGGACGTCGAGATCGCGTTGCAGGCGCAGGGCGACCGACGCGAAGGCTTCGTTGATCTCGACGAGGTCGATGTCGTCGATGGTGAGCCCCGCCTTGGCGAGCGCTTTTTCAGACGCCGGACCGGGACCGGTGAGCATGATGGTCGGGTCCGTCGCGGTGAGCGCGATGGAGAGCACGCGGCCACGCGGCTCAATCCCGATGTCACGGCCCGCTTGTTCGCTTCCGACCATGACCAGCGATGCGCCGTCCACGATGCCGGAGGAGTTGCCCGGTGTGTGAACGTGATTGATGCGGTCCACCATCGGGTATTTTGCAAGTGCCACCGCATCGAACCCGATGGAGCCCGGCATGGCGAAAGAGGCCTTGAGTGCCCCCAGTTTCTGCATGTCGGTGTCCGCTTTGATGAAATCGTCGCGTTGCAGAACGACGATCCCGTTCTCGTCGCGCACCGGCACCACGGAGCGGTCGAACCAGCCGCTGTCACGGGCATGCGCCGCGCGTTTCTGGCTCTCCAGCGCGAAGGCGTCCACGTCGTCGCGGCTCCAGCCTTCGATGGTGGCGATCAGGTCGGCCCCGATGCCCTGCGGCACAAAACCGGTGTCGAGCGCGGTTTCCGGGTCTTCGGCGAAGGGGCCGCCATCGGCCCCCATCGGCACGCGTGACATGCTTTCGAACCCGCCGGCACAGACGAGGTCTTCCCACCCGGAGGCGACCTTCGCGGCGGCTGTGTTGAAGGTGTCGAGGCCCGAGGCGCAGAACCGGTTTACCTGTGCGCCCGGCACGGTTTCGTCCCAGCCCGCCTTTTGCAGCGCGATCTTGGGCAGCACCGCGCCCTGTTCCATCACCGGGGCCACGCAGCCCAGCATCACGTCATCGACACGCCCGGTGTCGAAATCATGCCGGCTTTGCATTTCTTCCAGCAGGGTGGTGACGAGCGTGATGGGCTTCACCTCGTGCAGGGTTCCATCCGCCTTGCCTTTCGAGCGCGGCGTGCGGATCGCGTCATAAATATAGGCAGCTTCTGCCATGGTCTTCCTCCCGTTGTGCCCGTCCCTCAGGCCGTGTCGAACACGGCCAAGCGGGGTAGGGGCGTAAGCTCTTTCTGGGTGATCTCGCGCGCCTCGGCCTTGTCGATGCCGATGCCGCGCAGAATGATTTCGGCGGTGTCCGACCCCGCCTCGCGCCACGTGCGGCGCCCGTCGAGGACAAGGCTCATTGCGCCAAACGTTGCACCCCCCGCCGTCGCGGTGATCGAGGCGACCTGGGTGCGATGGAACGTGAACCGGCCCGATGCGAGACCCCGGCGAAGCTCTTCGGCCGGCATTTCGGCCCAGAAGCTTCCAAGCTTCGGCTCCATCATCGCGTAACGCGCGATGAAGTGCCCCCAATCGGGGTCATCATGCACCCGGCGCACGCACAGCCGCACCGAGGCCGAGATTTTCTCGGCCGGGTTCGTCATCTCGGAACAGGCCGCCGCGATCGAGCTTCGAAACTCGGTCGCGACGGTGTCGCAGACCGAATCGAATAGCGCCGTCGGGGCGTCGACGTTGTTGTAGATCGTGCCACGCGACAGCCCGGCCTCACGCGCCAGTTCACTTACCGCAACGTTTTTCCCGCCGTCAGCAGCAAAGAGTCGCATGGCCGCCTGATGTATGCGTAGGGTGGCGATATTCATGGTTTGGGGATCTTTCAGAACATCACTGTTGACGGAAATTGAACACGAGTGTTTAAATCGTGTCAACAGCGTTCATGTCCGACAGGGAGGAGACGACATGGCACTTACCAAGGACGGCGCGATTGCGCCCGGGCTTCGCTGATGGAGCTGCTTCAACTTGTTATCGGCGGACTGGCCAACGGGTGTATCTACGGCCTCGTCGCGCTTGGGTTCGTGCTTATCTACAAAGCGTCCGAAGGGGTGAATTTCGCCCAAGGGGACATGATGATGCTCGGCGCGTTCATCGCACTCGGCCTCGGCAACAGCGAGCAGGCCGGGCTGCCCTTCGGGCTTGCCGTGATCATCGCCATCGTTCTCATGTTCGGCATCGGGTGGGGGGTCGAGCGTGTCGTGGTGCGGCGCATTTTCGGGCAACCGCAATTCGCGCTGGTCATTCTCACCATCGCGCTCGGGTTCGTGTTCCGCTTTGTCGCCGGGTCGATCTGGGGCTACACGCCCCTTGTGCTCGAAACCCCCTTTGCCGGGATGAACCTGCGGGGGGGCGGGATCGTCATCTCGGTCTCGGACCTTGTCACCATCGCGGTCACCGTGGTTCTGACCCTCGCGCTTTGGGCGTTTTTCGCCTTCACCAAGATCGGGCTGGCCGCGCAGGCGGCGAGCCAGAACCAAATGGCGGCCTATATCGTCGGCGTGCCGGTGATGCGGATCAATTCGCTGATCTGGGGGCTGTCCGGCGCGGTCGCGACGGTCGCCGGGGTGCTTTATGCAACGCGCGGCGCGATTGATCCCAACATCGGGCTTTTGGGGCTCAAGGCCTTTGCGGCGGCCGTGATCGGCGGCCTCGGATCGCTTCCCGGGGCGCTTCTGGGTGGTCTCATCATCGGTGTGGTCGAACCTGTCGCGGGCCGGTATGCGCCCGGCGAGCTGGCGAAAATGTCGCCCTATATCATCATGCTGCTGGTTCTCGTCACCCGGCCCGGCGGTCTGTTTGCCCAGATCCAGATGAAGAAGGTCTGAGCCATGCGTGTTGTTTTCAAGAAAAGCTATGATCCCGACATCGACCTGCATGAACACGGGTGGTCCCGGGGCAAGATCGTCGTGCTGCTTGGCATCATGATCCTCCTGCCGTTCTTCGTCGGCGAATACTATCTCGCCGAAGCGGCCAATACGCTTATCTGGGCGCTGGCAGGCATGGGGCTGATGATCGCCGTGGGTCACACCGGGCAGGTGTCTTTGGGCCATGCCGCCTTTCTCGCGATCGGGGCCTATACCGACGCGGCGCTGATGAACGTGGGGATGCCGTTCTGGGTCGCCTTGCCCGCCGCGGGGATCGTGGCCGGGGTGTTCGGGGCGGTGATCGCCATTCCGGCGGTGCGCATGTCAGGTATTTACCTCGCCATCGCGACGCTTGCGGTGTTTGTCATCGTCGAGGAACTTGTGATCTTGCTCGAACCGATCACCGGCGGGGTCGGGGGTATCATGGCCCCCACCATCACGTTCTTCGGGATCAGCTTCGATCGTTACGGCGAGCTGGAAAATTTCTATTGGCTGACGCTCGGGATCGTGGCCCTCGTCACATGGGGCTATGCCAACTTGATGCGCTCGCCCACGGGCCGTTCGTTTCTCGCCGTGCGCGATAGCGAAGTTTCCGCGCGCGCCCTTGGCATCAACGTGACGCGGACCAAATCGCTGGCCTTTGGCCTGTCCTCGGGTGTCACCGGGCTCGCCGGTGCGCTCATGGGCCATTACATCGGGTTCTTCAACTACGAGCTCTTTTCGATCTTCATCTCGATCAACCTGCTGCTCGTGGTGACCATCGGCGGGCTCGGGTTCATCCAGGGTGCGTTCCTTGGGGCGATCCTGATCACCGGCATGCCACAGGTCATCGCGATCCTGCGTGACAACCTGAATGCGTCGACCGGGATCGATATCGGCTCAATCCCCGGTCTCGACACGATGTTGTTCTCGGTCATCCTGATCCTGTTCATCATCTTCGAGCCGACAGGGCTTTACGGTCGATGGCTCAAGATCCGGACCTGGTTCGAGATCTTCCCGCTCGCCCGGCGCGACATGTTCCGACGCCAGAAGTCCTATCTCAAGACGGAGCGCATGAAATGAGCTTACTTCAGGTCAAGGATCTGGCGATCCATTTCGGTGGCGTGAAAGCGGTGGATGGCGTGTCGTTCGCGGTCGAGCCGGGTGAGGTGTTTGCCATCATCGGCCCGAACGGGGCCGGGAAGTCGACGATTTTCAACCTGATCAGCCGGATCTATGAACCGACACGCGGCACCATCCATTTCGACGGGAAGGACATCACCGGGCTGAAGGCCCATGATATCGCCCGTCTCGGAATCGCGCGGACGTTCCAGAACATCGAGTTGTTCGATCACTCCACGGTGCTGGCCAACCTTCTGATGGGACGTCACACCCACAGCACCACGAATTTCGTGCAGAACATGCTGTTCATGCCGAAGGTGCGGCAGGCCGAGCGGGCGCATCGCAAGCGGGTTGAAGAGGTGATCGCCTTTCTTGAGCTTGAAGCCTACCGCAAGAAGATGATCGCGGGCCTGCCCTACGGGGTGCGCAAGGTGGTCGAGATCGGTCGCGCGCTTGCCATTGGTCCAAAGCTCATCCTGCTCGACGAACCGGCGAGCGGCCTTTCGGTCGAGGAATCTCAGGATGTCGCGTTCTGGATCGAGGATATGCGGCGCGACATGGGGCTGACCGTTCTTATGGTCGAGCATGACATGAGCCTCGTGACACAGGTGTCCGACCGTGTGCTGGCGGTGGCCAATGGCAGACCGCTCGCCATGGGCACGGCGCATGAAGTGCAAGCCGATCCGCAGGTGCAGGCGGCCTATCTCGGCACCCCCGGGGAGGAGGCCGCATGACCGTCTTGTCCGTTCGCAACCTTGAAACCTTCTACGGTGCGATCATGGCGCTGCGCGGCGTTTCGATTGACGTGGAAGAGGGCGAGATCGTCACCATTCTCGGGGCCAACGGCGCCGGGAAGACCACGTTGATGAAGACCATCGCGGGCCTCATGGACCCGGAAAAGGGCCAGATCGACTTTCTTGGTCAGACCATCGCGGGGCTTGACCCCGACCGGGTGGTGCAGCGCGGGATCAGCCTTGTCCCGGAAGGGCGCGAGGTGTTTCCTTACCTCTCGATCGAAGAAAACCTGCGTCTCGGCGGTTTCACCCGCAAAGGCGATCTTTCGACCGATCTCGATCTTGTTTACCAGTATTTCCCGATCCTGAAGGAACGGCGCAGGCAGGCGGCCGGGTTCCTGTCGGGCGGGCAGCAACAGATGCTGGCGATTGGACGGGGTTTGATGTCCGAGCCGAAGCTTCTCATGCTGGATGAGCCGTCTCTGGGTCTTTCTCCGCTTCTGACACAGGAGATTTTCGGTATCATCGCGCGGCTCAATCGTGACGAGGGCGTCACCATGCTTCTGGTCGAGCAGAACGCCCACATCGCGCTGGAAACGGCGCATCGCGGATATGTGCTGGAAATGGGCCGGATCGTGATGACCGGGGCGAGCGAAGATCTGGCAGCATCGGATGACATTCAGGAATTCTACCTTGGCCGCACCGAAGAAACCCAGCGTGGGCAGAAACGATGGAAGAGGCGCAAGACATGGAGATGAGCCGGATCAATCCCCAAGACCCCATCGCGTTCGATGGGCATGATACCATCGTGAGCCTTTGGGCCGCCCGTTGTGCGCACTACGGCGACCGGGTGTGCCACCGCGAGAAAGAGCTGGGTATCTGGCAGGAATACTCCTGGGCAACCTATTACGACAGCGCGAAGAAGATCGGGCTGGCGTTGATGGAGCTGGGGGTCGCCAAGGGCGAGGCGGTCCTGATCTTGGCCGAGGATCGACGCGAATGGATTTATGCCGATCTCGCCGCGGCTGCCATCGGGGCCATTCCCGCCGGGGTCTATACGACCGACAGCGCCCAGCAGCTTGCCTATCTCGCCAATGACAGCGGCGCGCGGGTGCTGTTTGTCGAGAACGATGAACAGCTTGATAAATGGCTGGATGCGCGCGGCGACATGGCCGGGGTCGAGCACGTGGTGGTATTCGATCGCGAAGGGCTTGCCACCTTCAGCGACGACCAGGTGATGTTTCTCGACGAGCTTTATGCGCTTGGCGAAAAGGCGGAAAACCCAGACCGGTTCGAGGCGGCGTTGAAGGCAGCAAAGCCCGAAGACCCGCGCATGTTGATCTACACCTCCGGCACGACCGGGCCGCCCAAGGGCGCGATCCTGACCCATCGCAACATGGTCTATCAGCTTGTTGCGGGCGAGCAGATGCTGGATTTCGACGAGACCGACGAGCAGCTTTGCTTTCTGCCGCTGTGTCACGTTCTGGAACGGCTGGTGTCGGTCGAGGCGCCGATTGCCAATGGGAGCACGGTGAATTTCGCCGAAAGCCCCGAAACCGTGTTCGAGAACCTGCAAGAGGTGAACCCGGATACCTTCTCGGGCGTGCCGCGCATCTGGGAAAAGGTCTATTCCCGCGTGATGATCCTGCGGGCGGAAGCCGGTCCAATCGGGGCGCGCGCTTTCGATCTCGCCATGTATCTGAGCGGGGCCTATGCCCGGGCCGAGCGTCCGGGGATCGGTTTGAAGCTGGGTAAATTGTTCGCCGAGCTGACCGTGTTGCGCAACCTGCGCCGGATGTTGGGCTTTGCCAACGCGCGCCGGGTGACTTCGGGGGCCGCCCCGATTTCGCCGGAACTCATCGACTGGTTCGCAGCCATAGGGGTGCCGCTGGTCGAAGGCTACGGGATGACGGAAACCGGGGGCGTCGCCACCGTCAACACGGTCGAGGACAACAACGTCAGCACGGTGGGCAAGCCTTTGCCGGGTGTCGAGTTGCGGATCTCCGACGATGGCGAATTGCTCATCGGTGGTCCCTGTGTCTTTGGCGGATACTGGAAGAAACCGGAAAAGACCGCCGAGACCATCGACGCGGACGGATGGCTTCATACCGGCGACATCGGACGCATCGGCAATGACGGGGCGCTGACCATCACCGGGCGGATGAAGGACATCATCATCACGGCGGGGGGCAAGAACATCACGCCGGCCGAGATCGAGTCGAAGTTGAAATTCTCGCCCTATGTCTCGGATGCCGTGGTGATCGGGGATCGGCGCAAATACCTGACCTGCCTGATCATGATCGATCAGGAAAACGTCGAGAAATTCGCTCAGGATCGGCAGATCCCGTTCTCGGACTTCGCTTCGCTCACCCGGGCGGCGGAGGTGCGCGAACTGATCGGCGGCGTGGTCGCCGAAACCAACAAGCAATTCGCGCAGGTCGAACAGATCAAGGATTTCCGGTTGATCGACATCCTGCTCACGGCCGAGGATGAGGAGCTTACGCCGACGATGAAGCTTAAACGGAATTTCGTGAATGATCGCCACGGCGCGCTCATTGACGAGATGTATTGACGAAACGTCACCAAAGGGAGGAAAAACAATGAAATCAATCAAAGCAATGGCCACAGCGGCGGCATTTCTGGCCACGCCTGCGATGGCCCAGACACCCGGTGTTACCGACGACGAGATCAAGATCGGGGGCGCCCATGACCTGTCGGGCATCTTCGCGCCCTTCTCGGTGCCGGCGGTGTCCGCGGCGCAGGCCTATTTCGACGAGGTGAACGAAAACGGCGGCGTTCATGGCCGCACGATCAACTATATCGTCGAGGATCATGGCTACCAGGTGCCGAAGGCGGCACAGGCGGCCAACAAGCTGATCAACCGCGACGAAGTTTTTGCCATGCTTCTCAGCCTTGGCACGCCCCACAACCTCGCGATGTTCCAGCAGATGGAGCCGAAGGGTATCCCCAATGTCTCGCCCATTACGGCTGCGCGCCAGATGGTCGAACCCTTTGCCTCGTGGAAATTTGCGGGCACGTCGTCCTACTATGAAGCTACCGTCGCGGCGATCCGCTACATGGCCGAGAACGAAGGCACCTCGAAAGTCTGCCTGATGATCCTGCCGACCGACTTCGGCAAGGAAATCGAAGCGGGCGTTCACACGCTGCGTGACGAAGGCCTGATCGAAGTGGGGGCCGAGATCGGCCACAAGCCGGATGAAAGCGATTTCACCGGGGCGCTTGGCCGGGTCAAGGATGCAGGCTGCGACACCGTTGGCCTTGCGCTTGGTGTGTCCCAGCAGATCAACGCCATCGCGACCGCGAGCAAGCTTGGCATGGATGATCTGAAATTCTACGTGTCGGGTGCCGGTTTCCACACGGTCGTTGCCAAGGGGCTTGCCCAGCAGGGCGTGATGGATGGCGTCTATGCCGGCTCTGGTTGGCAGGATCTTGAAGCGCGCGTGGGTGAACCCGCTGTCGCCGAATGGATGGCGCAATACAAGGAAGCCACGGGAGAAGATTTCCCGGGCACCGGCGCGCTTTTGGGCCGGTCCGGGGCCGAGGTCATGCACCGTGCGCTGGAAGCCGCGGGGCCCGATCTGACCCGCGAAAGCTTCATCGAAGCGATGGAAGGTCTTGATTACGTCGATGAAATCGCGGGCAACCGCGTCGATTTTTCGGCCGAGGACCACGTGGGCGCGGACGAGGTGTTCGTGTCGCGTATCGAGAACGGTTCATGGACGCTCGTACAAACGATCGAATGATCCAGACGGCGGGGCGGCCCGGTCGCCCCGCCTGACCCAAAAGACCCAAAAGTGAAATTCCCCTGATCAGCCGGAGGTCCCGATGCTGAAACGAACCATCTATGCCGAAGAACACGAGATTTTTCGAAAAACAGTGCGGGCATGGGCCGAGAAAGAGGTCTATCCACATGCCGAAGACTGGCGCGCGGCAGGTGTCGTGTCGCGTGAGGTGTGGAAGAAGGCCGGGCAAGAGGGATTTCTCTGCATGTATGCGGGTGAGGCATACGGTGGCCTCGGCGTCGATGATTTTCGCTATGACATGATCCTGTGCGAAGAGATCGGGCCGCGTGAGCCGGGCCTGTTTCTCGGGCTGCACAACCGTATCACCGGGCCCTACCTGCAAAAATTCGCCTCGGACGAACAACGTGATCGCTTCATGCCGGGGGTGGTATCGGGCGAAACCATCCTTGCCATTGCAATGACTGAACCGGGCACGGGATCGGATCTTGCCGGGATCACGACACGGGCTGTCGAGATGGAGGATCATTGGGTTCTGAACGGGTCCAAGACCTATATTTCCAATGGCTACCTTGCAGGGCTCGTGTTGGTCGCCGCGCGCACCAACCCCGACAAGCCGCATGAGATCGGGCTGTTCTGGGTCGAGGACGGCATGGAAGGGTTCGACCGGGGGCGGAACCTCAAGAAAGTGGGCCTCGAAAGCCAGGACACCGCCGAGCTTTTCTTCGACAACGTGAAGGTGCCGAAAGCCAATGTGCTGGGCGACCCCGCCGGAGGGTTCAAGACGATGATGATGAACCTCGCCGAAGAGCGGCTGATCGGGGCGGTCGGTTTCGTCGCCCGGGCCGAGCGCGCCTTTGACATCACCATGGAGTATGTGATGGAGCGCCGGGCCTTCGGTCGCCCTATCGGCACCTTCCAGAATTCGCGTTTCAAAATGGCGTCGATGCGCACCGAGCTGGACGCGGCATGGGCGCTGACCGACCACTGCGCACAGGAACACATGAAGGGCGAATTGAGCGCCGAGATGGCGGCGCAGGCCAAGCTGTTCACGTCGGAAGTAGAGGGGCGCGTCGTTGACGAATGCCTTCAGCTTCACGGGGGCGCGGGCTACATGCACGAATACGAAATCTCGCACCTTTACCGCGACGCCCGGATCAGCCGGATCTATGCCGGGACATCGGAAATCATGCGCGAGATCATAGGGCGCGGGCTTGGGCTGGACGACCGGCAGCGCAACTGACGGGGTGGGGGTGGGTGTGCCTGCCCGCCGCGCTCACCGCTCTGGCGGCATGATCCACAAGACGATGACCGCGACCCCGGCGAGGGCCACGGCCAGTGTCGTGCTGACCGGGAGACCCAGCCACTCGGTCAAAAGCGACAGGCCAAAGGCCAGAAGGGCGGTCGAGGCGGTGTTGGCCAGCATCCAGATCGACATGACCCGACCGCGCATCGCGTCTTCGAGCCGGGCCTGCACGCCGATCTGAAGCGACACGCCGACGAAGGTGGACGAGAAGCCGACGAGCGCCCCGGGGATCAGCGTCCAAAGGAAACTCGGCGCGTGCACCAGCCCGAGAACCCCGGCAAACCCGACCCAGATCACCGCGAAGCGCAGCGGCCTGTTACGCACAAGCCGATTGCCCGCCACCACCTGAAAGACCGCGGCGACCAACGCGCCGCCGCCCACGGCAGAGGTCAGGAACCCAAGCCCGGTGGCGCCCTGTTCGAAAATCCCGTCCGCGACGAGCGCGAGGATTTCCGCGATCCCCCGGATCAGGCCCAAGGCGGCGACGGCGAGAAGGATCGACCGTCGGATCGCCCACCGGTCCCAGACCGCGCGAAACCCGGCCTTCAGGTCTTCCAGCATCGCGCCATGGCTGCTGTGGTCATCTTCACGCGGTTTGAGCGTGGGGGCGATCACCGCGTTCGGGACCGCCAGCGCGATACCAAGAAACGCGGTCGCAAAGGTGCCAAACTCGGCGATCATAGCGCCGCCAAGGGCCGGGGCCAGCAGGCGCCCGATGTTGAAATTGAGCGCGGCAAGCGCCACCACCGACCCGATCGCGGGCCGCTCGACCAAGCGGGGGCCAAGCGACTGGCGCACCGGGTGATAGGCCGACATGATGATCCCGAAGGCCAGCGACAGGAAAAACAAAGGCACGGCAGTAAGCCAGCCAAGACCAAGAAGCACCGCGAAGACCAACGGTATGGCCAGAAGCGCGAGCGCGGTGCGTTGAAACGCCACCCGCGCCGACATCCGGTCGATCATGGTGCCGAAGATCGGCCCGAACAGGGCGACCGGCAGAAGGCTCGTCAAGGCGATGAGACCCACGAAGGTGGCGGACCCGGTCAGATCCCACGCCAGCCACGCCATCAGGATGCGGCTGATCCAGCCCCCGTTTGTGCCGCAGACCGCGCCGATGTAGAACCGTCGAAATTCGGGGTAGGACAGCGCACGTTCGCTCGCTTCGGTCGGGTCGGGATGTGTCGTCATGCGGGCCTTAGACGCCTTTCGCGCCCGGGTGGCAAGTCATGCCGGCGTCTGTGTATCTGGTCCGGGCAGGCGGGGGTCGTTCCCCCCGGTGATACGACCCGGGTCCAAGGCACAAAAGCCCGCGCGACTCACTTGACGGAGGTTGGAAAACGGCCTAAAGCCCGCTGACGGAATTCGGGGCGCTGCCGTGGTGGCGCCCGTTTGTATTGACTGGCAAGTCTGCTGGGCCGCCCACGTGGCTCCGGAAACTGCCCGCAAGAGAGGATGAACCCATGTCGCGCGTCTGCGAACTGACTGGTAAGGGCCCGATGACTGGCAACAATGTCAGCCACGCCAACAACAAGACCAAGCGCCGGTTTCTGCCGAACCTGAACGACGTGTCGCTCGTGTCCGAGGCGCTCGGCCGTTCGATCAAGCTGCGCATCTCGGCCTCGGCCTTGCGCACTGTCGACCATCGCGGCGGGCTGGACAAGTTTCTGGCGAAAGCCAAGGACGACGAGCTTTCGCTCAAGGCGCTGAAGCTCAAGAAAGAGATCATGAAGGCTCAGGCGACCGCCTGATCCCTTATCCCATGTATCTTTATTGAAAAGGCCCTGCCCCCGGTGGCGGGGCCTTTTCTTTTTGGGGGCCTTGCCCCCGTCGATGACCTTTGGTCATCGCCTCCCCCAGAATATTTGGGGAACGATGAAGGGATCAGGGTTTGCGCCCCATGGCGAGCTTGGTCATGCCGGGGATCAGCGGCTCGACCGAAACATCGTGAAACCCGGCTGCATCCAGGTTGTTGGCAAGCCAGCCATCGTCAAGCGACCGGGCCTCGGGCGTGAAGGCGGTATGCTGAAGCTGCCAGAGCGCGGTGTTCTTCGGCCCCGTCAGGTCGGCGTCCACGATGAAGTCGTGGATGAGCAGGCGCCCGCCGGGGGCGAGGTGATCGAAGGCGCGCGCGATCAAGCCTTCGTGGAAATGATCCGGCACCCCGGAGAACAGGTAGGACATGAGCACCGCGTCCTGACCTTCGGGCCAGGGCACGGTGAGCGCATTGCCCGCGACATATGCGATGCGGTCGTCCAGCCCCGCCTCGCTTACGTAGGATTGGCCGAGCGCGGCCACGTTGGGAAGGTCGATCACCGTCGCGGTGAGCGCCGGGTTGGCCTTGCACAAGGTCATCGCCATGGCGCCGGTGCCGCCGCCCACGTCGAGCAGGGATTTCGCCTGTGACAGGTCCACACGCTTGGCCAGACCGCGGGCGGGACCGAGCGAACCCGCGTGCTGGCTCTCCGAGTAAAGTCGTGCCTCATCCGGGTCCGCGAACCACGTGGCGTAGCTGTCGGTCGCGCCCTCGGGCAGGTCATTCGCCAGCGCCGCTTCGATCTGATCCATCAGCGGATACATCTGGCGACCGACTTGAAGGCGCAGGTAGTCGCCGAAGTCATACTTTGCCCCCTTCACGAGAAAGGATTGCGCGGCGGGCGCGTTCGAGAACCCGTCTGGCCCGGACAAGGTCAGACCAAGCGCGGTCAGCGCCGTCATCAAGGTGCGGCAGCGTTCGACCGGCAGACCGATGGTATCGGCGAGCGCGGGGGCCTGCATGGTCTGGTCGCCCAAGGCGGTGAAAACCCCGAACTCCAGCGCGGCAAACAGGGCCTTTGACCCCATGTATCCAAAGGCGATGTCTGAAATGTCTTCAGCTTCCGTGAGAACGGGCATGACGATCCTTTCCGGTGTTGTCGGGGTGGGGGCAGCATAGGCCGATGGGGGCCGGATACAACCGGAGGCTGGCGGACAAGCGGCATCGCGTCACACCGGTCTTGCACGGGTTGTGCGGGACCCGTAATCCTACCCCATGCGCGTCCTGATCGCCCTGTCCCTGAGCTTTGTGCTCGCCCTATCCGGTGCCATCCTCGCCGGGGCAAAGGGCGCGTCCCATGATATCGGCATGGAGGTGGTGATCTGTTCGGGGGTCGGCATGACCACGATCACCATCGGGCCTGACGGCGAACCTATCGAGACGAAGGAGGTCTGTCCGGATGGGCATTCGACCTTCGGTGCGACCTTTGCGCTTCCTGCCACCCTGCGCCCGCAGCTGCGGCTTCTGGCGCATGTCTCTGGCACCCCGGTGGCGCTTTTGTCGCCACGGTTCGAGTTGGTGCCATCGGCCCGGGGGCCGCCACTGGCCGTCTGATCCCACCCATTCAATCAGACGACATCAGGAGACCAATATGAAACGCATTCTTATCGCGGCCCTCGCCGTATCTTTTGCCATGCCTGCCCTTGCCGACAGCGAGATCAGCATCCAGGACCCCTACGCCCGTGCCGCAGGGGCAAACGCCATGGCTGGCGCGGCCTTTTTCGGCATCATGAATGCGGGGGACGAGGACGACCGGCTGATCGGTGCCGCGTCAGACATCGCCAAGCGGGTTGAGCTTCATACCCATATCGAGGGGGAAAACGGCGTCATGCAGATGGTGCACGTCGAAGAAGGCTTCGTAGTGCCCGCCGGGGCGATGCACACGCTCAAGCGTGGTGGTGATCATGTCATGTTCATGGGTTTGAACGACACCATGGCGCAGGGCGACGTGGTCACGGTGACCCTGACGTTCGAGAAGGCGGGCGATGTCACGGTGGACATCCCGGTTGACCTTGAACGCCAGTCCAAGATGGGCAATGGCGCGATGAAGCACCAATAATCCGCTGATCGACCCGCGCCGCCGTGTGTGGCGCGGGTCATGGTGCCTCCGCCGGTTCGAGAGCGACGATCTGCGACCGAGGCGCGGACCTTCGTGTCGGAGGGTATGGCAAGGACCGGCTTCTTGGCGGAAAGGTGGCCGACCCGCTCGAAGGCGCGCGATGGCGGATGTCCGCTTGGCCAAAAGGGGCCCGACATGCTTCTGGCCGGGCACATCGTGCTTGGCGCAGATGATTTCGTGCTGTGAGGGTACGCTACACCCCGGCCAGGTCGGCGACCCATAGCGGCACGATCTCGGACGCCGGGCCATAGCGGCCCGTGGCGAAAGCCCGGCGATTGTCCGAAGGACCGAGGTTCAGTTCGAGCGTCTCGGCCCCGGCGTCGCGCGCCGCGTCGACAAAGCCGGCCGCCGGGTAGACGCTTCCCGATGTGCCGATGGCGACGAACAGGTCGGCCCCTGCAAGACGGTCGAAGATCATTTCCATGTGGTAGGGCATTTCGCCGAACCACACCACGTCGGGTCGGGTCGCGGGGTGTTGGCAGGCCGGGCAGAGGTCGTCTGGTGTCATGACCGGGGCCGCCTCCCAGCGATGGCCACAGGCCCCGCACAGCGCGTGATCGAGTTGCCCGTGCATGTGAATAACCTCGGGCGACCCGGCGCGTTCGTGCAAATCGTCCACGTTCTGCGTCACAAGCGTGAGCGCGATCTTGGGTGCCCGGGCCAGACGGGCAAGTGCCGCGTGGCCCGCGTGCGGCCTGGCCCCGGCGCAATTCGCCCGACGGGCGTTGTAGAAGTCGTGCACCTTTTTGGGGTTGCGGGCAAAGCCTTCGGGCGTTGCGACCTCTTCAAGATCGTATTGGGTCCAAAGCCCGCCTACATCGCGAAAGGTGCCCAGCCCGCTTTCGGCGGATATCCCGGCCCCGGTGAGGATGACGACCCGTTTCATACCGTTTGTTTAAGATGCTTGACGGGTCCGGGTCCACCGGCAAGGATCAGACTTGGGGGGAACGCCATGACCCGACGCGGTGTTCTGCGGTAGCCGATCAAAGCCCCTTGCGGGCGTGGCGTGCAAAGCTAACGTGGCACCATGACCTTGCGTATCCTTTTTGTCTGTCTTGGCAATATCTGCCGGTCCCCCACCGCCGAGGGCGTCACCCGGGATATGGCCGGCACCCGCGATATCACCGTTGACAGCGCGGGCACCGCGGGCTGGCACGTCGGGGCCCCGCCTTATGGCGAGATGCAGCGCGCGGCCGGGGCGCGGGGCTGTGACCTGTCGAACCTGCGTGCGCGGCAATTCGGTCCGGCCGATTTCGAAGCCTTCGACCTGATCCTTGCGATGGATGACCAGAACCTTTCCGAGATCGAAAGCCAGCGTCCCGTGGGCAATGCAACCCCGGTGAAGCTGTTCACCGCCTATGCGCCGGAGCGGGGCATGGACCACGTCCCGGACCCCTATTACACGCGCGATTTCGACGGGGCGCTCGATCTTGTCGAAGCCTGCGCAACCGGGCTTCTCAAAAGTATCGATTGATCAGCGGCAGTATTCAGACGCGGCCTCGCCGTAGGCTTTCCATTTTTCCCAGAACACCGCGTCGGCGGCATTGTCGCTTTGGCGCACCTCCTGGCTGCGGTCCGGGTTCTTGAAAAACCCTGCCCCCAAGCGCTGCTCGGACGGGGTCAGAACCTGATCCGCCACGATCTGGATGCAGGCGCACAGCCGCGTGTCACCGCCCGCGCGCCGGTCCGAGGACAGGCAGGCGCGTTCGATCAAGCCCGCCTGCGCGACAGGTGTGCTTGCCACCACCATGGCAAGGGCCAATGTCGCGCCACGGCGCATCGCTTTGGGTGTCATTGGGCGGAATTCCCTTGTGAACAACGTCAAGATTACCACAGGTTCCGGGGTTTGGTAAATTCCCGGGATGCTAGATCTCGACCAGCTCCGCCGATTGCGCCAGCGCGCGGGTATCGGCGCGGGTGCACAGGTCGGTCGCATCCGACATGACCGCTGCCGAGGCCGCTGCACAGCCTTGCACCAAGGCCTCATGCGGCAATGCGCCACCGGCCAGCGCCAGCGTGAAGGCCCCGATGAAGCTGTCGCCCGCGCCGATCCGTGATCTGACCGGCACATCGCGGGTGCGCGCATGCCAACGCCCGGCGCGTGTCGCCAACACGGACCCGTCCGGCCCAAGCGCGAGCACGACCATTTCGGCCACGCCCCGGTCAATCAGGCTGGCGGCAAAATCCGCGACCTCACCCGGGTTGGCGAGCTTGCGTCCCGCGAGTTCGGCGCTTTCCCCACCATCGAGCCTGAGCACGTGGTTGCGCGCCGATCCGACCCCCATGAGCGCATGTAGCGGCGGGCCCGAGGTGTCGAGGATCAGCCGGGCCCCACGTTCCTCGATCTCGGGGGCGAGGTTGGTGGGGAAATGCACCGGGACACCCGGCGGCTGGCTTCCCGAAAGCACCACGTAACCACCTGCGGGCGTTGCCGACGCAATCGCCTCGATCGCTGCCTGTGCAAGCTCGGGCGTCCAGCGCGGGCCGGGCATGACAAAGCGATACTGCGCCTGCGTGCCCTCGTCGATCACCGAGAAGGATTGGCGCGTGTCGCCGGGAATGTCGAAGATCACCGGGTCGAGCGTCTCGCCCGCCAGGATATCGCGATAGGCCGCGCCGACATGGCCCGCCAGCGCGACAAAGGCCTTCGCCCGCCCGCCAAGAATGCCGATGGCGCGCGCAACGTTCACCCCGCCACCGCCCGCATCCCGGCTGACCTCGGCACAACGCAGCTTGTCCTCGGGCACGACATGCGGGGCCGAGGTCGAGAGATCGAGCGCGGGGTTCAGCGTGACGGTGAGGATATTGCTCATGCGACGTGTCCAACGGAACAGATGGCGCGAACGCTACCGCCACGCGCACGGCGTCACAACCGCGATCTGACCGGAGGGCCGCACCGGGTGCTGCGGGCAAAGGGCGTTGTTCTTGCCCGCGCGCCCGGGGTCTGCAAGGATTGCCTTAACCAATCAGAGGTACTGCAGGCAGCATGGCAAACCATCTTTATTACGGCGACAATCTTTCCGTCCTGCGCAATTCCATCGCCGATGAAAGCGTCGATCTGATCTATCTCGATCCGCCGTTCAACTCGAACGCCTCCTACAACGTTTTGTTCAAGGGGCCAGCGGGTAACGAGAGCGCGGCGCAGATCGAGGCCTTCGACGATACATGGCACTGGACCGACAGCGCCGAGGAAGCCTTCGGCGAGGTGCTGCGCTCGGGCAACGGCGCTGCCGCCGAAATGCTGCGCGCGATGCGCAGCTTTCTCGGCGAG
>JAABTN010000030.1 GCA_011389895.1 Maritimibacter sp. | reverse complement strand
CCAGCCACGCCGTGAAGGTCGCGCGATCATCCGCCGGGCGAATCTGCTGCAACACCAAGAGCACGGCGAGTAAGGCCAGCGCGAAGGCGGCGAGCACCGCGAGCGGGCTGTGCGCCACGAACCATGTCCAGACCTCTGTGAGCATCAGCCTCACCCCCTCGTTACTGCCGCCATCAAACACCGCCCCCCATTGCTTGCCAACCCTTGGGGGCCCATATAGGGTGCGCGCCAGCCAAGCAGGGGTTGTCAGGCCCCAAATCATCAAAGGACGCCATCATGCTCGTATCGCCCGCTTTCGCGCAGGCCGCAGGGGCCCCCGCCGGGGGTCTCATGAACTCAATGCTCATTCCCATGGTCCTCGTTTTCGCGATCATGTATTTCTTCCTCATCCGGCCCCAGCAGAAGAAGGCCAAGGAAGACCAGAAGATGCGCGAGGCCTTGCGGCGCGGCGACCAGATCATGACCCAGGGCGGGATCATCGGGAAGGTCGCGAAGGTGAAGGACGATGGCGAGATCGACGTTGAAGTCGCGGAAGGCGTGAAAATCCGCATGACCCGTGCCTCGGTGCTTCAGGTGATGTCGAAAACCGAGCCGGCCGAGAGCAAGTAAGCCGCTTCCAAACCACTCCGGCAGGGCAGGGGCCATATGCTGAACATCTCACTTTTCAGGCGGATTGTGATCATCGGTCTGGTGATTCTGGGCCTGGTCTTCGCCATGCCGAACCTGTTCTATCCGCGGGTCGAAACCCATAACGACGCGGTCAAGGCAATCGAGCTTGCGGGCGGTGAAACCACGCCGGAGCTTGAGGCTCAGAAGGCGGCATGGCCCGACTGGATGCCCTCGTCGCTGGTCAACCTCGGGCTCGACCTGCGCGGGGGGGCGCATCTTCTGGCCGAGGTCCGGGTGTCGGATGTCTACGAGCAGCGGATGGATTCGATCTGGTCCGAAGTGTTCCCGATCCTGCGCGAAAGCCGCGCTGTGGTCGGAACGATCCGGCGGCTTGATACCGATGACGGCACCCTGCAAATCCGCATCGGCAACACCACCAACATCGAGGATGCGGCGCAATTGATCCGGGCGCTGGCCGAGCCGGTGATGACCATGACCGGCACCGGGGCGACCAATTTCGTGGTCAGCCACGAAGCCGACGTGATCACGGTTGAGCTGTCGGATGCCGAGAAGCTGGCGACCGACGACAGGACCATTCAGCAAAGTCTCGAAATCATCCGCCGCCGGGTCGACGAGGTCGGCACGCGCGAACCGACGATCCAGCGCCAAGGCGAGGATCGCATCCTGATCCAGGTCCCCGGGCTTGGCTCGGCGGATGAGTTGAAGGCCCTCATCGGCACGACCGCGAAGCTGACGTTCCAGCCGGTGGTCAGCCGCACCACGGAAGCCGCCACGCGCCCCGGCGTGGGCAATGTGCTCTACCCGTCGATGGACGAAGAGGGCGTGTTCTACGTGCTCGAAGACACCGCCGTGGTGTCCGGCGAAGACCTTGTCGATGCGCAGCCCAGTTTCAACCAGAACGGCCAGCCCGCGGTGAGCTTTCGGTTCAACCCGCAGGGCGCGCGGTTGTTCGGTGATTATACCTCGGCCAATGTCGGCAGCCCCTTTGCCATCGTGCTGGATGAAGAGGTGATTTCCGCCCCCCGGATCAACGAGGCGATCATTGGCGGCTCCGGCATCATCTCGGGCTCATTCACGGTCGAGGAAAGCTCGAACCTTGCCGTCTTGTTGCGTGCGGGGGCCTTGCCCGCCGAGATGACGTTTCTGGAAGAACGCACCATCGGGCCAGAGCTTGGAGCCGACAGCATCGCGGCGGGCGAAATCGCGTCGATCGTCGCCTTTCTCGGTGTGCTGATCTTCATGGGGCTAAGCTATGGCTGGTTCGGGATGATCGCCAACGTGGCCCTGATCCTGAACGTGGGCATGATCTTCGGGCTGTTGTCGGCCATCGGCGCGACGCTGACCCTGCCGGGGATTGCCGGGATCGTCTTGACCATCGGCATGGCGGTCGACGCCAACGTGCTGGTGTTCGAACGCATACGCGAAGAGATCAAGGCCGGGCGTGGCCCGGCGCGGTCGATCGAGCTGGGGTATGAAAAGGCGCTCTCGGCCATCGTGGACGCCAATATCACCACCTTCCTGACGGCCGGTATCCTGTTCATCATGGGCTCCGGCCCGGTCAAGGGCTTTGCCGTCACGCTGGGCCTTGGCATCATCGCCTCGGTCTTCACGGCGATCTTCGTCACCCGGTTGATGGTGGTGCTCTGGTTCGAGCGCCGCCGACCCAAAACGCTGGAGGTTTGAGATGCGCCTTAGACTGGTTCCCCGCGACACGAATTGGGATTTCTTCTCTCGCTCGAAGATCACGCTTGGCCTCTCCGCGCTGTTGGTGGTGGTCTCTGTCATCGCGTTCTTCGTGATCGGGCTGAATTTCGGCATCGATTTCCGGGGCGGCACCACGATCCGCACGGAAAGCACCCAGCCGGTCGATGTGGGCGCATACCGTGATGCCATAGCGCCGCTCGGGCTTGGCGATGTCGCGATTACTGAGGTGTTCGACCCGAATTTCGACGCCGACCAGAACGTCGCCATGGTGCGTATTCAGGCGCAGGAAGGCGACGAGTCGATCTCGGTCGAGACCATCCAGGCGGTCGAGGGCGCGCTGCAATCCATCGACCCCGCCATCTCGTTTCCCAGCGTTGAAAGCGTCGGGCCCAAGGTGTCGGGTGAATTGGTGAAAACCGCGATCTATGCTGTCCTCGCGGCGATCGGCACGGTGTTGGTCTATATCTGGCTTCGGTTCGAATGGCAGTTCTCGGTCGGGGCGGTGGCCGCGCTGGTGCATGACGTGGTGCTGACCATCGGTGTCTTCTCGGTCCTGCAAATCCAGTTCGACCTGGCCACCATCGCCGCGCTTTTGACCATCGTGGGCTATTCGCTCAATGACACCGTGGTT
Organism: Maritimibacter sp.; assembly: GCA_011389895.1. GTDB lineage: Bacteria > Pseudomonadota > Alphaproteobacteria > Rhodobacterales > Rhodobacteraceae > Maritimibacter. The sequence continues at coordinate 34,233 of JAABTN010000030.1, read as the reverse complement.
GTCTTCGACCGGGTGCGCGAAAACCTGCGGCGTTACAAGAAGATGGATCTCAAGGAGGTTCTGAACCTCTCGATCAACGAAACCCTGAGCCGGACGGTCGTGACCTCGGTCACCACGCTGATCGCGCTCATTTCGCTCTTCGTTCTGGGCGGCGATGTGATCCGTGGCTTTGTCTTCGCGATGATCTGGGGTGTGATCGTTGGTTCCTATTCCTCGGTCTTCGTGGCCTCGGCCATTCTTCAGCGTCTGGGTGTGAAGCGCGACTGGTCCAAGCCCGATGGGGGCGCGGGCACGCAGTTTGCCAACGTGGACGCTTGAATGAGCGCCCTTGACGGGGCGTTGGCGACACCCGGTCTCGCGCTCTTGGCGATTGTTTTCGTGGTCGCCGGGGTGGTGCGCGGGTTCTCGGGCTTTGGCACCGCGCTGATTTTCATGCCGGTGGGCACGATCTTTCTGACCGTTCCGCAAGCGATCATCGCGGTCACGCTGACCGGCGTGGCGACATGGGGGCTTTTGGTCCCACCTGCGTGGCGGGCAGGCGACAAGGGCGAGGTTGGCGTTTTGGCCGTAGGGGCCATTGTCACGGCACCCCTTGGGGTGTGGTTTTTGACATGGCTCGATCCCGATCTTCTGCGCTGGCTGGTTGCCGGGGCGGCGACGCTGACATTGATCGCGCTGATCTCGGGCTGGCGCTACCGTGGCAAGGTTGGGTGGCCCGGTTTGGCCGGGGTCGGTTCCGCGGCCGGCATTCTGGGCGGCACCACGGGGCTGACCGGGCCGCCGGTGATCCTGTTCTACCTCGCCGGGGCCAATGGCGCCGCGCGGGTGCGGGCCAACACGATCCTGTTTCTGGCCGCGCTCGATATCGGGATCATCGCGAACCTGTTGTTTCAATCCCTCGTCGGCTGGGGCGACGTGATGCGCGCGCTCGTGCTGGCCGTGCCCTATGCCATCGGGATCATGCTGGGCCAAAAGGCGTTCGACCCCGCGCGCGAACGGGCCTATCGCGCGGTCGCCTACGCGGTCATCGCGCTGGCCATCGTGACCGGCTTGCCGGTGTTTGGCAGCGGCGCGGGCTGAGGCGCACACACCAAGGGGTCTCCTTAGCGTGCCTGCGCCCATTCGCGCAGGCGCGTATGCGCCCGGGCGCTTTTCTTTTCCGTTCCGGCACGCTACCCAACCGGCATGGAAATGCACGAAGTCACATATGACGACGCCCAACCGATCGACAGCTATGGCCCCGGGTTCTTCCGCGTGGCCGGGCAGGTGATCGAAGGGCCGATGATCGCAACCGGCACCCGCGCCGTGGGGTGGGGCGGGCTCGAAGATGTCGAGCCGCTTCTGGCCCTGTCCGGCGCGGTCGATGTCTTGTTCCTTGGGATGGGCGCGGACATGGCCTTCGCCCCGCCCGAGCTGGCCGCGCAGTTAGACGCGGTGGGGATCGGGGTCGAATCCATGGCGACGCCTGCGGCCTGCCGCACCTACAACGTGACACTTGCCGAGGGTCGGCGCGTGGCCCTTGCGGTCCTGCCGCTCTGATGGAGCTCGTGGTGCGCAACCTCACCGTGGCGCGCGGCGGTGTGCCGGTGCTCGTCGGGTTGGGGTTTCGTCTTGCCCCCGGTGGTGTCGTGATGTTGCGCGGACCCAACGGGTCCGGCAAGACCACGCTGTTGCGCACCCTCGCCGGGCTTCAGCCGCCGATGGACGGTGAGATCAGCCTACCACCCGAAACCATCGCCTACGCGGCCCATGCCGACGGGTTGAAATCACAGCTTACGGTGACGGAAAACCTCGCCTTCTGGGCGGCGGTCCATGGCACCCGGGATATCGAGGCGGCGCTGGTCGCGATGAACCTTGCCTCCTTGCGCGATCGCCCGGCTGCGAACCTGTCGGCCGGGCAGAAGCGGCGTCTTGGTCTTGCAAGGCTTCTGGTGACCGGGCGGCCCTTTTGGCTGCTCGATGAGCCGACCGTTTCGCTCGACACCGCGAGCGTAGCGCTGTTCGCCGAGGCCGTTGGGGCGCATGTGGCGGGGGGCGGTGCTGCGCTCATCGCCACGCATATCGACCTCGGGATGGAGGCGGAGGTGTTCGATGTCGGCCCCTTCAAGGCCGATCCCGACACCCCAGCGGGCAGCGGGGCGTTCGACCGTGATTTTGACGCGGCCTTCGACGGGGCCATCCAATGATCGCGCTTCTGGTTCGGGATTTGCGCCTGACGTTTCGGGCAGGGGGCGGGTTCGGCCTTGGGCTCGCATTTTTCCTCATTGTCACCGTGCTGGTGCCATTCGGGGTCGGCCCGCAATCCGATCTTCTGGCCCGGATCGCGCCCGGTATTCTGTGGGTCGGGGCGCTGCTGGCGTGCCTTTTGTCGCTTGACCGGATTTTCCAGCTCGATTTCGAGGATGGATCGCTCGACCTTCTGGCCACCGCGCCCCTGCCGCTGGAGGGCGTGGTGACAATGAAGGCGCTGGCGCATTGGGTGACCACGGGCCTGCCGCTCACCCTTGCGGCCCCGCTGTTTGGCGGGTTGATGAGCCTGCCGCAGGCGGGATACTTCTGGGTCTTCGTGACCCTTCTCATCGGCACGCCCGCCCTGTCGATGATCGGCACCTTCGGGGCCGCGCTGACCGTCGGGCTGAAGCGCGGCGGGCTCCTTTTGTCGCTTCTGGTGTTGCCCTTGTATATCCCGACGCTTCTTTTCGGGGCCGAAACCGCGCGGCGCGGGATCATGGGGATGGACTATGCGCAGACGCTTGCCATCCTCGCCGGTGTCAGCGCCGGGTCCATCGCCATCCTGCCGTTCGCCGCCGCCGCCGCAATTCGCATCAATCTGAGGTGATCGGCACCGGTTTTCCTTGCCCGGAGCGCGCAACACACATAGGAAATCACGCATGGAAGATACGCGCGTCAGACAGCATGATGATCGGTGGAACTGGTTCTGGGCCTGGGCCAACCCGGTGAAATTCATGAGCTGGACCGGGAAGGTGCTTCCCTGGCTCATGGCAATGACCCTGGTCACCCTTATCCCCGGGCTGGTCTGGGGATTTTTCTTCACCCCCGAAGCGCAAGGGTTCGGCTCAAGCGTGAAGATCATCTACGTCCACGTGCCCTCGGCCACCATGGCCATTCAGGCTTGGGGGATGATGGTCGTCGCCTCGCTCATATGGTTGATCCGGCGCCATCACGTCGGCGCGCTGGCCGCCAAGGGGGCGGCTTTGATCGGGCTGACCATGACGGCCGTGGCGCTGATCACCGGCGCGATCTGGGGCCAACCAATGTGGGGCACCTACTGGGCCTGGGATCCGCGACTGACCGCGTTCTTGATCCTGTTTCTGTTCTACATCGGCTACATGGCGCTCTGGGCCGCGATCGATGACCCGGATACCGCCGCCGATCTGACAAGCGTGCTGGCCATTGTCGGCAGCGTCTTTGCCGTCCTCAGCCGCTACGCGGTCAATTTCTGGAACCAGGGGCTGCACCAGGGTGCGACCCTGTCGCTCGACAAGGAAGAAAACATCGCCGATGTCTTCTGGCTTCCGCTGGTGTTGAGCCTCGTCGGCTTCGGCCTGTTGTGTCTGGTGTTGGTCCTCGTGCGCACCCGCACCGAAGTGCGCATGCGGCGTTTGCGGGCCATCGAAATGCGGGAAAGGATGCGCGATGCCTGAACTAGGCAAATATGCCGGGGCGGTGCTGTCAAGCTGGGCTGTGTCGGTCGGGCTTTTGGTCTTTCTGGTGGTGGTGACGTGGATCGGGGCCCGCAGGTCGCGCGCCGCGCTGGACGCCGCCGAGGCGCGGCGCAGGGAGAGACAGTAACATGAAACCCATGATGATCCTGCCGCCGCTCGTTTTCGGCGCGCTCGCGCTGATGTTCTTCTTCGGCATGGACCGCGAGGGCGGGGACCAGCTTGCCTCGACCCGCGAGGGCGGGCCGGTGCCCGAACTGACCGTCACGCCCTTGGGCAACATTCCCGGGTTCGAGCGCGAGGTTCTGACAACCGGGGGGGTGAAGCTGGTGAATTTCTGGGCAAGCTGGTGTGCCCCCTGCCGGGTCGAACATCCGCAGCTCAACACCTTGGCGGGCGAGGGGGTGCCGATCTATGGCATCAACTACAAGGACGAGGCGGCGAAGGCGCAGGGTTTTCTCGACGAACTGGGAAATCCATATGTCGCGGTGGTGCAGGATGGCGGCGGGCGCACGGGGCTTGACTGGGGTCTTTACGGTGTGCCGGAAACCTTCGTCATCGACGGCGATGGCGTGGTGGTGAAGCGGTTCGCCGGGCCGATCACCGAGCAGATCCTCGACAGCATCATTCGCCCGGCGATGGCGCAAGCGGCGCAGTAGGTTTTGCGCCGCGGGCCGGGTCCCGCGCCGCGATGCTGGAGGGGTTCTACCCCTCCAGAACACCCCGGAATATTTTTGGAACGATGAAGGGGATCCGGTGTTGAAAGGGACCCGGCGCCGCATTCGGTTTGCTGGCGTCCGGGCTCTAGCCGTTCGTCGTGGTGCGGGCAAAGCGACCGGCGTCTTCGGCGGCGCGGCGGATCGCCTTGGATTTGTTCACGGTTTCCTCGAATTCCGCTTCGGGATCGGAATCGTAGACGATGCCACCCCCGGCCTGAATATAGAGTTTTTCGTCCTTCACCACGGCGGTGCGCAGGGCGATGCACATGTCCATGTCGCCGCCTGCCGAGAAATAGCCAAGGCCCCCACCGTAGACACCGCGTTTCTCAGGCTCGAGCTCGTCGATGATTTCCATCGCGCGCACCTTGGGCGCGCCCGACACGGTGCCTGCGGGCAGCCCGGCGAGAAGGGCGGAGAGCGCGTCTTCATCTTCGCGAAGCTCGCCGACGACGTTCGAGACGATATGCATCACGTGGCTGTAGCGTTCGGTGATGAATTCCTCGGTCGGGCGCACGGTGCCGATGCGCGCAACGCGGCCCACGTCGTTGCGCCCGAGATCGAGAAGCATGAGGTGTTCGGCCAACTCCTTGGGGTCTGATAGAAGATCGTCTTCCAGCGCCTTGTCTTCGTCCGGCGTCGCGCCGCGCGGGCGGGTGCCCGCGATGGGGCGGATCGTGACCTCGCGCTCGAAGACCCGCACCAGGATCTCAGGCGAGGCGCCGACAACCTGGAAGCCGCCGAAATTGAAAAAGAACATGAAGGGCGACGGGTTGGTGCGGCGCAAGGAGCGGTAGAGCGCGAAGGGGGGCAGGGGGAAATCCTGTGTCCAGCGTTGCGCGGGCACGACCTGAAAGATATCTCCGGCCTTGATGTAATCCTTGGCGCGTTCCACGGCGGCAAGATAGCCGTCATGGGTGAAGTTCGACACCTGTTCGCCGATCCGGGTCGCATCGCCGAGATCGTGGGTCGTCGGGGGCTGACGTTCAAGGTCGCGTAGCGCGTCCTGCACCCGTTCGGCGGCCTGCGCATAGGCCGCACGCGCCGAGAGGCCGGTGGATTGGAACGCGGGCGAGACGAGGATCACCTCGCCTTTCACCCCGTCCAGCACCGCCACGACCGAGGGGCGCATCATCACCGCATCGGGCAGGCCGAGCGGATCGGGGTTCACATTGGGCAGATGTTCGACCAGCCGGATCATGTCATAGCCCAAGTAGCCAAAGAGCCCGGCGGAGGCCGCAGGCAGATCGTCGGGCAGTGCGATGCGGCTTTCGGCCAGAACCGCGCGCAGGGAGGTGAGCGGGTCGCCTGCCACATCCTCGAACGCATCAGGGTCAAAGCGGGCCTGTCGGTTGATCCGGGCGGTTGTCCCGTGACATTGCCAGACCAGGTCGGGTTTCATGCCGATGATCGAGTAGCGCCCGCGCACCTCGCCCCCCGTCACGCTTTCAAGGATGAAGCTGTCCTTGCGCGCCTCGGTGAGCTTGAGCATGAGCGACACGGCGGTGTCGAGATCGGCGGCGAGGCGGGTATAGACAAGCTGGTTCGCACCGGTCGCCCAGCCGCGTTCAAAGGCCTCGAAGGTCGGGGTGAGTGCCATGGGCCCGCCTCAGGGGAAATTCGCGTGAACGGCGTTGATCACCGCCTGATCGATGGTGACGCCGGCTTCATTCTCGATCGCCGAAGCGAAGGCGTCCTGAAGATCATAGCCGATGGTCTGGGCCACCTGGGCCTGGTAATTCGCCTTGATCTCGCGCGCCTCGTCGCTGTCCTGATCCGGGGCGTTCACCGCGTCGAGACGCAGGACGAACACCCGGCCCGCACCCTCGACCGTTTCCCACGCGTCGCGCTCCATGTCGAAGGCGGTCGTGATCAGGGCCTGTGGCGCGCCCTGGATGAAGGCGGAGCGGGCGATGTTGTCTTCGACCACCTCGGTCAGCCCGAGGGTGGCGGGGCTCTCGCCGGATTTGAACTGTGCGATCATGTCCTCGGCCCGTTCCGTCAGCGCATCGGTCAATGTTTCGGCGCGCCACGCCTCTTCGACCGCGTCGCGGACGGTGTCGAAGGGTTGCAGTGTCGGCGGGTCGATGGCGTCAAGCCGGAGGGCGAAGAACGAGCCGTCTTCAAGCTCGACCACCTCGGGAAAGTCACCGGTCTCGACAGCTGCGGCCGCGTCGCGGAACCCGTCGTAGGCGGCGATGCCGTCCTCCATCCCGCGATACCAGCCGATGTTGTCGATCGGGATATCCTCTTCGCGGGCCAGTTCTTCAAGCGTCAGGCCACCGGCCAAAAGCTCGTCCACCTCGGAGGATCGAGCGCGCAGGCTGCGGGCGGCTTCATCCGCCGCGACTTCGTCGCGCAAGCTGTCGCGGACCTCTTCGAACGGGGTGTTGCGGGCTTGTAGAATGGCATTCATGCGAAACAGCGCGGGGCCGAGATCGGTGGCGACCGGGCCGACCACACCGGGCGCGTCGAGCGCAAAGACCGGCTCGGCCCCGGCCCGCATGTCCCGCTCGGTCACATCGCCAAGGTCGACATCCTCGATGGTAAGACCGCGTGCGGCGACTTCGTCGTCAAAGGTGGTCTCGCCGGAATTGATCCGGGCCAGCGCCGCCTGTGCTTCGCCCTCTGAGCCGAAGACCAGGCGTTCGACAAGCCGGCGCTCGGGCACCTGGTATTCGGTGATCCGGGCCTCGTAGGCCGCGCGCAATTGGCCCTCGTTCACCGGCACGGTGTCGATCACGTCTTCGGCGCGCAGCCAGACATAGGTGATCTGGCGCGTTTCCGGCAATGTGAAGGCTTCCGGGTTGGCATCGTAATAGCTGCGCAACGCGGTCTCGGACGGGGTCGGTATCGGCGTTTCAAGCGCGCGGGGCGTGACTTCGGCCCAAGTGAAATCGCGGATTTCGCGCGCCCAGCCAAACAGCGTGTCGGTGTAGACATCGGGCAGCGACAGCCCCCCGGTCACGGCCCCGGCCAAAAGCGTGCGGGCGACATCTGCACGAAGGCTGTTTTCAAAGTCGCGCTTGGTCATGCCGGATTGGTCGAGCACGAAATCATAGGTGTCGCGCTCAAAACTGCCCGAGACGCCCTGGAAGGCGTCGATCTCGGTCACCCGGTCGGCAAGCTGCCGATCACCGACCGAGATCCCGACCCGCGCGGTTTCGTTGTCCAGCGCGGTTTGCGCGATCACGCGGGACAGAACCTGCTGGTCCAGCCCGATGGATTGCGCCTGTTGAATGGTCAGGTTCTGCCCGGTCTCCGCCTGCCACGCGTTAAGCTCGGCGTTCAACTCGCGAAAGTATGCGGAGCCGTCGATCTCGGTTTCGCCGACCTTGCCGATGGCATTGACGGAGCTGCCGAAATTGAACGAGCCGAAGCCGACGAGGCCGATCAGGACCATCCCCATGATGATCCAGACGAAAAAGCGCGAGATGTTCGAGAACATGGGCGTTTCCTTGGTTGGGTCAGGGCGTTGTAGCGGTCGAAACAGGGAATGTGAACAGGGGAAACGGTGCCGTGTAGGCGGTTTGAACGGGAGTATGCGCTACGGCGTGCGCAGCGTAGCGAGCCGGGCGAACAGGCTGTCGATCTGGCGCATGCCGATGTTGGCGAAGGCGATGCGCAACTGGGTGTCACCCATGCCGTCGGGATTGAACATGGAGCCGGGTAGGGCAAGCACGCCGATCTCGTCCACCATGCGTTTGCACAGGGCCTCGGAAGCCTCGTCGAACGGGTGTTCGACATAGGCGAAATAGGCCCCCGCCCCAAGGGTCCGCCACCCAGGCAGTTTGGCGAAGCCTTCCTCGACCGCCACCCGGCGGGCGAGGATTTCGTCCCGTTCACCCGCAAGCCAGTCGCCGAGATTGCGCATCCCCCAAAGCGCGGCCTGTTGGCCAAGCTGGTTGGGACAGATTGCGACTGTATCGAGGAATTTTTCGACCGCGCGCAGGCGCTCGGGCGCGGTGATCAGCGCGCCGACGCGGTGACCGGTGAGACGGTAGGCCTTGGAAAAGGAATAAAGCTGGATCACCGTGGAGTCCCAATCGGCGCGGGTAAGCAGGTCGTGGGGCCTGCCCGCGCGGGAATGAAAGTCGCGGTAGGTTTCGTCGAGGATGAGCGCAATCCCGTTGTCACGCGCCAGCCGGAAGAACCCCATGACGAGATCGGCGGGGTATTCCACGCCGCCGGGGTTGTTCGGGGTAACCAGCACGATGGCGCGGGTGCGCGCGGTCAGACGCGCCTCGGCTTCGGCCACGGTTGGCAGCAATTCGTCGCCGGTGGGGAGCGGCACGGTGATCACGCCGGCCATGTCGAGCCACATCTGGTGATTGAAATACCACGGGGTCGGCAGGATGACCTCGTCACCCGCACCGGCCAGCGTGGCGAGCGCGGCGCAAAAGGCCTGGTTGCAGCCCTGCGTGATGGCCACGTTGTCCGAGGACAGCGTGCCACCATAGGCCTGTGAAAATTGGCGCGCCACCTCGACCCGCAACTCCGGCAGGCCCCGGACGGGACCATAGACATGCGCCCCCGGCAGGTTGAGCGCGAGATTGGCGATGGCCTGCCGCATCTCGATCGGTGGCGGGTCTAGCGGCGCGGCCTGGCTCACATTGATCAGGGGTGCTTCGGGCGAGAACGTCTTGCCCGCGATCCACCGCTTGGCTTCCACCACGGGTGAGGGCCGGGTGCGGGCGAGGGCGGGGTTGACGATCATGCGGCGCGGGTGATCTTTGCCAGCTTCTCGACCGCCGTGCGCGCCGCGCCACTGTCAATCGAAGCGCGCGCCTGTTCGACCCCGTCCTTGAGGTCATTCGCCTTGTCGGCCACGATCAGCGCGGCGGCGGCATTGAGCAGGACCGCGTCGCGGTAGGCCCCCGGGGCCCCGTCCAGAAGTGCGCGAAACGCCGCACCGTTCTCTTCCGGCGCACCGCCAAGGATGTCTCGGAACGGATGGACGGGAAGGCCCGCATCTTCGGGGTGAACCTCCCTCCCGGTGATCTTGCCATCGGCCAGCACCGCCACGGACGTGGGACCGGAAATGGCGATCTCGTCGGTCCCGTCCGAGCCATGGACAAGCCAAGCCTTCTCGGACCCGAGCGCTTGAAGGGTCTCGGCCATCGGGAAAATAAGGTCGACGGCAAATGCCCCGGTCAACTGTCGCTTTACGCCCGCCGGGTTGGTGAGCGGGCCCAAGATGTTGAAGATGGTCTTGCAGCCCAGCTCCATGCGCACCGGCATGACATGCTTGATCGCCGGGTGGTGCATCGGGGCCATCATGAAGCCGATCCCGGCCTCGGCCAGCGCGCGTTCGACCACCGGTGCCTCGACCATCACCTCGACCCCCATTGCGCCAAGCGCGTCTGCTGCGCCGGATTTCGACGACAGGTTGCGGTTGCCATGCTTGGCAACCGGCACACCGGCCCCGGCCACCACGAAGGCGGTGGCGGTCGAGATATTGAGCGTGCCCATGCCGTCACCCCCGGTGCCGACGATATCCATCGCCCCGTCGGGCGCCTTGACCGGGATGCACTTGGCCCGCATCACGGCGGCGGCGGCGGCGTATTCCGCCACGCTTTCGCCCCGCGCCCGCATCGCCATGAGAAGCCCGCCGATCTGCGCCGGGGTCGCGGTGCCGGAAAACAGCTCTTCAAACGCCGCCTCGGCCTGCGCGCGCGACAAGGGCCCCTCCGAGGCCGCGTAGATCAGCGGTTTCATCGTCTCGCTCATGCAGGTTCTCCAACGCGGTCGAGGAAGGTCTTCAACATGGCATGACCATGTTCCGAGCGGATGCTTTCGGGGTGAAACTGCACCCCCTCGATCGGCAGCGTCCTGTGCCGCAGCCCCATGATGGTGCCATCGGCGAGCCACGCGGTCGCCTCGAGACTGTCGGGCAGGCTGTCGCGCGCCACCACCAACGAATGATACCGGGTGCCATGAAGTGGTGAGGGCAGGCTTGAGAACACGCCCTGTCCCGCGTGATGGATCTCGCCCAACTTGCCATGCACGATCTCGCTATGGCGCACCACCTTGCCGCCGAATGCCTGCCCGATGGCCTGATGGCCCAGGCAAACCCCCAAAAGCGGCACGCCCGCCTCGGCGGCCGCCAGCGTCAAGGGTAGGCAAATGCCCGCCTGGTCGGGATCACAGGGTCCGGGTGACAGGATGATCGCCTCGGCCCCGAGCGCCATCGCCGCCTGGACATCAAGCGCATCGTTGCGATGCACCACCACGTCAGCCCCAAGCTCGCCAACGTAGTGTACGAGGTTGTAGGTAAAGCTGTCGTAATTATCGATGAGCAGGATCATGCGCTGCACCTTTGGGGGCTTTTTTCATGTGGTCGTCGGGTTATACATGTTCAGAGCCGGTGCCAAGGGTCAAGGCCAGCCGGGCTTTGCACCAAGCGCACCGGAGGCGCCGGGCACCGGCGATCAACGGGCACAGAGGGGCGGGAACGCCCAAAGGACAGGGCGACGTGGCACGCGGAACGGTTTCAGGGATTTTGACGGGGGCCGTGGTCTCGGCGATCGGGGTTTTTGTCGTCGCGGTGGCGGTGGACCGGGTGGAGCTGACCACCGGGGACGTGGCCGAGGTGGCCGAGGTCGAAACCGGCGAGGAGGTTTCCGAGACGCCTGCCGAGACGCCTGCCGAGACGCCCACGGACCCCCCTTCTGAAGCGGACACTCCAGAAGGTGACACCCCCGCGCCCGAGGCGGCGACGCCCGAACCTGAAACACCCGCTGACCCGGAAACCGAGGGGACCGCCGACGAAAGCCTTGCAGCCGCATCACCCGAGCCGGAAGCCCCCGACCCGGACCCGGCGACGCCGCCCGAAGCGGATGATCTTGCCCTCGCAGCGCCCGATCCCGACCCGGCACCGCAATCGGACCCGTCGGCCGACCCCGCGCCTGCGGCAGAGCCCGACCCCGCGCCCGAGACACCGGTCGCCCCTGAGCCGACCGCGCCCGAGGCCGCAACGCCGGAAGACACCGGGCCCGAAGCCACCGTGCCCGAAGCCACCACGCCGGACCCGCAAGATGAGGTGCCACAGGTGGTCACGGGCCGCCTGCCCAACATCTCCGATGGACCGGACGACGCGGAGGAAGAGGCCGCCGCCCCGGTGCCCGCCATCGAACGCAATGCCATTCCCTATTCCGGTGACCCGGTTCTGCCCAAGATGTCCGTTCTTCTGATCGACCAAGGCGAAAGCCGCGAAGACGTGGGCGATCTGGCGGTGATGCCCTTCCCGTTGTCGGTCGTGGTCGATGCCTCGGCACCGGACGCCGAAGAAGCGGTCAGCTATTATCGTGATGTGGGGGCCGAGATCATCCTTACCATCCCGTTGCCCGAGGGGGCCACGGCCACCGATGTCGACGTCACGTTCCAGGTCTACGAACCGCTTTTGGAAGATGTCGTGGCGGTCATGTTCCCCGAGGACGCCGGGTTTCAGGCGCTGGGGGATGCAGCCGCACAGGTCGCAACGATCCTGACCGAACAGGGCCTTGGGCTTGTGACCTATCCCTCCGGGCTCAACACCGGGCACAAGCGGGCAGTGAGCGACGGGGTGTCGGCCGGGCTGGTCTTTCGGGATCTCGATGGCGACGGTCAGGCGCCGGACGTGATTCGCCGGTTTCTCGACAACGTGGCCTTCCGCGCCCGCAACGACGAAGGCGTCATCGCGGTTGCGCGGGTGCGGCCCGACAGCCTGCAGGCGCTGTTGGAATGGTCGCTCGGCAACCGGGCCCAGACCGTCAACATGGCCCCGGTGTCGGCGACCTTGCGCGACGACTGAGACGTCCCAACGGACCGAGCCAATGCAAAAGTCCCAACGGACCGAGCCAATGCAAAAAAGGGCACAACCCCAAAAGGGCCCAGTTTCACTGTTTCGAAAACACCTTGGGGGGCGGGCTTTGGCCCGCGCGGGGGCAACGCCCCCGACAGCCGGCGCCCCGCGCCGGCTTTGCGCACCCCGGCACGCGCCGGGGCGAGGCTTTGACGATCAGAGCGCGGCGAGCGCCTGCTTCAGATCGGCGATGATATCCTCCGGGTCTTCGATCCCGATGGAAAAGCGCACCACGTTGCTGGCCGCCCCCGCCGCCTCGCGCTGTTCGTCGGTCAACTGGCGGTGCGTGGTCGAGGCCGAGTGGATGACCAGCGACCGGGTATCACCAAGGTTCGCGACGTGGGAGAAAAGCTGGAGCGTGTTCACCAGCTTCACGCAGTCATCGTAGCCGCCCTTGAGCGCCACGGTGAAGAGGCCCCCGGTGCCGCGCGGGCAAATCCGCTTGCCGGTCTCGTGGTAGGGCGAGCTTTTGAGGCCCGCGTAGGTGACCCGCTCCACCTTGTCGTGACCTTCAAGCCATTCCGCAACGACCTGCGTGTTCTCGGTGTGTTTTTGCATCCTGAGGCTCAGCGTTTCGATCCCCATCAGCGTGTAATGTGCGGCCTGCGGGTTCATGGTCATGCCAAGATCGCGCAGCCCGATGGCGATGGAGTGGAAGGTGAACGCCATGGGGCCAAGCGCTTCGTGGAAATTGATGCCGTGATAGGCCGGTTCAGGCTGTGACAGCGAGGGAAACTTGTCCGAGGCGGACCAGTCGAATTTCCCCGAATCCACCAATGCGCCGCCGGTTACGGTGCCATTACCGGTGAGGTATTTCGTGGTCGAATGCACCACCAGCGTCGCGCCATGGGCGATCGGGTTGCACAGATACGGCGTGGCCGAGGTGTTATCGACCACCAGCGGCAGCCCGGCCTCCTCCGCCACCGCCGCGATCGCGTCAAGGTCGGTGACCACGCCGCCGGGGTTCGCGATCGACTCGCAAAACAGTGCGCGGGTGTCATCGTCGATGGCCGCCGCGACCGCCTTGGGGTCGTCGAAATCGACGAAGGTGCAGGACCAGCCGAAGCGTTTGAACATCTGGGTGAACTGGGTGTAGGTCCCGCCGTAGAGCCGGGTCGAAGCGACAATGTTGCGCCCCGGTTCCATCAGCGGGTAGAGTGCCATGATCTGGGCCGCGTGACCGGACGAGGTGCAGACCCCGCCCGCACCGCCTTCGAGCGCGACGATCCGGTTGGCCAATGCGCCCACCGTGGGGTTGGTCAGCCGCGAATAGATATAGCCGACCTCTTCGAGGTTGAAGAGCCGCGCGGCGTGATCGGCGTCCTTGAACACGTAAGACGTGGTTTGATAGATCGGCACCTGCCGTGCGCCGGTGGCCGGGTCGGGTTCGGTGCCGGCATGGACCTGCAACGTGTCGAACCCGTTCATCTGAACATCAGTCATCATTGACCTCCCTGATTGACGAGGCGAGGCTAGGGGATTTCGCAGGCCCCTTCAAACGAAACCGGGCGCGGCGTAACACATTCAAATCAGGCGGTTTGATCGGGGTGACGGGGTGGCGCGCCCCCGGATCGCATGCGCCTGCCGCCTGACACGGATGACGGTTTGGAACAAAAAACCGGTTTCAGTTCGTGCAAACCGACTTACCCCTTTGTCTTCACCGCAAACCTGCGCCATCCTGCCACACAGCTTTTGGGATTTCAGGGTCAGGATATGATGCTTTCTATTGAGAAGACTGCGAACCTTCAATTTGCCAAGCTGCGCGACCCTGTCGTTGGGGACGCGACATCCGATTGCACCGGAACCGCGCGCCCGTTGCAGAGCGCTTTCGCAGGACGACAGGCATGATTGAAAGACAGGGTGTCGCCGTTGTCACGATTTGCCGGGACGACGCGTTTTTTCTCAAGCGGTGGGTCGAGTATTACGGTGGGCTTTTTGGTCGGTCGAGCCTTTATATCATCAGCCATGGCGACACCGAAATGGTGCGCACCGTCGGCGCGGGGTGCAACATCGTGCCCGTCCCCGCGATCAGGACCGACAAGTTCACCATGTTGCACTGGCGCACGAAAAACGCGCTCAAGGATGCGTTGCGGCAATGGTATGCGCATGTGATCGTCTGTGACGTGGATGAATTCATCGTGGTTGACCCTGAGACCGGCCTCAACCTGAAAACTTGGTTGGAGGAGGCGGCAACCAACACCGTCTACACCGCGTTCGGGATGGAAATCGTGCATCTTCGGACCCTCGAACCCGACCCCGTCGAAACCCACATCCTTGGCCCGCGCAGGCACGCGCAGGTCGCGATGCATTATGCGAAACCCTGCATCGTGTCGCGGGCCTGCCGGATCGCGCGGGGCGGGCATTATGCAGAGCATGACAAGCTCAACCTGCCGCCGTTTCTTTACCTGTTTCATATGCGGTATTGCGACTTCGACGTTTATGTCGAGACCATGGAACGGCGAAACTCTTTCGTCGAGACGCAGCAATCGCTGTCGGATGACGGCACGGTGCGGACCAATCCGAAGTGGTTTCGCGAGAACCGCAAGGACATCGAAACCTTCGAGGCTTTCGAGCGGCGCGAGGTCGCCTCCGGGTTCGATCTGGGCCACGTGCGCCGCGCGATGTATGCGAGCTGGGAGCCACGCAGTCACGGTATGTGGCATTTCCACCGCCGGGAGTTTGACGAGCTTTACCGCGTGCCTGACCGGTTCGCGGGGGCGGATCTGATCGCGCCGGACTGAGCCGGGAGAAAGGTCAGATCCAGTCGAGATTGATGTGGGTGGGGGCGTATTTCTCGGACAAGCGGCGGCGTTGTTCGGCAAACCGGGCGCGTTGATCCTTGAATTTACGCTCGTGGGTTTCAACCACCATGCACCGGACCCGGTTCAGAAGGCCCGCCGCGTCCAGCGCATCCAGAAGATCAAGCTCGGCCCCTTCGATGTCCATCTTGATGAACTGAACGTCGCCGTGTCGGGCGATCAGATTGCGCAGGAAGTCGACGAAATTGATCATCCGAACCTCGACGAATTGCCCGCCCGAGACGGCGCGCCCGCCTTCCACAATGGTGCTCTTGACCGAAGCCTTGGCCTCGTCCCCGTCGAAGTCATCCGCACGCAACAGTGACACGGTGCCCTCCGCACAGCCCACGGCGGCATTGTGCAACGTGAAGCGCGGCTCATCCGCGAACCTTTTTTCAAGCGCGGCAATCGCCCAAGGCTCGGGATCGAACGCGATGACATCTGCACCCGAGGCCAGCAACCGCGCCGAGATGTCGCCCACGTTGGCCCCCAGATCAATCGCGATATCGCCGGGGCGCAACGTGCCGCAGACCCCGGACAGAAACCCGTCGGCCCACGCGTTGCGCGCCATCCGCTTTTGACGCGCCCGCACCTTTCGAAGCTTTCTGCGCTGCTCTTCTTTCAGGCTTTCGATCTCATCGCGCACAACGCAGTCTCGCTTTTGGTGGTCATGACCTGCACCGGGGGGCGAGGCCGTTGAACAAAGGTTACGCGGCCATGGTGGTAGTTTCCAGTGCCGCGATGCGGTTTGATCGGGCCTTTGCCGGGCCGACCGGCCGGCCCGGTGGGGGCGTTAGGCCGTGGACTGGGCTGCGTGCGGCGCAAAACCGGCCAAAACAAGCGCATGGGTCTGAATATCGTCCGGCCAGCCCTCCATGGCAGTCCGCACTGCGTCCGGGTCGTCTGCATAGAGCGCCCTCAGCGCGGCTTCGTATCCGGGAAAGTCGCCTGCGATGGCCGACAAAAAGCGATAGGCCCGATCCGGGCGGCGCGGGTCCTCGTCGGGCGCGGCACGCATGGCGTCGTCAACCAGTCGGCGCATTGCGGCAGAGGCGCCGCCGCGCTGACCTGCGAGCCACTCCCAATGTCGGGGCAGCAGGGTAATCTCGCGCGCTTTGACGCCAAGCTTTGGGCGACCGCGCCGGGGCGGGGGCACATCGCGGTCGGTCAGGTTGAGGTCGGTCAGGTTGAGGCGGTCTGTGCCCCCGTCGTGTCCGAGAACACCAAGAGACCCTCGGGATGGGGGCCGAGAGGGGCGAGTGTCCGCTCAAGCTCGGCGCGCGTCCCCGAGGTGAGGCGCGCGTTGTTTTGGAATGCAGTCAGGATCTCGTCGGTCATCATTTACACCCGGATAAAATTGTGACAGGAGATATATACCCGGATAAAAAAGAACGCAAGATGGGCCTGTCGAAAAAAGAGCGCCGTGCCGCGAAGGTCGCTTGGCGGGAACGGGAGCTGCATTGGTTGATCGTTTGCGTGACGATCGGAGAAACACGATGGCTTCGGCTGACGTCGGACCCGGGGGCGCTGGAGCGAAGGCTGGGGTTCTCATTGCGACGTGGCGCGGGTGCGCCGCAGCTTTTGATCCCGGCCTACCAAGCGGCGGGAACGCTCGCGGTCGCGGTGGTCGAGGTATTGGATGCGGACTTGTCCGGCATGGCGCGCGGGACACTTGCAGACGCGCGGTTAGCGCATTGGGAGAAAGCCTTGCATGCCAAGAGGTTCTAGGTGGGCGCGCGCCCTCACCGCATCCAGAACCCTTCGCGCTTGATCTGGTTTCGCAGGACCTTTTCCTGCCGGGGCAGGTCGTTGCGGTCGAAGAGTGCGCGGACCTTGTGACCGCGGCCCTGGTAGATCATGCGCAGCATGGGGTCGTGGGATTTGAGCACCTTCTTGACCTTGTTGGGGGCCGCCGCCTCTTCCAGCGCGTGAATGGTGGCGTCGCTTTCGCGGGCATAGGCCAGCGGCAGGATGCGCCAGTGGCAGGTCACGTCACCGTCCAGCCCGGCGAGCTCGGGGCCGGGGCGCCCGCCGCCGAGCGCATGGATGACGAGCGGCAGGGCGATCTGGTCGAGCCAAGGATAGACCTCCTGCACCACCAGCGCCTCGGGCGGGGCGTCGCGGATCGTGAGCGCGTAGTCGAGGTAGCGATCGCCAAAGGCTTTCGGGTCTGCGCCAAAGAACCACCCGGCGTTGAAATAAAGGTACCTGCCCCAGTATTCCTCGGGTTCGGACAGATCGAGCGAGCTTTCGAAATCGAGCCCGAAGTGGTCGTAGAGCGACTTCCACGTCTCGGTGTAGCCGGGGCCATAAAGCTCGATCGTCGGCCATGTGCCTTCGCGCTTCATCGAGGCGGCGGGGCGGGTGAAATCGAACGGGATCTGCGACAGCGGCCCGGTCACCACGGTATCGCTGTCGAAAAACACGAAGGGCTCGCCCGCAGGCAGGCAGGCAAGCCCTTCGATCTTGTTGCCTTGGGGATACTCGGCACCGAAATGGGCGCTGTCAAAAGGCACGATCTCGGCCCCGAGTTTTTCCAGCGCCTCGCGTTGGTCGAGCGTCAGGCGGGGGTCTTTCT
Source organism: Maritimibacter sp. (assembly GCA_011389895.1). Classification (GTDB taxonomy): domain Bacteria; phylum Pseudomonadota; class Alphaproteobacteria; order Rhodobacterales; family Rhodobacteraceae; genus Maritimibacter. The sequence goes on along the minus strand of JAABTN010000030.1, from coordinate 16,615 downwards.
TCGCCCACAACGCGCCCGGCTGGGGTTCCGCGACGATCACCCGGCCCTTGAAACCGGGGTCATTGCGCCGAAGTGAGGCGACGAAAAGCAGCGCCTCATAGCCTATTCGCCCGCCTTGGCCGATCAGCAGGATGTTGAACCGGGGTGTCTTTCCTGCCGCCTTGGATGTCTTTTTCGCCATGTCCAATCAATCGCCCGCTTTGCCCATGTCCCGTTTTTCTGTCACTATACGCGGAAGGGCCGTGGGGTGAAGCCGCCTGCGACCCGGTTGTATTAGAAAAGCCGGGTGTTTCATAAAAAGACGAGGGCGAAATGAATTTTCGATTGCTATTGGTTCTCGCGCTGTCCGTCTTTGCCTCCGGGGCAACGGCGCAGGATGCGAAACAGATTCTCACCCTGACAAAGCCGAACTGGGTGGCGGTGCGGGAATATGATGGCAACGATCTGTTGTATTTCACCAATCTTCTCGCGTGGCGCTGCGGGGTCGAAGGCATCCGCTTTGCGGTCAACGGGGGCGCGGTCGCGCCGCTGGAGCATGAGCCCTGTCACGCCGATGAAGCCGCGCCAAACGCGCTGTATTCCGAGGATATCCTGCCCTATATCACCTATCCGCTGGGGTCGGTGCAATCGATCCGGGTCGAGGTGGATTTTCCCGATGGATCGACCGAAGTGGGCGATTACGGGCGGGCCGAGGTTGCCGCGCGCTAAGCCACGCGGTCAGGTTCTGAGCCCGGTTTCTTTCAACAGGCCAAGACGCTTGGCTTCGTAATAATACCCACGCGCATACCATTTCATGGCTTGGTCGATGTCCCCGTCGGCCACGATATAGGCCCCGCGCAGGTATTTGCCCGCGTATTTCAAGTTCACGTTCGGGTCGAGCAATTCGCGCGCCGGGCCCCGGTGGCCCATGGTGCGGGCGGTCTGGGGCAGGATTTGCAAAAGACCCCAATAGGGTCCGTTGCGCGCCGCCGGGTTATGGGTCGACTCGCGCACCGCCTGCCGATGGACCAGCTCACGCGGGATCTCGTAATGATCGGCCCAGGTGTTGATCAGCCGCCGCAACTCGGGCGTCTCGTTGGGGTAGAGGGGCGGGTTGAACCCGGTCGTCTCCGGCGATTTCGAGCCCAGGTTGATCGCCCCGCAGCCGGTGAGGGCGGCAAGGGTAAAGGTCAAGCCAGTGCTCAGAACGGCGCGGCGCGTGGGGCGGGTCATGGGACTATCTCCGGTGGGTCGGTGGCGGGACGATAACCGATCATGCCGCGAACCGCGCTTCTGGGGAAGGCGCGATACTCCGGCGCGGCCCGGTCGGCCCGGCTCCGCCGATGGCGCGGGTGATCAGCGCAACGCCACGGGAAGCGCGGTATAGCCCCGAAACCGGGCGAGCGGCAGGCGGTGACGCGGCCCGGTGCCGTGCAGGCCCGGAAAGCGTGCCGCGAGTTTGCCGATGGCGATGCGCCCCTCGATGCGCGCCAAGGTCGCCCCGAGACAGACGTGAATGCCGGTGATGAAGGCGATCTGGCGGTTCGGTGTGCGGGCAATGTCGACCCGGTCCGGGTCGGCGAACTGCGCCGGGTCGCGGTTGGCGGCCCCGATCGAGGTGTGAATATAGGTGCCCTTGGTCAACACCCGGTCGCCAAGGTCGATATCCTCGCCCGCCAGCCGGTTTCCAAGCTGAAGCGGGCTTTCGACCCGCAGGAATTCCTCGACCGCCGTGGTGATCAGCTCGGGCTGGCGAATGAGGCGTCGGTGTTCGCCGGGGTTGTCCAAAAGGGTGCCGACCGCGTTTCCGACCAGAGATGTCGTGGTCTCATGGCCCGCGTTCAGCAGAAAGATGCAATTCTGGATCAACTCATCCTGGGTGAGGCGGCGGCCTTCGTGTTCGCCGAAGATCAACGCCTCCAGAACCTCGCCGTCGCCCGCGCCGCCCGGGTTGGCCCGGCGGTGGGTGATGAGTGCGTCGAGGATCTCGGAAAACTCGGTCACGGCGGCGTTGCCCGCAGCCATGCGATCCGGCGGCACCTCGGGGTCCAGCGCGCCAAGGATGGCGAGCGAATAGTCGCGGAGTTTCGGGCGCAGGTCTTCGGGGATGCCAAGCATGAAGCTGATGATCTCGGTTGGGAGCACCTTTGCGAAATCGTCGATCATGTCGAAGCTGCCAAGGTCGTCGAGCCGATCCAGAAGGCGATCCACGATCTGGTCGATGAGCGGTTCGAACTCGGCCAGCTTGCGGGGGGTAAACGCCCCGGAAATCAGGCGGCGCACCGTGGTGTGATAGGGCGGATCGTTGAACACGAGCGAGGTCGTGTGGTGATGTCCCAAGGGGCAATCGCCGAATTTCGCGCCAAAAACCTCGGTCTTGTCCGACAGCATGGCGCGGCTTTGATAAACCTTCTGGATGTCGGCGTAGCGGGTGAGAAGGACCGATCCATCAGGGTTTTCATGAACCGGGCTTTCGCGCCGAAGCCGGTGCAGCGTGGGGTAGGGGTCGTCGATGAACGCCGGCCCGATGCGGTTCAGGTCAAAGCCCGCGATGGCACCGTCCATGATGTCTCCTCCCCCTGCGACTGGCCCGATCTCGCGGCCTTCCCAAGGCTATCTCTCCCCCGGCGGGGTCCGCAAGGGCGGCTATGTCGGCCCGAGACGCGGCCTGAAAGGCGCCCAACAAAAAAGGCCGCGTGAACCCGTCACGCGGCCTTTTTTTTCCGATGTCTGCGAGACAGGCTTACGCCTTGTCTTCGGTGGCCTCGTCGTCTGAGGTCTCCGACGCGTCATCGCTGTCGCGATCGATTGCGTCGGCCAGATCGTCGTCGTCCGATGCAGCGGCACCGAGATCGTCGAACAATTCCGAGATCTCGAAATCCGCGGCGGCTTCTTCCTCGGCGGCAAGTTCCTGAATGGATTTGCCGGAGGCCTGAAGCTCGGCCTCTTCGGGCGAACGGGCGACGTTCAGATCGACCGTGATGATCACTTCGGGGTGCAGGTGGATTTCCACCTCGTGCAGCCCGAGCGTCTTGATCGGCTCACGGATCAGAACCTGCTTGCGGTCGATCGAGAAGCCTTCTTCGGTGGCCACGTCAGAAGCGTCGCGGGTGGTGACGGACCCGTAAAGGTTGCCACCGTCCGAGGCGGCCCGAATCACGATGAACTGCTGACCGCCCAGCTTGGCGGCAAGCGCTTCGGCCTCTTTCTTGGATTCGAGGTTGCGGGCTTCAAGCTGTGCTTTTTGCTCTTCGAACTGTGCGATGTTGGCTTTCGACGCGGTGAGCGCCTTGCCCTGTGGCAGAAGATAGTTGCGTGCGAAGCCCGGCTTCACCTCAACCACTTCGCCCATCTGGCCCAGCTTTGCGACACGTTCCAGAAGGATAACTTCCATGGGACTTCTCCTTACTTCACAGCGTAGGGCAGAAGGGCGAGGAAGCGGGCGCGCTTGATAGCGCGGGCCAGCTCACGCTGCTTCTTGGCCGACACGGCGGTGATACGGGACGGCACGATCTTGCCACGCTCAGAGATGTAGCGTTGCAGCAGCTTCGTGTCCTTGTAGTCGATCTTGGGTGCGTTCTCGCCAGAGAACGGGCAAACCTTACGACGGCGGAAAAATGGTTTCGCAGCCATGTTTTAGCTCCTTCTCTTAGCGGTCGCGACGTTCACGACGGACGTCGCGTTCGTCTTTTTTCTGCATCTGGATGGACGGGCCTTCGTCGTGCTCCTTGACCTTGATGGTCATCACACGCATCACGTCGTCGTGCAGGCGCATCAGGCGTTCCATTTCCTGAACGGCGGGCGACGGGGCGTCCGTTTTCAGGAAGGCATAGTGGCCCTTGCGGTTCTTGTTGATCTTGTAGGCCATCGTCTTGACGCCCCAATATTCCGACTCGACGACGGTTCCGCCGTTGTCGGCAAGGACGGTCGAGAAGTGCTCGACAAGACCTTCGGCTTGCGCGTTGGACAGGTCCTGACGCGCAATCATGACATGCTCGTAAAGCGGCATGGTTGCTCCAATTTTTCAGGCGCGCTTCATAGGACAGGTGATCCTTCCGCTCCCGTCCACGAGAGGCAACGCGATTCATCTTTGCGCGAAAGGATGGGGCCTTATACAGGCCACGGGATGCTTTGCAAGGGCAGGTTAAGGGGCATTTCGGCCCGAAAGGTACGGAATACCCTGAAAAACAAGGGCGCGCGCCCATTTGTTTCCCATCGCCTGCCGCAATCCGGCCCTATTCGTAAAGGAACCATAGACCATCGAATAGTCGTGATGTGGGACGGAAAGATCATGAACGCACTGACGGGACAAACTGGCTTCGAATTGGGTGGGGTTTCCTCCGCACCCAAACTGGATGACGAGGTGGCGACCTCCACCGCTTGGGGCTACATCGTCAACAACCTACTGGATGAACATCATTCGGCGCTTCGCTCGATCGCGTCCCGGTTTCTCGGTTCCATCCTGCTCATGTCGGGCATCGGCCTCTGGTTGATCCCGGACAGCATCTACGGGGCCGAGATCTTCGTGATGAAGATGGGCGCGATGGTGATGTTCATCGTCTTCGGCGGTGCGTTGCTGCAATATGGCCGCCAACGGCCCGGCATCGAGTTGCAGGTTGACACCAATCGCCAGGAACTGCGTCTGGGCAACCGCACCATCGCGGGGGAATTCAAGCTGATCGACATGCTGCGGTTCGACGAAGTCGGGTCGGTCTACCTCCTGCGCAACGCTGCACAGGGCCAGCCATCGCGGCTTTTCCTGCGCATCGGCAAGGATGGCGAAACCGGCATCGAAATTCTGCGCGGCACCCAAAAGCAGCTTGAGCGCGTGCGCCTGAAACTCCTGGATGATTTCGCGAGCGCCCGGCGCTTCTGAGCCCAACCAAGCTTAAACCGAGACCTTCAAACGGATGAGGGGCCGGGGCGTTGCGCCCGCGGCCCCTTCCCGCTATCCCCTTTGCCAACGCAAGATGGAGGGGGCAAATGACCCGAGCATTCGTATTTCCCGGACAGGGGGCACAGGCCATCGGTATGGGCCGCGAATTGGCCGAAACCTACCCGGAAGCAAAAGCGGTCTTTGACGAAGTTGACGCGGCGCTGGGCGAAAAGCTGTCCAGCCTGATCTGGGAGGGCGACGCAGAGGCGCTTACACTGACCCAGAACGCGCAACCGGCGCTGATGGCCACATCGCTGGCCGCGCTGCGCGCGCTTGAGGTCGAAGGGGTCGGGGTCGACACCGCGTCTTTCGTCGCCGGTCACAGTCTTGGCGAATATTCCGCCTTGGCAGCGGCAGGGTCGCTGAGCATCGGTGACACCGCGACCTTGCTGCGCACCCGGGGCGAGGCCATGCAAAAGGCGGTCCCGGTCGGTGTCGGGGCCATGGCCGCGATCCTCGGGCTGGACTTCGCGACCGCGCAGGCGGTGGCGACCGAAGCCGCCGAAAACGAAGTGTGCCAGGCCGCCAATGACAACGATCCGGCACAGGTGGTGGTCTCGGGCCACAAGGGGGCCGTGGAACGCGCGATCGAGATCGCCAAGGACAAGGGCGCCCGTCGCGCGGTGATGCTGCCCGTCTCGGCCCCGTTCCATTGCGCGCTGATGCAACCCGCAGCCGATGTCATGGCCGAAGCGCTCGCCCAAGTGACAATCGACGCGCCGAAGGTGCCGTTGGTCGCCAATGTGCGTGCCGAGGCGGTGACGGACCCGGACACGATCCGCAGGCTTCTGATCGAACAGGTCACCGGGTCGGTGCGCTGGCGCGAAAGCGTGTCGTGGATGGCCGCGCAGGGCGTGGACGAGATATGGGAAATCGGCGCGGGCAAAGCTCTCATCGGGATGGTGCGCCGGATCGACAAAAGCGTTGCGACGATGAACATGGGCACGCCGGATGAGGTTCGGGCGGCGGTGAATAGCCTGTGAGAATGAGTCAGGAAAGGAAGTCAGATGTTTGATCTGAAAGGAAAAAATGCGCTGGTGACTGGTGCGTCGGGCGGCATCGGCGGCGCGATCGCCAAGACGCTGCACGATGCGGGGGCAACCGTCGCGCTGTCGGGCACGCGCGAAGACCCGCTGAAGGCGCTGGCCGCCGATCTTGGCGAGCGGACCCATGTGCTGCCTTGTAACCTCTCGGACCCCGAGGCGGTCGATGCGCTGCCGAAACAGGCGGCCGAGGCGATGGGTGGTCTCGATATCCTCGTGAACAACGCGGGCATCACCCGTGACCAGATCTTCATGCGCATGTCGGACCAGGACTGGCAGGACGTGATCGACGTGAACCTGACCGCCACCATGCGGTTGTGCCGTGGCGTGATGCGCCCGATGATGAAGGCGCGCTGGGGTCGGATCATCAACATTTCGTCCATCGTCGGTGCGACCGGCAATCCGGGGCAGGTGAACTACGCCGCGTCGAAGGCCGGCATGGTCGGCATGACCAAATCCATCGCCTACGAGGTCGCCACGCGCGGCATCACTGCCAATTGCGTCGCCCCCGGTTTCATCGCCACGGCGATGACCGAAAAGCTCACCGACGATCAGAAAGACGCGATCAACAAGCAGATTCCCGCAGCCCGCATGGGCACCCCGGAAGAGATCGCGGCGGCGGTGCTCTACCTCGCCAGCCCCGATGCGGGCTATGTCACCGGCACCACGCTCCACGTCAACGGCGGGATGGCGATGCTGTGAGACAGTCGGCACGCGGGATGGCGCGGACCCATGGTGCGGACCGGGTGGCGAAATTCATCGCGGTCCGTCCCGGACAAACCGTTTGCCCGCGCGATCCTTTGTGCTAAAGAGCGCGCAGTTTACACCCAGCCGACAGGCGTCGGTCGGGCACATTCGGCTTGAGCCGGGACAGTGAACACGGCCCATCGCAGGGTCAAATGAAGAGGCCAAGAGCCTGAAAACTGTGAGGATTTGGATATGAGCGACGTCGCAGATCGCGTGAAGAAAATCGTTGTCGAGCACCTCGGCGTGGAAGAAGACAAAGTGGTCGAGTCGGCTTCCTTCATCGACGACCTCGGCGCCGACAGTCTCGACACCGTCGAGCTGGTCATGGCCTTCGAAGAGGAGTTCGGCATCGAGATCCCGGACGACGCTGCCGAAACCATCCAGACCTTCGGGGATGCCGTGAAGTTCATCAAGGAAGCCGCCTGAGCGGCCACACGGCACCCGTGTGCTGCATTCGTGTGAAACGGCGTCCCCCGGGCGCCGTTTTTCGTTTTTGTGCCTTTTGTGCCCGGTCTTGCGCTCTGGACGCGCGCCGGCTGACGCTCGGGTGGTGCCGGTTGGGCGAAGCCCTGCCCAAAACGCCCGGTCGGGGCGCGAAAAACCGTTTCTCCCTTGCCCTACGGGGTCACGGCACGGTAATCAGCGCCCGAAGAATTCACGATAAAAGGGGGCGGTCTTCATGGAAAAGCGTCGCGTTGTCGTCACGGGTCTGGGCATGGTTTCGCCGCTCGCCTGTGGTGTGGAAGAAAGCTGGAGCCGGATCCTGGACGGAAAATCCGGGGCCGGGACGATCACGCGCTTCGATGCCTCGCGCGTCGCGACACCCTATGCCTGCGAATTGCCCTTCGGCGACGGCTCGGACGGCACCTTCAACCCCGACGACTGGATGGAGCCGAAAGAGCGGCGCAAGGTCGATGATTTCATCCTCTACGGCATGGCCGCGGCCACCCAGGCGGTGCGTGACGCGGGCTGGGACGCCCCGGGCGAAGACGAGGCGCTGCGCACCGGTGTAATGATCGGCTCTGGCATCGGCGGTCTCAATTCGATCGCGAACACCGCGGTCTTGATTGCTGAACGCGGGCCGCGGCGGGTGTCGCCCTTCTTCATCCCTGGCTCGTTGATCAACCTGATCTCCGGTCAGGTGTCGATCAAGTATGGTTACAAGGGGCCGAACCACGCGGTCGTCACCGCCTGTTCCACCGGGGCGCATGCCATCGGCGATGCGACCCGTTTGATCATGTGGGGCGACGCGGACGTGATGGTCGCGGGCGGCGCGGAAGGGGCGATCTCGGAAATCGGGATCGCGGGCTTCAACGCCTGCAAGGCGCTGTCGACCAAACGCGCCGACAACCCCGAAACCGCCAGCCGCCCCTATGACGAGGATCGGGACGGGTTCGTGATGGGCGAAGGCGCGGGCGTCGTCGTGCTTGAGGAATACGAGCACGCCAAGGCGCGTGGTGCAAAGATCTACGGCGAAATTTTGGGATACGGGATGTCGGGCGACGCCTATCACATCACCGCCCCGTCCGAGGATGGCGATGGCGGCTACCGCGCCATGGAAGCGGCGCTGAAATCGGCGGGCTTGGCGCCAGACGCGGTGGATTACATCAACGCGCATGGCACCTCGACCATGGCCGATGTGATCGAGCTTGCGGCGGTCGAACGCCTTTTGGGGGATCACGCGAAGAACGCGACGATGTCCTCGACCAAATCCTCGATCGGGCACCTTCTGGGGGCAGCGGGCGCGGTGGAGGCGATCTTCTCCCTCCTTGCCCTGCGCGACCAGGTTGCGCCGCCGACCATCAACCTCGACAACCCGGCGGTGACGCCGACCCTGTCGCTGGCTGCCAACGCGGCAGAGAAACGCGAAATCAACGTCGCACTCTCCAACTCCTTCGGCTTCGGCGGCACCAATGCCTGCCTGATCATGGGGAAGGCTGACGGATAATGTGGCGCAACATCGCCTCTAACGCGCTGACCCTGTTCATCGTCGCCCTCGTCGTGATTGGCGGCGTCATCGGGTGGGGCAAGCGGGAATACACCGCCTCCGGCCCGCTCACCGAGGCGATCTGTCTCAAGGTCGAGCCGGGATCGAATTTCAGCCGCGTCTCGACCCGGCTTGAAACCGACGGGGCGATCACCAGCCCGTCGATCTTTCGCATGGGAGCCGAGTATTCCGGCAAATCAACGCAGCTCAAGGCCGGGTCTTTCCTGATCACCGAAGGCGCGTCGATGGAACAGATCGTGGACGTGGTGACGCGGGGTGGGGCCTCGACCTGTGGCACCGAGGTGGTCTACCGCGTCGGCGTCAACGCGGTCGAATACCAGGTGCGCGAGCTTGACCCGGCGACGCAGGATTTCCTGACGGTGGCCGAGTTCATGCCGGAGGAGGAAATTCCGGCGGCCTACACCCGCGTGCGCGGCGCGCTCGACACGCGCTACCGCGTGGCGGTGGCCGAAGGCGTGACCTCGTGGCAGGTCGTGGATGCACTGCGCCGGGCCGAGTTCCTGTCGGGCGAGATTGCCGAGATCCCCGAGGAAGGCAGCCTTGCCCCCGACAGCTACGAGATGCGCCCGGACGACCCCCGCGCCGACATCCTGACCCGCATGGCCGAGGCGCAAACCGCCCGTCTCGCCAGCGCTTGGGAAAACCGGGCCGATGATCTGCCCTATGACACGCCGGAAGAGGCGTTGATCATGGCCTCGATCGTGGAGAAGGAAACCGCCGTGGCCGATGAACGCCCGCAGGTGGCGAGCGTTTTCGTGAACCGTTTGCGGCGCGGCATGCGGCTTCAAACCGACCCGACGGTGATCTACGGCATCACCAACGGACAGGGCGTGTTGGGCCGGGGTCTGCGCCAATCCGAATTGCGCGCCCAGACGCCGTTCAACACCTATGTCATCGACGGGCTCCCGCCGACGCCGATCGCCAATCCGGGGCGCGCCGCGATCGAGGCGGCGCTGGACCCGGCCTCCACGGACTACCTGTTCTTCGTGGCCGATGGCACTGGCGGCCATGCCTTCGCACGCACCCTGGAAGAGCACAATCGCAACGTTGCACGCTGGCGCGAGATCGAGGCCGAGCGCGCCAACCAATAACCGGCGCGCTCACCCAAGACCCCCGTTCCTCTTTCCGGTCTTGAAATATCCCGGGGGTGCGGGGGCTGGCCCCCCCGCGTCTCAGGGAATATCGAAGCCGGGCGGGGCGAGCGTGAAACCCGCGAAATCAAAGCCGGGGCTGACGATGCAAGAGACCAAGGTGTAATCCCCTGTGCTGCGCGCCGACTGCCAGGCATGCGGCGGCACGATGATCTGCGGCGCGGCGGTGGCGAGGTCGGGGCCAAGGACATGGTGTCGGGCGGGGCCTTCGTCGGTCGCCGAGACGGACAGCATCAGCGGGCTGCCCGCGTGAAACAGCCAGATCTCGGTCCCATCGACACGGTGCCAATGCGACGCCTCGCCTGCCTTGAGAAGGAAATGAATCGCGGTGCCGCTGGGGCGCTGGCCGTCCGGTGCCGCGGCGCGCCATGTTTCGCGAAACCAGCCGCCCTCGGGGTGGGGCTGGAGCGCAAGGGTGCGAATGATGTCATCCGCTGTCATGACCTGCTCATCCTCCATCCCACCCGCGCCCCGCCGTGTTACTTCAGAATCGCGCGCCCGGCGTAGATCGCGGTTTCCCCAAGGGCTTCCTCGATCCGGATCAGCTGGTTGTATTTCGCCAGCCGGTCGGACCGGGCGAGCGAGCCGGTCTTGATCTGGCCGCAGTTGGTTGCGACGGCGAGATCGGCGATGGTCGCATCCTCGGTTTCGCCCGACCGGTGGCTCATCACGTTGGTATACCGCGCGCGGTGGGCCATATCGACGGCCTTGAGCGTTTCTGACAGCGTGCCGATCTGGTTCACCTTCACCAGCATGGAATTGGCCACGCCCTTCTCGATCCCGTCTGCCAACCGGACCGGGTTGGTGACGAAAAGGTCATCGCCCACCAGCTGCACCTTGTCGCCGATCTTGTCGGTCAGCACCTTCCAGCCTTCCCAATCGTCTTCCGACATGCCGTCCTCGACGGAGATGATCGGGTAATTGGCGCAAAGGTCGGCGAGGTAGGCGGCGTTTTCCTCGGACGTCAGCGATTTGCCTTCGCCCTTCATCTCGTATTTCCCGTCGACGTAGTATTCGGTCGAGGCACAATCGAGCGCGAGATAGATGTCTTCGCCGGGCGTGTAGCCTGCCTTCTCGATGGATTTCAGGATGAAATCGAGCGCTTCGGTGGTGGAGCCGAGCGCGGGGGCAAAGCCGCCCTCATCGCCCAGACCGGTGGACAGGCCCGCCGCCGAGAGCTCTTTCTTCAGCGTGTGGAAAATCTCGGACCCCATGCGCACCGCGTCGCGCAAGGTAGGGGCCGAGACCGGCATGATCATGAATTCCTGGATGTCGATCGGGTTGTCGGCATGTTCGCCGCCGTTGATGATGTTCATCATCGGCACCGGCAGAACGCGGGCCGAGGAGCCGCCGACATAGCGGTAAAGCGGCAGCGCCGAGAAATCGGCGGCGGCCTTCGCGGCGGCGAGCGAAACGCCGAGGATGGCGTTGGCGCCGAGGCGGCCCTTGTTCGGCGTGCCGTCAAGCTCGATCATCGCGGCGTCCAGCGCTTCCTGTTCGGTCACGTCCATACCGGCAAGCTCTTCGGCGATCTCGCCGTTGACCGCGGCCACGGCCTCCAGCACGCCCTTGCCCAAGTAGCGGGCCTTGTCGCCGTCGCGTTTTTCGACCGCTTCATGCGCGCCGGTCGAGGCACCCGAGGGCACCGCGGCGCGGCCCACGGTGCCGTCTTCGAGGATCACGTCAACTTCGACGGTCGGGTTGCCCCGGCTGTCGAGGATCTCGCGGGCGAAAATGTCGATGATGGTGCTCATGAGCTTGGGTCCCCGGTCTTTTTCACTGTCGCGCGTGTTCTAACGGGGCAGGGCGCGAAGGGAAAGGGTCGTCGCGCAAACGCCGCCCGGGCGCGCCCTCCCTCCGGCATTGCCTTTCGCGCCGTGGCTGTTAGAACCGCGAGGCTCTTTTTTTGGCGGGAGGACGAGATGGGCGAGAAGGTGATCATTGCCGGTGGCGGCATCGGCGGTCTGGCGATGGCCTTGACGCTGAACCAGATCGGGGTCGACTGCGTCGTCTTCGAGGCGGTGGACGAGATGAAGCCGCTGGGCGTCGGGATCAACCTTCAACCCAACGCCGTGCGCGAGCTTTCCGATCTCGGGATAACCGCCGAGGCGCTCGACAAGGTCGGCTTGCCGGCGCGCGAATGGGCGCTGGTCGGGCTGAACGGCAATGACATCTATTCCGAGGCGCGCGGGACCGAGGCCGGGTATCGCTGGCCACAGTATGCCGTGCACCGGGGGCGCTTTCATGTCCTCTTGTGGGACACTTTCCTGGCCCGCGCCGGGGCCCGCTCGGGCCGTCTTGGCGCGCGGGTCACCGGCTACCGGCAAGATGCCGAGGGGATCATCGCGACCGTCGCCCATGCCGATGGCACTACCAGCGAGGAAAGGGGGAGTCTTTTGATCGGCGCGGACGGGATCCATTCGGCAATCCGCGCGCAGATGCACCCCGACCAGCCGCCGATCAACTGGGGCGGGGCGCTCATGTGGCGGGGCACCACCATGGCAAAGCCGATCCGCACCGGGTCGTCCTTCATCGGGCTGGGCACGCATGAGCACCGAATGGTGATCTACCCGATCAGCCCGCCGGACCCGGCAACCGGTCTGGCCGAGATCAACTGGATCGCCGAGCGCACGTTGAAAGATACCGCCAACTGGGAAAAATCGGGCTGGTTCCGCCCGGTCGAGATAGACAGCTTTGTCGATCAATTTACCGATTTCACCTATGACTGGCTCGATGTCCCCGCGATGCTGCGGGGGGCCGATGTCGCCTATGAGAACCCGATGATCGACCGCGACCCGATCCCGACATGGCAAGACGGGCGCGTGGCGTTGATGGGGGATGCGGCCCATGCGATGTATCCGACCGGGTCGAACGGCGCGAGCCAGGCGATCGTGGATGCCCGCGTGCTGGGGGCCAGCCTGCTGACCCACGGTGTCGGTGCGGCGGCGCTTTCGGCCTATGACGCGGCGCTGTGCGGCCCGGTGTCCGAGGTGGTCCTGCGCAATCGCGGGGCCGGCCCCTTCGGGCTGCTCAACATGGTCGAGGACCGCTGCGGCGGGACGTTCGACAACATCGACGACGTGATCCCGGAAGAAGAACGGCGCGATTTCATGGCGAAATATCAGGCCGCGGCGGGGTTTGCCCGCGATACCCTGAACGCGGCCGCGCCGACCATCGCACCCGGTAGCCGGGTGGCGCAGGGGACAGAGCCGACCCCGGCGGCCTGATTTCCGGTGTGACCGGGCCAGGGCGCAGGCCCCGGCGTGCTAGAGGTCGAGCGGCATGTGCCGGTTCACATCCTTGTAGAGCAGGTAGCGAAACGGCTCGCGCCCGCCCGCGTAGCAACCTTGTGGGCAAAAGGCGCGCAGCCACATGTAGTCGCCCGCCTCGACCTCGACCCAATCCTTGTTGAGCCGGTAAACCCCCTTGCCCTGCAACACGTAAAGCCCGTGTTCCATCACGTGGGTTTCCAGAAACGGGATCGAGGCGCCGGGCTGTAGCGTCACGATGGTGACATGCATGTCATGGGCGGTGTCGAGCGGATCGACGAACCGTGTGGTGGTCCAGGCCCCGTCGGTGTCGGGCATCGGGTGGGGCGGGTGATCGCGCTCGTTGGTCACGAAAGAGGCAGGCGTCTCGATCCCCTCGACCTTGACGTAACGTTTGCGGATCCAGTGAAAGAACGCGGGCGCGTCGCCCTGGTTCTCGATCGACCAATCCGCGCCGGGGGCGAGAAAGGCAAAGCCGCCCGGACCCATCCGGTGGATATCGCCCGAGAGGTTCAGCCAGATTTCGCCCTTGGTGACGAACAGCACGCTTTCGGCGGCGGGGTTGGTGTCGGGTTGACCCGATCCGCCGCCCGGCCCCACCTCCATCACGTAATGCGAGAAGCTTTCCGAGAACCCGGTCATCGGGCGCGACAGCACCCATGTCTTCGTGTTGCCCCAGAAGGGCAGCGCGATCAGCACGATATCGGTCATGGTGCCGCGCGGGATGACCGCGTAGGCCTCGGTAAAGACGGCGCGTCCGGACAGAAGATCGGACTGCGGGGGTAATCCCCCCGGCGGCGTGGCGTAGGTGAACGTTGTCATATGATGTCCTTGGTGACCTGACGTCTGTAAAGGCAGGTTTGATCATATTCAAGTGTGCAGCGTATCGCCGGTGTTGCAGGTGCAGCATTTGAAGCTAGGGTAGGGGCATGGACAAGACCATTGATCTGTTCGTGATCGGCGGCGGCGTGAACGGCTGCGGCATCGCGCGGGATGCGGCGGGGCGCGGGCTTCGCGTGACGCTGGCCGAAATGGGCGACCTTGCGCAGGCGACATCTTCGGCCTCGTCAAAGCTTATTCACGGCGGTCTGAGGTATCTTGAATTCTACGAATTTCGGCTGGTGCGGGAATCGCTGGCAGAACGGGGCAAGCTGCTGTCGGCCATGCCGCATATCGCCTGGCCGATGCGCTTCGTGCTGCCCCATCATGGAGGGTTGCGCCCGCAATGGATGCTGCGCTCGGGGTTGTTTTTGTATGATCGGCTCGGGGGCGGGGCGCTTGCGGGCACCAAGCAGATCGACCTGCACAGCCACCCGGCGGGCGCGCTTCTGGATGACCGGTTTCACACCGGGTATGAGTATTCCGACGCTTGGGTCGATGACGCCCGTCTGGTGGTGCTCAATGCCCGCGACGCAGTGTTGCGCGGGGCGACGATCCTCACCCGGGCCAAGGTCGTGGCGGCCGCGCGCCATGCGTCGCATTGGGAAATCAACGTGGAGCGGGACGGGCGGATCGAAACACACCACGCGCGCCGGTTGGTCAATGCCGCCGGACCCTGGGCCGGGGCGCTGAGCCGGACCACCGGCATGCGTCATGACCTGCGCCTCGTGCGCGGGTCGCATATCGTGATCCCCCGCCTGCCGGGGCATGAGCAGCCCTATATCCTTCAGGGCGACGATGGGCGCATCGTCTTCGTGATCCCCTACGAAGACGATTTCACCCTGATCGGCACCACCGAGGCAGAGCAGACCGGCGGGCCGGATCAACAGGCGGTGTGCAGCCCGGAGGAAGCCGCCTATCTCGTCGATTTCGTGAACGGCTATCTCGCCGACCGGATTTCGACCGGGGATATCGTCTGGACCTATGCCGGGGTGCGCCCGTTGATCGAGAGCGAAGGGGATGCCCGCGCCGCGTCGCGCGACTACGAGCTTGCGTTGGATGACGATGGCGGTGCGCCGGTGCTCACCGTGTTGGGCGGCAAACTCACCACCTACCGCAAACTGGCCGAGGCGACTTTGGAAAAACTCGGGTTCGACGGGGGCTGGACCGCTGGTGCGCCGCTTCCGGGCGGGGCCTTTGACCGGGACGCGGGGCCGGGGATGGTGGCGGATTGGCGCCGCCGCTATCCGTTCCTGACGGGGCCATGGGCGCGGCGTCTCTTGCGCAGTTATGGCACCGAGACCGAGACCCTCTTGAACGGGGCGCAGCGCGCCGAGGACCTGGGCCGCGATTTCGGTGCAACATTGACCGAGGCCGAAGTGCGCTTCCTGATGCGGCACGAATTTGCGCGCACGGCCGAGGACGTGTTGTGGCGACGCACAAAGCTGGGCCTGCGGCTGGACCCCGAAGCGGTCGCGGCCCTCGACGCGGTCATGGCCGAGGTGCAGGATGAACAGGTCGCGGCCCAATAGGGCAACCGGGTTCTGCCGGGGTCTTGCGGGGAACAGGGAGGACAGATGAGCTATATTCTCGCGCTGGATCAGGGCACGACCAGCTCCCGCGCAATTGCCTTTGACACCGACATGCGGCCCGGAGCCAGCGCCCAGCGGGAGTTTGAGCAGCATTTCCCGAATTCCGGCTGGGTCGAACATGCGCCGACCGACATCTGGGATACCACCTTGGCCTGCGCGCGCGACGTGGTCGCGGCAGAAGGCCCGCCCGCGGCCATCGGGATCACCAACCAGCGGGAAACCACCGTGATCTGGGACCGCGAGACGGGCGAGGCGATCCATAATGCCATCGTGTGGCAGGACCGGCGCACCGCGCCGCAATGCGCCCGATTGCGCGCCGAGGGGTTGGAAGACCTCGTGATCGCGCGCACCGGGCTTTTGCTCGACCCCTATTTCTCGGCAACCAAGGTGGCCTGGCTTCTCGACAACGTGCCTGATGCGCGTGCGCGGGCCGGGGCGGGCAAGCTCGCCTTCGGCACCATTGACAGTTTCCTGACCTGGAAGCTGACAGGTGGCCGGGTGCATGCCACCGATGCCACCAACGCCGCACGCACCATGCTCTACGATATCCATCGTGGGGCATGGGATGAAGAGATCTGCGCCGCCGTCGGCGTGCCGCTGTCGCTGTTGCCCGAGGTGCGCGATTGCGACGGGGATTTCGGCGAAACCACACTTCTGGGTGGTTCGGTGCCGATCCGGGGCGTGGCCGGGGATCAGCATGCGGCGACCATCGGGCAGGCTTGTTTTGCGCCGGGGATGATCAAGTCGACCTATGGCACGGGTTGTTTTGCGCTGATGAACACCGGCGATGTGCCGGTGGTGTCGCAAAACCGGCTTCTGACCACCGTGGCCTACCGGATCGGGGGGCAGACGACCTATGCGCTGGAGGGGTCGATCTTTGTCGCGGGCGCGGTGGTGCAATGGTTGCGCGACGCGCTGGGTCTTGTCGGACAGGCGTCCGAGGCGGGGCCATTGGCGCGCAAGGCCGATCCGGAGCAGGCGGTGATCATGGTCCCGGCCTTCACCGGCCTT
>JAABTN010000002.1 GCA_011389895.1 Maritimibacter sp. | reverse complement strand
ACCGCCTTGATGAATTCCCATTCCAGATCGCTCATGTCTGATCGCGCCATTTGTCTCCTCCCGCCCGATGTTTGGACGAATTGAATCACAAAACTATGCCCGTAAACAAGAATTAATGGGTGTGCTGCCTAATCGGGTAAATTCTAAAGCGACGATCGCGGCTACCCCCACGACCCCAACACATGACACATGAGAGACATGCCGAAATGCGCAAGGCGGCTACCGGGTCAGCGCACGGGCCAAGGAAGACATGGCATGACCAGCCCTGTCACGCGCGGCCCTTTTATCGGGATTGGTGCGGGTGAAGGGACTCGAACCCCCACGCCTCGCGGCGCCAGAACCTAAATCTGGTGCGTCTACCAGTTCCGCCACACCCGCACGTCTGCCGATCTAGCACCGCGCATGCGGGTTTGCGAGAGGCAAAGCGGCACCATCGCGCCACTTTTTCGACAAAATCCTTGGCGCTTAACCCTTTGTTTGGTTAGCATGGGGGAAAAAGAACAGGCAAAAATGAGCAGGAATGACCATGGCACAGATCATGACCAGGGTCGCATCGGGGCATTCCCTTTGCGTCACCCTTCCCCGAAGCCGTTGTGGCATCGGGATCGGAACCACCGTGATGACGACCGACGGCGCGCTGCCGGTTGAATATCTTGTCCCCGGTGACAAGATCGTCACCTACGATGCGGGCGCGCAGGCTGTCGAGCGAATTACGGTGCAGACCGTGCCGATGAAGGATCTCGTGCGTATCCGGCCCTCGGTGATGGATGAAAACGGGTTTGGGCGCGATGTCGTCCTGTCGGCCCGGCAAAAGATGCTGATCCGGGATTGGCGGGCTTCGGTCCTGTTCGGCAAACACACCGCGCTGGTCGAAGCGCGGCATCTGGCGGATGGCGATTACTACACCGCCCTTTCCGGGCCCGCGCCGGTGCGGTTGTTCCAATTGCATTTTGCCGGGACGCAACATGTTCTCCAGATCGGACAAGGGCTTATGATCACCTCGGCGAAGAACGTTCAAAAGCCGGTCAAAACAGGCGGTTAGATCGCGCCCGCGCCCTCCGCCCGATCAGTCCAGCCCAAGCGGCAGCGATGTGGTGAACTTGATCTCTTCCATCGACAAGAGCGCGGTGACATTGAAGATCTTCACCTCGGAAATGAGCGCCTGGTAGAAGGTGTCATAGGCACGCGCATTCGCCACCCGGACCTTGAGGATATAGTCAATCTCCCCTGCAAGCCGATGCGCTTCCAACACCTCGGGGCGTGCGCGCAGGGTGGCGAGGAATTTGTCCTGCCAATCCGCCTCGTGCTCAGACGTCCGGATCAGCACGAAAAAACAGGCCTCCAGCCCAAGCCGCTCGGCATCGACGATCACCGTCTGCGGGCCGATGACCCCGGCTTCGCGCATCTTGCGAATCCGGTTCCACACGGGCGTCTTCGACGACCCCACCTTTCCCGCGATCACATCCAACGACTGGCTCGCATCCTCTTGCAATTCCGCAAGAATTTTTCGGTCGATGTCATCAAGCTGTGACGGCATTCCGCGAAGCTCCCTTTATCGAGACAATTCATCCAATCCTTCGGGCCTGAAGGAACAAACATCCTTATTTGCCGCCACCACTGGCCCGGAATTGGGACATTGTCCTATATCTACCCTCAAGACAAGCCAAGACGCGAAGAGGCAGACAGACCATGGCCAAACGCTTTCAACCCGGGATCGTCAGCGCGAACGACCTTTTGTCGGGCGCGGTGATCTACCTCGCCAAAGACGGCACATGGGTGTCGTCGATGGCCAAGGCCGAGTTCATCACCGACGAGGCCCGCGCCGCGGCGCGCCTCACGCTGGCCGAAGGGCAACCCGAAATCGCGGTCGGCCCCTATCTTGCCCCTGCCGACGACACCGATGCGGGGCCGGTGCCGAACCATTTTCGCGAAAGTTTCCGGGCGCAGGGCCCCTCGGCCCCGGCCCGCAAATCATGGGGGCAAGCACATGCTTGACGCACAGGAAAACCCGACCCGAAGTTATCTTGACCGCCGCGTGGCGGAATTCCGGTCGCAGGTGCAGCGGCGCATCGACGGCGCGCTCACCGAGGACGAGTTTCGGCCCTTCCGCCTGATGAACGGTCTTTACCTTCAGCTTCACGCCTACATGCTGCGCGTCGCCATCCCCTATGGCACGCTCAACGCCGACCAATTGGATGTGCTGGCCGAAGTCTCTGAGCGCTGGGATCGCGGCTATGGCCATTTCACCACGCGCCAGAATATCCAGTATAACTGGCCGAAACTGCCCGACGTGCCCGACATGCTGGCGCGGCTGGCGGATGTGAACCTCCACGCGATCCAGACCTCGGGCAACACGATCCGCAACGTGACCTCTGATCCGCTGGCCGGGGCCCATGCTGATGAGCTGATGGACCCGCGTCCGGTGGCCGAGCTGATCCGGATCTGGTCCACCGACCACCCGGAATTCCAGTTCCTCGGTCGGAAATTCAAGATCGCCGTGACCGGATCGCCCAGCGACCGCGCGGTGACCAAGGCGCATGACCTTGGCGTGCGCATCGTGACGCGGAATGGCGAGACCGGGTATCAGATCCTCGTTGGCGGCGGGCTGGGGCGCACCCCTGTCGTCGGCAAGGTGATCCGGGAGTTCCTGCCAAAGGCCGACCTCCTGCCCTATCTCGAAGCGGTTCTGAGCGTCTATAACCTCGCCGGTCGCCGCGACAACAAATACAAGGCCCGGATCAAGATCACGGTGAACGAGATGGGGCTTGAGGCCTTCTCGGCCCGGGTGGACGAGGCTTTCACCCGCATCCGCCCGGCGTTCTCCGGGGCCGATCAGACGCTTCTGGAAGAGCTTCAATCCGCCTTCGCCCCGCCGGTCTTGCCCCCCCGTGACACAGGCGGGTTCGACGCGGCACGGCGGGCCGACCCCGGGTTTGCAAGCTGGAGCGACGTGAACCTGCGCGATCACTTCGCCGACGGCTATGCCATCGCGATGATTTCGCTCAAACCTCACGGTGGCGTTCCGGGTGATGCCAGCGCCGGGCAAATGCGGGCCGTGGCCCAGCTTGCCCGCGACTTCGGCCATGACGAAATCCGGGTAACGCAGGAGCAAAACCTCGTCCTGCCGCATGTCGCCAAGGCCGATCTGCCCGCGCTCTATGCTCGGCTGAAGGCCCAAGGGCTTGCCACCGCCAATGTCGGCCTCGCCTCTGATATCATCGCTTGCCCGGGTATGGACTACTGCGCGCTGGCCACCGCGCGCTCCATTCCCGTGGCACAACAGATCGCCGAAACCCTTGCCGACCACGAGATCGAGGTGGGCGAAATGGCGATCAAGATTTCGGGCTGCATCAACGCCTGCGGGCACCACCATATCGGCGACATCGGCATTCTCGGTCTCGACCGCGCCGGGGTCGAAAATTACCAGATCACGCTTGGCGGCGACGCGGGCACGGATATGAGGATCGGTGAGAAAACCGGGCGCGGCTTTTCCTATGACGAGGTTGCGGGCGCGGTCGAACGGTTGATCCACGCCTATCTCGACTTGCGCGACGAAGGCGAACGGTTTCGCGAAACACTCGCCCGAACGGGCGCGGAGCCGTTCAAAGCCGCGCTCTACGAAGAGGACACGGCACATGCCGCTTGAAGCACTGGCCTACCCGATGAGCACAGATATCGCCCGGTCGATCAACGCAAGCTTCGCGCCGAAAGACGCGCCGGGCCTCTTGGAACACGCGCTGACCCAAGCGGGGCATATCGCGCTTGTGTCGTCCTTCGGGACCGAATCCATCGTGCTGCTGGACATGGTGGCGGCGATCGACCGCGACGCCCCGGTCCTGTTTCTGGAAACCGGGATGCTTTTTGCCGAAACGCTCGCCTACCAACAGGATGTTGCCCGGCAGCTTGGTCTCACCAACCTTCAGGTCGTGCGCCCGTCACCCGAAGACCTGAAGGCGCGCGATCCCTTTGGTCGCCTTCACATGGCCGACACCGACGGATGCTGCGATATTCGCAAGGTTCTGCCGCTTGAGCGCGCCTTGGCGCCGTTTGACGGTTGGATCACCGGGCGCAAACGGGTGCATGGCGGACAGCGCGAGGCGCTCGATCTTGCCGAGGTCGAAGGGGACCGGCTCAAGTTCAATCCGCTGGCCCATTGGTCGGGGGACGAGGTGCGCGCCTATATCGCCGAGAAGGATCTGCCGCGCCATCCGCTCGTGACCCAAGGCTATGCCTCGGTCGGCTGTGCGCCCTGCACCTCGCCCACGAAGGCGGGCGAAGACCCGCGCGCCGGACGGTGGCGCGGGCAGGATAAGGACGAATGCGGCATTCACTTCATCGACGGAAAGGCGGTGCGGATATGACCATCATCGTGACCGACGCCGGCTTTGCCGACGACGATTGGACCGGGGGCTTCATCACCATCGACGGGTTCGAAGCAGGGGCCGGGGCGCAGACCGCGACCGGGATCGACATCGACCCGGACACCGATCTGAACACCCATCGTGCTGTCCTGCTTGCCGCCCCGATCATCCGGATCGGGTTTTCCAGCTTTGCCGATGGGCGCGGTTTCACCACCGCCAAGTCGCTTCGGCTGATGGGGTTCACCGGGCGGTTGCGCGCGGGCCCCGGCCCGATCTCGGACCAATATGCCATGGCGCGCCGCGCGGGGTTCGACGAGGTCGAAATCTCGGACGCGCTCGCCGCCCGCCAGCCGGTCGAGCATTGGCAATTCCGCGCGGGATGGCGCGACTATGACCATCAGTCGCGGTTGCGTGGGTAGACCCGCAGCATAAATACACCTATGAAAATTGCGACAGGACGGGGTCAAAGGGCCCCGCGACACCTATGAACAAAGTGACCTCCGTGACCGAAGCCCAGAAAATCAAACCCGTCCCCACCCTGCCCGACGCCCAGACCGTGACCGAGGTCAAGCATTACACCGACCGGCTTTTCTCGTTCCGGTGCACTCGCCCGGCGTCACTTCGGTTCCGTTCGGGCGAGTTCGTGATGATCGGCCTGATGGGCGACAACGACAAACCGCTTCTGCGCGCCTATTCCATCGCCTCGCCATCCTGGGATGAAGAGTTGGAGTTCTACTCGATCAAGGTGGCCGATGGTCCCCTGACCTCGAAACTTCAGCATATCAAGGCAGGTGACGAGATCATCTTGCGGCCCAAGCCGGTGGGAACGTTGGTGCATGACGCGCTGCTTCCGGGCAAGCGCCTGTGGTTCTTTGCCACCGGCACCGGGTTCGCCCCCTTCGCGTCGCTCCTGCGGGATCCGCAGACGTACGAGGATTACGACGAGATCATCATCACCCACACCTGCCGCGAAGTGGGCGAATTGACCTATGGTCGCGACCTGATCGACAGCATCAAGACCGATGAGCTGTTGCACGAGCTGATGGGGGCGCATTTTCACGAGAAGCTCAAATACTATCCCACGACGACCCGCGAAGAGAGCCCCAAGATGGGACGGATCACCGATCTCATGCGCTCCGGCGAAGCCTTCACCGATCTTGGCGTCACGACGCTGAACCCGGACACCGACCGGGCGATGATCTGCGGTAACCTCGCCTTCAACCTCGAACTCAAGGAGATGCTCGAGGAATACGGGCTGGAGGAAGGCGCAAACTCTGATCCGAAGCATTACGTGGTCGAAAAGGCATTCCTCGACTGAGCTTTGCCGATCGCCCCCGCACATGAAAAACGCCGCCCGGGACACCCGGGCGGCGTTTCGCGTTTCAAGGATTCGCTGGCTTACATGCCGAAGGCGGATTTGACCTGTTCGATCACCTCGGGAACCATGTCCGGGTTTTCGCCAGCGGCATCGACCGCCGTGATCAGCGTGGACTTCACGCCATCGCCAAGATCAGATCCTTCGATGAAGCTCGTGATCTCGGCAGCATCGAAGTTCTCGGGATCAAGGTATTGCATGATACCGGCTGCATCCATCGCGCTCGCCTGCGCCGCATCCGACGCGCCTTCGGCGGCGTCTGCAGCACTTTCCGCCGTATCCGCAGCCTCATCGGCCATGTCAGATGCCCCGGAGGCAGCCGTGTCTGCCGCTTCTTCGGCCATGTCAGCCGCTCCGTCAGCAGCGTCTTCGGCCATGGACGAGGCCTCTTCGGCGGCGTCGGTCACGGCGTCTTCTGCCGCGCCTGCCGCGTCCTCGGCAGCCGTCGCCGCCTCATCGGCCGTGTCCGCCATCGTGTCGGTGGCTTCATCGGCCATGTCCCCGGCAGCCTCGGAAGCGTCGCTGGCCGCTTCGTCCGCGCCGTTCACGGCATCATCCACCGCGTCCGCCGCGCTTTCGGCTGCTTCGCCAACGCTGTCGGCCGCGTCGTTGGCCATACCCTCAACTTGTTCGGACATCGCGTCGACATCGCCGTCGTTGGTGTACCAAAGGTAACCCCCGGCCGCCACGATAACGACCACGATGATCCCTATCAGACCTTTGTTCATAACTCTCTCCATCCATCGGGCCCGGATCGGGCCACGTGAGCGATACATGCAGTCGCCAGCCCGAAAATTCAAGGCAATCCGGGGTTTTGCACCGATCTTCGCATTAATCGGCTTGAAAGCGACCACGGGCGGCTTTACCGTCCCAGCCCGAAACTCCAGGTAACTATCGAAGGATTTGGACCATAGCTCGCAGACCTCACAACGCGCCGCCGACGCGCGATACCGGCCCCCGTGTCAACGAACGCATCCGGGCCCCCGAAATTCGCCTTATCGGCGCGGACGGAGACAATGTCGGCGTTGTCACACCTGAACGTGCCATGGAAATGGCCCAGGAAGCCGGACTTGACCTTGTCGAGATTTCGCCCAACGCCACGCCGCCCGTCTGCAAGATCATGGATTTCGGCAAGTTCAAATACGAACAGCAAAAGCGCGAATCCGAGGCGCGCAAGAAGCAGAAGATCATCGAAGTCAAAGAGGTGAAATTCCGCCCGAACACCGATATCCACGACTATGACGTGAAAATGCGCAACGTGGTGAAGTTTCTTGAAAACGGCGACAAGGTGAAGGTCACGCTTCGGTTCCGGGGGCGCGAAATGGCGCACCAGAACCTTGGCCGGGAATTGCTGGAACGCGTGGCCGAGGACGTCAAGGAAATTGGCAAGGTCGAGAATATGCCGAAAATGGAAGGGCGCCAGATGATCATGATGATCGGCCCCTTGAGCAAGTAGGCACGCGCCAACCCGGCCCGGCCCGACCAACCCGGCCAGTTCTGATTTGCCCCGCCTCTCGGCGGGGCTTTTTCGTTACCACAACTTGAAAAAACCGCGCCCCATGACAGGGCGCGGTACTTCGGTCTTGCAAGGTGGCGCGCTTAACCCGCCGCCGCAACCGCCCGCTTGGTGATCACACCCACCAGATGGGCACGGTAGTCTTTCGTGCCGTGGATGTCGCCGATCATGTCGTCCGACGGAACGGTCAATCCCTCGATCGCGGCGGGCGAGAAATCCGATGACAGCGCGGCCTCGGCCTCGGCCCAGCGAAACACACCGCCCTCGGATGCGCCCGTCACCGCGACCCGCACACCGTCTGCGGTCTTGGCCACGAAGACCCCGACCAGTGCGAAACGCGAGGCCGGTTGATCGAACTTCACGTACGCGGCCCTCTCGGGGATCGGGAAGCGGACGCTGGTCACGATCTCGCCCTCGTCAAGGGCGGTCTCGAACATGCCGGTGAAGAAATCATCCGACGCGATCTCGCGCCGATCTGTGACGATGGCCGCCCCCGATGCCAGCGCCGCCGACGGGTAACAGGCAGAGGGGTCGTTGTTGGCGAGCGACCCGCCAATGGTCCCGCGATTGCGCACATGCGGATCACCGATCTGGCCTGCCAGCGCCGACAGCGCGGGGTAAGACCCGTCCGCGGCCACGTCCGCATGGCAGGTCGCCCCGCCAATGGTAAGCGTATCGCCCTCTTTCGTAATCCCCTGCAACTCGGCAATCGCGGTCAGCGACACCAGCTTTTCGGGCATGGCGAGCCGTTGTTTCAGGGTCGGGATAAGCGTCTGCCCCCCCGACAAGGGCTGCGCCTCGTCGGATTTGAGCGCGGCTTGCGCATCGGCCAGCGTCGTGGGCCGTTCTAGGTCAAATGCATACATGTCACAGCCTCCTTACTGGTTCATCGCGGCCCAGACCCGGGACGGGCTGAGCGGCATGTCGATGTGGGTCACGTTGGTCTTTCCGGCCCGTTGAAGCGCATCGACCACGGCGTTCACCACCGCGGGCGGCGACCCGATAGCCCCGGCTTCACCACAGCCCTTCACCCCGAGCGGGTTGTGCGTGCAGGGCGTCTGGCAGGAATGGTCCACCGCGTAGAACGGCAGATCATCGGCACGCGGCATCGCGTAATCCATGTAAGAGCCGGTCAGAAGCTGACCGTCTTCGTCATAGACACAGGCTTCCAGCAGCGCCTGCCCGATGCCTTGCGCGATCCCGCCATGCACCTGCCCATCAACGATCATCGGGTTGATGACATTGCCGAAATCATCCGCTGCCGCGAAGCTTTCGATCGTGACCTTGCCGGTTTCGGGGTCCACCTCGACCTCGCAGGCATAGGCGCCCGAAGGGAAGGTGAAGTTGTTGGGGTCGTAGAAGGCCGTTTCCTCCAACCCCGGCTCCACCTCTTCAAGCGGGTAGTTGTGCGGCACATAGGCGGCGAGGGTCACATCGCCCCATGCCACCGATTTATCCGTGCCCGCCACCGAGAATTGCCCATCCTTGAGCTCGATGTCGGCCTCGGAGGCTTCAAGCAAATGGGCCGCGATCTTTTTCGCCTTGGCGATGATCTTTTCGGTCGCCCGCACCATGGCCGAACCACCCACGGCAATGGACCGGGAACCGTAGGTGCCCATGCCCATCGGCGCGTTGGCCGTATCGCCATGCTCGATCTCGACCATGGAGGCGTCGATCCCGATCATCTCGGCCACGACCTGCGGGAACGAGGTTTCGTGCCCTTGTCCGTGGCTGTGGCTGCCGGTCATGACGACGATCCCGCCGGTGGCATTCACCCGCACCGTCGCGCTTTCATAAAGCCCGGCGCGTGCGCCAAGCTGGCCGACGAGGTTCGAGGGCGCGATACCGCAGGCCTCGATATAGCAGTTTACCCCGAGCCCGCGCAGCTTGCCGCGCTTTTTCGATTCTGCGAGACGCGCCTCGAAGCCGGAGATGTCGATCATCTCCTCCAGCTTGTCCATCGTCGCGACGTAATCCCCGGTATCGTATTCGACAGCCACCGGCGTGGCATAGGGAAACTCGGTGACGAAGTTCTGCCGCCGGAGCGCGATTGGATCAACGCCCAACTCGCGCGCCGCCTTATCGACCACGCGCTCAAGCTGGTAGGACGCCTCCGGGCGTCCGGCACCCCGGTAGGCATCCACAGGCACCGTGTTGGTGAAGACCGCCTTCACGTTCACGTAGATGAGCGGCGTCTTGTAATTGCCCGCCATCAGCGTTCCGTGCAGCCACGTTGGCACCGAGGGCGCGAAGGTCGACAGATAGGCCCCCATGTTGGCATGGGTTTCGGTCCGAAGCGCGGTGAAATTGTTGTCGCCATCCAGCGCCAGCTCGATCGTGGTCACGTGATCGCGGCCATGGGCGTCGGACATGAAGGCCTCGGAACGCGACGCGGTCCATTTCACCGGACGGTTGAGCGCCTTTGCCGCGAAGGTGCAGAAGGCTTCTTCCGCGTAGTGGAAGATCTTCGACCCGAAACCACCGCCCACATCGGGCGCAACCACGCGCAGCTTGTGCTCGGGGATCCCTAGAACGAAGGCCCCCATCAGAAGCCGGATCACATGGGGGTTTTGGCTCGTGGTATAAAGCGTCGAATTGCCCCCGGCCTGGTCAAAATCGCCGATCGCAACGCGCGGTTCCATCGGGTTGGCAATCAGCCGGTTGTTGACAAGCTCCAGTGTCGTGACATGGGCCGCGTTCGCGAAGGCTTCGTCCACCGCTGCCTTGTTCTCTTCCACAAAGCCCCAGTCATAGCACAGGTTGCTGGTCAGATCGTCGTGGACCTTGGGCGACCCGTCTTGCAGCGCCGCTTTCATGTCGACCACGGCGGGAAGCTCTTCGATGTCGGCCTCGATCGCCTCGGCGGCATCGCGCGCCGCCTCAAGACTGTCGGCCACCACAGCGGCAATCGGGTCGCCGACGTGGCGCACCTTGCCCTGTGCGAGCACCGGGTGGGCGGGCTCTTGCATCACTTCGCCGTGCTTGTCGGTGATCTGCCAGCCACAGGGTATGCCGCCGACGCCTTCGAAATCGGCGCCGGTGAACACCCGCACCACGCCGGGCATTGCCGCCGCCGCGCTGGTATCTACGCTCTTCAATCGGCCATGCGCCACGTTCGAGCGCAGGAAAAACACGTAGGCCTGACCCGGCCTGTTCAAATCATCGGTGTAACGTCCGGTGCCCTTGAGGAACCGAACGTCTTCGCGGCGCTTCGTCGGAGCGCCGATACCTCCATCAGCTGGCATAAATCATCCTCCCTGGATAACGGCGGATCGCTCCGCCCTGTCTTGAGTGCGGCGCCGACCTATTCGGCCGCAATTTGCCCGACATCCTGCCCGGACGCGGCCATGATCGCCTTCACGATGTTGTGGTAACCGGTGCAACGGCACAAATTCCCGCTCAAATAGGCGCGAATTTCGGCTTCGGATGGCGAGGGATTCTCTTTCAGAAGCGCCGCCGCGGTCATTACCATGCCCGGCGTGCAAAAGCCGCATTGCAGGCCATGATGGTCCTGGAACGCCTGCTGGATCGTGTTCAAGGTGCCATCGGCGTCCGCCATGCCCTCGATTGTCGCGACATCGGCCCCGTCGGCCTCAAGCGCGAACATGTTGCAGCTTTTCACTGATTTTCCGTTGACATGAAGGGTGCAGGCACCGCATTGCGCCGTGTCGCAGCCCACGTGGGTTCCGGTCAGGCCCAGCGTGTCGCGGATAAATGTCGAGAGAAGCGTGCGCCCCTCAACCTCGCCCGAGACGGATTTGCCGTTCACGGTCATTTTGACCTGGGTCATTCATTCCTCCCTGATACTCTATCGCTATCCCAAACAGTTAAGCACCCAATCCCCGACTTGAGAACCGTTCAATTTAGGTATGGGGAATACCCAGTGCAGAAATCAGCTTATCCCGCCGCTTACCCGGCCCGAGGCTGTTTGCGCGCCCGGATCTCCTTGAGCAATCCGCCGACCCCCATATCGGCGATCTCGCCAGAGGTCGGGGGCACATCCGCGGCAAGCCGTTCGAGCACCCAATCCGCCCCGTTTAACGCCGGAGAGCGCGCGCAGCCCGGCAGCCCGATCACCGGCTGTCCATCCGCCGTGACGCCGTAGAACAACAGGTTGCCGGGATCGACCGGCATGCCGAACCGCGTGACATTGCCCCCGGCGCGGCGCAGCGCCTCGGGGCCGACATCGCGCGGGTCCGAGGTGGCCGAAGCGGTGAGGATCAGGATCATGGCGCTGTCGCAGCCCGACACCGCCTCTGCCACCGCGTCGGTGCGGTGCGGCACGGTCCGGGTGACGTCGCGTGAGATACCGAGCGCGGTCAGCCGGGCGTCGATGGCGCGAAAGCCCTTGCCGGTCTCCTCGCTCGACCCGGCCTGATGCGAGGTCACGATCAAGGTCGCACTTTGGTGCCGGATCGGGGCGAGCGCGATTCCGCCCCGCCCCAGATCGGCCGCGCGCGCGACACTGTCGCCCGCCGCCCCGTATGCGATGATCTTGACCGTCGCCACCATACCCCCCGGCGTCATGCGCTGCCACGGCGGAACGGTGGCGAGCGTCACCATGTCATCGACGTGGTTCACGGCATTCAAACGCTCGGTGTCAAGACGGGCCAGTCCGATGTCTTCTGCGAGGATGTTGACCCGACCGGTGAAGGGACGCGAGAGCGAAAGCCCCGGCCCCGTCCCATCAATCAGGGCTTCGGCAAGCGTCAGCGCGGCCCGGTCTTCGTCCATGTCTCCGGTATCGAGGCGGGCCACGGTCACCCGCGTGATCCCGGCGGCGACCATCGCCGCCACATCCGCCGCCGCGATCACGCGCCCTTTGCGCAGGCGCGTTCCGTCAACCGCGACCGAATGCGCCAGCACCGCCCCCAAGGCGTCGGACACGGGGACAGACCCGAACTCCATCAGCCCGTCCGCAAGGTTTGCGTGATCTGCGCCATGACCGAGATCGCGATCTCGGCGGGCGATTTCGACCCGATATCCAGCCCGACAGGCGCATGGATGCGGGCCAGCTGTGCTTCGGGGATCCCCCGGCCCGAAAGCCGGTCGATCCGCTTCGCGTGGGTCCGCGTCGAGCCGAGACAGCCGAGATAGAAGCAGTCAGACGAAAGCGCTGCCTCGATGGCCGGATCGTCGATCTTGGGATCATGCGACAGGGTCACGACCGCCGTGCGCGCATCCAGCCCGAATTCCGGCAAAACCTCGTCCGGGAAATCCTCGCGAATATCCTCGCCCGGGAACCGATGATCTTGCGCAAAGGCCCCGCGCGGGTCGATGATCACCAGGTCGTAGCCCGCCAGCCGCGCCATCGGGACCAGCGCCTGCGCGATATGCACCGCCCCCACGATCACCATCCGAAGCGGCGGGTTGTGGACCGCAATGAAAGTGCGCTGATCTTCCTCAACCCCGGAGCGGTCCGCCCGGAACCGTGCCGGCGCGGTCTCGACCCCGATCAACCGCCGCGCCCAATCATCGAGATCGACGACATAACCCACCGGCGCGCGCGCCGCGCGCCGCGCGACCACCTCGGCCAGCAAATCTTCGGGCACCTCCTGTCCCACCGGCTCGACCAGCACCCGGATCGTGCCGCCACAGGCCAGCCCGACCGCGTAGGCTTCGTCATCCGACACGCCGAAGGTCAGAAGCCGCGATGTACCGGTTTCAAGCGCCTCTTGCGCCTCGACGATCACCGCGCCCTCGACACAGCCGCCCGAGACCGATCCCTGTATCTCGCCCGCCCCGGACACGGCCAACTGGCTTCCCACGGGCCGGGGGGCCGAGCCCCATGTTTCGACCACGGTCGCCAGAACCGCCCCCGTCCCCTCGCGGTGCCACGCCAGCGCCACCTCGGGGATGTTGTCAAATCGTTCGCTCATCCTGTCCTCCCGAACCCCGATGCTGGCACCAAGCGCGCGCTGTCGCAAGCGATCTGCGCGCGTCGCGCCCATCGTCGTGCCCATCGTCGGGTTTCTCCGCTCGCGTGCAGGACGGCTTGCCCTGCCCGGCGCACCCCACTAAACCGGGGACCATGACAAACGTGCTCGACAAGATCAAAACCTACAAGCTTGAAGAGGTGGCAGCGCGCAAGGCGGCGCGCCCCCTGTCCGAGGTGGAAGGGGCCGCCCGGGCGGCGGGCCCGACGCGGGGGTTTGCAGCTAGGCTCTTGTCCGATGCGCAGGCGGGATACGGCCTGATTGCCGAGATCAAGAAGGCCTCGCCATCGAAGGGGTTGATACGGGCGGATTTCGACCCGCCCGCCCTTGCCCGCGCCTATGAGGCCGGGGGGGCAAGCTGTCTTTCCGTCCTGACCGACACACCGTCGTTCCAAGGGGCCGACGACTACCTGACCGACGCGCGCGCCGCGACCGCGCTTCCCGCGCTGCGCAAGGATTTCATGTATGACACCTACCAGGTTGCCGAGGCCCGCGCGCTCGGGGCCGATTGCATCCTGATCATCATGGCCAGCGTGTCGGACATGCAGGCCCAAGAGCTTGAGGCCGCGGCCCGCGACTGGGGCATGGACGTGCTGGTCGAAGTGCATGATGGCGAAGAGCTTGAGCGTGCCACCGCGTTGAAATCACCGCTTCTGGGCATCAACAATCGCAACCTCAAGACCTTTGAAACGACGCTCGACACAACCCGCACCCTAGCCCGTCTTGCGCCCCCTGATCGCCATATCGTCTGCGAATCCGGGCTTTTCACGCCCGCCGATCTCGCCGATATGGCCGCCATCGGCGCGCGCACGTTCCTGATCGGGGAAAGCCTGATGCGACAGGAAGATGTTGAGGCCGCGACGCGCGCACTCCTGTCAAACCCGGTGCCGGCATGAGCGGACGCCTCACCCATTTTGACGCCGCCGGGCAGGCCCATATGGTCGATGTCTCGGACAAGGATGTGACCGACCGCACGGCGGTCGCCGAAGGCATCGTGATCATGACGCAGGACACGCTTGCGCTGGTGCGGGGCGGCACCGCGAAGAAAGGCGACGTTTTGGGCATCGCGCGGCTTGCCGGGATCATGGGGGCCAAGAAGACCGCCGATCTGATCCCGCTGTGCCACCCCTTGCCGATCACCAAGGTGACGCTCGATCTCGCCGTCGAGGACGCGCTTCCCGGCGTGCGCGTCACCGCCACGGTCAAGACCTCGGGCCAGACCGGGGTGGAGATGGAGGCGCTGACAGCGGTGACCACCGCCACGCTCACGATCTATGACATGCTCAAGGCGGCGGAAAAGGGCATGCGGATCGAAGGCATACGCCTTTTGTCAAAAACCGGTGGAAAATCTGGCGGTTACGAGGCAAACTGATGATTTCCGTTGAAGAGGCGCTGGACCGTATTTTTGCCCTCACCGCGCCGCTCGGGACCGAAAGAATTCCCCTGGGCGAGGCTGCGGGCCGCATTCTCGCAGCCCCCGTCACCGCGACCCGCGACCAGCCGCCCTTTGCCGCCTCTGCCATGGATGGCTATGCCGTGAAATCGGTCGAGGCCGAGCCGGACGCGATGTTCAAGGTCATCGGCGAAGCACAGGCGGGCACGCGGTTCGCGGGCACCGTCGGCGCGGGGCAAGCGGTGCGCATCTTCACCGGCGCGCCCGTGCCCGATGGCGCAGATCGCGTGATCATACAAGAGGACGCGGACCGCCGGGGCGACCTCATCACCCTGCACCGCGACCTGTCGAAGGGCGACAACATCCGCCCTGCGGGCAACGATTTCCGCGTCGGCGACCTTGTGTCGGCCCCGCGCCGCCTGTCGCCCCGCGACCTTGCGCTGATCGCCGCGATGAACACGCCGCAGGTGACCGTCGCGCGCAAGCCCGATGTGGCGATCATCGCGACCGGGGACGAGTTGGTCATGCCCGGCGAAACCCCCGGCCCCGACCAGATCATCGCCTCGAATTCCTTCGGTCTGAAGGCAATGTTGGAAGAAGCCGGCGCGCGTGTCCGGCTTCTGCCCATCGCGCGCGACACGCCCGAAAGCCTGCGCATGGTGTTTTCACTGGCGATGGACGCCGACCTCGTCGTGACCATCGGCGGCGCGTCGGTGGGCGATCATGATCTCGTCGCGCCGGTCGCAGCCGAACTGGGCATGGAACAGGCCTTCTACAAGGTCGCCATTCGCCCCGGAAAGCCGCTGATGGCCGGGAAACTGGGGAATGCTACGATGATCGGTCTGCCGGGAAATCCCGTGTCGGCAATGGTTTGCGGTGCGGTCTTTATCCTTCCGGCCCTCCGGGTGATGCTGGGCTTGCCCGCGCATGACCCCGATGCCACGATCCGGGCGACGCTGGGCGGTGACCTTGCGGCGAACGGACCGCGACAGCATTACATGCGCGCGGTGCTCGACGGTGATACGGTCACCGTTATGGGCCGACAGGACAGCGCGCTCTTGTCTGTTCTGGCGCGGGCCAACGCGCTTGTCATCCGCCCGCCGGGTGACGCGGCCCGCGCGCCGGGCGACATCGTGGATGTTCTCCCCCTCTGGTAGGGAATTCGCCAAAGCGTTGACACGAAACAGGAACGGGGTTAGAACATTACCCGAACAGGCGTCATGTCGGCCCTGCTCTGTGAGCAGCGTCGGAGGACACCGGAACAGGTGAACCGGGACCCAATCGGAGGATGAGCCATGCTGACCCGCAAACAAATGGACCTGCTCGAATTTATCCACAAACGCATCCAGCGCGACGGTGTCCCCCCGAGTTTCGACGAGATGAAAGATGCGCTTCAACTGCGCTCAAAGTCCGGCATTCACCGGCTGATCACCGCGCTGGAAGAGCGCGGGTATATCCGCCGTCTTGCCCACCGGGCGCGCGCAATTGAAATCACGCGGCTTCCCGAGACGCTCGATCCCTCTGGCAAGGCCGGGTTCGAACCGCGCGTGATCGACGGGGACCGGCCCGACAGTCGCCCCGCCGGTGCCGTGGCGCTCGATAACAGCGGGTCATCCAACCTTCCCATCCTTGGGCGCATTGCGGCGGGCACGCCGATCGAAGCGATCGAGGACGGGCAGACACAGGTCGCGGTTCCCGGCTCCATGCTCTCTGGTCAGGGCAAGCATTACGCGCTTGAGGTCAAGGGTGACTCGATGATCAACGCGGGCATCAACGATGGCGATGTCGTGGTGATCAAGGAAACCTCGCACGCCGACAACGGCGATATCGTGGTGGCGCAGGTCGATGGCTACGAGGCGACGCTCAAGCGGTTTCGCCGCTCGGGCGACATGATCGCGCTCGAAGCCGCCAACCCGGCCTTTGAAACCCGCCTTTTGCGGGAAGGCCAGATCAAGGTGCAAGGCAAGCTTGTCGGGCTGATCCGCACCTACTGAGCCGCCCCTGCGGCGGCAGGTTGCGGAATTTCGACAGGCCTGCGCCCGGCTTGCGGCACGACCAGCGGTCCGGGCGGTGCGCCCCGCGTTTTCGCCCAGGGGCGCTGCCCGGTCACCTCGGCGGTGGTGACGATCCGGGGCGCACCCGGCCCAAGATAAAGCGCGATCGCCCCGGTGCGGCGCAAAAGCGCCTCGTCCAGAAACAGGCAGTCTTGCGGGGTTTCATAGCCCTCATCCAAAGGCCGGTTGGCAAGCACCACGATATCAGCCGTCGCGCAGGCGCGCGCGACCCGGTCCATCGCGCCCCGCCCCGAAAGATGGATCAGCGTGACCCCCTCCCGCTCGATCCGCAGCGCCCCCGGGGCCCCTGCGAAGCCGGGCCGCCCCGCTGCCGTCTCTTGGTCCGCGCCATCGGCATCGTTTTCAAGCCAAGATCCCGCCGCGAAGCCATCGCCCCGGTCCTTGTTCAAAGCACGCCCGTCGGACGCCAGCACACCGATGAGCCCGCCAGACCCCGTGATCAGCACATCGGGGCGCTCGGCCTGCGTCCAGACCCCAAGTGCGACGAGCACCGCGATCCCGCCGACAAGCCGCCCCGCGCCCCTCAGCAGCACCATGCCCAGCCCGCCCAAGGCCACCACCGGGATCACCCAGGGCTGCGGCGCGATGGCGAACCCAACCGCGCCCTCAAGCCCCGCAACCCATTTCGCAACGCCCAGGATCCACTCGATGGGCCAACGCATGAGATCGAGCGCGATCCAGCTCAGGCCAAATGGGGCGAGCACGGCGGCAACCACCGCAAGCGGCATGACCAATGAGCCCATGACCGGGACCGCGAGAACATTGGCCAGCAGCCCGAAATGTGGCACGCGGTTGAAAATGGCTGCCGCGAACGGCGCGGTGGCGAGACCGGCGACGAGAGATGACACCACGACCGCGAACACCGGGCGCACCCAGCGCGGCAAGGTCGACGCCTGAAACCGGCGCAACGCGCCGAACACGGCGACGAGCGCGGTTGTCGCCGCGAAGGACATCTGAAACCCCGCCTCCACCAGTGTTTCGGGCTTCAGGAGCAACAGGATCAAC
This sequence comes from Maritimibacter sp., assembly GCA_011389895.1. Taxonomy (GTDB): domain Bacteria; phylum Pseudomonadota; class Alphaproteobacteria; order Rhodobacterales; family Rhodobacteraceae; genus Maritimibacter. The sequence continues at coordinate 132,668 of JAABTN010000002.1, read as the reverse complement.
GCCGCCACCGCCACCGCCCGCAATGTCAGCGCCCGCCGCCCGGCAATGATCGCCCCGAGCATGACGGTGACCATGACAAAGGCGCGGCTGGTCGACACCGCCCCGCCCGACAGCGCCAGATAAAACGCCCCCGCGATCAGCGCGACCACGGCGGCAATGCGGCGCGCGTCAATGGATTGGCCGATACGCGGCACCACGGCCAGCGACAAGCGCACCGAGGAGAACACGAAGCCGACCAGAAGCCCCATGTGCAGCCCCGAGATCGCCAGCAAGTGGGCGAGGTTCGAGGCGCGCAGGGCCTCAAGCGTCTCCCGCCCCATGGCAGACCTGTCGCCGGTGGTGATCGCGGCGGCAAAGGCCCCCGCTTCGCCCGCGATCTGATCCTGCACGGCGGTGTAGATGGCGCGCCGAAGCCGATGAACCGGCAGCGCATGATCGGCCGGGGCGAGCGCGAGCGCCGGTGTGCGGGCATAGCCGACCGCGCCGATCCCGCGAAACCACGACATCCGCCGAAAATCGAAGCCGCCCGGTTCCACCGGCCCCTCGGGCCCGGACAGAAACGCGGTCACGGCGATCCGCATCCCCGGCTCCGGGTCCAGAAACCCCTGCGCACCATGGAGCGAGACGCGGACCCGGCGCGGGATCTCGTCCCCATACACCCGATCGAGCCGCACGTGATCAAGCGTCAGACGCACCGCGTCCGATTGCGACCGGTCGATCAGGACAATCCGCCCTTCAACCGGGCCATAATACCGAAAATCCAGAACCGGTCCGGCCACCATCGCGGTGCGCGCACCGGCGAGCATCATGCCCCCCAATCCCGTCGCAAGCGCAAAGCATAGCAGCGCATAGCCGGGATAGCGGCCCCGGTTGACCCGGCGGGCGGCAAGCAGCGCGGCCATGATCACAAGGGCCATCACGCCCCAGGCGATCACACCGGGCTCGACCGTGAGCGTGAAATACAGCCCGACCCCGATCCCCAACATTACCGGCGCAAACAACAAAAGCTGGCCGCGCAACCGTTCCAGCCGTTCGGAGACGACACCGATGGGGCCCAAGTCTTGTTCTCCCTCTCCGACCCGTCTAGACCTGCCCCGACCCTAGTCCGTCATGGTTTCTGAAAGGTTAACGCGCCTCATGTCCGACCACCCCGACACCCGCGCCATCGTCACCCGTTTCGCCCCTTCGCCGACGGGATATTTGCATATCGGCGGTGCACGCACTGCGCTCTTCAACTGGCTCTACGCGCGCGGGCGCGGCGGCACGTTTCTGTTGCGCGTCGAGGATACCGACCGCGAACGCTCCACCCCGGAGGCGACCGAAGCCATCTTGAAGGGTCTTGACTGGCTCGGGCTGGATCATGACGGCGCGGTTGTCAGCCAGTATGAGCGCGCCGCGCGCCATGTCGAGGTGGCGCAGGAGATGCTGGCACGGGGCCACGCCTACAAATGCTTTGCGACGCAGGACGACATCGCGGCCTTCCGCGATGAAGCCCGGGCCGAGGGCAAATCGACCCTCTATCAATCGCCATGGCGCGACGTCGATCCTTCAGAGCACCCCGACGCGCCCTTCGTGATCCGCTTGAAGGCCCCGCGCAGCGGTGAAACCGTGATCCGGGACGCGGTGCAGGGCAAGGTTACGTTTCGCAACGATCAGCTTGACGACATGATCTGCCTGCGCTCGGACGGGTCGCCCACCTACATGCTCGCGGTGGTGGTCGACGATCACGACATGGGCGTCACCCACGTGATCCGGGGCGACGACCATCTTAACAACGCCGCGCGCCAACAGCTTGTCTACCAAGCGATGGGCTGGGACGTGCCGACCTTCGCCCATATCCCGTTGATCCACGGCCCCGATGGCAAGAAGCTTTCGAAACGCCACGGGGCGCTTGGCGTCGAAGAATACCAGGCGATGGGGTATCCCGCCGCCGCGATGCGCAATTACCTTGCCCGCCTCGGCTGGTCGCATGGCGATGACGAGGTGTTCACGGACGCCCAGGCGCGCGATTGGTTCGACCTTGGCGGCATCGGCAAGGGCGCGGCGCGGTTCGATTTCAAGAAACTTGATCACATTTCCGGCCAGCACATCGCGATGATGGATATTGACGCGCTTTTTTCGCAGGTGCAGGATTTCCGGACTCTCACGGGGAAACCCGAGCTGACCAAACGTCAGAGGACAGGATTGCACGCGGCCCTGCCCTTCGCCCGAAACGGCGCGAAGACACTTCCGCAAATCATTGACAAGGCCCACTTTATTCTGACGGAACGCCCTTTGGAGATCGACGAGAAGGCCGCCGGGAACCTCGATGATGTATCCCGTCGTATACTGTCAGAATTGACGCCGCACCTGCAAACTGCTAGCTGGAAGCGCGACGAATTGGAGGCTATCCTGAACCGGGCCGCCGAGGACCGGGATATCAAATTCGGCAAGCTGGCAGGCCCTCTCAGGGCCGCGCTTGCAGGACGCGCCGCGACGCCGAGCGTCTTTGACATGATGCTGGTTCTTGGACGGGATGAAACGATCGCCCGGCTTCACGATGCCAGTGCGTAAACCAAACGGGCCGTTCGGGCCGCTACGAAAGGGATCCAGGGAATGACAGAGCAGACGCGCACGGCGAAACTGAGCTTCGGTGACACGGAAATCGAGCTTCCCATGCATTCCCCCTCGGTCGGGCCGGATGTGATCGACATCACCAAGCTTTACGCGCAAGGCAACGTGTTCACTTATGATCCGGGCTTCACCTCGACCGCCGCTTGCGATTCGACGATTACCTTCATCGATGGTGCAAAGGGCGAGCTTTTGCATCGCGGCTACCCGATCGACCAGCTCGCCTCGAAGTCGCATTTCCTCGAGGTCTGCTTTCTCTTGCTTTACGGCTACCTGCCGACCGCCGCCGAGATCGAGGATTTCGAATACCGCGTGACCCGTCATACGATGGTGCACGAGCAAATGATAAATTTCTTCAAGGGGTTCCGCCGCGACGCGCACCCGATGGCGATCATGGTCGGCACCGTGGGGGCGCTGTCGGCCTTCTACCACGATTCCACCGACATCTCGGACCCGTGGCAGCGTGAAGTCGCCTCGATCCGGATGATCGCGAAGATGCCGACGATTGCCGCGATGGCGTATAAATACACCATCGGGCAGCCCTTCGTGTATCCGCGAAACGACCTCGATTACGCGTCGAATTTCCTGCACATGTGCTTTTCGGTGCCAGCGGAGGAGTATGTTCCGAACCCGATCCTGAGCCGCGCCATGGACCGGATCTTCACCCTGCATGCCGATCATGAACAGAACGCCTCGACCTCGACCGTGCGTCTTGCCGGGTCTTCGGGGGCGAACCCCTTTGCCTGTATCGCGGCGGGCATTGCCTGTCTCTGGGGGCCGGCCCATGGCGGGGCCAACCAAGCCTGTCTCGAGATGCTCAAGGAGATTGGCACGGTCGACCGTATCCCCGAATTTATCGCCCGCGCGAAGGACAAGGATGACCCCTTCCGGCTCATGGGCTTCGGGCACCGGGTCTACAAGAATTTCGACCCGCGCGCGAAGGTGATGAAGCAATCGGCGGACGAGGTTCTCGATCTCATGGGGATCGAAAACAACCCGACCCTGCAGGTCGCGAAAGAGCTTGAGCGCCAAGCCCTGGAAGACCCCTATTTCACCGAGAAGAAGCTGTTTCCGAACGTGGATTTCTACTCCGGCATCATCCTAGAGGCGATGGGGTTCCCGACCGCGATGTTCACGCCGATCTTTGCGTTGTCGCGCACCGTCGGCTGGATTTCGCAGTGGAAAGAGATGGTGACGGACCCGGGCCAGAAAATTGGTCGCCCGCGCCAGCTTTACCTGGGCGAAACCCAGCGCAATTACGTGGACGTCGAAGACCGCTGATCGCCTGCGCCGCGCCGCGCTGAAGGCTTCAGCCTGGACCCAATAGAAAGGGCCGCTCCATCCGGGCGGCCCTTGTTCGTCTTCCACAGGCGTCAGGCCTCCCTGCGCGGTTTCCTACCGGCCCTCGAAGTCGGGGGAGCGCTTTTCAAGAAAGGACAGGATGCCCTCTTTCGCGTCCCGCGACGTGCCGCATTTGCCCTGCACCTGTGCTTCCATCTCAAGCTGCGTGTCGAGACTGTTGCCAAGCGAGGCGCGCATGGTGTCCTTGATCCCGCGATAGGCCAGCGTCGGGCCTTGGGCGAGATAATCGGCACGCGCGTGCCAATGGGCCTCGAAATCCGAATCGTCCACGGCTTCCCAGATCATGCCCCAATCCGCCGCCTGCGCAGCGCTGATCTTTTCCGCGAAAAGCGCGGCCCCCATGGCCCGGGCCAGCCCGATCTGGCGCGGCAGCACATAGGTGCCGCCCGCATCCGGGATCAACCCGATTTTCGAGAAGGCTTGCAGGAAATAAGCGGATTGGCTGGCAATCACCACGTCCGCGGCCAAGGCGATATTCGCCCCGGCCCCCGCGGCAGGTCCGTTCACCGCCGAGATGACCGGCACCGGGGCTTCGACAATCGCGCGCACGATGGGTTCGTATTCGTCCCTGAGCAGCCGCTCAAGCTCAAGCGCATCGGCCCCCCCGGTGGTCTGGCCAAGATCCTGACCGGAACAGAAAGCCTTGCCCGCACCGGTCAGAACGACCACGCGCCCGGCTTGACCGGCGCGCTTCACCGCATGGGCCAGCTCTGCCCGCATTTGCGATGTCAGCGCGTTCATCTTGTCGGGCCGGTTCAGCGTGATTGTCGCAACACCGCCTGACAGCTCGTAAAGAATCGTCTCGTAGTCCATCGGGCCTCCTTTGATTTGGCACACCCTAGCAACGCGCGCCCCAAAGGAAAGGCGAACGCACCGTCACCCGTCGGACTTGCCGGTCAATTCCGTGAGCCGCGCCTGTTCTTGCTCGGTCAAACCATCGTCGCCAGGCCCGGTGGCCACGCTGCGCCCCCGAACGTAAAGAAGGGCACTGAAAGCCGCGAACAGAAACAACGCGGGCCCGGCCCCCCAAAGGAGGATATTGGCCCCATCGGTCGTCGGCTTCATCAAGACGTATTCGCCATACCGCTCGACCACGAAATCGATGACTTCTTCGTTCGTGTCCCCGGCCAGCAGTCGTTCGCGCACCAACAGCCGCAGATCGCGCGCGATCTCGGCATTGCTTTCATCGATGTTCTCGCCCCGGCACACGACACAGCGCAGGCCCGCCGACACCTCGCGCGCCCGGTTTTCAAGCGCCGGGTCATCCAGCACCTCGTCGGGCGTCACGGCAAAGGCCGGACCGGCGATGAGCAAAAGCACGAAGATCAGATGTTTCATTCCGCAGGCATCCCTTGCATCCGTGGCCTGCGCGCCGCGCCTGCCGCGACCCTGTAACGCCGGTCCGACAGGCTCAGAAGACCGCCAAGCGCCATGATGATCGACCCGGCCCAGATCCAGTTCGCGAAAGGTTTGATAAAGGTGCGCACCGCATAGCCGCCGCTGTCCTGCGGATCCCCGATGACCACGTAGATATCGCGCCAGAAGCCGTTCAGGATCGCGGCCTCTGTGGTCGGCATGGCCTGCACCGGATAGACCCGCTTCTCTGGGCTCAACACGGCAAGCGTGCGGCCATCCTGCGAAATGCGGATATCGGCCATGGTCGAGAAATAGTTCGGCCCGCGCACCTCGCGCACTTGCTGCACCATGACCTCGAGCCCGGCGACCTCGAAGGGTTCGGCCGATTGCGCCACGCGTATATCCTCAACCTCCCAGGCCATCAGCCCGGATATGCCCATGAAGACAATCCCAAGCCCGGCATGGGCCGTGACCCGCCCCCAATCGGCACGCGGCAGGCGTGCAAGCCGGGAGAGCCGGTAAGACAGCGCCCCGCGCCCCAGCCGGTTCCACAGGTCGGTCATCGCCCCGGCCACCAGCCAGACCCCAAGGAGGAAGCCGACCGGGCCAAGGATGGTGCGTTCGCTCTGCACCGCCCAGACAAACAGGAACATCGCGACGGCGAGCACGAAGGCCGGGATCAGGGGTTTCACCGCCTTGCCCAGCTTTGCGCGTTTCCATGGCATCATCGTCCCGATCGGAAGCGCGATGGCGAGCACCACCATGAACGGGGTGAACGCCGCCTCGAAGAACGGGGCCCCGACCGACAGCGTACGGTCAAAGAACATCTCTGCCACCAATGGCCAGATCGTCCCGATAAAGACAACGATCGACGACACCGCGAGCAGGATGTTGTTGAACACCAGCGCGCTTTCCCGGCTGACCATGCCAAAGACGCCCTTGGCCTCCATCGCGTGCGCACGGAACGCATAGAGCACGAGCGCACCGCCGGTGAAAAATCCGAGGATCATCAGGATGAACACCCCCCGCTCCGGGTCGTTGGCAAAGGCATGCACCGAAGTGATGACGCCCGAGCGGACCAAGAACGTGCCGATCAGCGAGAACCCGAAGGCGAGGATCGCCAAGAGAATGGTCCAACTTTTCAAAGCCTCGCGCTTTTCCACCACGATCGCGGAATGCAGGAGCGCGGCGGCAAAGAGCCACGGCATGAAAGACGCGTTCTCGACCGGATCCCAGAACCAGAACCCGCCCCAGCCAAGCTCGTAATAAGCCCACCATGATCCAAGCGCGATGCCGATGGTCAAGAACACCCAGGCCGCAAGGGTCCAGGGCCGCACCCAACGGGCCCAGGCGGCATCGACCCGCCCCTCGATCAGGGCGGCGACCGCGAAGCTGAAGGACATCGAAAGCCCGACGTAGCCGAGATAAAGGAACGGTGGGTGAAAGGCCAACCCGGGGTCTTGCAGCAACGGGTTGAGATCACGCCCGTCGAACGGCGGTTGTGCCACGCGGGTGAACGGGTTCGAGGTAAACAGGATAAAAGCCATGAAGGCGACGCCGATGGCCGATTGAACGCTCAGAACCCGCGCCTTGAGCTTCGGGGGAAGCCCGCCGCCGAACCAGGCCGCCATGCCCCCGAACAACACGACGATCAGCACCCAGAGCAGCATCGAGCCCTCGTGATTCCCCCAGACCCCCGACACCTTGTAGAGCATCGGCTTGGCGCTGTGCGAATTCTGCACCACCAGTTGCAGCGAGAAATCGGACACCACGAAGGAATAGGTCAAGGCGGCGAAAGAGGCCGCGATAAGCAGGAATTGAAGGGTCGCGGCAGGCACCGCCACCGCCATCCATCCCGACCAGCCACGCCATGCACCGACCAGCGGCACGATCATCTGCACGAAGGCCACGCCGAAGGCGAGGATCAGTGCCATATGTCCAAGTTCTGCAATCATGCAGAGGTTTTAGAGCTTTTGATCGTGGCCGCCAATGGCCTGCGCGCCAAAGTCGCGGTTTTGTCATGCGCGGATTGCCGCAGAGCAGATCGGCGTGTCTTGGCGGACAGCCGCCGAAGCGGGAGCGCGGGTCTTGGAACCCCCTCCAACCGGGCCAACATGTGGGTAACATCCGGGCGGGATAGGAAAAGACAATGGGAATGGCCGCAAAGGACCGTCCCGAAACAAATGGAGGCACCATGACACACACCCTTAAACCCGCGCTCCTCGCGACCGCGGTTGGATTTGCCACGATGGCAGGCCCCGCTGCCGCTGGCGACTTCGATGGCTTCTACCTCGGCGCCTATGGCTCCGGCAATTTCTCCACCACGCCCAACACCTACGGGTTTGGCGGTCAGGCCGGGTATCTGTTCGAATTCAGCCCCGGCGCCTATGCGGGCATCGAGGCCGACGTCTATCGCCCCTCCGGCGGGCCGACCGTTTACACCGGGGCCGCGCGTCTTGGTTATGACTTCGGCTCCCCCTTCATGCCCTATGCCTCGGTCGGGGCCGGGATCGACGGGACCGGCACCACGGTCTGGACCGTTGGCGCGGGCGCGCAATACGATCTCGGCGGTGGCGCATCCCTGCGCACTGGCGTCGATCGCTACCAGCCGACCGGGGGCGGCGCGGCCAACTATGTTGGCAAGGTCGGCCTGACATACTCGTTCTGATGATCTTGCACGCGGCAGGCTCGCCCTGCCGCGTGGTTCATGGCACATTGATCTCATGATCCGGCTCACACTCGCGCTTATTGCCCTATGTATTGCACCCGCGCTGGCCCAAGACGGGCCCACGGGCATGGCGCGGTCCGGACAGACCGATCCGATTTTTGGGTGGAGCGCCCCGCCCGGCCAAGCCCTGCGCGACGCGGCCAACCGCCGTCCAGCCAAAGCCCCGCCAATCCCGAAGTCGCGCAAGGTTGTGTCATCTCGCGATGCAGACGAAAGCCAAGACAGCGACCTGACGGTCGGCGGACGTGTCTGGACCGGCCTGGCCATTCAATTCTAAGCCGCACGAGGCACGCGGTGCTGTCGGGGGTTTACGCGGTGGCCCCGGACAGTGTCCATGCAAAACGTCCCAACATACCAAATCTCGAAAGACGCCCAATATCCTGTGGCTAATCACGAAATGATTGCAAAATAAGCCGCTCATAGCTATCCTAAAGATACAAAAACGGGGGCAAAAACCCTGGATACTGAGGAGAGCAGGATGAAACGCAGATCTCGCAATCTGGTTCTTGTGGGCGTTGCCGCGCTTGGCGCGCTGGCGAGTCAGGTTCAAGCACAGGGGCTGGGCACAAGTAGCAATGCGCCCATCCAATCGCCGACATTCGTCTTGGCGCAGGCGCTGACACCATAACAGACACATCGGGGCTCTGCCCCCGCCGTGTCTCCCCCTCCCGGCCACCGTAACCGGAGCCGGGGTCAGCCCGCGTGCGACCCGAGGTAGACCGCAATCGACACCGCAAGCGCGCCGATGGCGGGCCACAGGAAATGCAGCCCGTGAAACCCGAAGCTTCTTTGGATCACGGCGAAATGCAGGATCGCCCCCACGATGGGGAAGGCGAGGATCACGAAAAGACCCGGATGGGCCACGGCCCAACCCGGTGCGCCCATAAGGCTATAGGCCCACCACCAGCCCGCGACCCATGCGATCCCAAGCCACGAGATCGCCATTCCGATGGCAAGCGGCGTCGTGCGTTCGAACCACAGCCACAAAAACGTGCCCGCGATCAAAAGCGCCATCACCGCGATCGTGCCATAGGTGATGTCGGCCACCGTGTCATATCCCAACCCGACAAAGGCCAGCTCAAGCGCGATGACGGTCAGAACCGTGAGCGATATCGCCTGTTTCATGTCCCAAAACCTCTCGCACGGCACGGTCCAGTGTATCCGCCGCCTGCTGGTGCCGTTCCAGAGCGCGCGACAGTTTCACCCCTGCAAGCAGCGCCCAGCCCCAATGCGCCCATCTTTGAAGACGCCGGGTCACAGGTCGCGCCCCCGGGCCGGAAGCCGCTCCCGGATAATGGTGGTGATCTCGATGAGGATGGCCGAGTTTTTGTCGAGCACGGCGCGCGTCGCCTGATCCTTCTGCAAATCCCGCCACAGCAGGTAGAAGACCAGAAGAACCCATGGGCCGTGGTCCGACAGAACCCTGAACACCATGTCAGCGGGCATCGCGGGTCCAGTCGGCAATGGCGGGATTGGGCGCGTCATCTGCGGGGTGATCCGCCCTGTCACCAAGCCTCTCAAGCACATCGAGATTGCGCATCACATTCGGGGTCGCGGCGACCGTGGTCGCGATAGAGCGCTGAAACTCCTGGCTTTTCACCTGGTGGCGCGCCCCGAAATAAAAGCTCACGATGGCTCCGAGCAGCCACCAAAGCGGCTCGGGCACAAGCGCGATCCCGTTCATGCGCGCCGCGAACCAGACCGGGTCCAGCATCGCCGAGATGAAAAGCCCCAGCGTGCCAAGCGCGAGCGCGGGGCGCGGGATGCGGTTCAGCCCGTCGATGAACCTGTCCCAGCCGCTCTTCTTGGGCAGAGCGAACTCAGACGCGAATTGCCCAAGGGCCGCCGATTGCAGCGCCGCCTCGCGTTGGGCCTGTGCTTCGGCGTTTTCGCGAAAGACGCCCACGGTGTCGCGCACCACGTTGCGCCCACCACCGAACACCAGCCCCATCGCCCCGTCGATCAACCCCATGCCGACACCCGCGCGCGATGCTCGGCCTCGGTGAAATGGTACTTGGGCGAGATGAATTCCTCGGCGCGCTTGATCCAGCCACCCTTCCCACCATCGCGGCGGCGCGCGTATTTGCGGCTCGATGGGGTCCGGTCGGCAAGGCGGTAGTAGTAATTGCGCCGCTCGATGCCATAGGCATCCGCGATGTGATCCGGGGCCTTCTGCGCAGCCGCCTGCGCCGCCGCCGCCGTTTGCGGCCCAATGGCCCCGTCGACCGCGACGGGAAAACCCATCTTAATCAACAGACGCTGAAGGATGCGCACCGCGTTCGACCCGGCATTCACATACATGTCGAAAACCGAAGCCTGAAGCGCCTCGGGCAAGTGCGCGATCCCCGGTTCCTCGAAGTAATGGCGCACGAAAATATCGGTCGCATCGGCGCGCGTCAGGCTCTTGACGTCCTCGGTCGTGATCTGGCCATCGCCGGTCAGGTCCATCCCGAGCCGTCGCATGGTTCCGATGGTCACGCCATATTTCGTCGCCCCGCCCGGATCATCGGGGTCGTTCACATACCCGCCCTCGCGGGCGACGATCGCCTCGGCGATCTCTCGAACCGAAATCATCTGCCTGTGCCTCGCGTTTGTGACTGCGAGGATCAGGGTCAGGTCAAATGGTTAAAGCCCCTGTAATCAGGAGTTCGGGTCCTTGTAGACCCCCTGTTCCTTTAGGCTGTCGACCACCTCGCTGGGCATGTATTCTTCGTCATGCTTGGCCAAGATGTCGGAGGCGAGGAAGACCCCGTCCGTGTAAGACCCGGTGCCGACCATGCCCTGATTTTCACCGAACAGGTCCGGCAAAACGCCGGTGAAGGTGACCGGGATCGAGGCCCCGCCATCGGTGACCGAAAAGCGCACCGTTTCGCTTTCACCGCGCACCAAGGTGCCCTCTTCGACCAGCCCGCCGATGCGAAACACCTCGCTCGGTTCCGGCGGCGCTGCGAGAATTTCGCTTGGCGACCGGAAATAGTTGATCCCGTCTCGGAAGGCATAGCCGATCAGCCCGGTTGCAAGGGCAAGGGCCACGAAACTGACCAGAACGATCTGGATCCGCCTACGTTTCTTCAGGCTTTTCATACCTGCCATGTCACATTCCTCTTTTCGGGTTCACCGCGTGACACCGCGGCAAAGCTATCGACAGTATCGCTCACGGGAAAATCGGGGCAAGCCTCAGACCCGCCGTCTCATCCTCACCAAGCATCAAATTCGCGTTCTGTATCGCCTGCCCGCTCGACCCCTTGGCAAGGTTGTCGAGGGTCGACACCACCAACGCCCGGCCCGGCACCCGGTCCCCGACGACGCCGATGTGGCATTGGTTCGACCCGGTCACATGCCCCATTCCCGGCGCCTGCCCGTACGGCAGGACCGTGATGAAAGGCTCGGTCTCGTAGCGCGCGACAAGGCTGTTGTGGATCGCCTTCGGGTCGCCTTCGACATAGCAATCGGCGATGATCCCGCGATTGATCGGAACCAGATGCGGGGTAAAGATGATCTCGACCTTGCGCCCCGCCAAGGCGCTGAATTCCTGATCAAACTCGCCAAGGTGACGGTGTTTGCCGCCCTGCGCATAGCCCGTCACATCCATCGAGCGCTCGGCAAAAAGCATGTTTTCCTTGAGCGACCGCCCGGCCCCGGACACCCCGTTCTTGAGGTCGCAGATGATCCGGTCAAGGTCGATCAGCCGATCCTTGATCAACGGACGCAAGGCATATTGCACGGTCGCCGCGTTGCAGCCCGTCCCGGCCACCAGACGCGCTTCCCGGATCTCGTCACGGTAGAACTCGGTCAGCCCGTAGACCGCGTCTGCCTGAAGCGCGGGGGCCACATGTTCGGCCCCGTACCATTTTTCATAATCCGCCGGATCCCTGAGCCTGAAATCTGCGCCCAGATCGACAACCTTCACCGTGGTCGGCAGATCGCGCACCAACGCTTGGCTCAACCCATGCGGCAGGGCGGCAAAGACCAGATCGACCTTGGAAAAGTCGATGTCCTCCATCTTCACCAGCACGGGAAGATCATAGGCGCGCAGATGCGGATAGACTTCGGCCATCTCCAGCCCCGCTTTTCGGTCCGCCGACAATGCGACGATCTCGAAGCTGGGATGCGTGGCGATGAGCCGCGTCAATTCTGCGCCGGTGTAGCCCGACGCGCCGAGGATGGCGATCTTGTGAGTCATGTCTCTCGCGCCTTGTTCAGTCAGGATATGTAGGGTGTTTCACCCGGTCGCGCAATTCATGCGGGATCAAAGGCGATCTTTCGTCGCAGGAATCGCGTCGCGCCGTCCGACACCTTCTCCGGGTTGCCGGTGGTCAGGAATTTCGACGTTTCGCCCGTGCCCATCATGTTGGGGTGGCGTTCTAGGTAATCGGCAAGGCTCGCGGCCACCAGCGCGGCTTGGCTGTAGACCGTGACATCGGGGCCCAATGCCTCCTGAAACGCCTCCGCCACGATGGGGTAATGCGTGCATCCCAGGATCGCGGCCTCGGGTTTGGGCATCTTGCGCTTCAGCGCATCGACATGGCTGCGCACAAGCGCATCGGCCAGGATCATGTCGCCCTCTTCGATCGCATCCACGACCCCGCCGCAAGCCTGTGCTTCGACATCGACGCCAATCGCGCGAAACGCCAGTTCGCGTTGAAACGCCCGGCTCGCCACGGTGGCCGGTGTCGCGAACAGGGCCACATGCTTCACCGCCACTTCGCGCGGCGGGGAATTGTCACCCCACTTGCGTTCCGTCAGCGCCTCGATCAGCGGCACGAAGACGCCCAGCACCCGCTTGTCGGCAGGAAGCCAACTTTCCTGCATCCGGCGCAGGGCAGCAGCCGAGGCGGTGTTACAGGCCAGGATGACAAGATCACAGCCCTCGTCCCACAACCGCGAAACCGCCTTTGTCGTCAGGTCATAGACATCATCCGCGTCGCGCACGCCGTAGGGCGCATGCGCGTTGTCGCCGTAATAGACAAAGGGCACCTCGGGCAGACGTTTCCTCACCGCGTCCAGCACCGTGAGCCCGCCAAGCCCGGAGTCAAAAATCCCTACCGCCATGCTTTTGCCCTTACGCCGTCTATGCCCCGCGCCCTGTCTCGAAATCAAAGCCGGTGGCGCGCCAATCTACCGGTTCCGGCGACAAGGCATAGGTCCGTTCGCGCAGGAAATCCATCATGGATTTCGGCGCAGCGCGGAATTGCGCAAGCTGCGCATGTGCGATCATCGGGCCAATGATCGCGGGCACCGGGCCATCGACCCGCGCGCCGAACTCCCTGATCAACAGCCCCATGCGCAATGGGGTCGAGATGTGGCTGGCAAGTTGGAACAGGCGCGAATTCTGCCCCCCGAAAAAAACCGGCACGACCGAGGCCCCGGAGCGTGACACCATTTTTGCTGTAAAAAGCCGCCATGCCGGATCCATCGGTCGGCCAAAAGGCGTGGGCGCGGTCGACACGGTGCCGCCGGGAAAGACGCCGATTGCCCCGCCCGCCTGCAAGAAGGCCTGCGCGCTACGACGGGTTTCGATATTGCGCCGCGCGGCCTCGGCGGTGCCCGAGAAATCGATCGGCAGGATGATCTTTTCCAGTTCCGGGGCGCGCGAGAACACCTCGTGCGCCAGAATTCGGAACCCATCGCCGCGCGCCTGCCGCAGGATGTGGCCCATCAAGAGCCCGTCGAGAATGCCGTAGGGATGGTTTGCCACCACGACGCAGGGCCCGGGGCCGCGCAATCCGTCGATCCCGGCCCCGCCGATCCGCGGTTCGATCCCGAACCGGTCGGTCATCACACTCCAGAAATCCTCGCCAACGGCCAGCTGGTCTTCATACCCGCGCGCGCGAAGGATCAGGCGGTGACGCCCGGTGACGTTTTCCAGCATCCGCACCAAGGCGCGAGTCGAGCGCCCATCAAGCGTGTGCGCATAAGATATGTCGCGTGTTGCGCCCTGCATTCGCCCCGACCGGTTGATCCGGTGCAAATGCCAGTTTTTCATGACGGTATCGTGACACTACTGCGCCGCCTGCACCGCCACGTCTGGACCTTGGTGGAACGCCTGCAAAAGCTCTTCGCGCCGTTTCGCGGCCTTTGCCTCGTTATCTTCCTTGACCGGGCCGAACCCCCGGATGCTCATGGGCAACTGCGCCAGCGCGACCGCCGCCTCGGGATCGCCCGCCTCCCAATTCTCCAGCACAACCTCCATGTCGGCCTCGTATTGCGTGATCAGGGCGCGCTCAAGACGCCGTTCTGCCGTGTAGCCGAAGGGGTCGAGCGCGGTGCCGCGCAACCCTTTGAGCCGGGGCAGGATGCCGAGAAGCTTGACCCAGACCTCGCCAAAACGGCGCTTTGCGGGGCGTCCCCCCGGCCCGTCCTTCCCAAGAAAAGGCGGGGCGAGATGGACGGAGAGCTTAAGATCCCCGTCAAACGCCGCCTCGGCCTTCTGCCGGGTGTCGCGCAACAGGCGCGCGACCTCGTATTCATCCTTGTATGACAAGAGCTTGTGATACCCGAGCGCGATTGCTTCGCGCATCGCTTCATTCGGCGCGCGGTCAACCAGCGCGCGGTAACGGCGCGACAGGGCGGCGTTCTGGTAGCGTGTCAAATGGGCGTCACGGTAGCCGATGCGATCCTCCAGCGTCATCGGCCCCTCATCCTCGGTCTCCACTGCCGCCATGTCATGCGCGGCCTTCGGATCATGCGCGACCCAGCGCCCGGTCTCGAAGGCGCGCTTGTTTTTATCGGGGGCCTGCCCGTTCAGATCAATGGCCTGCATCATGGCCTCCCGGCTGATCGGCACCAGCCCCGCCTGCCACGCAGCCCCGAGCACCATCATGTTCGAGAAGATGCTGTCGCCCAGAAGCGCCCCGGCAAGCTCGGTCGCATCGAACAGGATCAGCTTGTCCTTGAGCCGCGCTTGCAGCGATAACTCCAACCGGTCGCCGGGAATGGTGAATTCCGTGTCCCGGGTGAAATCGCCGGTGACGATCTCGTGGCTGTCGACCACGCCACCGGTTCGCCCGACCCGCGTAAGACCCAGTGTCTGTGGGCTGGCCGACACCACCAACTCGCCCCCAATCAAGGCGTCGCATTCGCCCGTGGCCACGCGGATCGCCGAGATGTCTTCGGGCCGCTCAGCCAGCCGCAGATGCACAAGAACCGCGCCGCCCTTCTGGGCCAAACCGGCCATCTCCATCATCCCCGCGCCTTTCCCGTCGATATGCGCGGCCTGCGCCATGATCGCGCCGATGGTGACGACCCCGGTGCCCCCCACCCCGGTGATCACCGTGTTCCATGTGCCGTCGATGGCCGGCAGGGTCGGCAACGGCACCTCGGGCAGATCGAACGCCGCCGCGACGTGTTTTTTCGGCGTGCCGCCCTCGACCGTGACGAAGCTCGGACAGAACCCTTTCAGGCAGGAGAAATCCTTGTTGCAGCTCGATTGGTCGATGGCGCGCTTTCGCCCCAGTTCGGTTTCAACCGGCACGATCGAGACGCAGTTCGACTGCACCCCGCAATCACCGCAGCCTTCGCAGATGTCGGTATTGATCATCACCCGACGATCCGGGTCGGGAAACGTGCCCCGTTTGCGCCGCCGCCGTTTCTCGGCCGCGCAGGTCTGCACGTAAAGAAGAACCGTCACGCCCTTTATCTCGCGCAAATCCCGCTGGACCTTGTCCATGTCGTCGCGTTCGCGGATCTCGACCTCGCGCCCAAAGGCGCTGGTGTCCAAGCCCTCCTTGGGGTCGTGGACGACGACGAGCTTTTCCACCCCGGCCGCAACCATCTCTTTCGCGATCCGCAAGGCATCGAGACCGCCCTCGTTGGCCTGTCCGCCGGTCATGGCAACGGCATCGTTGTAGAGGATCTTGAAGGTGATATTGGTGCCCGCCGCGATCGCCGCGCGCACCGCCTGAATGCCCGAGTGGTTATAGGTGCCGTCCCCGAGGTTCTGAAACACGTGCTCACGGGTTGAAAACGGGGCCTCCCCGATCCAGTTCGCGCCCTCACCCCCCATGTGCGTAAACCCGAGCGTGTCGCGATCCATCCATTGCACCATGTAGTGGCACCCGATCCCGGCATAGGCCCGGCTTCCTTCGGGTAGGCGTGTCGAGGTGTTATGCGGGCAGCCCGAGCAGAAATAAGGCAACCGGGCCGCGATGGCTTCGGCATTGTCGGCCTTCTTGGCCTCGGCCACGTTGGCCATGCCCGCCCGGATGCTGTCGGTATCGCGCCCCTCTTCGATCAGAACGCCCCCGATCTTTTCGGCGATATACATCGGGTCGAGCGCATAGCGGGTCGGAAACAACTCGATCTGGCGCCCCTGCTCCCAGCGGTCGCCTTTGTGCCAGCCATAGACGCGGCGCCCGCGCCGATCATCGAATATGGCCTCCTTGATCTGCACCTCGATCAGCTTGCGCTTTTCTTCCACCACCACGACAAGGTCGAGACCTTCGGCGAATTCATGGAAGCTTTCCATGTCGAGCGGCCAGGTCTGCGCGACCTTGTATGTCGTGATACCCAGCCGCTCGGCCTCGGTCTCGTCGATCCCAAGAAGCGTCAGCGCATGCACAAGGTCGAGCCAGTTTTTGCCCGCCGCGACGAAACCGATCCGCGCGCCCCGTTTGCCCCAGACCCGCCGGTCGATCCGGTTGGCACGGGCATAGGCCTCGGCGGCAAAGCGTTTGTAGTCGATCATGCGTGCTTCCTGCACGATCCGGTCATCGACCAGCCGGATATTGAGCCCGCCATCGGGCATCTCGAACTCTGGTGTGACAAGCTGCATGCGATCAGCCCGGCCATCGACCACCGCCGTCGCCTCGACCGTGTCTTTCATCAGCTTCAGACCCGCCCAGACCCCGGCAAATCGCGACAGGCCGTAACCGTATATGCCCAGATCGAGGATTTCCTGCACCCCGGCGGGCGACAGGACCGGCAGATAGGCATCCACCATCGCCCAGTCGGATTGGTGCAACACGGTCGAGCTTTCGCCGGTATGGTCATCGCCCATGGCCATGAGCACACCGCCAAGCGCCGATGAGCCGGCCATGTTCGCATGCCGCATCACGTCGCCGGTGCGGTCCACCCCCGGCCCCTTGCCATACCAAAGGCCAAAGACCCCGTCGAATTTGCCCTCACCGCGCAATTCGGCCTGCTGTGCGCCCCAGAGCGCGGTCGCTGCGAGGTCTTCATTGAGCCCCGGATCGAACCGCACGTCCGCCGCCGACAGCTCGCGCGCCGCGCGCATCATCCAGCTGTCGACGCCACCCAAGGGCGATCCGCGATACCCGGTGACATAGCCCGCCGTGGTGTGGCCTGCCGCCCGGTCGCGCGCCGATTGCATCAGCATCAGGCGCACGAGCGCCTGTGTGCCGTTCAATAGGACGGGGGTTTTGGAAAGATCGAACCGGTCCCCAAGGGACACATCCTGCCGTATCATCACGCGCCTCCGGTCATGGATTAAGCATAATCAGGCTAGGCGATGGCCGCCCCCAAGACAAATTTAAAAAACCTTGGTAGAAAGCTGGCAATTCAAGAAAACTTCTGAAAAGACCATTTCGAAATACGGGTGGGATCAGGTAGATAATTACGCCATGGATTGGGATAAGCTCAGAATCTTCCATGGGGTCGCGGATGCGGGCAGCCTGACCCATGCGGGTGAGGCGCTCAACCTGAGCCAATCCGCGGTGTCGCGACAGATTCGCGGGCTGGAAGAGACCCTGAACGCCACGCTTTTCCACCGACACGCACGGGGCCTGATTCTCACCGAACAGGGCGAGCTTTTGTTTGATGCCACCCGCGCGATGGTTCAGCGGCTTGACGCGGCAGTGGCGCGCATTCGCGACTCCAAGGAAGAGGTGTTCGGCGAACTGCGGGTCACCACGACGACCGGCTTCGGCTCGCTTTGGCTCGCGCCACGGCTTCCCAAGCTTTATGAGAAGCACCCCGAGCTGAAGATCGACCTGATGCTGGAAGAGCGTGTTCTCGACCTGCCGATGCGCGAAGCGGACGTGGCCATCCGGTTGAAGGAACCCTCGCAGGCCGACCTCATCCGCCGAAAGCTTATGACCGTGAACATGCGCCTTTATGCCAGCCCGGGCTACCTTGACGAACACGGTCGACCGCAATCGATGGAGGACCTGTCGAAACACCGCATCATCTGCCAGAACGTCAATTCGGCGCAGGTGAGCGCGGGCTCGACCTTCACTCAGGAAATCCTGACCCACAACATCGAAACGCTTTTGACAGTGAACAACTATTTCGGGGTCTTGCAAGCGGTGCTGAACGGTCTCGGGATCGGTGTTCTGCCGGACTATATCCTGCAGGATTTCCCGGACATCGAACGCGTGTTGCCCGGCGAGCAAAGCCGGGAAATCCCGGTTTTCCTCGCCTATCCCGAGGAATTGCGGGCCTCCAAACGCATCGCGGCTTTCCGCGATTTCGTGACCGAGGAAATCATGGAGCACCGCAAACAGGCCGTGGCCATCGGCATCGAGTGACGGGCGGGCCACTCTCCGTGCAAAGGCTCTGACCAAGGCGCCCAAGATGGCCCGATCCGGGCCAGCCATGCAAAGGCCCCGCCCAGCCATGCGCTTCACACATATCAGGCATGCACATAGAGTGCTTGCGCCGTCATCGCATCGCCCATATTTGCATCATCGAAGCCGGTCACTGACCGTCTTCACCTCCCTGTTGGACTCAGGCCGGGCCACGTGCCCGGTCTTTTTTTTGTCCGTTTTTTTTGCGCGGACTGCCAGCACATCCTCTTCCCCCCATACCGCTGATCGCTTATGAGGCTGGCATTGCAAGCTGCGAGGGGGATGGACCGTGACGAAAGAGCCCGAGATCACCGACGAGATCATCGACGCCCACGGACTTAATCCGGAAGAATATAGCGAGATCCTGCGTATCCTGAACCGCGCGCCCAATTTCACCGAGTTGGGCATCTTCTCGGCAATGTGGAACGAACATTGTTCCTACAAGTCCTCCAAGAAATGGTTGCGCACCCTGCCAACCGACGGCCCACAGGTTATCTGCGGACCCGGCGAGAACGCGGGCATCGTCGACATCGGGGATGGACAGGCGATCGTGTTCAAGATGGAGAGCCACAACCACCCCTCCTACATCGAACCCTACCAAGGCGCGGCAACCGGCATGGGCGGCATCCTGCGCGATGTCTTCACCATGGGCGCACGCCCCATCGCGGCGATGAATTCGCTGTCCTTCGGCGCGCTCGATCATCCCCGGACCAAGCGGCTCGTGCACGGCGTGGTCGAGGGCATCGGCGGCTATGGCAATTGCTTCGGCGTGCCCACGGTGGGGGGCGAGGTGCGCTTTCACGCGGCCTACAACGGCAATTGCCTTGTGAACGCCTTTGCCGCCGGGCTGATCGACAGCGATAAAATCTTCTATTCCGCTGCCTCCGGCGTCGGCATGCCGGTGGTTTATCTCGGGGCCAAGACCGGGCGCGACGGTGTCGGCGGGGCGACCATGGCAAGCGCCGAGTTCGACGATACCATCGAGGAAAAGCGCCCCACCGTGCAGGTGGGTGACCCGTTCACCGAAAAGCGGCTGATGGAAGCAACGCTTGAACTCATGGCGACCGGCGCGGTGATCTCGATCCAGGATATGGGGGCGGCGGGCCTGACCTGTTCCGCCGTTGAGATGGGCGACAAGGGCGAATTGGGCATCAAGCTCAACCTCGACACCGTGCCCCAGCGCGAAGAGAACATGACCGCCTACGAGATGATGCTCTCGGAGAGCCAGGAACGCATGCTCATGGTCCTCAACCCGGACAAGGAGGCCGAGGCCCGCGCGGTGTTCGAGAAATGGGATCTCGATTTCGCCATCGTCGGTGAAACCATCGCCGAAGACCGGTTCCTGATCCTGCATGGCGGCACCTGCATGGCGGACCTGCCGCTGCGCGCCCTGTCGGGAAATGCCCCCGAATACGACCGGCCCTGGGAGGAAACAGCACCTGCCGCGCCGCTTGACGACGTGCCCGCGATTGACCCGATCGACGGGTTGCGCGCGCTGATCTCGACACCCAATTATGCTGCCAAGCAATGGGTTTACGAGCAATACGATCACATGGTCATGGCCGATACCGTGCGCCGCCCCGGGCTTGGGGCCGGCATCGTGCGGGTGCATGGCACCGAGAAGGCCATTGCCTTCACCTCGGACGTGACCCCGCGCTACGTGCGCGCAAACCCCGTTGAAGGCGGGCGACAGGCGGTGGCCGAAGCCTACCGCAACCTCACCGCCGTGGGCGCCACCCCGCTGGCCACCACCGACAACCTGAATTTCGGCAACCCGGAAAAGCCCGAGATCATGGGGCAGTTCGTCGGCGCATTGAAGGGCATCGGCGAAGCCGTCGCCTATCTCGACATGCCCATCGTCTCCGGCAACGTGTCGCTTTACAATGAGACCGATGGCGAGGCGATCTTGCCCACACCCACCATCGGGGCAATCGGGCTTTTGAAAAACCTCGAAACCGACCTGATCGGGGGCGAGGTGCGCGACGGCCATGTGGCCCTCGTGGTGGGGGAGACCGGCGGCCATCTCGGCCAATCCGCCCTCTTGGCCGAGGTATTCAACCGCGAAGACGGCGACGCGCCCCATGTCGACCTTGCGGTCGAGAAAAAGAACGGCGACTTCATCCGGGCCAACCGCGAAATGATCCGGGCCTGCACCGACCTCTCCGATGGCGGTCTGGCACTTGCCGCCTTCGAGCTGGCGGAAGCGGCCGGTGTCGGAGTTCAGCTTGACAACGACGAGACCGGGGTCTTGTTCGGCGAAGATCAGGGGCGCTACCTGATCGCTTGCAATTTCGATCAGGCCGAAGCGCTCATGATTGAAGCCGGGCGCGCGCGTGTGCATGTTGAGGCTGTGGGTAAATTCACCGGCGACTCGGTGAAATACGGAAGCTCTGAGACCCCGCTTGCCGATCTTGCCACCGTGTTCCGCACGAGCTTTGCCGAGAAGGCGACCTAAGCATATCGCGCGGACGCGCCGCCGCCTGGATGCCCGGTTTCCCCTTGCGTCCAAAGGCATGGCGCGCCACATCTGCCGCATGACCCGCATTCCCGACATGACCTCCGATTGCGCCAATTGCGCAGCCCTGTGTTGCATCGCTCTGGCGTTTGACGAAGGCGAAGACTTCGCCATGGACAAGCCCGCCGGGCTGCCCTGCCCCAACCTCGATTCTGAGCTGGGATGCCAACATTACGGGCACCTCGAAGCCGAAGGGTTTCGCGGGTGCGTCCTTTACGAATGCCACGGGGCCGGTCAGCGCGTCACACAGGAGGTGTTCGGTGGCCAGACCTGGCGTGAAAACCCCGCCATCACCGGCCCCATGATCGAGGCCTTCTCGACCATGCGGCGCATCCATGACGGGATCGAGCTTTTGACGGTCAGCGAACGTCTGGACCTGCCCGATAGCTACGAGGCCGAGCGCGAGGCTTTGTTGGCCCTCTATGCGCCGGAGGCCGATTGGACCGAAGAAAGCCTTGCCGCCTTCGCGCAATCAGATGCCCCGCGCCGATTGGCGGCCTTTCTGCCCCGTCTGCGCGAATTCGTGTAGCCGCGACCACTTGCGGCGCGCCCGACGTGCCTCTACATCTGGGGGAAGACACAGGGGAGATACAGCTTCATGGCCATGGCAGGAACGGAGATCGAGGCGCTGATCCGCGCGGAGTTTCCGGACGCAAAGATCACCATCACCGACCTTGCCGGAGACGGCAACCATTGGGCGGCCGAGGTGATCGACGCACGTTTCTCGGGTATGAACCGCGTCCAGCAACAGCGCGCCGTCTACGCCGCGCTCAAGGGCAAGATGGACGGGCCGAACGGCGATCTCCACGCGCTTGCGCTGACCACGAAAGCCCCGGAATGAACGTGAACAGGACCAGATCATGACCGCTGAAAATACCATCAAGACAACCGTCACCGACAACGATGTCGTGCTCTACATGAAGGGCACGAAGGAAATGCCGCAATGCGGGTTCTCCTCCCGCGTGGCCGGTGTTCTCAACTTCATGGGAGTCGAGTTTCAGGACGTGAACGTCTTGGCCGACGAAACCATTCGCCAAGGCATCAAGGATTACTCGGATTGGCCGACGATCCCGCAGCTTTACGTGAAGGGCGAATTCGTCGGGGGCTGCGACATCATCACCGAGATGACCTTGTCGGGTGAGCTCGACCAGCTGTTCGAGACCAATGGGATCACCTATTCCAAGGATGCGGCCGAGAAAATTCGCGAAGCGAACGGCTGACGGGTCCCCGACCGATCCAAGGGGGGCCGCGCCTTTGGCGTCTCACCCCTGCTTTCGGTCGACTTGATCCGCAATCGCTTCGGCGCGGGCGGCCAGTTCCGACATCGTGTCACTCACCGATGCAGGCACCCCGCCTGCCGCTGCACGCGCCTCGGCCAGTTCGGTTTCAAGCGCGGCGATCTTGCGTTCCGCAAGCTTGAGGCTGTCGTCAAGACCGGCGGTCTTGTCCGCCAGCAACAACCCCGACATCAGCAACATGCGGCTTTCCGTCAGGTGGCGGATCTGGGTCAGCATGGTCTGGGCTTCGGCATCCAGCATCGCCGCCGCCGATTTCAGGTAATGCTCCTCGCCCTCGGCACAGGCCACTTCGAAGTCACGTCCCCCGATCGAGATTTTCACGTCAGGCATCTTCGGCCTCCTTGCCTTGGCTGGTTTCGATCATCGCGTGCAATTCGCCCAACACCGCCTCGACCTCGGCCCGGTCGGCCCCCTGCGCGACGCGCAGCGCCTCCAATTCGGCCATCATCGCCTTGTTGACAAGATGCGGCTCCGCCACCCCGGCTTCGATCGCGCGGCGCAACTCGGCATTGTTGGCGCGCAATTCCTCGTTCGTGCGCGCCAGACGAGCCGCCGTTTCCTCTTGCGTCGACAAAAGCGCCGAGAGGCGCTCGACCTCGACCGTCAACCGTTCGACCGTGCCGTCCTGGGTTTCCTTGATGGTGCGCACCCGCTCTTCCAACTGGGCGTTGGCCGTGCGTTCTTCATCAAGCTGGGCGCGCAGGGCGTCGGCATCCGCCGCGCTGTCCTGTGGCTGCTCATCGACCCGCTCCAAGTGCTCGACCCCGGTCCCGATCCGGTCCAGTGCGGCTGCGAGGCGGGATTGAAGCTCTGAAATATCGCTCATGCTTCGCCTGTCCTTTTCTTCCTTGAGGGCATGTGCCGCACAACGACCCGGCCCGAAACCCGGCTGCGAATCGCATGCAACATGGCCCTGGCGCCAAGTCTATCTCATGATTTTGCCGATTGCGCCCCTTTTGCCTCAACCACTTGGACGACGCGCTTGATCTTGCCCGGATGGCTGTTAAACCGACCGCACAGCGCAACCATTGCCATCATTACAAAAAGGATTGCCCCCGTGGACATTCCCGCCCTTCGCGAAAAACACCCCGATCACTGGATGCGCGCCGCCGCCATCCGCATGCTGGCGGTCGACGCCGTGCAGACCGCCAACTCGGGCCACCCCGGCATGCCCATGGGGATGGCCGATGTCGCCACCGTGCTTTTCGAGAACCACCTGAAATTCGACGCCGCGCGCCCGAATTGGCCGGACCGTGACCGGTTCGTGCTGTCGGCAGGCCACGGGTCGATGCTGCTCTACGCGCTTTTGCACCTGACCGGCTACGAGGACATGACGATCGACCAGATCCAGTCGTTCCGCCAATGGGGGTCCAAGACCGCCGGACACCCGGAATACGGGCACGCCCAGGGGATCGAGACGACCACGGGTCCGCTGGGCCAGGGCCTCACCACCGCCGTGGGCATGGCCACCGCCGAAGAAATGCTGCGCGCGCGCTTTGGCAAGAAGGTGCAGGACCATTACACCTACGTGATCGCCGGCGACGGTTGTCTCATGGAGGGGATCAGCCACGAGGCCATCGGGTTCGCCGGCAAGCAGAAACTTTCAAAGCTTATTGTGCTGTGGGACAACAACAACATCTCGATCGACGGCGAAGTGTCGATGTCCGACATCACCGACCAGCGAAAGCGCTTTCAGGCTGCGGGCTGGCAGGTTCTGGCCTGTGACGGTCACGACCCCAACGACATCGACCGGGTGCTGAGCGAGGCGAAGAAATCCAAGAAGCCGACCATGATCGACTGCAAGACGCATATAGGTTTCGGGTCCGGCAAACAGGACACCGCCAAGGCGCATGGCGCGCCGCTCGGGGAAAACGAAATCGTCAAGCTGCGCGAGCTTTATGGATGGCCCCACCCGGCCTTCACCATCCCGGGCGAAATCCGCGATCAGTGGGCGGCCATTGGGGCGCGCGGGGCAGAAGACCGCAAGGCATGGGAAGGCCGCGTAGCCGAGCTGTCCGAGCAGCGCCAGAAAGAGCTCGACCGGGTCTTTTCACGCACCCCGCCGAAAAAGCTCTCGGCCCGGATCAAGGCGCTCAAGAAACAGATTTCCGAAGAAGCGCCGAAGGTCGCCACCCGCAAATCCTCGGAAATGGTGCTCGAGGTGGTGAACCCGATCATGCCGGAAAACATCGGCGGTTCCGCCGATCTCACAGGGTCGAACAACACGCTCACCGCCGATCTCGGCATCTTCGACGTGAAGTCCCGCAAGGGGCGCTACGTGCATTACGGCATCCGCGAACACGGCATGGCGGCGATCATGAACGGCATGGTGTTGCATGGCGGCATCCGGCCCTACGGCGGCACCTTCATGGCCTTCGTGGACTACGCGCGCGGCGCAATGCGGCTGTCGAGCCTGATGGGCATTCCGGTCACCTACGTGATGACCCATGATTCCATCGGGCTGGGCGAAGATGGCCCGACCCACCAGCCGGTCGAACATCTGGCGATTTGCCGTGCCACGCCCAACGCCTACACCTTCCGCCCCTGCGACACGATCGAGACCGCGGAAGCCTGGGAAATCGCGCTGACATCGCAAAAGACGCCCTCGGTTCTGGCCCTGTCGCGCCAAGGGCTTCCCACCCTGCGTAAGGAGCATCGCAACACCAACCTGTCCGAGAAAGGTGCCTATGTGCTGGCCGAGGCCGAGGGCAAGCGTCAGGCGATCCTCATGGCCACCGGGTCGGAGGTCGAGATCGCCATGGCCGCACGCAACATCCTGCATGAAGCCGGGATCGGAACCCGCGTGGTTTCAATGCCTTGCATGGAGCTCTTCGCAGAGCAAGACAACGCCTACCGGCGCAAGATCCTGCCGCCGGGCCCGGTGCGTGTCGCTGTTGAGGCCGCGCTGCGCGACGCAGGCTGGGATCGCTGGCTTCTGGGCGAACGCGGACAGGAAAAGAAGGCGGGCTTCGTCGGGATGGAGGGCTTCGGCGCTTCGGCCCCGGCGCCAACGCTTTACAAGGAATTCGGCATCACGCCTGAGGCGGTGGTTGAAAAGGTCCGCACGCTGCTCGGCTGACCGATCCGACATGTGAAACCGCAAACGGGGCCCGTGGGGCCCCGTTTTTCGTCGCGCCAAGCCTGCGCGCGCCGGGTCAGGCGACTGGCGCAAGTGGGTGCATGGCCCGAATTGGGTCTTCGGCCCGGTCCGTTGCGCCATGATCGCGACCGGACGAAAGACTTGCCAAGCGCAGACCACAGGTGTTCTTTGAAGCGAAACGTTGCAGGAGCGAGGCACCAATCTATGAGCGACCGCCGTAAGATGCAGATTGGCGACTGGCTTATTTGGTTTGCATTACTGATCGCGGGCGCATTGCTCGGGCTGACTATTGTTTTATTGGTCGGCCTCGAAGAGCCCGCCTTTGTGCAGACGGTTCTCTTTTACTTCATCCCTTTCGGCTTCGTGTTCGTTTTCACGTTCTTTTTGTTCGAGGTCACGGGGCCGAACGCGCTGGATAAGACGGGCGTCGCCTCCTCGAAAGAGCCCAAGAAACCTAAATCCCTCTTTCTGCTGGTCAGCCTGCCGGCAGGCTTCATCATCGGGGCGGTCGCGGCGACGATGGGTTTGAACGGCACGTTGCTCTAGGGCTGCGGTTCGCCTGCCAAGACCCGGCGAATGCTCCGCGCCCAGCCGGAACGCGCCCCGCCCCGCTTGGGTCAGTGCGCCGCCGGTTTCTTGCCCGTCACGGCGGCAATGGCCGGACCGATGATGCGGGTGCCGATGGGGATGAGGACAAGCCCGATGGCAAAACCCAGCACCCCGTCCTGTGCCGCGACCGCCGTCCATTCCACGATCCCGCGCCAGCCGTCAGACACCATGAGCCCGACCGCGTCGGCGTTGTTTGAAATCAGGTCATAGATCGGGTCCCAGCCCATTTCATGCAATGCATGCACGATGATATTGCCCCCGACCCAAAGCATGGCGGCGGTGCCGACAATGGTCAGGAACTTCATGAAATACGGCATCCCCTTGACCAGCCCGCGCCCGATGGCCCGGGTCAGGCCCATCCGTCCGCGCGCGGCCATGGCCAGCCCGACATCGTCGCCCTTCACGATCAGCGCGACCGAGCCATAGACCACCACCGTGATCCCGATGGCCACCAAGGCCAGCGTCGCGGCCTCCATCCAGACGGTGGACTTGGGCATCGCGGCCAGCGCGATGGTCATGATTTCCGCCGACAGGATGAAATCGGTCTTGATCGCCCCGGACACCTTTTCTTCCTCAAGATGAAGCGGATCGCCCGGATCATGCTCTGCCGCATCAATCACCGTGTCATGCGGGAAAAGCGCGTGCCAGATCTTCTCGGCCCCCTCGAAACATAGATAGCCCCCGCCCAGCATCAAAAGCGGCGCAATTGCCCAAGGTGCGAAATTGGCAAGCAACAGCCCGGCGGGCAGCAAGATCAAGAGCTTGTTGCGGATCGACCCGAGCGCGATTTTTCCGACGATCGGCAATTCGCGGCTGGGGTCGAAGCCGGTCACGTATTTCGGCGTCACCGCCGCATCGTCGATCACCGCACCGGCTGCTTTCGAGCCGGCCTTGAACGCCTGCGCGGCCACATCATCCACCGATGCCGCCGCAACCTTGGCAATCCCTGCCACATCGTCAAGAAGAGCCAGAAGTCCGCTCATATCGCCTCCAATCGCTTTTGCCGCAGGTTACAGCCTGCGTGGCTCGGGGCAAGCCGCGAATCCTGTCGCGCTCGGTCGGCCACGAGATATACAACGGCATACAGTTACCGATATCGTTCGCGCTAACGCACGATTTTTGGCCATGTTTTCGCTAACATACTGGCCGATAACGCGTTTTGGTCTTGGACCGAAACCGCCCCCTCCCGTATACGACACCCAGGCGAAAGACGCGCAGGGCATATCGCGCGATGACATCGACACCTCGAAGGGAAAACGACATGACCGTGACCGTTGGCATCAATGGCTTCGGGCGCATCGGGCGCTGCACCTTGGCCCAGATCGCGGGATCGGGCCGCAACGATATCCAGGTGGTAAAGGTCAACGCGACCGGCCCGCTGACAACCGCCGCGCATCTTTTGAAATACGACAGCGTGCATGGCCGCTATCCCGACGAGATCACGCTGGGCGACAACACCATGGACGTGGGGCGCGGGCCGATCCAGATGATGTCGACCTATGACCTCGAAACGCTCGATTGGTCCGGCTGCGACGTGGTTCTGGAGTGCACCGGCACCTTCAACGACGGCGAGAAGGCGAAAACGCATATCGAGCGCGGTGCAAAGAAGGTGCTGATCTCGGCCCCCGCGACGAACGTGCAGAAGACCATCGTCTTCGGCGTGAACGACGAGATGCTGGAAAGCTCGGATTACATGATCTCGAACGGATCCTGCACCACCAACGGGCTTGCCCCGATCGCGAAGGTTCTGAATGACGCCATCGGCATCGAGCGCGGCATCATGACCACGATCCATGCCTACACGGGCGATCAACCGACGCTCGACCGCCGCCACGACGACCTCTACCGCGCGCGCGCCGCCGCGATGGCCGTGATCCCGACCTCGACCGGCGCCGCCAAGGCCTTGGGTGAAGTGTTGCCGGAGTTGAAGGGAAAGCTCGATGGCACCGCGCTGCGCGTGCCGACGCCGAACGTGTCCTGCATCGACCTGACATTCGAGGCGGGCAAGGACGTGACCGTGGCCGATGTGAACGAGATCATGCGCGAGGCCGCCTTGGGCCCGATGAGCCGCGTGTTGGGCTATGACGAGGAACCGAAGGTGTCGATCGACTTCAACCACACCGAGCAATCGTCGATCTTCGCCCCGGAACAGACCAAGGTCGTCGGGCGCACTGTGCGGGTTCTGGCTTGGTATGATAACGAATGGGGCTTCTCGACCCGCATGGCCGATGTCGCCGCCGCGATGGGCCAGATTTAGGTCAGCCCACGCAGCGTCACGTTGCACACCGCCTGACAGGAGTGGCGCGGGCATGATCCGGGGAAATTTCTTGCTCCCCCCGCCCGGATGGGCAACAACCGCGCCATGACGAACCGGATTGCCCTCATCCTTGGCTTGATCCTCGCGGCCCTGATCGCCTTTGATGTGGTCCTTCATGACGGGCGCACGATGATCTTTCTGAGCAAGAAACTGATCGAGCTTCTGGAGTGGATCGCCTTTTGGCGCTGAAATAATCGGCCCACGGGGCACGCCCCCCTTGACCTTTGGGCCATGATGTTGATGTTAGCGGTAACGCCAAGGCGGTGCACGGCGCTGTGCCGTGTGGCTACCGCGAGACGCTGACGCCAAAGGAACCCATGCCATGACCCTCAAAGTCGCCATCAACGGATTTGGCCGGATCGGCCGTAACGTGCTGCGCGCGCTCTACGAACAGGCGCGCACGGATATCGAGGTGGTCGCGATCAACGATCTAGGCCCGGTTGAAACCAACGCCCACCTGCTTCAATTCGACTCGGTCCATGGCCGTTTCATGAACGAGGTGAAAGTTCAGGGATCGACCATCGACCCCGGTCACGGCCCGATCGACGTGACCGCGATCCGCGATCCCAAGGAGCTGCCTTGGGGCGATGTCGACGTGGTGCTGGAATGCACCGGCATCTTCAAGGGCGACAAGGCCAAGGTGCACCTTGAAAACGGGGCGAGCCGGGTTCTGGTCTCGGCCCCTTCTTCGGGCGCGGACAAGACCATCGTCTACGGCGTGAACCACATGACGCTGACCGGCGACGATGTGCATGTCTCCAACGCCTCCTGCACCACCAATTGCCTTGCCCCGGTGGCAAAGGTGCTCAACGACAGCTTCGGCTTTCGGCGCGGCTTCATGACCACGGTGCACAGCTATACCGGCGACCAGCCCACGCTGGACACGATGCACGGCGATCTCTACCGCGCCCGCGCGGCAGCGATGAGCATGATCCCGACCTCGACCGGCGCGGCCAAGGCGGTGGGGCTCGTCCTGCCCGAGCTTGCCGGAAAACTCGACGGCACTGCGATCCGCGTGCCAACCCCGAATGTCTCCTGCATCGACCTGACGGTCGAGCTGGAAAGCGATGTCACGGAGGACGAGATCAACGCGGCCATGCACGCCGCCGCCAAAGGCGCGCTCAAGGGCGTGCTCGACGTGACCGACCGGCCGCTCGTTTCGGTGGACTTCAACCACGCCCCCGCAAGCTCGACCTTCGCGACCGACCAGACCAAGGTGATGGATGGCAATTTCGTGCGGGTCCTGAGCTGGTATGACAACGAATGGGGGTTCTCAAGCCGGATGCTCGATACCGCCGCCGAAATCGGCAAACGCATGTGACGAACGGGGCCCCCGACGCAACGTAAAAGGCGCCCCGGCTGGAAACGGCGGGGGCGTTTTCGTATCCGGATGGGGCAACTACCCTTGGGGAGCACCGCCTGCCATGATCAAGATCGTCCTTGTTATCCTACTGCTCATCCTGGCGGCCATCGGCATCTACCTGCTTGTAAACATGCGCGCGACCCGCCGAATTGCCCGGCAAGCCGAGCGCGCGGTGCCGCCCAACGGGCAGTTCATCGACATCTCGACCGGGCGTCTGCACTACATCGAGACGGGTCAAGGCCCCTCTGTCTTGTTGATCCACGGGCTTGGCGGTCAGGCGCGGTCGCTGTCGCATTGGCTCTCGGCACCCTTGTCAAAGCGGTTCAGGGTGGTGTGCGTCGACCGACCCGGCATGGGCTATTCCGACCGGTCGGAAAACGCCTCGGCCCGGATCGACGCGCAGGCGGGATACATGGAAGAGGTGATCGACAAGCTCGATCTGGGGCCGACCATCGTGGTCGGTCATTCGTTGGGCGGTGCCGTGGCCACCGCGCTCGCCCTGAAGGCCCCCGAGAAGGTTGCCGGGCTGGCGC
Organism: Maritimibacter sp.; assembly: GCA_011389895.1. Lineage (GTDB taxonomy): Bacteria > Pseudomonadota > Alphaproteobacteria > Rhodobacterales > Rhodobacteraceae > Maritimibacter. Next base: position 102,351 of record JAABTN010000002.1, on the reverse strand, counting down.
TCATCGCCCCGCTTTTGAAGCCCTCGCGCAAGACCAGCACGGCCTTCGCGGCCCTCGGCGTGAAGTCCGCGCACCTGCGCCGCCTCATCGCGCAGACTCTCGCCGTGCCCGCCATGGTCAAGAACCAGGACGTGACGCGCGACGAGATTTTCGGCCCCGACCCCGTGCCCGCCGACTACACCGTCGAGGGTGGTGGGCTCTTGTCGCTTCGACCCAAATCCTTTCTCAACACCTCGCGCGACTACGTGGCGGTGCCCGAGGTGATGCCAGCGCAATGGAAGCGCTATGACGAGATCACCTGCCCGGTGCGGGTGATCTTCGGCGATGCGGACCGGATCCTCGACCCCCGCGAACAGGGCGACGAAATCGCCCAGCGGTACCCGCATTTCCACCTGACCACCCTGCCGGGCAAAGGCCACATGATCCCGCTGACCGCGACCTCGGACGTGATCGCCGAGATCGACGCGGTCGCCGCCGCCGTGCGCGGCGCGTCCTGAGCCTCCAGGGCCGCCTTGCAGCCACATCATGGCGGCTATCGGGAACCGTCAGTTGTGCCGCAGCGCAGCATTCCTAGATTGGGGTCACACCGACCGCCAACAGGAGGCAACCATGTCAGCATATCACTGGGCAAAAGACGCCCTCGCCAAACGCGCTGAATACCACCGCACCCGGCGCGAGATCGAAGCCCTTTCACCGACCCTCGCCATCGAGGATCTCGGCCTCAACCCCTATGACGCAAAGGCGATCGCCAAGCGCGCGGTCTACGGCTGATCACGTTCGCCCGAGCTTGGCGTAAAGCCGGTCGCGGACCACGGGGGTGACGAATTTCGACACGTCGCCATCAAGCCGGGCAATCTCTTTCACCAGCTTCGACGCGATCGCCTGATGCTTCAGATCGGCCATGAGAAACACGGTCTCGACCGTGTCATCGAGCGCCCGGTTCATGCCAACCATCTGATATTCATACTCGAAATCGGTCACGGCGCGCAGGCCGCGTATGATGATCGCGGCGCCGACGTCATGGGCGGCGTTGATCAACAGGTTCTCGAAGGGATGGGCCACGATCTCGGTCCCGGTCTTTTTCGACAGCGCGACGCATTCCTCCTCCACCATTTCGACCCGCTCTTCGAGCGTGAACATCGGCCCTTTGTCGCGGTTGATCGCAACACCGATGACCAGCCGATCGACCAGCGCGCAGGCGCGTTGGATAATGTCGATATGTCCGATGGTGATCGGATCAAACGTGCCCGGATATAGTGCAACGCGCATGGTCTGCTCTCCCTCTGCCCCGTGGCACGCAACTATATTGCGCGGGGGATTGCAACCCCGAGTCGATTGATCCGGATCACTCGTGCGCGGCGTTCCAAAGCGCAGCATCAAGCGCCCGGCGGCGCTCTGGGGTGGCGCAGGTCGCGGCGGCCACCGACACCGCCCATCCGTTTTCATACGCGGCCACGTAGTGCAAGGCATTCGGCCCACCGCGAAAACACAGCGCCCCGGTGTGGAAAAACACAGGCTTCGGGGAGTTCGGGCGGTACAATGTGCCCATGCCGTAAAACAGCCCCTGACCAATGGCCAGCCGGGGGAAGGTCGCGGGGGACGCGCCTATGGCACTTTCCGCGCCGAACGCCTGGGCATGGAACCGAAGGTAATCTGCCGCTGACATGCGCCAGCCGCCCCATGCCGCAAAGGCGCCGAAGCGGGGCGAAAGCGTGGCCGTGGTGACACCTGCCGGTGCGAGCACGCGCGTGGCGCAGGCGGTCTCGTGCGGTTGATCGGTGATCGCGTCGATGACCGCGCCGAGGATGGCGTAGTTTTCGTTGTTGTAGACATAGCGGCCCTCTGACGCGCTGTCGATCCCGTGCTCAAAGGCGTGCGCCGTCGCCGCGTCGTGGCGCGGCGTGGTCTCGTTCAACCATCCGGCCATGTTGTCTTGCGTGGTGTCCGGCGCAAGCCCCGCCGAGTGGCTGATGAGCGCCGCGAGGGTCACATCGCGCAACGGCCCCTCGGGCACGTCGAGCCCGGCGATGTCACCCAGTTCGGTGTCGAACGTCAGCGCGCCTTCGCGCACCAGCGCGGCAAGGCAGGTTGCCGTGATCGCCTTGGAATTGCTGGCTAAGTCAACGGGTGCGTCGCCGTCACGCCCCGCGCCCACGACATGGATCACGTCACCATGGTGCGAAATCGCAAGCGTCCCTGACGAAACCTCGCCGGTCTCAAGCCAGCTGCGCCACGCGGTTTCGATCCGCCCGATTGTCGCGGCCTCGCCGCCTGCGCCAACACCCGCGCCTTCATCCGCGGCAAGCGGCAACGTGGCCGAAAGCATCGCCGCCAGCCCACCAGCAAGACCCATGACAAGTCCGCGTATCAGCCGCAATGATTAGTAACCCATGATCATCGATTTGAGGCTTTCGGCCTGCTGGCTCAGCTCTTCGAGCCGTGCCTTGACCACGTCGCCGATCGAGACGAGCCCGACCATTTCGTCGCCCTCCATCACCGGCATGTGGCGAAACCGGCCGTCGGTCATCTTCTGCAACACCTGGATGGCCCGGTCGCTTGGAACACAAGAGATCAGCTTGTCGGTCATGATTTGCTCGACACGGTCGCCCAGGCAGACCTGACCACGCGCCCCAAGTTCGCGCACGATGTCGCGTTCCGACAGGATGCCCTGCGGGTGCACCCCGTCTTCCGACACGATCATCGCGCCGACATGTTCCTTTGACAGGATCGCCGCCGCCTCGGCCACCGATGTGTCCTTGGTTACGGTCAGAACCCCTTGGGTTGGCTTGTCTTTCAGGATCTGGCTGACGAGCATCACGTCCTCCTCGTTGGCGCTTGCGTCAGGGAAACGTTGCGCCGTGCTGCGATATCTTGTCAAGCACGAGCATCATGTCAGGGCCTCCAGCCGCGCGACTTCCGCCTTGAGCCCCACAAGCACCATTTCGGCCACCCGTGCCATACGTTCGATCCGCGCGTCCCCCGCGTGACGTACGAGATAGAAGGTCCGGGTGAGCCCGAAGGCCTCGGGCAGCACCTTGCGCAGGTTGGGCGCGAAGGGCAGCGCGAAATCATGCGCAATGCCGACCCCCCCGCCCTCGCGCAGAAACCCCAGCTGAACCGAAACCGAATTCGAGGCGAGCGTCACGGTCTCGGCCCCGGTCTCGGACAGGTAATCAAGCTCCTTGTCGAAAATCATGTCGGGGATGTAGCCGACGATCGGGTGCCGCGACAGATCCTCGATCCAGCGGATCGGCTCTTTTGAGGCGAGATAATCCTGCGCGGCGGCAAGATGCAGCTTGTAGTCGGTAATCTTCTGCACGGTGAGCCGCCCGGTGGTCGGCGGCGACACCGCGATGGCAAGATCGGCTTCGCGTTTCGACAGGTTGATCACCCGGGGCAGCGCGACGATCTGCAATTCGATCTCGGGATGTTCGCGTGCGATGCCCGCGCAGACCTGTGGCAAAATGAAATTCGCACAGCCATCCGGTGCGCCGATGCGCACTTGGCCAGACAGGCCCCCCGTGGTGCCCGCGAGCGCCTCGGCCCCCCGGGTCACGGCCTGTTCGGCCTCTTCCGCATGGGTCAGAAGCCGCGCCCCGGCATCGGTGAGCCCATAACCCTGCGGTGAGCGGGCAAAAAGCGGCGCCCCCACCACCTCTTCAAGCTTCGAGACACGCCGCCCAACCGTCGCCGGGTCGCGTTTCAATGTGCGCCCCGCCGCCGACAGGCTTTCGCCCCGCGCCACGGCAAGAAAGACGCGTAAATCGTCCCAGTCCAGATCCATGACACCCCTGCTTTGCGATAATGCAACATGTTTTGGGATATTGCCGCTTCTCCAAGCGTTTTTGCAAGGGTAGTCTCCTCGCGAAACCACAGGAGGTCTCCCCATGTATGAAGTCAATCACTGGATCAACGGTGCCACTCTTGACGGCACATCCGGTCGCACCAGCGACATCTACAACCCGTCCACCGGCGAGGTGCAGGGCCAAGTGAACCTTGCCACGAAAGACGAACTTGACGCAGCGGTCGAAAAGGCCGCCGCCGCGCAGGTCGCATGGGGGGCCACCAATCCGCAGCGCCGCGCCCGCGTGATGATGAAATTCGCCGAGCTTATCAACCGCGACATGGACAAGCTCGCCGAAACCCTGAGCCGAGAACATGGCAAGACCCTGCCGGATGCCCGGGGCGACGTGCAGCGCGGGCTTGAGGTGATCGAGGTCTGCATGGGCGCGCCCCACATGCTCAAGGGCGAATACATCAACTCCGGCGGTCCCGGCATCGACCTTTATTCCATGCGCCAGCCGCTTGGGGTGGTCGCGGGGATCACACCCTTCAACTTTCCGGCGATGATCCCGCTGTGGAAAATGGGCCCCGCGCTGGCCTCCGGCAACGCGATGATCCTGAAACCGTCCGAGCGCTGCCCTTCGACCGCGATGCAACTGGCGGAATTGATCCAGGAAGCCGGGCTTCCCGATGGCGTCCTTCAGGTCGTCAACGGGGACAAGGACGTGGTCGACGCGATCCTCGACAATGACACGGTGCAGGCCGTGGGCTTTGTCGGCTCGACCCCCATCGCCCAATACATCTATGGCCGCGCCGCCACCAACGGGAAACGGGCGCAGTGCTTTGGCGGGGCCAAGAACCACATGATCATCATGCCCGACGCCGACCTCGAAAAGGCCGCCGATGCGCTCGTCGGGGCGGGCTTTGGCGCGGCCGGCGAACGCTGCATGGCGATCTCGGTCGCCGTGCCGGTGGGCAAAGACACCGCCGACAAGCTGATTGAAAAGCTGGCCCCGCGCGTGGAGGCCTTGAAGGTCGGCCCCTACACCTCGGAGACGGACGTGGATTACGGGCCGGTCATCACCGAGGCCGCGAAAGAGCGCATCGAGGGCCTGATTTCGACCGGCGTGGACCAAGGCGCGACGCTCGTCACCGATGGCCGGGGCTTCAGCCTTCAGGGCTATGAAGATGGCTTCTACGTCGGCCCGACCCTGTTCGACGACGTCACCGAGGACATGGATATCTACAAGGAAGAAATCTTTGGCCCGGTGCTCTCGACCGTGCGCAAGGACAGCTACGAAGATGCGCTGAGCCTTGTGATGGAGAACCAATACGGCAACGGCACCGCCATCTATACCTCGGACGGCGACACCGCGCGTGATTTCGCAAGCCGCGTGAATGTCGGCATGGTGGGCATCAACTTCCCCATCCCGGTCCCGCTGTCCTATTTCACCTTCGGCGGCTGGAAGAAATCAGCCTTTGGCGATCTGAACCAGTATGGCCCCGATGCCTTCCGGTTCTACACCCAGACCAAGACGGTCACCGAGCGCTGGTTCTCAGGCATCAAGGAAGGCGGAGAATTCGCCTTCAAAGCCATGGACTGATCCAAGACCAAGGGCGTGCGCGGCCACGGGGCGCCGCGCACGCCCATCCAAAACGCAGGGCCAGCACACGGCGCTTTCACATTCACTTGAGAGCATAGGTCTCACGCCCTCCGGCCCCTATGCCTGCAACGCGGATCGGCGTACTGTCGGTTAACATTAAGAACACGCAGGCGTCAGACCATGACACGCAAACGCTTTTCCCGGCGCGGGCTTCTCGCCACCGCTGCTGCCCTTCCTTTTGCCGCACCCATGGTGTTGCGTGCGCAAGAGGCGCAGGACGAACCGCTGGTTCCCAATCCCGAAGACCTGATCCCCGGCACCGCGCGCAACAACGTCTCGTCGTTTCGCACCATGGCGTGGCAGGATCATTTCGACAGCCTCGGCCAAGGCGCGATTGTCTGTGACATGGTCAGCCGCGTGTTGCACTTCTGGTCCGGGGACGGCGAGATTTACCGGCTCTATCCCACCTCGGTGCCCCGCTCGGACGATCTGACCAAGCGCGGCTACTCCGAGATCGTGCGCAAGAAGGTTGGGCCGACGTGGACCCCGACCGCCTCGATGCACGAGCGGTTCGACGATTTGCCAAAGGTCATGCCCGCAGGCCCGGACAATCCGCTGGGCACTCATGCGATGTATCTCGATTGGCCCGCCTACCTGATCCACGGCACCCATGACACGCGCAAGATCGGGCGCAGGTCGTCGGACGGCTGCATCGGGCTTTACAACGAAAAGATCGCCGAACTGTTCGAACTCGCCCCGATCGGCACGCAGGTCCGGTTGATCTGACCCCCGCACAGCCACCCCGGGGCCTATCCGGAAGAGGTGATGTGCAAACCGGGCGCCCGCCGTTATGATCTCTGCCTGAAATGGGGAAACGTCATGGGGGACGGGGGTCATGCCGGGGCAATACCGGATCTTTCCCGACAGGGGGCTTATTTACATTCGCTATGAGGGTCTGGTCACCTTGACTGAGGCCGAGGCGCTTTTTGCCGAATACATGGCGCATCCCGATGCACACCCGCGCATGAAACGACTGTTCGATCTGTCGCGGGTCGACACCTGGGACGTGGATTTCATCCGCCTCATGACGGTGCATGCCGAGAACGCCAAAGCTTTTACCGAGAACGGCGGCGAAGCGTTCATCGTGGTCTATGCCCCCACCAAGATCGCGCACGATCTTGCCCGGCTGATCACCGAGCCTTGGGCAGGTATTCCCGGCATGGTGACCTCGATCCAGCCCGACGAAGCGACCGCGCTGACCATCCTGGGCCAAGCAGAAAACAGCTTTGACGCGCTGTTCGTGCCCGACATCGCCTGACGATCCCCTGGGAGGGCCGCCCGCACGCCTGCAAGCTTGCGCCCCGCCCCGGTTCAGCGCAGGCTGGGCGTCACTGTCGGCAGACGCGGGAGGGGCCCATGTCAAAGCTTGAACCGGATTTCACCATCGGAATCGAAGAGGAATACCTTCTCGTCGACACCGAAACCCTCGCCTTGGCCCGCGCGCCGGAAGCCCTGATGGAAGCTTGCAAGGCAGAGCTTGACGAACAGGTCAGCCCAGAGTTCCTGCAATGCCAGATCGAGATCGGCACCCATGTATGCAAAGGCGTCGCCTCGGCCCGCGAAGACCTGCGCCACCTGCGCCGCGTTGTCGCCGACAAGGCGCGCGACCATGGGCTGGCCCCCATCGCCGCCGCCTGTCACCCGTTCTCGGATTGGAAGGCGCAGCATCACACCGACAAGCAACGCTACAACGAATTGTCGCGCGATCTGGGCGGCGTGGCGCGCCGGCTTTTGATCTGCGGCATGCACGTGCATGTCGGTCTGCCGGATGAAGAGGACCGGGTCGATATCGTCAACCAGCTGACCTATTTCCTGCCACATCTGCTCGCCCTCTCGGCCTCGTCGCCCTATTGGCAGGGCGAAGATACCGGGCTGGCTTCCTATCGCCTGACGATCTTCGACAACCTGCCGCGCACCGGCCTGCCGCCCAAATTCTGGAGCTGGGCGGAATACGAACGCACCGTGACGGCGCTTGTAGATCTCGACCTGATCGAAGATGCGTCGAAGATTTGGTGGGATCTGCGCCCCTCGGCCAAGTTTCCGACCATCGAGGCGCGCATCTGCGATGTCAGCCCAAGGATCGACACCGCCCTGACCATCGCCGCGATCATCCAAAGCCTGACGCGCATGTTGTGGCGTCTGAAGGGGCGCAACCAACGCTGGCGTGTCTATGACAACGTGCTGATCGCCGAAAACCGCTGGATGGCGCAACGTTACGGCATCAACGGCGGGCTGGTCGACTTCGGGCGGCGCGAAATCGTGCCACTTGCCGATCTTGTCGATGAATTCATCGACTTGTTAAGCGAAGACGCCGAGGCGCTCGGGTGCCTGCCCGAATTGGAAAGCGCGCGCCGGATCATCGCGGAGGGCACCAGCGCGGATCGACAGCGCCGGGTGTTTGCCGATGCGGTCGAGGCCGAGCTGTCACGCAAAGAGGCGCTGGACGAAGTGGTGCGCCATCTCATTGCGGAATTTCACGAAGGTCTGTGAGCGTTCATGGTATGGCTTTGCAATCCCGCAAAGCGCTTTTGGAGAATTCGCGGTTGAGTCCGTCGCCCCCGGTGGTCACACTCGGGAACTGAACCGGCGTTCATTTAACCGCCGATCTTTGGGAGGAGAGGCATGGATTTCGCACTGACAGAAGAACAAGAGGCCATCTTCGACATGGCCCATGCCTTCGGGCAAGCCAACATTGCCCCCTTCGCCCGGGAGTGGGAACGCGACGGCACGATCCCGAAAGAGCTTTGGCCCAAGGTGGCCGAGCTTGGCCTTGCGGGGATTTACGTGAACGAAGACTTCGGCGGCTCCGGGTTGAGCCGCCTTGACGCCACGCTGGTGTTCGAAGCCCTGTCGATGTCCTGCCCCGCCGTGGCGTCGTTTCTGTCGATCCACAACATGTGCGGCGGCATGATCGACAAGTTCGGCTCGGACGAGACGAAGGCCAAATGGCTTCCCGACCTTACCTCGATGAAAAAAGTGTTCTCCTACTGCCTGACCGAACCGGGCAGCGGATCGGACGCGGTCGCGCTGCGCACCAAGGCCGAGAAGACCAACGAAGGCTACAGGCTCAACGGGACGAAGGCGTTCATCTCGGGCGGCTCCTATTCGGACGCCTACCTGACCATGACGCGCACCGGGGCGGACGGGCCCAAGGGCATCTCGGCCATCGTGATCGAGGACAAGACACCGGGGCTGTCCTTTGGCGGGCCCGAGGACAAGATGGGGTGGAAGGCACAGCCCACCGCACAGGTGCAATTTGACGATTGCCACGTGCCGCACGACAACCTCGTGGGCGAAGAGGGCAAGGGGTTTTCCTATGCCATGGCGGGTCTCGATGGCGGGCGGCTCAACATCGCGGCCAGCGCGCTTGGCGGGGCGCAGGCCGCTTTGGGCATGACGCTGAGCTACATGGGCGAGCGCAAGGCGTTCGGCAAATCCATCGACCAGTTTCAGGCGCTTCAATTCCGCCTCGCCGATATGGAGGTCAAACTGCAATCGGCCCGCACCTTCCTGCGCCAAGCGGCCTGGAAGCTCGACGCGGGAACACCGGACGCGACCAAGTTCTGTGCCATGGCGAAACTCTATGTGACCGACGCGGCCTTTGACGTGGCGAACGATTGCCTGCAACTGCATGGGGGCTATGGCTATCTTGCCGACTACGGGGTCGAGAAGATCGTGCGCGATTTGCGCGTGCACCAGATCCTCGAAGGCACGAACGAGATCATGCGCCTGATCGTGAGCCGTCAGATGCTCGCCGATCGGGCGTAAACGGGACCGGAGGCGGCATGGATATCATCATCGAGAGGCGCGGGCGCGCCGGGCGGATCACGCTCAACCGCCCGAAGGCGCTGAACGCTCTGTCTTACGACATGTGCGGCAAGATCGAGCAGGCGCTGGACGCGTGGCGCGAGGACGACGATGTCGATCTCGTGCTGTTCGACGCGGCGGGCGACAAGGCCTTTTGCGCGGGCGGCGACATTCAGGAGATGTATGACACCGGGATCGCCGGCAATTTCGACTACGGGCGCGCGTTCTGGGCCGACGAATACCGGATGAACGCCAAGATCGCGGGCTATCCGAAACCCACCGTGGCCTTCATGCAGGGCTTCGTGATGGGCGGCGGGGTCGGCGTGGCCGGGCATTGCGCGCACCGCGTGGTGTGCGAGACATCACAGGTCGCCATGCCCGAGGTCGGCATCGGTCTTGTCCCCGACGTGGGCGGCACGCTCATCTTGTCGCGCGCGCCCGGTGCGCTTGGCGAATACCTCGCCCTAACCGCGTCCCGCATGGGGCCCGGTGACGCACTCCATGCGGGCTTTGCAGACCACTACGTCCCGCGCGAATTCTGGCTCGACCTGATCAGCCAGTTGGAGCAGACCGGCGACATCACCATCCTAGACCGGGTGAAGGACAGCCCGCCCGAGGCCCCCCTCGCCGACGCGCAGGCGCGCATCGACCGCTGTTTTGCAAGCGGGCTGGACGGGATCATCGCCGCGCTTGAAGCGGACGCAAGCCCCTTTGCCCTCGACGCGCTGGCCGCGATCGGGCGCAATTCGCCGCTCTCCATGGCGGTCGCGCTGGTCAACATCGGGCGCGCGCGCGAGGTGGATGAAATCCGCGCGGTCCTTGGCTTTGAATACGAATACACCTTCCGTGCCATGGAGCATGGTGATTTTCTGGAAGGAATCCGGGCGATGATCGTGGACAAGGATCGCAGCCCGAATTGGAAATACCCGCTTGGACAGGTGCCGGTGGAGGTCGTGAAAACGATGACCGCGCCGCTTGGGGCGGACGCGCTGAAACTCTAGGGAGGACACCATGAAGATCGGATTTATCGGGCTGGGCAACATGGGCGGGCCGATGGCCGCCAATCTCGTCGCGGCGGGGCACGAGGTCTCGGGTTTCGATCTCGCCGCACCGATGCCTGAGGGCGTGACACCGGCGGGATCGGGGGTCGAGGCCGCGACCGGGGCCGAGGTGGTGATCACCATGCTCCCCAACGGCGCGATCCTACGCAAGGTCGCGGATGAAATCATCCCGGCCATGACCAAGGGCGCGGTCTTTGCCGATTGCTCCACCGTCGATGTCGACAGCGCCCGCGCGGTCGCCGAACAGGCGCACAACGCGGGCCTTTCTGCGGTGGATGCGCCGGTGTCCGGCGGCGTCACCGGCGCGGCGGCGGGCACGCTCACCTTCATGGCGGGCGGCGACGAGGACGGGTTTGCCAAGGTCGCCCCGCTTCTCGACATCATGGGTCAAAAGGCCGTGCATTGCGGCCCCTCGGGCAACGGGCAGGCCGCGAAGATCTGCAACAACATGATCCTTGGCGCCACCATGATCGTCACCTGCGAAGCCTTCGCGCTTGCCGACAAGCTCGGGCTCGACCGGCAGGCGATGTATGATGTCGTCTCGACCTCGTCGGGCTATAGCTGGTCGATGAACGCCTACACCCCGGCCCCGGGCATCGGCGCGACCTCGCCCGCCGACAACGGCTACAAACCGGGCTTTGCTGCCGAATTGATGCTGAAAGACCTGCGATTGGCGCAACAGGCCGCGGAAACGGTGGATGCGGACACCCCGATGGGTCAGGCCGCACGCGATCTCTATGCGCGATTCGTCGAACAGGAGAGCGGCGAAGGCATGGATTTCTCGGCCATGCTGCCCCGGTTCGAAACCCGTGGGCGGGGATGACCGACACATGATCGCCGGCTGGGTCGACACCGCGCAGGAGCTTGCGGCGCTTGAGCCGACCGCACGCGCCGCGATGGCCCGCCTCACACCGATGGAGGTGCCCGAGGACACATGCCTTTTCTCGCCCGGCGACGTTGTGAAGGGCTATGTCATCGTGCTCGACGGTCACGTCGGCGTGCATCTTGTTGGCCCGAACGGGCGCGACATTCTCCTCTACGAGGTGACGCCGGGCGAAAGCTGTATCCAATCCACGCTGGGTCTTCTGGGCGGGGACGATTATTCGGCGGAAGCGGTCGTGACGCGGCCCACCCGGCTGGTTCTGGTCCCGCGTCCGGTGTTTCTAGAACTGATCGACACCTCGCCGGCGTTTCGAAAAGTGGTGTTCGCGGCCTTCGCCGAACGGATGCAGGCCATGATGCAACTTATTGAAACCATGGCCTTTCTACGGGTCGAGGCGCGCATGGCCGCGCTCATTCTCGACCGCGCCGAAGGCGATCGCCTGACAATGACGCAAGCCGAGATCGCGCGCGCCATCGGGTCGGCACGCGAGGTGGTGTCGCGCCGCCTTGATCGGCTTGCCCGCTTGGGCGTGATCGGGCGCGAACGGGGACAGGTGATTATCCTCGACCGCGCGGCGCTGGAACGGATCATTGCGCACCCTGCTGTGTGACCCTGTCACATGCCGCGGGGCGGCAAAACATGTTAATCTCTGCTCATAACCTAACGGAAATGGAGTATTGAGATGTTCAAGACCAACGAAGGCAACATCGACCGGATCGTTCGCGGTGTCGTGGGAATCGCGCTGCTCGCGTTCTTCTTCATCAACATGGGCACCACGCTGGCCTGGATTGCACTGGTCGTCGGGGCGGTCGCGCTGTTCACCGCCGTCACCGGCTGGTGCGGGGTCTACACCCTCTTCGGGATTAACACCTGCAAAATGAAGTCCTGAGGCGTATCCCGCCGATGATCTTGCACGCCACGCCCCCGCGCGTGGCGTGTCGCGTTTGGTGGCGAGGGGCGTGTCAGGGCCCTAGCCCGAGCGCGCCGAACACCTTTGGAACCTCGTCAGGAATATCCTCGGCGATAAGACCGGGGCCAAAGCTGCGCGCTGCTTCCACATGCAGCCATGCCGCCTGTGACGCCGCCGCCAAAGGCGTCTGACCGCGCGCCAGAAGCCCGACAATGAACCCGCAGAGCACGTCACCCGATCCGGCCGTGGCAAGCCATGGCGCAGCACGGTCATAGGCAGCAGCATGCACACAGGCCGCGCCCGAGGCCTCCGCGATCACCGTATCCTCACCCTTGAACAGCACCGCGCACCCTGCCCGCGCCGCCGCCGCGCGCGTCGCATCGAGTTTCGAGTAGGCCGGTCCGCTGTCCGCCGAGGCAGCAAGCCGGTCTGCAAGATCGGGAAACAAGCGCGCAAACTCGCCACCATGCGGGGTGAGCACGCAAGCCGGGTGCAGCACATCGAACAGCGCCGCCGGGTCGTCGGCAAAGGCGGTGAGCGCATCGGCATCAAGCACGCACGCGCGTCCCCCCGCAAGCGCGACCGGCACCAGATCCCGCGCCCGCGCAAGGCCCAGACCGGGGCCAAGCGCAAGCGCGTTGATCCGGGGGTCGTCCAACAATCGCGAAAGATCCTGCGCACCCTCAACCTCTCGCGCCATGATCGCGGTCAGCTGTGCGGCAGTCTCGGCCAAGGCGCTGGCAGGCGTCGCCACGGTCACAAGCCCGGCCCCGATCCGAAGCGACCCGCGCGCGGCAAGACGCGCTGCCCCGGTGTGCCCGGACGGGCCCGACAGGACCAATGCGTGGCCATGGCTGAACTTGTGGCCCGATGTTTTTTGCAACCCGCCCCCGGGCGTCGTCACGAGACGGGCGGGGGCAGTAGAAGGGCTGTCATTGTTCGGCGACGCGAGGCCGATGTCCTGCACCACAAGGTCGCCGCACAACCGCGGCCCATCGGCGAGAAAATGACCGAGCTTTCGCGCATGAAACGTAACGGTCAGGTCGGCAGGCAGCACGCGGTCCCCACCGCCGAGAGCCCGCCCACTATCGGCACACAGCCCCGAGGGCACATCCACCGCGACCCGGAACGACCCATCCGGAGCCTGCGCGCCAATGATCCCCGCCAGATCGAGCGTCAGGGGGCGGGTCAGCCCGGTTCCAAACAGCGCATCTATGACGAGGTCATGGGGGGGCACCGGCCCCGCATACCCCGTGGTTTCAAGATCGCTCACCGCCCCGATGTCCTGCCAAAGCCGGGCGTTGGCGGCGGCATCGGGCGGCAACCGGGACAGATCGCCATAAAACGCCACCTCGACCGCCCAGCCCCGCGCGCTCAGAAGCCGCGCGATGACAAAGCCATCGCCGCCGTTGTTACCCGGGCCAGCGAGCACCAATGCACGCCCGGGCCTGCGCGCAAATGTGGGGCGCGCGGCCTCGATCACGGCAACGACCCCGGCCCCGGCGCGCTCCATCAAAACGCGCCCGGTCACCGCGCCAGAGCCAATCGCCGCCGCTTCGACGCCCCGCATTTGGGCAGCTGTGAGCAGGTCAAACATAGAAATCGCCCGAATACTTTGCATTCTGCCGAAGCGTCACGCAGTTTGCATAAATTTTGTGCATACGCACTGGAATCCACCTCAGGCTTGGTTTACCCAAACCCTATCCAATTGTCGCCCCGGTTTAGAAGTGGTCAGTGGGCGGCGAACCTGATTTCCGGAGGGGGAACCCATGAAAAAGATCGAAGCCATCATCAAGCCATTCAAACTCGATGAGGTCAAAGAGGCCCTTCAGGAAATCGGCGTGCAAGGTCTCTCGGTCATCGAGGTCAAGGGGTTCGGGCGGCAGAAAGGCCATACCGAACTTTACCGCGGTGCCGAATATGTTGTCGATTTTCTGCCGAAAGTGAAAATCGAAGTCATCCTGCCGTCGGACCAGGTCGACAGCGCCATCGAAGCCATCGTGGGCGCGGCCAAGACCGACAAGATCGGAGATGGCAAGATTTTCGTCTCGCCGATCGAACAGACGATCCGCATCCGAACGGGTGAGACCGGCAACGACGCCGTCTGACCCACTGACCCATCCCAGACTTCAAACCATAGGGGAATGAAAAAACAATGAGCACCGCTGACGTTCTCAAATCTCTCAAGGACGACGATATCGCCTATGTCGATATCCGTTTCACCGATCCGCGTGGCAAATTGCAACACGTGACCATCGTGGCCGATCTCGTCGACGAAGACTTCCTTGAGGAAGGCTTCATGTTCGACGGCTCGTCCATTGCCGGCTGGAAATCGATCGAGGCCTCGGACATGAAACTCATGCCCGACACCGAAAGCGCCTATATCGACCCGTTCTACGCTGAGAAAACGCTTTGCCTGCATTGCTCGATCGTCGAGCCGGACACCGGCGAGCTCTATGAGCGCGACCCGCGCGGCACCGCCGAGAAGGCCGAAGCCTATCTGAAATCTTCGGGCATCGGGGACGATTTCTTTTGTGGTCCGGAAGCCGAGTTCTTCCTGTTCGACGATGTGCGCTTCTCGAACACCATGAACAAGGTGTCCTACGAAGTCGACGCGATCGACGCGTCTTGGAACACCGACACCGAATACGAAATGGGCAACACCGGCCATCGTCCGGGCGTCAAGGGCGGCTATTTCCCGGTCAACCCGATTGACGACGCGCAGGACATTCGCGGTGAAATGCTGTCGACCATGAAGCAGCTCGGCATGAAGGTGGACAAGCACCACCACGAGGTTGCCTCTTGTCAGCACGAGCTGGGCCTGATCTTCGGCACGCTGACAAAGCAGGCCGACGAGCTTCAGAAATACAAGTATGTCATCCACAACGTGGCGCAGGCCTATGGCAAAACGGCGACCTTCATGCCAAAGCCGATCGCGGGCGACAACGGCACGGGCATGCACGTGAACATGTCGATCTGGAAAGACGGCAAGCCGCTGTTCGCCGGTGACAAATACGCCGACCTGTCGGACGAGGCCCTGTGGTTTATCGGTGGTATCCTGAAGCACGCCAAGACGCTCAATGCCTTCACCAACCCCTCGACCAACTCCTACAAGCGCCTGATCCCGGGGTTCGAGGCCCCGGTTCTGCGGGCCTATTCGGCGCGCAACCGCTCGGGCTGCGTGCGGATCCCGTGGACGGAAAGCCCGAAGGCAAAGCGTGTGGAAGCCCGCTTCCCCGACCCCTCGGCGAACCCGTATTTCTGCTTCGCGGCACTGCTCATGGCCGGTCTCGACGGCATCAAGAACAAGATCGACCCGGGCCCGTCCTCGGACAAGAACCTCTACGATCTGCCGCCTGAAGAGCTGGAAGGCATCCCGACCGTCTGCGCAAGCCTGCGTGAAGCGCTCGACAGCCTTGCTGCCGACCACGACTTCCTTCTTGAAGGCGACGTGTTCACCAAGGACCAGATCGAGGGCTACATGGAGCTCAAGTGGGACGAGGTCTATGCCTACGAACACACCCCGCACCCGGTGGAATATCAGCTTTACTACAGCTGCTGATCCCGGTTTCGGATCAAGACATGAGGGCGTCCCGGTCGGGGCGCCCTTTCTTTATGTCGCGCGGGGCTGGTCCGCCCCTTGGCATCGTCACCATTGGCGCGACGATCATGATCTTCGGCGTGAATAATCCACGATATCGGCACAATGTCTCCGCATCCCTGCCCGCTCTGCCCGCTAAACCCAAGCGCATAACAAGAAACCCATTGGCAAAATCGAACAGACCCATGTTGAACTACATCCAGACCGAGAACGAAAACAGGCAGGCTTTTCAACGCGCTGTCAGCGAATATCGCATCGCCTTGGCGTTGCGCGTGCGGCGCGAAGCCAAGCCGACGGCACGCCGGATGATTCGGCGCTGGCAAGATGGCGCCTTCGTGACCCTCGCGCTGTGACACGGGGCGGGGTCGGCTTGGGGCCGACCCGATCACCCGCGCAGAGGAAATATGTCGAAAATGCGCTGCAACCTGTGGACAAATCCGCGCAGGCGACCCTTTCGAAGGTAAGACCCGGACACCCTGTGACGAAACAAAGACGGAAACAATTGGTTTCCGTCACCATTCCTCCCTTCGTCCGTCCCATTACAAGCCGATAAAGAGGGTGTTCGAAAGAACTGGTCAGGAGAGCACATCATTCTGGCGCGATCGTCCCACAGGGTCGCGACGAATGCCACTCTCTACTACTCAGGGCGGCCCAGACGGGTCGCCCTTTTTTTGTCCTCAAATCAGATGTGCCTCGCTCGCGCTCGGGTCGCGGCAATGTGCGGCTATGCAACACGCCGCACAGTTGCATCGCGGGTCATATCCGCCATGTTGAGGCCAAAGGGACATCGATCAGGAAGGGCATTTCACATGGGCACCGAACGACTGACATTCACCGGCCACGACGGATCAGAGCTGGATGCCCGGCTCGACCGGCCATCGGGCAAACTGCGCGCGACCGCGCTTTTTGCTCATTGCTTCACCTGCTCCAAGGATATCCTGCCCGCCCGTCGGATCGCGCAACGGCTCAACGCCGCCGGGATCGCGGTGCTGCGGTTCGATTTCACCGGGCTGGGCCATAGCGAGGGCGAGTTTGCCAACACCACCTTTACCTCCAACGTCGATGACCTGCGCGCGGCGGCGCGGGCGCTGTCAGAGCGCGGCCTTGCCCCACAGATGCTCATCGGTCATTCGCTGGGCGGCGCGGCGGTGCTGCGCGCGGGGGCCGAGATGGAGGGCATCCGGGCGGTGGTGACGCTGGGGGCACCCTTCGCCCCCGATCATGTCACCCATAATTTCGCCGACAAGGTGGACGAGATCATGCAAGACGGGGTCGCCAAGGTGGACCTAGGCGGGCGGGCGTTCTCGATCGGAAAGGGCTTCATCGAAGACATCCGCGCCGAAAACCTCACCCCCGCGATCCGCGATCTGAGGGCCGCGCTTTTGATCATGCATGCGCCGCGCGACACCGTGGTGGGCATCGACAATGCCGAAGCCATCTTCCGCGCCGCGCGCCACCCCAAAAGCTTCGTGACGCTGGATGACGCCGACCATCTTGTCAGCCGCGCGGAAGACGCCGAATACGCCGCCGATGTCATCTCGGCCTGGGCGCGCAGATACCTTGATCTCGGCACGCCCGAGACACGCGACGACGCCCCCGAAGGCGTCTTGCGGGTGAGCGAGGCCGATTCGTCCGGGTTCTTGCAAGACATCTCGTCCGGGCCGCATCACATTTATGCCGATGAACCCGAGAAGATGGGTGGCACCAACAAGGGGCTGTCGCCCTATGGGCTGTTGTCAGCCGCCCTCGGGGCCTGCACCTCGATGACCATAAGGATGTATGCCCGGCGCAAGAAATGGCCGCTCACCGGGGTCCATGTCGACATCACCCATGACAAGGTGCACGCCACGGACGCCGACCCCGATGGGCCGCCCCAGAAAATCGACGAGTTTCGCCGCATGATCCGCCTTGAAGGCGAGCTTGATGACGACCAGCGCGCACGCCTTCTGGAGATCGCCGACAAGTGCCCGGTACACAAGACACTGCATCAGGACAATCGGATCGTGACCGAATTGGCCGATGGTGCGGTCGGCACTTGACCTGACCCGCGCGGGGCGACAAACCACGCCGCATGGCTACTGGAAGATTAACGATTGACCTCGACGCGCTGGCCGCGAACTGGCGCGCACTGGACGCGCTGTCCGGCGCACATGTGCAGACCGCAGCGGTGGTAAAGGCGGATGCCTACGGCACCGGCGTGGCCAAGGCGGGCCGCGCGCTCGCCGCCGCCGGGGCGCGCCGGTTCTTCGTGGCCGTCGCCGAAGAAGGCGCGGCGCTGCGCGAAGCCCTTGGGCCGGGACCGGAAATCTCGGTCTTCGGCGGCCACATGCCGGGCGACACGGACATGATCAACGACCTCGGTCTTGTGCCGATGGTCAACTCGGTCGATCAGCTGACCCGCCAGCTTGAGGCGCTGCCCGGCCACCCCTTCGGGATCCAGCTTGATTCGGGGATGAACCGCCTTGGCATGGAACCCGCCGAATGGGCGGCGGTGCGCGACATCGCGCTGGCCGCCCAGCCCCGGTTGATCATGTCGCATCTCGCCTGCTCCGACGAGCCGGAGCATGACATGAACCCGCGCCAATTGGCCGCCTTCCACGACATGACACAGGGGTTGGACGTGCCCCTGTCGCTCGCCGCGACCGGAGGCATCCTGATGGGCCCGGAGTATCATTTCGACCTCACCCGCCCCGGCATCGGGCTGTTCGGCGGGCGACCTTTCGCCGAGGCGCAGCGGGTGGTCGAGATCGACCTGCCGGTGATCCAGGTGCGCGAACTTGCGACAGGCGAAAGCGTGGGCTACGGCAACGCCTGGGTGGCCGAGCGGCCAACGCGCATCGCGACGGTGTCGGGCGGATATGCCGACGGGATCACCCGCCACCTGTCCAACATCGGCGTGATGTTCTTCGAAGACATCCCCTGCCCGATCGTCGGGCGCGTGTCGATGGACCTGATCGGCGTCGACGTTACCCATTTGGGGGTCGAGCCTGCGGCGCTTAACCTGCTTGGACCCGAACAGACCGTGGACGACATCGCCGACACCACCGGCACGATCGGCTACGAGATCCTGACCCAGCTTGGCCACCGCTACACCCGCCATCACGCGCGGGGGCGCATGTGACCCCGGTCCTCGCGCCCCTGGCCTTCATCGGGCGGGGCACGCGCCGGATGGTGGCGCGGGTGGGGAATGTGACGCTGTTTTCTCTCGCGGTCCTGATCCGCCTGCCCGCCACGGCGCGCTTCCCGCGCGAAGTCGCACGTGCCGCGCTTCAGGTCGGCTGGCTGTCGCTGCCCGTGGTCGGGCTCACCGCCGTCTTTACCGGCGCGGCGCTGGCGCTTCAGATCCACGCCGGTGGCACCCGGCTTTCGGCCGAAGCCGTGGTGCCCCAGATCGTCGCCATCGGCATCGTGCGCGAACTCGGTCCGGTGCTGGTCGGGTTGATGGTCGCTGCGCGCGTCACCTCCTCGATCGCCGCCGAGATCGCGACCATGAAGGTGACCGAGCAGATCTCGGCCCTCGTCACGCTTTCGACCGACCCGATGACCTATCTTGCCGCCCCCCGTGTGCTCGCCGGACTCGTGACCCTGCCGCTCCTCGTGGCCGTGGGCGATGTTCTCGGGCTTTTCGGCGGCTTCGCGGTGGCCACCGCGCAGCTCGGGTTTGCCCCCGAGGCTTACGTGCGGACGAGTTGGAATTTCCTGACCACAGCCGACATGGCCCTGTCTCTGACGAAAGGCGCGGTCTTCGGGTTGATTGCGGTGACGCTGGCCTGCCACGCGGGCATGAACGCGGGGCGCGGGGCCCGCGGCGTTGGTCAGGCGGTCACTTCGGCGGTGCAATCCGCTGCCATCCTGATCCTCGCCGCCAACGTCGCGCTGACCGCGCTGTTCTTTGCCCCATGATCCGGCTTGAGCATATCGCCAAGAGCTTCGGGGGCACGCCGGTCCTTGAAGATATCTCGCTCGACCTCGCGCCCGGCACCTCGCTTGCCGTGCTGGGACGGTCGGGGACGGGAAAATCCGTACTGGCGCAGATCACGCTTGGGCTTCTCGCCCCCGATGCGGGCCGGGTGCTGGTCGAGGGTGCGCCGCTGACCCGGCGCACGCACCGGGCCTTCATGGCCCGGACCGGCGTGTTGTTTCAGGGGGCCGCGCTGTTTGACAGCCTCACGATCTGGGAAAACGTGGCTTTTCGCCTGCTGAACGGACCAAATCGCAGGTCGCGCAGCACCGCGCGCGAGGCGGCCCTTGAAGCGCTCGCGCGGGTCGATCTTGCCCCCCGTGTCGCCGATCTGCATCCCGCCGACCTGTCCGGCGGCATGCAAAAACGCGCGGGCCTTGCGCGGGCCATCATGGGCGCGCCGGAATTTCTGGTGTTCGATGAGCCCAACTCCGGGCTGGACCCGGTGACTGCGCGCGAAATCGACGCGCTGATCCGCACTCTCGTCTCCGACCTTGGGGCCACGGCCATGACCATCACCCACGACATGGCCGGGGTGCGCGCCATCGCCGACACGGTGATGCTGCTGGATGAGGGCCGGGTGCGGTGGCAGGGTCCGGTCGCAAAGATCGACACCGCCGAGGACGGGCTTTTGTCGCGTTTCCTGGCGCGCTGACAACCGGGTCGGTGTCGGGGCCCCTGAATAAAACCTGTGCCACGACTGCCGTTTCCCCATACCATCGGCCAAATGGCACTCTGTCGAGACCCCGGCACAGCACGAGGCACACCGCATGCATGAAACGCCGCGCTGGATCGCGCTTTTGAACCTGTCGCTCATCCTCCTCTTTCCCGTGGCGTGGTTCGCCCCGCTTCTGCGCGCCGGGCTGAACCTGCCGCTGCTGGGATTGAAGGAGATCAGCGTGATGAGCGGGCTGGGCGCGCTTTGGCAGGAGGATGTAATCCTCGCCCTCGTGGTCGCCGTTTTTGCCATTCTCAGCCCTGCGGTCAAAGTGGTCGGCATGGCGATGATCCATCATGGCCTGGGCGGCGGACGGTTGAAGCCGCTCTTCGCGCAGCTCGGGCGTCTGGCGATGGCCGATGTGTTTCTCATCGCGCTCTACGTGGTGGTGGTGAAGGGCGTGGCCATGACGCGCGTCGAGATCGGGTGGGGGCTCTATCTCTTTACCTTTTGCGTCCTCGCCTCGCTCCTGGTGTCGTTCTGGCCTGCGACGGGCCGGGTGTCGCGCGATTAAACGGGGGCTCTGCCCCCGCACGCAGGATAAACGGGGGCTCTGCCCCCGCACCCCCGGAATATTTCAGGAACGATGAAGGATCATGCGGCGGCGGCTTGCGCCCCCTGCGCGCGCTTGGCACAAGGGCGCATGGCCAAATCATCGCTGTCCTATGTCTGCCAGTCCTGCGGCGCGTCGTTTTCCAAGTGGTCGGGGCGCTGCGACGGGTGCGGCGCGTGGAACACGCTGGCGGAAGAAGCCCCGCTGGCCTCGGGGCCAGCGAAGAAGACGCTTGGCGGGCAACGCGGCGCGGCCATTGCGCTCTCTGACCTTTCAGCAGATGAAGTGCCGCCACCGCGCACCACCTCGGGCATGGATGAGCTGGACCGGGTGCTGGGCGGCGGGCTGGTGCCCTCATCCGCCGTGCTTGTCGGCGGCGACCCCGGCATCGGCAAATCGACCCTTTTGTTGCAAGCTGCCGCGCGGTTCGCGCAAGCCGGGGTGAAGACCATCTATGTCTCCGGCGAAGAGGCCAGCGCACAGGTGCGGATGCGGGCGCAGCGGCTGGGTCTGGCCGATGCGCCGGTGAAGCTTGCCACCGAGACCAACCTGCGCAACATCCTGACCACACTGGAAACCGAGCGCCCCGGTCTTGCCGTGATCGACTCGATCCAGACCATGTGGGCCGACAACGTCGACAGCGCGCCGGGCAGCGTGAGCCAGGTGCGCGCGGCCGCGCATGAATTGGTGACCTTCGCGAAGAAACGCGGGGTCGCGGTGATGATCGTTGGCCATGTGACCAAGGACGGACAGATCGCCGGCCCCCGCGTGGTCGAGCACATGGTCGACACGGTGCTGTATTTCGAAGGCGAGCGCGGCCACCAGTTTCGCATCCTGCGCGCTGTGAAAAACCGCTTTGGCCCCGCCGACGAGATCGGGGTGTTCGAGATGACCGGGGGCGGGCTGGCCGAAGTCGGCAACCCATCAGCCCTGTTTCTGTCGGACCGAGAAGAGGCCGCGCCCGGGGCCTGCGTCTTTGCCGGGATCGAGGGCACGCGCCCGGTGTTGGTCGAATTCCAGGCGCTGGTGTCGCCCTCGACCCTGAGCCAGCCGCGCCGAAGCGTGCTGGGATGGGACAGTGGGCGCCTTGCCATGATCCTCGCCGTGCTGGAGGCGCGCTGCGGCATTCCCTTCGCCGGGCTGGACGTCTACCTGAACGTCGCGGGCGGCCTGCGGGTATCGGAACCCGCCGCCGACCTTGCCGTGGCCGCCGCGCTTTTGTCGTCGCGCGAAGACGCGGCCCTGCCGCGCGAGGCGGTGGTTTTCGGCGAAATCTCACTCTCCGGGGCACTGCGCCCGGTGGGCCAGACCGAAAACAGGTTGAAAGAAGCCGAAAAACTTGGTTTCACAACGGCGATCATCCCCGAGCGGTCAAAGGCCGGGGGAAACGGCGGTTTGGCGGTCCGGACATTCGCGGACCTGGCCGGTTTCGTCGGGGACATGTTCGGCGCGGGGTAGCCGACAACAAAGGGGCAAGATGATGGACGGGTTCACGATTGTCGACGGAATCGTCGCTTTGGTCATTCTGGTCTCGGCCATTCTTGCCTATTCCCGCGGCTTCGTGCGCGAAGGCATGGCAATCGTCGGCTGGGTCGCCGCCGCCGTCATCGCCTATCTCTTCGCGCCCAGGTTCGTGCCCCTGATCAAGGAAATCCCGATCCTGCGCGATTTCATCGCCGACAGTTGCGAATTGTCGGTGATCGCAAGCTTCGCGGGCGTGCTTGCGCTCGCCCTCGTCGTGGTGTCGCTGTTCACGCCGCTGTTCTCCTCGATCATTCAACGCTCGGCGATTGGCGGGATCGACCAGGCATTAGGATTCGTCTTCGGCGTGTTGCGCGCGATCCTGCTCGTGGCGGTGGCACTCATCGTCTATGACAACGTGGTGACCGCCGACACGATCTCGGCCGTCGACAATTCGCGCACCGCCAAGGTCTTTGCCCGGTCCAAGGACAATCTCAACGAACAAATCCCGGAAGATGCCCCGGGTTGGATCGTGGCGCGCTACGAGGAACTCGTGTCGACCTGCACCACCGCCGGCCCCGCCAACATCGAGTGATCCCGCATCGCTCCACCCTTTGGGACATAATTCCGTTACATTGCGCGCCCACCCGTGACAGCCGTTGGACCCTTCGTTAAGCAGGGGACATCGCTCCTCAGGATTCGGACCGCCGCCCATGTCTGCTTGCGACCGCGCCATGCCGCCCGCTCACCCCTTCGATGATGACAAGTTGAAGGAAGAATGCGGGGTATACGGCGTCATCGGCCTTTCTGATGCCGCAAATTTCGTCGCCCTTGGCCTGCATGCCCTGCAACATCGCGGACAGGAAGCGGGCGGGATCGTGAGCCATGATCCAGAGGTCGGCTTTAACTCGGCCCGCCGCTTTGGCTACGTGCGCGACAATTTCACCAAGCAATCGCTGATGGAAACGCTGCCCGGGCCGCTGGCCATCGGGCATGTGCGCTATTCCACCGCCGGAAAGAAAGGCGCCGTGATCCGCGACGTGCAGCCGTTCTTCGGCGAGTTTTCCATGGGTGGCGCGGCGATCGCGCACAACGGAAACATCACCAACGCCGACGAGTTGCGCAAGGAGCTGATCGACCGGGGCTCGATCTTTCAATCATCGAGCGACTCGGAATGCATCATCCACTTGATGGCGCGCAGCCTGCAAAAGAACATCGGCGAGCGGCTCGAAGACGCGTTGCGCCGGGTCGAGGGGGCGTTTTCCGTCGTGGCCATGACGCGCACGAAGCTGATTGGGGTGCGCGACCCGCTGGGTGTGCGTCCGCTGGTGCTGGGCCAGCTTGGCGAAGGCTGGGTGTTGTCGTCCGAGACCTGTGCCCTCGACATCATCGGCGCGAAATTCGTGCGCGAGATCGAGCCGGGCGAAATGGTGGTCATCACCGATGAGGGCGTCGAAAGCCGCCAGCCGTTCCGCCCGAAGAAATCGCGCTTTTGCATTTTCGAACACGTCTATTTCTCGCGACCGGATTCGATCATCGGGGGGCAGTCGGTGTATGAAACCCGTCGCCGGATCGGGGTCGAGCTGGCGCGTGAGAAACCGGTCGAGGCCGACCTGGTCTGCCCGGTGCCCGACAGCGGGACACCGGCGGCCATCGGCTACAGCCAGGAAAGCGGCATTCCCTATGCCATGGGGATCATCCGCAACCAGTACATGGGCCGGACCTTTATCGAGCCGACCGAACAGATCCGCAACATGGGCGTGCGCCTGAAGCTTAACGTGAACCGGGCGCTGATCGAAGGCAAACGCGTGATCCTCGTCGACGATTCGGTCGTGCGGGGCACCACCAGCCGCAAGATCAAGGAGATGGTTCTGGATGCCGGGGCGGCCGAAGTGCATTTCCGCATCGCCTCACCGCCGACCGCATGGCCCTGCTTTTACGGTGTGGACACCCCAGAGCGCAGCAAGCTTTTGGCCGCGAACATGAGCGAGGACGAGATCTGCGAATACCTCGCGGTCGACAGCCTCAGGTTCGTGTCGCTCGACGGGCTCTACCGCGCCGTGGGCGAAGCCCAAGGACGTGATCCGGCAAAGCCCGCCTATTGCGATGCCTGTTTTTCCGGCGAATACCCCATCGAGCCGCGCGACATGATCGCCAAGGGGTTCGAGATGGAAGCCGCCGAATAGACCCTGCTCGGCCAATTCCCGCCCAATCGATCCGTCCTGATGAGCCATTTGTGGCCCAGCGGCCGGGGCGTGCCTTTCCTTCTGAGCTAACCCGGTGTTAACCGCCCAGCCTTAGATTGATGCGGCGGGCGGCAAGGCCCCGCAAAACCAAAGGTGACAGGATGAGCGAACCGACCGCGCCCGCCGAGGCGGGCAGGACCAATACCGTCGTGGCGCAAAACGCCACCAAGCCCGGCGTGCTGCCGCTCGATCAGATGGCGCTGATCGGGATCATGGGCAAACCCGCCGACATGACCGCGCTGTTTCGCACCGACCGGGGTGACATCCACAGCGTGAAGGAAGGGCATCAGACCGGGATGGGGCAGGTGTTCGAGATCACGCAGGCCGGCGTCGTCGTCACGCGGGCCAACGGGAACGCCGTGTTCATCCCGCCAATTCCCGTGGGATAACGCACCGTCCCCCGCGCAACACGTCGCCCCGCCAAAGGTCGCACCGTCCGGGCGAGGCTGGACAGCCCCCCGCATGGGTGAGATACCAGCCGCGACCCAAAGCGGAGTGACCGATGTCTGAAAAAATCGCCCTTGTCACAGGGGCCTCGCGGGGCCTTGGTGCCGCCTTTGCCGAGGCGCTGTCGCCCGAGTATCACGTGATCGCCGTGGCACGCACCACCGGCGCGCTGGAAGAGCTGGACGACCGGATCAAGGCGCGCGAAGGCGACGCGACCTTGGCCCCCATGGACATCACAGAAGATCACGCGATGCAGCAGCTTTGCGCGGCGATCCACGAACGCTGGGGCCGGGTCGATCTTTGGGTCCACACCGCGATCGAGGCGCAGCAGCTCATGCCCACCGACCACGTCGCGCTCGCGACAAAGGATTGGGCCAAATCGCTCGCCGTGAACGTGGATGCCACCGCGCGTCTCATCGCCTATGTCGCGCCGCTTCTGGGCGAGACAGGCACCGCCGCGTTTTTCGAAGACGACCACGCGGGCGAGAAATTTTTCGGGGCCTACGGGGCGACCAAGACCGCGCAGCTCGCGCTGGCCCGCTCGTGGCAGGCCGAAACGGCCTCGATCGGCCCGCGCGTGAAAATCCTCGCCCCCCGCCCGCTCGCCTCCGCCATGCGCGCCCGGTTCCATCCCGGCGAAAGCCGGGGCGCCCTCGTCGCACCTGCCGACGAGGCGTTGCGCCTGTTGCCCGAACTCCTCGCGCCGTGACACAGGCGGGGCGCACACCCCGCGCCCGCTTGTGGCGCGCGCGCCCCTCCCCTAAGACAAGGGAAACCATGGGGACGACATGCGTATTCTCATCACCAACGACGACGGGATCAACGCGCCGGGGCTGAAGGTGCTTGAAACCATCGCGACCGAGATCGCCGGTCCCGAGGGCGAGGTCTGGACGGTCGCGCCCGCCTTTGAACAATCCGGCGTGGGCCATTGCATCAGCTACACGCGGCCCATGATGATGGCAGAGCTCGCGCCGCGCCGCTTTGCCGCCGAAGGCACGCCCGCCGATTGCGTGCTCGCAGGGCTTGGCGAGGTGATGGAGGAGCGTCCCGATCTGATCCTCTCGGGCGTCAACCGCGGCAATAACGCCGCCGAGAACGCGCTTTATTCCGGCACCCTTGGCGGGGCCATGGAGGGCGCGCTCCAAGGGCTTCCGGCGATCGCGTTAAGCCAGTTTCTTGGCCCCCGGACGCAGGATCTCGACGATATGTTCGAAGCCTCCGCCGCCTGGGGCGTGCGGGTGGTCAAGGCGCTGATCGACAGCGCCCCTTGGCAGGAAACCGCCGATTACCGGCTGTTCTACAACGTCAATTTCCCCCCGGTCCCCGCCGCCGAGGTCAAGGGCATCCGCGCCGCCACGCAGGGCTGGCGACCAGACACCTTCTTTGGCACCGAACCCACGACGTCGCCCCACGGGCGGCGGTATATCTGGGTCAAGGGCGGGCCGCAGCACAAGCCGACCGCGCCGGGCACCGATGCGGCCGCGAACCTTGAAGGCTACGTTTCGGTCACCCCGATGCGCTGCGACCTGACCGCGCACGACGCGCTTGCCGATCTGGAACGCGCGCTGGCATGAGCGAAGGGGCCTCCTCCGACGCGGAACGCAAGATGCAGTTCCTCTTCCACCTCCGCCAGCGCGGCATCACCAATACCCGCGTTTTAACGGCGATGGAGGCCATCGACCGTGGGCCTTTCGTGCGCGGTGTCTTCTCGGAACGGGCCTATGACGACACCCCCCTGCCCATCGCTTGTGGCCAGACCATCAGCCAACCCAGCGTGGTCGGGTTGATGACACAGGCGCTCGATGTGCAGCCCAAGAACAAGGTGCTAGAAGTCGGGACCGGCAGCGGCTACCAGGCCGCGATCCTCGCAAAGCTCGCCCGCCGGGTCTATACCATCGACCGGCATCGCGCGCTGGTGCGCGCCGCGCGCGAGATTTTCGATGAGCTCGGGTTGCACACGATCACCGCGATCACCGGCGATGGGTCCTTCGGCCTGACCGAACAGGCGCCCTTTGACCGCATAATCGTGACTGCCGCCGCCGAGGATCCCCCCGGCCCCCTCTTGGCTCAACTCGCGATCGGCGGTATCATGGTCTTGCCAGTGGGACAGTCCGACCACGTGCAAAGCCTGATCAAGGTCACGCGCGGCGAGGACGGCTTCGAGTATGAAGAAATCCTGCCGGTGCGTTTCGTGCCGCTTGTTGAAGGTCTGGGAAAAGACTGACGCGGCCAGAGCAGACAGGCCCGGAAAGGGTCGAGACATGAGGTCGGCAGAATGGATTTTTCCAAAGCGCAACTCGGTGGTCGCCTGACCGTTTGGCGCACCCCCCGTCCCCTGATCGCGGGCGTTGGCCTGATGGCCCTGACCGCCTGTGGTGGTGGGCTTGGCAATGGCGACGGTCTGAACCTTGATTTTGATCTCCGAGGGCTTGGCAACGGCTTCTCAACCGCCGACGCCGCACGCAGCACGTCACAATCGCGCCCGCCGTCGGATGACCGGGGCGTCATCTCCTACCCCGATTACCAAGTGGCCGAGGCGCGCGAAGGCGATACGCTCACCGCGCTTGCGGCCCGTGTCGGTCTGCCGGAGAACGAGCTGGCGCGCTACAACGGGCTCGAACCCGGCGCTCCGCTGCGCGAGGGCGAGATCGTTGCCCTGCCTCGCCGGGTGGATGCCGAGGACGTGGATGTGACCACGCTGGCCGGAAACGCGCTCGACCGGGTTGGCACCAACCCGCAGCCGAACGCCGCCAACACGCCCGTGGCCACAACGCCCAAGCGCCACCAGGTGCAACAGGGCGAAACCGCCTATTCCATCGCGCGGCTCTACGGCGTGTCAGTGCGTGCGCTGTCAGAATGGAACAGCCTCGACAGCGCGCTGACGGTGCGCCAAGGTCAGTATCTTTTGATCCCGACCGCGCAGCCGCAAGACACCGAAGCGACCACCGACACCGCCACCACGCCGGGCACGGGATCGCCGACACCCCTGCCCCCCTCGGCCTCGACCCCCTTGCCCGATGCCCCTGCCGAAAGCGCGAACGCGGCCCGCGATAACACCCCGGAATCGCCCAATATGGCCGACAGCCGCACCTCCGGAGCAGCGATGTCGATGCCTGCGGACGGGCGAATCGTCGGGGCCTATGTGAAGGGCCAATCGGACGGGGTCGACATCGGGGCCTCAGCCGGAAGCACGGTGCGCGCGGCGCAGGCGGGCACCGTGGCGGCGATCACCCGCGACACCGACCAGGTGCCCATCCTTGTCCTGCGGCACGAAGGCAACCTGCTGACCGTCTATGCCGGGATCGACAACATCAGCGTCGCGAAAGGGGATCAGGTCGGGCGCGGGCAAAGCATCGCGCAGGTGCGCAAATCCGACAACCCGGCCCTGCATTTCCAGGTCCGCAAGGGCACGGCAAGCGTTGACCCGATGCAATACCTGAACTGAAACAGCCCGCGCCGGGCCTAGTCGTCCGCGCGCCCTTTACCCAGATGCTTGCGCAGGCGCGAGGGCGTGGATTTGGTCCGGTTCTTGTAAGGGTTCTTGTCCGCCTGTGACCGCATGGTCAGACGGATCGGCGTGCCCGGCATGTCGAAATCGTCGCGCAGACCGCCAACGAGATAGCGCGAATAGCTTGCCGGAAGCTTCTCGGGGTTCGAACACATCACCACGAAGGCGGGCGGCCGGGTTTTCACCTGTGTCATGTAGCGCAGCTTGATCCGGCGTCCCGCCGGGGCGGGCGGCGGATGCTGCGCGATCATGTCGGCCAGCCAATCGTTGAGCTTTGCCGTCGGGATGCGGCGGTTCCACACATCGTGCGCGCGGATCACCGCGTCATGCAACCGCTCCATGCCGCGCCCGGTTTTGGCCGAGATGGTCACGAGGGGGGCGCCGCGTAACTGTGGAAGCATTTTCTCAAAACCGGCACGCAAGTGTTTGAGTTTTTGTTGTTTATCAGCCTCCACATCCCATTTGTTCACCGCCACCACGACCGCGCGCCCTTCGCGCTCGGCGAGGTCGGCGATGCGCAGGTCCTGTTGCTCAAACGGGATCGCGGCGTCCAGAAGCACCACCACCACCTCGGCAAACCGCACCGCGCGCAGCCCATCGGCAACCGAGAGTTTTTCAAGCTTTTCCTGCACCTTGGCGCGTTTGCGCATTCCGGCGGTGTCGAAAATCCGGGTCGGCGTGCCGTTCCAGTCGAAGGTGAGCGAAATTGAATCCCGCGTGATTCCGGCCTCCGGGCCGGTCAACAAACGGTCTTCGCCCAACAGCTGGTTGATCAGCGTGGATTTACCCGCGTTTGGACGCCCGATCACGGCCACCTGCAAGGGCTTGTCCCGCGTCGGCACCCGCGCGGCCCCTTCGTCATCCTCATCGACGGTGACATCGGTTTCTGGCTCGGACCCCGGCTTTGCCGCCGTCGCCTCGGCGATAGGTTTCAAGACATGCATAAGCTCGCCCATGCCCTCGCCATGTTCCGCCGACATCTGGATCGGGTCACCAAGACCAAGCGCATAGGCTTCGATCAGCCCGGCTTCCCCCGCGCGCCCCTCGGCCTTGTTGGCGGCAAGGATCACATGGGCGTTCTTGCGCCTCAGGATATCCGCGAAAATCTCGTCCGTGGGCAGGATCCCCGCGCGCGCATCGACGATGAACAGGCAGGCATCGGCCATTTCGACCGCGCGCTCGGTCAACCGGCGCATCCGGCCTTCCAGCGAGTCGTCGGTGGCATCCTCAAGCCCGGCGGTATCAATCACCGTGAAGCGCAGATCCCCCAGCCGCGCGTCACCTTCCCGCAGGTCGCGGGTTACCCCCGGCTGGTTGTCGACCAGCGCGAGCCGTTTTCCGACAAGGCGGTTGAACAGCGTGGATTTGCCCACATTGGGACGGCCCACGATGGCGAGGGTGAAAGACATGTGTCAGCGCTCCGGGTATCAAGCCGCCCACATAGGCGGGATGCGGGGTCAACGCAAGGCCAGGAGCGTGCCCTTCTCGGTTGCGATATAGGCCACACCACCCACGATCACGGGGCGCGACGCTGCACCGGCAGGCAATTCCACCGCGCTCACCAACGCACCATCCGTCGGGTTGAAGGCCCGCAGGTATCCGTCGCCCGACGCCACCCAAAGCCTGCCCCCGGCAAGCGTCGGGCCATAGGAGGGGTGGATCGCCTTGCGGCGACGCGGGTTTTCCTTGGTATAGCCGGGAAGCGGCACGCCCCAGATACGCTCACCATTGGACGCGTTTACCCGGACAAGCTCGATATCGTCACCGACCATGAAGAGCGACCCACCGGCCACGGTGACCGGATGCATCGCGCCCTCTTGCGAAACCCAGCGCTGCTGGCCATTGGTGCTCACTGCGGTAAGCCCGCCTGCGGCAGTCCCCGCATAGATCGTCCCGCCAGACACCACAGGCGCGCCCGAGAAATCCGAGACCTGCGCAAAGGCCCGACCCCGGCGCACTTGTTTGAGTTGCACGGCCCACGTGGGCTCGCCGTCATTGGCCTGAATGCCCACCAGCGATCCGATGGAGAACGGCGTGACAACGGTATTGCCCGCGATGGCCGGGGCCGATGAGCCAAGGACGCCGGGTTTGTCCGGCGTGCCCGGCGTTTGCCAGACAAGGCGACCGTTGGTGGCGTTGACCGCAACGGCCTTGTTCGCCGTGTTCAGCGCGTAGACCGTGCTGCCCGAAACCGTGGGCGCCCCCGATCCCGGCGCACCCAGATCCTGACGCCACTGGATCGCGCCCGATGCCGGGTTGATCGCGATCAATTCGCCGAAACCTGTCGTTGCAAAGACCTGTCCTGCGCCATAGGCGAGCCCGCCACCCGAGGCCTCGCCCACCCGGTCAGAGGCCGGGGTGAGATCAGCGGACCAAAGCGCCGCGCCGCCGGTTGAATGGGCGGTGACCATGGCTTGGCTGTCCATGGTGAAGACCCGGCCCTCGGCCACGATCGGCTCGGCGGTGATCTTGTGCTTGCGCCCGTTGCCTTGCCCGATCGGCACCTCGAACACCACCTGCGGCGCGTTCGAGAAGGCAAGATGCGGCACGTTGTGCGTGTTCGAGCCCGCGACATGGGTCCATGACCCGAGCGAGCTTTGGCTGGAGAGCCGAATGGGCTGTGACCGGTTTTGTTCGGCTTCGGCTTCCTGTCGGGCAAACTCGGCGGCGGCACGTTCGCCGACCACATCCGGGTCCGGGGAATAAAGAGACTCCCGTTCGCCCGAGAAGATCACTTCCCGTTGGTCACAAGCCGACAGGGCGGCCATCGCGCCCATGAGCATAATCCCGATCCATCGATTGCGCGTCACTCGCTTGCCCCCCAAGCTCTGCTCATTCACGCCCGGTTCGGCGCCATATGCCGTCCGGGATAATATCATTCGGTCGATCCGCCAAGGGCGATGATCAATTCCTCGGCCCGCTGTCGCAGGCTCGTGGAACTCTCGGAGTCGTTTACCAGCGCGCTCAAACGCTCCCGCGCGGCCCCGGTGTCCCCGGCGGCCAACTCGGCCAGCGCGATCTGTTCTTCGGCCAGCACGCGAAACGGACCCCCGGCCACCGCCAGAGGCTCCAGCAGCGCGATCTTTTCCTCGGGCGACAACGGGCTGTCGGCGATCAGAACACGCTTCATATCGGCAAGATCACGGTAGAGCGCGGGGTAATCGGCACTCTCGGAAATCGCGGCAAGGGTGGCATCGGCTTCTGCCGGATCCTGCATCTCAGCCGCCTGAAGCAGGGCCACCACGGCCCCTGCATCCCCTTCGGCCTCGACCGCGCCTAGGGCCGCGATGCGTTCTTGACCGCTCGCCGCCTCGGTGGCCGCGAGAATCGCATCGCCCGTGGCCTGCGCCGCCTGAAGCTCGCGCGCCGCGCGCCATTCGACGAAGGCCGCGCCCCCGACGATGGCCAGCACGGCGACCACGCCGACCCAGCCCCATTTGCGCAGAAGGCCATAGAGGCGGTCGCGGCGGACCTCTTCGGTCACCTCGTTGATGAAGCTATCGGGATTGCTCAATTGCTCGGCCTCCGCCCGTCTTGTTGCCCTTCTTTACCGCGAGAGGTCCAGCTTTGCCAAGGGGCGCGGCAAAAGTGATCCATTTCGTACCGAAAACCGCATAGATTACAGGGAAACACTTGTTGCGCACGGCATCGGGCTTTATCTGACCCGAAACAAGGCGCGCGCCCGGACATGCAGGGAATTTGACGACATGAGACCGATCCCGATCATCACCGCGCTTTTGACTGTCGCGATCCTCTTCATCATGGTGTTCCAACGCGAGGCGCTGCGCGATTTCGTGGGCCTCGGCACCCCTGCCACGACGGTCGAGAGCGACGGCGAACCGGCCCCGGCTGACCGCGACGCCGATGCGGTCGACCCGGTCGCGGTGGTCGCCATGACATCGCAGGCGCAAGACATTGACACCGGCGTGCTGGTGCGCGGCGAAACGCAGGCCATGCGATCGGTCACTTTGGTTTCGGAAACCACGGGGCGGGTCAGTGCACCGCCGGTGGCCAAGGGGCGCACGGTGGCCGAAGGCGATATCCTGTGCGAACTGGACCCCGGCACGCGCGAAATCTCGGTCGTTCAGGCCGAGGCACAGGTGGCCGAGGCGCGCAAGAACCTGATGGCTGCCGAATCCCTGTCCGTGGACGGCTTTGCCTCGGAAACCCGCGTCCTTTCCGCCCGCTCAGCCTTCGAAAGTGCGCAAGCCGGTTTGGAACAAGCCAAGGCGGCGCTTGAGGACACGAAGATCACTGCGCCCTTCGCCGGGATCATCGAAGGCGACGTGCCCGAGATCGGCACGCTTTTGCAGCCCGGTGGTGTCTGCGCCCAGATCGTGCAGCTTGATCCCATGAAGCTCGTCGGCAACGTCGCCGAGGCCAGTGTGAGCCGGATCGACACCGGCGCGCAGGTCGGCGCACGTCTGGCGACCGGCGAACAGATGATCGGGCAATTGTCCTTCATCGGGCGCTCGGCAGACCCCGTGACCCGCACCTTCCGGGTCGAAGCCGAGGTGCCCAACCCCGACCTCGCCATCCGCGCAGGCCAAGCGGTGGAAATGCTTATCGCCTCGACCGGGCAACGCGCGCATCTCGTGCCGCAATCGGCCCTGACATTGAATGACGCGGGCGATCTTGGCATCCGGACTGCGGGCGAAGACGATGTGGCGACCTTCATGCCGGTCGATCTCGTGCGAGATTCCACCGATGGCGTCTGGGTGACCGGTCTGCCCGAAACGGTCGATGTGATCGTGGTCGGGCAAGATTATGTGAAAGACGGTGTCCCGATTTCGGTCGAATACAGGGAGAGCGGCACATGACCGGGATGGTCGACTGGGCAGCCAGCCGTGCGCGGATGGTCATCGCGTTCATCCTGCTGTCGCTGACGGCAGGCATCGCTTCCTACGTTGGCCTTCCGAAAGAGGGTGAGCCGGACATCGAGATCCCGATGCTGTCGATCTCGGTGCCCTTCCCCGGCATTTCCGCCGCCGACGCCGAAAACCTTCTGGTTCGCCCGATGGAAACCGAGTTGGCCGATATCGACGGGCTCAAGACCATGACGGCGGTCGCCGCCGAAGGCTATGCCAACCTCACCATGGAATTCGAATTCGGCTGGGACCGGGGCGCGACCATCGCCGATGTGCGCGACGCGATGAATTCCGCCGAGGCCCGGTTCCCCGACGGTGCCGAATCCTATTCGGTCAACGAGATCAATTTCTCGGAATTCCCGATCTTGAACATCAGCCTTACGGGCACCGCGCCCGAGCGCACGCTGGTTCGGCTGGCCAAGGAATTGCAGGACGAGGTTGAAGCGATCGAACCGGTGCTGGAAGCCCAGCTCACCGGGGCGCGCGACGAGATGATGGAGGTCTTGATCGACCCCCTGAAGCTCGAATCCTATAACGTCACCGCGGGCGAGCTGATCAATGTCGTGGTCAACAACAACCAGCTGATCGCCGCCGGACAGGTTGCGACCGAATCCGGGGCCGCCGCGCTCAAGATCCCGGCGAGCTTTCAGGACGTGCAGGATATCTATGCCCTGCCGGTGAAGGTGAACGGAAACAGCGTCGTCACGCTGGGCGACATCGCCGATATTCAGCTTGCGTTTGAGGACCGGGCGGGCACCGCGCGCTTCAACGGAGAGACCACGGTTGCGCTACAGGTGGTCAAGGCCAAGGGATATAACCTGATCGACACCGTGAGCGCGGTGAAGACGGCGGTGGATGCGGCGCAGGAAGACTGGCCCGACGCGGTGAAGAACGCCGTGACGGTCAGCTACGCGACCGACCAGAGCCACATGGTCGACAGCATGGTGCGCCAGCTTGAGGGATCGGTCATCACCGCCATCGCGCTTGTCATGATCGTGGTTCTGGCGAGCCTCGGGATGCGCTCGGCGCTTCTGGTCGGCTTCGCGATCCCCACCTCGTTCCTGCTGACCTTCGCGCTTTTCGCCGTGCTCGACGCGCCGATCAACAACATCGTCATGTTCGGCCTGATCCTTGCCGTGGGCATGCTGGTCGACGGGGCCATCGTGGTGGTCGAATACGCGGACAAACGGATTGCCGAGGGCATCGGCCCGATGTCGGCCTATACCGAGGCGGCAAAGCGCATGTTCTGGCCCATCGTCTCGTCCACCGCGACGACGCTCTGTGCCTTCCTGCCCATGCTGTTCTGGCCCGGCATTCCCGGCGAGTTCATGGGGATGCTGCCTCAGACGTTGATTTACGTCCTGTCCGCCTCACTGCTGGTCGCGCTGATCTATCTGCCCGTGATGGGCGGTGTCGCGGGCCGGATTTCACGCAGCCTCGAGCGCGCGAGCCGGGTCGTGCGCCCCGCACCGCTTTGGCTGCGCATCGCGGTCGCCGCGCTGTCTGCCGTGGCGCTGTTTTTTGCCGCGTTGCAGGTCGTCAACCCGGATTACTTCTTCCCCGAAACCGGCCACCCGCTGTCTTCCCCGCTGGACATGATCGTGAGCGGCGTCATCTTTGCCGCCCTTGCCATGATCACCACGCTTTTGCTCGACGCGGCCAAGCCGGAGAAAAAGGAGAAGCCGATCAAGGGCGGGCATCGGCGCACCGGATTTGGCGTGGTGATCAAGGCCATCGTCGGAAACCCGGTCATGCCGGTGGTCACGATCCTCGGGGTCATGGCGCTGATCGCCGGGATCGGGCTGGATTTCAGCCGCAACTCGAAGGGGGTCGAGTTCTTTGCCGACA
Source organism: Maritimibacter sp. (assembly GCA_011389895.1). Lineage (GTDB taxonomy): Bacteria > Pseudomonadota > Alphaproteobacteria > Rhodobacterales > Rhodobacteraceae > Maritimibacter. The sequence goes on along the minus strand of JAABTN010000002.1, from coordinate 67,032 downwards.
CCGCGCCGGAACAGGCCGTGGTCTATGTCAGCGGACGCGGCAACCTGTCGATCGAGGAAAAAGACGAGATGGTGCGCGCGGTCGAGGAGATGGTTCTGACCACCCCCGGCGTGAAAAACGCCTTTGCTTTCGCGGGCGACGGCGGGCTGAACCAGAACACCGGAGGCGCGGCGGGCCCCCGCGACATGATCGGCCAGATCCAGGTCGAGATCGCCACCTTCGAAGATCGCCCGTTCTATACCGAGGACGCGAAGCTGCTCGGCTTCATCCCCTACACGCGCACGGTGCGCGATGAGACATATGACGGCAAGGTCGTGGTCGCGACCCTCAAGGACCGGCTCGCCGGGTTACACGGCATCAATACCGAGGTCGCCGCCATCGCCGGTGGCCCGGCCTCGACCAAGCCGGTGCACCTGCGGCTCAAGGGCAATGACAGCGCGGCGCTTTTGGAGGCGACCGAGACCACCAACGCCTATTTCAACGACATGCCCGGCCTTGAACTTGTCGAAGACACCCGACCCCTGCCCGGCATCGACTGGGAGCTTGATATCGACGTCGAGGAGGCCGGGCGATTCGGCACCGATGTCTCCACGGTCGGCGGGATGGTGCAGCTTGTCACCACCGGCCTGCTGCTTGACACCATGCGCATCGAAGGCTCCGACGAAGAGATCGAAATCCGCGTGCGGTTTCCCGAAGAGGACCGGCTGATCTCGACGTTGGACACCCTCAGGGTGCGCACGGCGGAGGGGCTTGTCCCGATTTCGAATTTCGTCGAACGGCGCGCCGTGCCGACGCTGGGACGGATCGACCGGGTTGATCAAAGCCGCTATTTCGACGTGAAGGCCGGGGTTGGCGACGGGTTGGTGCGGCTGACCGGGCCGGATGGCACATCGCAGGTCATGCCTGACGGCGAGGCTCGCGCCACCATGGCCGATGGGTCGCGTGACGATTATACCCTGACCCCGGTCAACGCCACCGAGCGGATCGAACAGGTCAACGCCTGGATCGCCTCGGGCGCGCTGCCCGATGGGATATCGACCGAATGGGTCGGCGATTTCGCCGATCAGGCAGAATCGACAAGCTTCCTGTCAAAAGCCTTTGCCGGGGCGTTGTTCTTGATGTTCATCATCCTGCTGGCACAGTTCAACAGCTTCTATAATTCGATTCTCGTGCTCTTGGCGGTCGTCCTGTCGACCGGGGGCGTGCTCTTCGGGATGTTGGTGATGGGTCAGCCGTTCTCGGTGATCATGACCGGAACCGGCGTGGTCGCGTTGGCCGGAATCGTGGTGAACAACAACATCGTTCTGATCGACACCTACCAGGAATACGCGCGCTACATGCCCCGGATCGAGGCCATCGTGCGCACCGCCGAGAGCCGTATTCGCCCCGTGCTTTTGACCACGATCACCACCATGGCGGGGCTTGCCCCGATGATGTTCGGCCTCAGCTTCGATTTCATCAATGGCGGCTACTCGGTCAACGCGCCAACCGCGCTGTGGTGGGTGCAACTGGCCACTGCCGTGGTCTTTGGCCTGGGCATCGCGACGATCCTGACGCTGGTTTTCACGCCCTCGATGCTGGCCGTGCGGGTCTGGACCGAAAAAGGCGCCTATGGTGCGGTTCGGATGATCCGCGCGCGCCTGTCCGGACCGGCGTCGCGCCCCGCGCGAGACATCGGGCTGGACCGGGCCGCGCGACAGGCGGACGCGGACGAGATGGTGTGGAATTACGAAGACCTGCCAATGGCGGAGGAGCCCGACGAAGGCGACGCGGCCCCGACCGCGGGCGATCTGGGCGACATGCTCAAGGCGCGCAAGGACGGGCTGGACGAAAACGGCAAACCGCTCAAGGCCGCCGAATAACGCGCACACACCGCGCCCTAGGCCGCTTCTTCATCCTCGTCTGCCGCTTGGCGCGCCCACATCGCCGCGTATTTGCCACCCCGTGCCAGAAGATCGTCATGCGTGCCCTCTTCACGCACCAAGCCCTGTTCCAGCACGATGATCCGGTCGGCATCCGCGATGGTCGACAGCCGGTGCGCGATGGTGATCACGGTGCGCCCCACGCCCATGGCCTTCAAACTTTGTTGAATGTCGCGCTCGGTCTCGGTGTCGAGCGCCGATGTCGCCTCGTCCAAAAGCAGGATCGGCGGGTTTTTCAGCAAGGTGCGCGCAATGCCAACGCGCTGTTTCTCGCCGCCCGACAGCTTCAGACCGCGCTCGCCCACCTGCGTGTCGTAGCCTTCGGGCAGGCTGGCGATGAATTCATGAATGCTCGCCGCCTTTGCCGCCGCCTCGATCTCGGCAAAGCTCGCGCCCTCGCGCCCGTAGGCGATGTTGTAGCGGATCGTGTCATTGAACAACACGGTGTCCTGCGGCACGACCCCGATGGCCTTGTGCAGGCTCTCTTGCGTGACGTCACGCAGGTCTTGCCCGTCGATCCGGATCGCCCCGCCGGTCACGTCATAGAACCGAAATAAAAGCCGCCCGATGGTGGATTTGCCCGACCCGGACGGGCCGACGATCGCAATGGTTTCCCCTGCCTCGGCGCGGATACTGACGCCATGCAGAATGGGTCGCGCCGCATCGTAGCCGAAGGCGACCGTGGCAAGCTCGACCGCCCCGCCCCGCACATCGAGCGGCTTGGCGTCGGGCTTGTCGGTCACTTCGGCGGGTTGTTCGAGCAAATCGAACATCTCGGCCATGTCGACCAGCGCCTGCCGGATTTCGCGGTAGACCGACCCGAGGAAATTCAGCGGCATGGTGATCTGGATCATGTAGGCATTGACCATGACGAAATCGCCGGTGGTCAGCGTGCCGTCCTGCACCCCGAAGGCTGCCATCACCATGACGACCGCAAGCCCGGCGGTGATGATGAAGCTTTGGCCCGCGTTGAGAAACGCAAGCGATTGCGACGTCTTGACCGCCGCGCTTTCATAGCCCCGCATCGCCCCGTCATAGCGGTCCGCCTCGCGCCGTTCGGCCCCGAAATACTTGACCGTCTCGAAATTCAACAGGCTGTCGATCGCCTTCTGGTTCGCGTCCGTGTCCTGGTCGTTCATCTCCTTGCGGATCTTCACGCGCCATTCGGTGACCACGAAGGTGAACCGGATATAAAGTGCGATGGTCGCGACCACGGCGGCAAGGTACCAGATGTCGAAAAGGAAAAAGAACAGACCCGCCACCAGTGCAAGCTCGATGAACAGCGGCACGATGTTGAACAGGAGAAAGCGCAAAAGGAATTCGACCCCCTTCACCCCCCGCTCCATGATCCGGCTCAATCCCCCGGTCTTGCGGGTGAGATGATAGCGAAGTGATAGTGCATGGATGTGACGAAAGGTCTGCAATGCCATGGCGCGCAACGCCCTTTGGGCGACGCGGGCAAAGACCCAGTCGCGCATTTGCTGAAACCCCACCGACAGGAACCGCGCGACGCCGTAAGCGACGGTCAGACCAATCGCCCCCATCGCCAGCATCCAGGCCGCGCTATCGCCGACCTCGCCCGTGAGACTGTCGACCGCGGCCTTGTAAAACAAAGGCGTGACGACCGAGATGAGCTTGGCCCCGATCAGGAAAGCAAGCGCGACCACGACGCGCAGACGCGCCCCGGTGTCCCCCTCGGGCCAAAGATAGGGCACCACGCGCTTGATCGTCCTGATCCCGCTGCCCTCGAATACTCCGCTGGTGCGCGCTGCACTCACCGTTCTCTTTCCGCCGCCTCTGCGCATGTGTCATTCCTTTGCGAAGTGCCGCAAAGTCCTAGGCGCATGGAAGCGAAAAGACCAGAGGGTCGCGGCTATTGTGCGGCCACGCCTTCGGGAAGATCGAAGACCTGGCCGGGATAGATCAGGTCAGGATCAAGGATCTTGTCCCGGTTCGCCTCGAACACCTGCACATAAAGGTTTCCGTCGCCATAGCGTTCGCGCGAGATCGCCCAAAGGGTCGACCCCGGTTGCACCGTGATCGCGGCGATCAGCGGCTCGGCCTCGGGTTCGGGCGCAGGCTCTGCCTCGGTCGGGGCCTCTGGCGTGGGGGCGGGCGTGGGCGCTTCGGGCGCATCGACCGCGACCGCCTCCTCTGCCGGATCCGGCGGGGCCGCCGGGGTCTCCGGCGTTTCGGCAGGCTCCGCCACCGCAAGCGCGGCGGCGAGCCCCTGACGGTCCTCGCGTTTGAACGGCGTTTCCACCCGTGCGGTCACCGTGCCCTCCCCGTCCAGCTCGTCCACCCGCAGGGTATAAAGCCCCGGCTCGACGGTATTGGGAAGCGTCACGCGCCACTGGTTGTCCGCCGCAACGGGGCTGTCCCCAACGGCGAGATTGTCGATGTAGAGACGCACCATGGCCCCGGCCCGGGCGCGTCCCGCCACGATCACCTCGCCATCGTCACCATAGGATATCGTATCGAGGGCGAGCATGAGCGTGCCGGGTGTGGCCGGTTCATCGACCACCCGGATCCCGTCGCGATCGGCTTCAAGCACGCGCGGCGGTTGCGTCTCGGCCACCACCGGCGCGGTGTCAGGGGCGGTGTCAGGGGCGGGAGCGGGGTCCGGTGTCGGCGCGGGGTCCGGTGTGGGCGCAGGATCTGGCGCAGGCTCGGTCACCGGGTCGGGTTCGGCCATCTCGACCACCTCGGGGGCCTCAGGTGGCTCGGACGCCTCAGCGGGGTCGGTCAAGGCCGGTTCCGTCGCCGCAACCGTGATCTGGCGCGGTTCGATGATGCGGTTTTCCTCGGCATAAACCAGCGCGTTCTCGCCCGCGCGTTGCGCGGCGATCCGCAGGATGCGCGGCTGGTCGGATACCACGAGATCGAAGAGGGCCGCAAAATCACCGGCGGCATTCGCCGGGCTTTCGGCCACCTCTTCGTCATCGACAAAGACAAAGACCGAGGCCCCCGGCTCTGCCGTGCCGGCCACCACCGCGACCCCTTCGGCGGGAAAGCGGATGGTGCCAAAGGCGGGCGGTTCGAGCGGCTCGGGCTCAGGCTCGGACGCTGGCTCAGGTTCAGGCGTCGGCTCAGGTGTCGGGTCGGGCACGGCCGCCGCGATGGTCATGCTGTCCTCGGAATAGACCGGATCGCCCGCGCCTTCGCCCCGTGGCGCGGCCCGTGCGGCGAGCGTCAGGCTGCGATCAACCTCGGCCGGGGCCAGATCGAACGTGGTGGTGAAGCTGCCGTCCTCCGGCACCTCGACCTCATCCATCGCGGCATCATCGACCAGAACGGTCACGAAGGCGCCCGGATCGGCGGTTCCGGACACGTCTACCGACCGCCCGGAAACTTCCAGAGCGGTCACCACCGGCGGCGACAGAACCACAGGCTCCTCTGCCCGGTCCTGCACCACCACGATCACCGTCGCCACGATCGCCGCTGCGGCCAGCGCCCCGAGCGCCCAGCCGAGCCAACCTGTCAGCAAGCTGCCCATTTTTACCCTTTCGCCGTCCCCGGCCATCCCCGGCACCGTTTCTCGGCGCTTGAGCGACCTTAGCAACCGGGATATGGACGGTCAAAACACTTCTGTGAAAGGCGTTTCATGTCCCAGCCCACCAGATCAATCTGTGTCTTTTGCGGTTCACGCTCGGGCCCCGATCCGGCTTTCGAAGCGGACGCGCGCGCGACCGGCGCGATGATCGCAAACCGGGGGTGGCAGCTGGTCTACGGCGCGGGCGACGTGGGGTTGATGGGCGCTGTCGCCCAGGCGGCACAGGCGGCGGGCGGCGACACCTTCGGCGTGATCCCCGAACATCTCGTCAAATGGGAGGTGGGCAAACGCGACCTGACGAGCTTCGTGGTCACCGAGAACATGCATGAACGCAAGAAGGTCATGTTCATGAATTCGAACGCCGTAGTGCTCTTGCCCGGTGGCGCAGGGTCGCTGGACGAGTTTTTCGAGGTGCTGACCTGGCGCCAGCTGCGTCTTCATCAAAAGCCCATCTTGCTGGTGAACACCAAGGGCTACTGGGCCCCCCTGATCGCGCTTCTCGACCACGTGATCGAGATGGGCTTCGCCGATCCGTCGCTGAAGGGCTACATCACCCTCGTGGAGGATGTCGATGCGCTCGCCACCTTTCTGGACGATGCCCTTTCCTGACGGAAAGTCGCGATGGAATAGATCGCCAGCGCGGTCCAGATCAGGGGCAGCGCGACCATATGCGCCCGCGTGACAGGTTCGAGAAAAATCAGTGAAGCAACAAGGAATTGCAGCGTCGGGTTGATGTATTGCATCAGGCCGACAAGGCCATAGGTCAGCCGCCGGGCCGCGAAAGAAAACAAGATCAGGGGAAGCCCGGTGAGGACACCCGAAAACATCAAGAGCGCGACATCACCCGCGCCATCCGCCGTCGCGCCGCCACCGCCAAGATAGAGATAGCCAAGCCACCCCAAGGACAGCGGCGCGACCAGCGCAACCTCGCCCGTCACGCTGGCAACGGGGCCCGCGTTCAGCCCCTTCTTCACCACGCCGTAAAGGCCAAAGGTGAAGGCAAGCGTGAGCGAAATCCATGGCGCGACCCCAAGACCGAGGGTCAGGGTGACGACCGCGATCACGGCCAGCGCAACCGCCAGCCCGCGCATCCAGCCCAGCGTTTCGCGAAAGATCACGACGCCAAGCACAACCGCGACCAGCGGAAAGATGTAATAGCCCAAAGAGGCCCCCAGCGCGCGGCCCGTCTGCACCGAGTAGATGAAGAAAAACCAGTTGATCGAAATCATCACCGCGGCAAGCGCCACCTGCCGCACGTTGCGCCCGGCCAGAAGCCGCCCCAGCTCACCGATCCGGCGTTGCACGAGCAGCACGAGCGCGAAGAAGACGAAGGACCACAGGGTGCGGTGCGACAGCACCTCAAGCGGCGGGATGTGATCGAGCGCCTTGTAATAGATCGACGACAGGCCCCAGATCGTCGCCGCGCCCGCGATCGCAAAAAGCCCTTTTACCGCATCGCTCATTCCGCCCTGCCTTCCCGTCGCACCGCTTCTGTTTGTCGGCACTGGGATCAGGGATCGCAGGGGCGGTCAAGGGGGCCAGACCACACCACAGTTGCGGGGCACAAAAAACGGCCGCCCCGAGAGGCGACCGTTGCATCATCTCACGTCACGTTCACAGGCGCGACGCGACGTTTTCCCAATTCACCAGCTTGTCGAGGAAGTTGGCGAGATAGGCGGGGCGCTTGTTGCGGAAGTCGATGTAGTAGGAGTGCTCCCACACGTCACAGCCCAGAAGCGCGGTCTGGCCGAAGCACAGCGGGTTCACCCCGTTCTCGGTCTTCGTGACCTTGAGCGACCCATCGGTGTCTTTCACCAGCCAGGCCCAGCCCGAGCCGAATTGACCGGCCCCGGCCGCCGCAAAATCTTCCTTGAACTTGTCGACCGATCCGAAGGCCTCGGTGATCGCCTTTTCCAGCTCGCCCGGCATGCCGCCGGTGCCCGGACCCATCATTTCCCAAAACTGGGTGTGGTTCCAATGCTGCGAAGCGTTGTTAAAGATCCCGTTCTGGGCCACCGAAGAGGCATCATAGGTGCCCTTGATGATATCCTCGACCGGTTTTCCGGCCCATTCGGTGCCTTCGATCAGCTTGTTACCGTTGTCCACGTAAGCCTTGTGGTGGATGTCGTGGTGGTATTCCATCGTCTCCTTGGACATGCCCAGATCGGCGAGCGCGTCGTGGGCATAGGGAAGGTCGGGAAGGTCGAAAGCCATTGGGTGGTCCCCCTGTTCTGCGTGTCAATTGTCACATAGATGTGCGTCGCCGGGGCACAAGGTCAAGGGGCCGCGCCGGGATATTCACGATAAATACAAGAAAACCCTGCACAAACGCCGCGCATCCCCGTCACGCGTGGCCGGTGTCCAGGGGGCATCACCCGCCCCCGGGTCACGGCTCAGAGGGACAGCTCCGCTCCGTGCTGCGCGGCATTCGCCAGAAGGTCGAACACATAGACCCCGACCGAGCGGAAACACATGACCTCGTAACATCCCGTCTCGACCATCCAGAGCGCGCCCGCCACCTGCGCGATGCGCGTGCGGCGCATTTCACCGGGGGCCAGCGCATCCAGATCGGCAGGCACAAGCTTGCGCAAGACCTCGTCGGCCCGGTCGCCCTCGACCCGGAACACCATCCGCGCGTCCGACACGACGGCGACCAAGCTGTGATTTTCCCCGACCGCCTTTTCCAGCTTTTCGGCAAGCTCGGGCGCACGGTCATAGTCACAGATCACCAAAAGCTCATCCGGGCTCATCCAGGCAAGCTGGAGATCGCCCTTCGCGGTGATCGCACGCGGCCCCGGCAGGGCCAGACCCAGCGTCTTGGCCGCCGCCGCACAGACCTTGGCATCGCCGCGAATGCTGATCATGCCGCGCGGGCCGGTGTCGGTGACGGTTGCGAAGCCTTCGAACCGGGCGTTGCGGGTTGCGGTTACGGGATCAGACATCGGCCTTGGCCCCCTCATGGTCATAAAAACAGGTGCCGCAGATCTCGGCCTTGATCACCGTACCGGTGCCGTCCAGCGTGGCAAAGTCGATCACCTCGCCCATGCGCTCGGGCCCGTGGCGCACAAGCCCCATCGCGATCCCCTTGGCCAGCGTGGGCGAATAATAGGTCGAGGTGACGCGCCCGATCGTGTTACGCTGACCATTGGCGTTCAAGCCCTCGCCCACCGCATAGGCCCCGTCGGGAATGACCGAACCATCAAGCGTGCGCAGGCCGACCAGCCGCCACCGGTCGGGATCGACCATGTGGCTGCGCTCCTGCGCCCGTTTGCCGAGGTAGTCGTCCTTTTTCTTCGAAATGGCCCAGTGCAACCCGAGATCCTGCGGGATCACCGTGCCATCGGTTTCGTCCCCGATCATGATAAAGCCCTTCTCGGCCCGCATGATATGCATGGCCTCGGTGCCATAGGGGGTGATGTCGTGCGGTGCGCCCGCCTTGGCCACCGCCGCCCACATTTCGCTCCCCCGATGGGCGGGCACGGCGATCTCGAAACTCAGCTCACCGGTGAACGAGATGCGAAACACCCGCGCCGGGATATCCGCCAGCACACCGTCGGCATAGGTCATGAAGGGCATCGCCTCTTTCGACACGTCCATGCCACCAAGCGCTTCCAGCACCTCGCGCGCCTTGGGCCCGGCCACGGCGATCTGGGCATATTGCTCGGTAAGATTGGCGGTATAGACCTTCCAGTCCCACCATTCGCATTGCAGCCAATCCTCCATGTGGCCATGGATACGATCCGCCCCGCCCGTGGTGGTGTGACACAGCCAGCTATCCTCGGACAGCCGCACCACCACACCGTCATCGGACAGGAACCCGTTTTCCGAACACATCAGCCCGTAGCGGCATTTGCCGATAGGCAGGCTGGACATCATGTTGGTGTAGAGCATGTCCATGAAACGCCCGGCATCCGGCCCCTTCACCAAGATCTTGCCCAATGTCGAGGCGTCGAGCATGCCGACACGCGCGCGGGTGGCGAGGATTTCGCGGTTCACCGCCTCGTCGACGCTCTCGCCAGATTTCGGATAGGCATAGCCACGCCGCCAATGCCCCACCGGCTCCCACTGGACCCCACGCGCTTCGTGCATGTCGTGCATCGGCGTGCGCCGGAGCGGCTGAAACAGCGGCCCACGTGCCTCTCCCGCGATGGCCCCCATGGAGATGGGGGTATAGGGCGGGCGGAAGGTGGTGGTGCCGGTTTGCGGAATGGGTTGACCCAATGCATCAGATAACACCGCGAGGCCGTTGATATTGCTCAATTTCCCCTGATCCGTGGCCATGCCGAGCGTCGTGTAGCGCTTGGTATGTTCAACGCTTTGATAGCCCTCTTGCGCGGCAAGCTGCACGTCCGAGACCTTCACATCGTTCTGGTAATCAAGCCACATCTTGGCGCGCTTGGCGGGCCCTGCGTTCGTCGGCATGATCCAGACGGGCTGGAGCGGTTGCTGCGCCTCCTCGGGTGCTTTCGGGGCGGCCTTGCGCGTGGCCTTGGCCCCGGCTGCCTTGGCCGCAGCCTTGCCCGCCGCATGGGCGTCCGCCAGCCCCTCTGACAGCGACATATGGCCCGTGGCCGCCCCGGCCGTGTGCACAAACGCCGCGCCATCCGCACCGCGTGGCGGGCGCGCGGGGTCGGGGCGAAACATCGCCGCCGCCGCGTCCCAAGACAGCTTGCCCCCGCAATGCGACCACAGGTGCACCACCGGCGACCAGCCGCCGGACATGGCGATGATGTCGCAGGTCAGTGCCTCTTCGCCCCCCTCTCCGTCGAGATTGGCGATGGTGGCCCCGGTGACCGCGCGGCGGCCCTTGACCCCGGTGATCGCCTTTCCGGTCATCACCCGCAGCCCGGCGGCCCGCGCCGCTTCGGCCAAAGCCCCGGTGGCGGCAGGACGCGCATCAATGATGCCCGCAACCTCAAGCCCAAGCTTGGAAAGGGTGAGCGCGGTCCGGTAGGCGTCATCGTTGTTGGTCACGATGAGCGCGCGCCGGCCGACAGCGACACCGTAATTCACCGCGTAATCGCGCACGGCGGCGGCCAGCATGACACCGGGCACATCGTTGCCGGGAAAGGACAAGGGGCGTTCCAGCGCGCCGGTCGCGGTTACGACCTGTCGCGCGCGGATGCGCCACAGCCTGTGGCGCGGGCGCCCGTCCCCCGGCGTCTCGTCCGCCACGCGCTCATACCCCAGAACGTAGCCGTGATCATAGACCCCGGCCCCCATGGTCGCGGACCGCAGCGTCACGTTGTCATTGGCTTCGAGCTCGTCCACCGCGGCCTTGACCCAGGCGTCGGGGTCCAGACCGTCGATCTCGCCGCCATCGACCGGGGCACGCCCGCCCCAGTGGCGTTCCTGCTCCAGCACCATGACCTTTGCACCGCCCGCCGCCGCCGCGCGCGCGGCGGCAAGACCGGCCACCCCGCCCCCGATCACCAGCACATCGGTGTGATGGTAGGTGTATTCATAGCGATCCGCATCCCGGTCCTCGGGGTCCGGCGCGCGGCCCAGACCGGCGGATTGGCGGATGAAGGGTTCGAACAGCTTCTCCCACGCCACGCGCGGAAACATGAAGGTCTTGTAGTAGAACCCGGCGGGCAGGAACCGGGCGATCAACTGGTTCACCGCGCCGATGTCGAAGGCCAGTGACGGCCAGACATTTTGCGAGCGCGCTTCGAGCCGATCGAAAAGCGCCGTGGTGGTGGCGCGCTGGTTGGGTTCCAACCGGCTGCCGGAGCCGAGATTGACCAAGGCATTGGGTTCCTCGACCCCCGAGGCGACAACGCCGCGCGGGCGGTGATACTTGAACGACCGGCCCACCATCATCTGGCCCCCGGCCAAGAGCGCAGAGGCAAGGGTGTCGCCCGCGTAGCCTGTCATCGGCCTGCCGTCGAATGAAAAGCGCAGGCGCCGGGTGCGGTCGATCAACCGCCCGGCATCGTCAATCCGGTGGCTCATGCGGAACCCTCCCAGTCAGGGTGTTTCGCCCGGATCGCCTTGAGCACCTCTGCGGGCGGCTCAGACGTCTGGGCACAATAGGTGGCAAAGACTTCGAGCGTCACGGTATCGCGCGCGGCAAGAAACCACTTGCCACAGCCATAGGCGTGACGCCAGCGCTCGAAATGGACCCCCTTGGGGTTGGCGCGGGCGAAGAGATAGCTTTCGAACTCTTCGTCCGACGCGCCCACCGTCGCGCGGGTCAAATGCGCCTCGCCGCCATTCTCAAGCTCGGTTTCATCGGCGTGGATGCCGCAGTATGGGCACTCAAGGATGAGCATTTTGAACCTCCAGACAGGGCGTCACACAGGGGATCGCAGTCGCGCCGGAATGCAGCGGGGCGGTGTCGCGCGGATTGGCCATCAATGCGCTACCCCCGCCGCGACGCTTTCGTCGATGAAGCGGCCTTCGCGGAACCGCTCGATCCCGAAATCCGCCGCCAGCGGCCCCGGCTCACCCTTGGCCACAAGCTCGGCCATCGCCCAGCCGGAGCCGGGGATCGCCTTGAACCCGCCCGTGCCCCAGCCGCAGTTGACGAATATGCCGCCCACCGGCGTTTTCGAGATCAGCGGTGACCGGTCGCCGGTCATGTCCACGATCCCGCCCCATTGCCGCAGCATCTTGAGCCGCGACATCATCGGAAAGGTCTCGACCAATGCGCGCACGGTTTCCTCGATATGGTGGAAACTGCCGCGCTGGGTGTAATTGTTGTAGTGGTCGGTGCCGCCGCCGATGACCATTTCGCCCTTGTCCGATTGCGACAGGTAGCCGTGCACGGTGTTGGCCATGACCACCACGTCCATGCAGGGCTTGATCGGCTCGGACACGAGCGCCTGAAGCGCGACGCTTTCGATCGGCAGGCGGAACCCGGCCATCTCGGCCAGGTCCGAGGAATGGCCCGCCACCACCAGCGCCAGCTTGCCGGTTTCAATCCGGCCTTTCGAGGTGTTCACCGCCTTGACCGCGCCGCCCTCGGTTTCGATCCCGGTCACCGCGCAATTCTGGATGATGTCCATGCCCATGTCGGAACAGGCCCGGGCATAACCCCAAGCCACCGCATCGTGGCGCGCGGTGCCGCCGCGGGCCTGCCACAACCCGCCAAGCACCGGGTAGCGCGGCCCTTCAAGGTTGATGATCGGGACCAGCTCCTTGACCTTCTGCGGCCCGATGAAGGTGGTTTCGACACCCTGAAGCGCATTGGCATGGGCGGTGCGCTGATACCCGCGCACCTCGTGATGGGTCTGGGCCAGCATGATGACGCCACGGGGCGAGAACATGACGTTCATGTTCACATCCTGGCTCATGGTTTCATAAAGCGACCGCGATTTTTCATAGATCGCTGCCGATGGGTCTTGCAGGTAATTCGAGCGAATGATCGTCGTGTTTCGGCCCGTGTTGCCCCCCCCGAGCCATCCCTTTTCGAGCACGGCAACATTGGTGATGCCGAAATTCTTGCCAAGGTAGAACGCGGTGGCGAGACCATGACCCCCGGCCCCTACGATGATGGCATCATAGCGTTTTTTCGGTTCGGGCGAGCCCCATGCACGCTCCCACCCCTTGTGATATCGCAGCCCCTCACGGGCGATGGCGAAGGCTGAATAGCGTTTCATGCGAATCCTCGTCTCGTTCGTTCGGAGATTACCAACCCGCCATCGCGAACCAACGCGGCGGGCGGCACTCACAGGCACATTTGCGACATTGCCGGATCACAGCTTCGTGGAACAGGGGGGCGCGAGGTCGCAGGGGGTTTTGCCCGTGCCCGACAACGGATACATAGCAAACACATCTTTTGTCGGGGAGGAAGCATGGGCTTCTGGATACTCGTTCTTGTTGCCGCCCTCGGGATCGTTCTGATCCTGGGTTATGCGCTTTTTTCGCCTTCCCGTGACACCGCGCGGGCCACGGCGGAATTCGATCTCGCCGTCTACCGCGACCAGTTGCGCGAGCTTGAGCGTGACGTGGCGCGCGGCGTCTTGTCGCAAGACGACGCCAAGCGCGCCGAGGTCGAGATTTCGCGCAGGCTTCTGGAAGCGGACAAAGCGGTGCAAGCGGCCTCTGGGTCCATCGGGGCCCCGCGCGGGGCAAGCATCGTCGGCATCGCGGTGACTGCGGCCCTGATCGTGGGCGGCGGCACTTGGCTTTACACCGCCATCGGCGCGCCGGGCTATGCCGATCTTCCCCTCAAGGACCGCAAGGAGATTGCGGCCAATGCCCGCGAAAGCCGCCCCACGCAGGCCGAAGTCGAGGCGGAATTGCCCGAATGGACCGGCCCGGGCCCGGATGTCGATGCGGATTACGTCAAGCTGGTCGAAGACCTGCGCACCGCCGTTGCCCGACGCCCCGACGATCCGCAGGGCCTGTCGCTTCTGGCCCAACACGAAGCCAACATCGGGAATTTCCGCGCCGCCTATGCCGCGAAGGAACGGCTTGTCGAATCCGCCAACAACCCCAATGCGGTCGATTACGCCGAGCTGGGCGAAATGATGATCATCGCCGCGAATGGCTATGTCTCGCCCGAGGCGGAGCAGGCGCTGGAGCGGTCGTTGCAGTTGGACCCCCAAAACGGTGCGGCGCGCTATTATTCCGGGCTGATGTTCGCACAGACCGGGCGCCCCGATCTCGCTTTCCGGATGTGGCGGGTGCTCTACGAATCTTCTCCCACGGATTCGCCATGGATGGCCCCGATCGCGGCGCAGCTTCCCGATCTCGCCGCCGCCGCCGGGGTGAATTACGAGATGCCCGACCGTGGCGTCCCCGGTCTTTCGGGCCCCTCGCCCGCCGAGATTGCCGCGAACGAAGACATGTCGCTTGAGAGCCGGAACCAGATGATCCGGGGTCTCGCCGCGACCTTGATGAGCCGGCTGTCCGAACAGGGCGGCACCGCGCCCGAATGGGCACAATTGATCGAGGCACTTGGGCTTCTCGGTGAATCTGAGCGCGCGACCGCGATCTGGGGCGAAGCACAGGGCCGGTTCGGGGCCCATCCCGCTGATCTCGACCTGATCCGGCAGGCGGCGATTGGTGCGGGGATCGTGGACAGCACCCATGAAACCCAGCCCGGCCCGAGTGCCGAGGATATCGAGAACGCCGCCGATATGAGCCAGGACGAGCGTGACGACATGGTGTCGTCCATGGTCGACCGTCTGGCCACCCGGATCGAGACCGAAGGCGGAAGCCCCGAAGACTGGGCCCGCCTGATCCAGGTTCTGGCGGTTCAGGGCGACACCGAGCGCGCCCGCGATGTGTGGTCCGACGCGCAGGCCGCGTTTGACGGGGACGACGCCGCGCTTGCAACCATCCGCCCGGCGGCGCGGGCCGCCGGCCTTGCCCCGTGATCTGCGAAGAGATCACGGAGTTTGCCCAAAGCCTGCCGCCGATGAGCGCGCTGGCAGGCCTCGACTACGGGGACAAGACCATCGGTGTCGCGGTCTCGGACGCGCTCCGGCAGGTGGCGACACCGCTTCAAACGATCCGCCGGGGCCGGAAATTCACCCAGGATGCCGAGGCGCTCTTGGCCATTCTGAACAAGCGCGCCATCCAGGGCATCGTGCTGGGTCTGCCGCGCAACATGGACGGAAGCGAAGGGCCACGGTGCCAGAAAACCCGTGCCTTCGCGCGCAACCTGTCGCGGCTGACCGAAATCCCGATCACCTTCTGGGATGAACGGCTCTCGACCGTGGCCGCCGAACGCGCGCTTCTCGAAGCCGACACCAGCCGCGCCCGCCGCGCCGACGTCATCGACCACGTGGCGGCGGGCTATATCCTGCAAGGCGCGCTGGACCGAATGAGGCACCTATGAGCGACGAGGTCTGGATACGCGACGAACCGCTGTCGCCCTGCAACAAGGTCTGCCAGATCCACCCGGAACTGCGGATCTGCGTGGGGTGTTACCGCACGCTTGCAGAAATCGGGGGCTGGGCGTCGATGAGCGACATGGAACGCCGCGAGATCATGGAAGCGCTGCCCGAACGTGCCCCGATGCTGGCCAAACGCCGCGGCGGACGCCGCGGGCGCAACGGCCAATAGGCGCGCCGGGTCTGTTCGCTACCCGATGTAATCGGCGCGTTGCAGACCGTATTTGGCCATCTTCTCGTTCAAGGTCCGGCGCGGCAGCGATAGCTCTTCCATCACCCCGACAATCGACCCCTTGTGGCGGCGCATCGTGTTGTCGATCAACATCCGCTCGAACGCTTCCACGTATTCCTTAAGCGGCTTGCCCTCGGTCGTGACCACCGGCTGCACATCGTCATGGTCGTTCATCAGAAGCGAGCTGATCGTGCCCGAGCCGCGCCGCGATTGCAGCACCGCGCGCTCGGCGATGTTGATGAGCTGGCGAATGTTGCCGGGCCAAGGCGCCTGCAAAAGCTGTGCGGCCTCCTGTGCCGTCACGGACGGGGCGGCGCAGCCGTACTCCTCGGCGAACTGGTCCGCGAACCGGGTGAAAAGCATGAGAATATCCTCACCCCGCTGACGCAGCGGCGGCAGGGTCAGCGTCATGTTGGCAAGACGATAGAACAGGTCCGGGCGCAGGCAGCTTTCACAGGTCTTGCCCGCCTCCTGCACGTTGCAGACCGCGACCACGCGGGTTTCGGGCGGCGTGCCCTGATCGTTGATCCATGACAAGAGCTTGGCTTGCAGCTCGTCAGGCAGCGCCTCGATGTCTTCGAGCACCAATGTGCCCCCGCGTGCCTCTTCGACAAAGGGAATGCGCCCGCCCTCGTCGATCGGGCCAAACAGCCTGCGCCCCAGCTCTTCGGCATCGTGGCCCGCGCAGCGCACGGTGACAAATTTGCGCCCCGCCTTGGCCCCGACCGCGTGAAGCGCATGGGCGACCAGCGTCTTGCCTGTCCCGGTCTCACCGTCGATCAGCACGTGACCATCGGATTGCGCGATGTCGAGAATATCCTCGCGCAGGCGTTCCATGAGCGGCGAGGCCCCCACGAGTTTCTTCATGATCGTGGTGCCATCGCCCAATTCGCGGCGCAGAACCCGGGCATCCAGCGTGATCCGCCTGCTTTGCGTGGCCTTCTTGGCCAGCTCGGTCATCTTGTCGGGGTTGAAGGGTTTTTCGAGGAAATCAAAGGCCCCGACGCGCATCGCCTCGACCGCCATCGGCACGTCGCCATGGCCGGTGATCATGATGACCGGAAGCGCCGAATCGACGCTCATCAGCTTCTTGAGCAACTGCATGCCATCCATGCCGGGCATGCGGATGTCCGAGATGACGACGCCGGGGTAATCGGTGCCGACGCTTTTCAGCGCCTCTTCTGCGGAAGGAAAGGTTTCGGTGTCGAACCCGGAGAGCGCCAACCATTGGCTGATCGACTGTCGCATGTCCTGTTCGTCATCGACGATTGCGATTTTCATTGCCTGTGCCATCTTTTTCTACCCTCCAAGGCCCCCCGTCGGGCCGATGTGACCGGGGCTATCCCACCCAGCCGATCGCGCGCCGCTATTCTGCGGCTTCGACGTCCGATTTCGTCATGTCCGACGTATCATCATAGATAGGCACTTCGACCTCAAATACAGCCCCACCGGCGGTTCCGTTGCGGGCGGTTAACCGCCCACCGAAATCGCTCATGATCCCCGACGAAATCGCGAGGCCAAGACCAACCCCGTCGCCTGGCGACTTGGTGGTGTAGAACGGCTCGAACAATTGCTCCAGATCCGCGACCCCGGGGCCATTGTCACGCACCGAGATGCGCGCCACATCGCCACCGGTGAGCAGGATATCTACCTGCGGATCGTCCACCGATTTGGTCGCGTCAATGGCGTTGCGCAGCAGGTTGATCAACACCTGTTCCAGCCGAACGTTGTCGCCCATCACCATCACCGGCTCGCGCGGCACATTGCGCGTGATGCGCACCTGCCGGCGTTTGAGCTGCGGCTCCATCATCGACAGCGCCGCCGACACCGACTGGCGCAGGTCCATGGGCACGAAAGCGTCGCCCCCCTTGCGGGCATAGGATTTAAGCTGCCGGGTGATCGCCCCCATCCGCTCGATCAGATCGTCGATCCGCTGGAACGACGACAGCGCCTCTTCCGGTCGCTTGCGCTGCAACAAAAGCTTCGCCCCGGCGAGATAGGTCTTCATCGCGGCCAGCGGTTGGTTGAGCTCATGGCTCACCGCCGCCGACATTTCGCCAAGCGCGGCCAGCTTCGACGATTGGGCCAATGTCTGTTCGGC
Organism: Maritimibacter sp.; assembly: GCA_011389895.1. Classification (GTDB taxonomy): domain Bacteria; phylum Pseudomonadota; class Alphaproteobacteria; order Rhodobacterales; family Rhodobacteraceae; genus Maritimibacter. The sequence continues at coordinate 49,376 of JAABTN010000002.1, read as the reverse complement.
GACCTGAAGGTTCTTTTCCGCCTTCTGCCGCTCGGCCACCTCGCGTTGAAGCGCATCGTTCAATTGCCGCAACTCGGCGCTCTCAAGTTGGAAAAACCGGCTGGCGGTCGTGGCGCGGCGGCTGACCACGTAAAAGCCAAGCGCCAGCAAGATGGCAAAGCCCATGATTTCCAGTGCGAGCACACCGTTGACCCGTTCGCGCACCGAGGCATAGGTGGTGAACGATGTCATGCGCCAGCCTTGGAACGGGATGCGCGCGTCCTGCCGGATCACTTCGTTACCCAGATAGAACGCTTCGGACGGAAGCGACGCAAACTCTGCCGTGCGCTCCAGCGCCCGTTCGATCGCGGTGGGTGGCGAGGTCAGCTCAAGCGCCTCTTCCTCGGGTAACCCGCGCCAACGTGGCTCGGTCGTCAGGATCACGCGCCCTTCGCTGTCGGTCACGCTGACCGCGTCCGAGATCCCGGCCCAGCTTTGCTCGAATTTTGCCAGATCAACTTCGACCACGATCACCCCGATCAGGTCACCGCCGTTCAGGATCTTGCGCGAATAGGTGAAATTGAACGCCCCCGCTTCGGTTTCCGTGGTGGTGAACACGGTGTCCGAGGCGCGCAGGGCGTTCACGAAATAGGGCTGCGACCGGTGCGTGGATCCAAGGCGTTCGCGTTCCGAGGCCGCGACCGCGCGCCCGGTCTCGTCCAGAAGCATCAATGCACGCGCGCCGATCTCATCGCGATACGAGATCAGGCGGGCGGTGGAATTTACGTAATCCTTGAGGCTCAGGGCGGAAATGAACGCGGGGTCACGCGACAGAAGCAGCGGGACGACCGAGTTGCGTTGCAATTCCGAAATCAGGTTGCCGGAATAAAGCGCGACACGAAGCTCGGCGCGATTGCGGGTGCTTTCCGTGTAGCGTTTCGTCAGCAGGTCATTGGAGATCCAGATCACGGTGATCGCCACCGCGACAAGCGCGATCAACGCCAAGCGTCCGCGCAGGCCCAGCCCCGGCGTTCGCGGCGCGCCCCGTGTCTCGGCGTTGTTCTCGGTCTCCGTCATGGATGGAGTTTACGTGCAGGTGCGGGGCCACTCAAGTCAGGCCGAGACCAAGCTGTCGGTGAGCGAGCGGAACATTGCCACCCCGCCGGTGCCGCCATGCGTCTCGTCCACCGCGCGCTCGGGATGCGGCATCATGCCAAGCACCCGGCGGTTGTCCGACAGCACCCCGGCAATATCGGCGGTCGACCCGTTCGGATTGTCGACATAGCTGAAGGCGATCCGGTCCTCGCCGCGCAGCATGGCAAGGGTGTCGTCATCGAGGCTGTAGTTACCATCATGATGCGCCACCGGAACGCTGATCACATCGCCGGCCGCGTAGCCGGAGGTGAAATCGGATGCCGATGTTTCGACTTTCAAATCAACAGGCTTGCAGATGAACTTCAGGTTCGCGTTGCGCATCAGCGCGCCCGGCAGAAGGCCCGTTTCAGCCAGCACCTGAAACCCGTTGCAGACCCCCAGAACATAACCGCCGCGTTCCGCATGTGCCTTGAGCGACGCCGAGATCGGCGATTTCGCGGCGATCGCCCCGCAGCGCAAATAATCGCCAAAGGAAAACCCACCCGGCACGCCGACAATGTCGATCTGATCGGGAAGTTGCGTGTCCTTGTGCCAGACCATGGTCACATCCGCCCCGGCGCGCTCGAACGCCACGGCCATGTCGCGGTCGCAGTTGGATCCGGGGAAAACGATGACGGCGGCTTTCATGGCAGGCTCCAGCGCTTGGGTTACCGGGCTGATAGACCCGCCATGCCGAAGCGTCAAGCAAACCGCGCGGCCCCAATAGCGATTTGCGGGTCAGCGGCAGCGCGGGTAGCCTCGCCCCCATCGACAGTGCAGAAACAGTGGCCCAACCCAGATGACCACAGACCCGCAAGTGCCCGCCACGCCCCCGATGCCGCCCGTTCCCGCAGGCAACGAGGCCCGCCTTGACGCCCTCGGCGCGCTGGGTGTTCTCGACACCGCGCCGGACCAGGGGTTCGATGATGTGACCGACTACGTGGCGCAGGTCTGCGAAACGCCCATCGCGCTTGTTTCGCTCGTCGACCGCGACCGGCAGTGGTTCAAATCCGCGCATGGGTTCGACCAGACCGAGACCGGGCTGGAAAGCTCGGTCTGTGCCTATGTCGTCATCTCGGGCGATTTCCTTGAAATCCCCGATCTGACGCGGGACGCGCGCACGCGCCGAAACCCGTTGGTCACCGCGCCGGGGGGGATCAGGTTTTATGCCGGGGCACCCCTTCGGCTGTCAGGCGGCGCAGTGGTCGGGTCGCTCTGCGTGCTCGACACCCGGCCCCGGGTGTTGACCGATCTCCAACGCTGGACCTTGCGGGTCATGGCGGCCCAAGTGGTCAACCAGATGGAATTGCGCCGCGCCGTGATGCAGGCCGAGGTGTTGAAGAAAGAAGTCGACCACCGCGTCAAGAACTCGCTCCAGTCGATCTCGGCACAAACCCGTATCCAAGCGCGCAAATCCCGCAACCCAGAGGTTCAGGCGGCGCTTGGGCAGGTGGGCACGCGGATCGAAATGGCGGCGGCGCTGCATGAACAACTCTACACCTCTTCGGACGGGACCGAGGTCGATCTGCGCGACTTTGTCGAGAAGACCGCGCGCATCCTCGAGGGCACCAGCCCGGCGCACATCCGGGTGACGACGGATTTCGCCCCTGCCCGCATCGACGCAGCGCGGGCATCGGCGATCGGCGTTATCCTGAATGAATTCGCCTCGAACTCGATCAAGCACGCCTTTCCCGGCGGGCGCGCCGGGGCGGTGCGGTTTTCGTTGCGGTTTGATGAGACGGGCGCCTTGATCATCGACCTTGAAGACGACGGGATCGGCATGGACGAAGGGGATTGGGCGTCAGGCGACGGCATCGGGCTTGCGGTCATCGACGCCTCCGTCGCGCAGCTTGGCGCGACTTGGGAGAGCATGGGCAGCGAGGACAAAGGCACCAAAGCCCGCCTTGTCATTCCAGCACAGGAAGGCTGAGCCGGGGCGGCGGGTTCAGCCCATGTGAATGGCGTAGCTTTCGATCACCGTGTTGGCGAGCAGCTTTTCGCACATCTCGCGGATCGTCGCCTCGTCCGTGTCTTGGGCCACGTCAAGCTCGATCACCTTGCCCTGACGCACCCCTTCGACGCCCTCGAACCCGAGCGACCCCAAGGCATGGCGCACCGCCTCGCCCTGCGGGTCGAGCACGCCGGTTTTCAACATCACGTCCACGCGCACTTTCATATCTCGTTCCTCGTCTTGTCTTCACGCTCGATGGGGCCCCGGTGAGGCGAACCTTCAATTGATCAGTGTCGGTTTCGCAGCATGGGTCACGTTGGTGGGCAGAACCCCAAGACGCTTGGCCACTTCCGTATAAGCATCCGCGAGGTTGCCCAGATCGTGGCGAAACACGTCCTTGTCGAACTTCTGGCCGGTCTCGACATCCCACAACCGGCAGCTGTCCGGGCTGATTTCATCGGCGACGATGAGCCGCATGAAATCGCCGTCCCAGACCCGCCCGATCTCGATCTTGAAATCAATCAGCTTGATCCCGACGCCGTGCATCACCCCGGACATGAAATCGTTCACCCGCAGCGCCAGCGCAACGATATCGTCCATGTCCTGCTGCGACGCCCAGCCGAAGGCGATGATGTATTCTTCGGGCACCAGCGGATCGCCAAGCGCATCGTCCTTGTAGGAAAACTCGATGATCGGGCGGGGCAGCGGCGTGCCCTCTTCCAACCCGAGCCGCTTGGACATCGACCCGGCAGCAAAATTACGCACGATCACTTCCAATGGCACGATCTCGACCTGCCGGACAAGCTGCTCACGCATGTTCAGACGCTTGATGAAATGGGTCGGAACGCCGATCTGGCCAAGCCCGGTCATGAAAAACTCGGACAGGCGGTTGTTCAGCACCCCCTTGCCCTCGATCACGCTCTTTTTCTCGGCATTGAACGCGGTCGCGTCGTCCTTGAAATACTGCACCAAGGTGCCCGGTTCGGGGCCTTCGTAAAGAACCTTTGCCTTGCCTTCGTAAAGCTTCTTGCGTCGAGCCATGAAAAGCGCCTTTCCTCGTGGCGCAACACGCGCGCACCTTGTCGCGCATATAGTCCAAAGGCCGTTGGCCCGCAAGACGCGCCCGAAGCGGCACACAACGTCGCACAAGAAGCGGGCCCACAACGCCGACTTAGGGTTGCGAGACGCGGCCCGAGAGGGCATATGATTGGTCAAATCTCCAGGAGGCACCGGATCCATGACCACGTTCGACGACCGCGAAAACGCGTTTGAAAACAAATTCGCCCACGATCAGGAAATGCAGTTCAAGGCGGAATCCCGCACGAACAAGCTTCTGGCGATCTGGGCTGCCGGGTTGCTCGGCAAAACCGGGTCCGAGGTCGACGGTTATATCACCGAGGTGATCCGGGCGGATTTCGAGGAAGCGGGTCATGAAGACGTGGTGCGCAAGGTCGCGGGCGACCTTGGCGACAAAAGCTCGGCTGACGAGGTGCGCACGCAACGCGCGGCCTTCATGGCCGAAGCCAAGGCCCAGTTGATGAGCGAACTCTAGGCCGGGATCGTCACGGGGGACCCCGGCGACACCTGCGCGCGGCCCTGCACCGCAGCGCGCAACAGGCCCAATGCCTCTGCCTTGAAAGCGTCATGGCAGCCTTGGTGTCATTTGCACCGAACCCGGTTTCATGGCACATCCGGCCTGAGACCCCGAAAGGACAGGCCCCATGACCGCGAATGCACTTTCCGCCCTGCTTGAAACCCGCGACTGGCTGATGGCCGACGGGGCCACGGGCACCACGTTGTTCAACATGGGGCTGACCTCCGGCGATGCGCCGGAGATGTGGAATGTCGAGCATCCGGATCGCATCCGGGCCCTCTATTCGGGGCCGGTCGAGGCCGGATCAGACCTGTTTCTGACCAACAGTTTCGGGGGCACCGCGTCGCGGCTGAAACTTCATGATGCGCAGAACCGGGTCGGAGAGCTGAACCGGGTCGCCGCCGAAATCGGGCGCGAGGTGGCCGATACCGCCGGGCGCACCGTTGTCGTTGCCGGGTCCATGGGCCCGACTGGCGAGATCATGGAACCGATGGGGCCCCTGTCCTTCGACGGGGCGGTCGAGATGTTTCACGAACAGGCCGACGCCTTGAAGGACGGTGGCGCGGATGTGCTCTGGGTCGAAACCATTTCGTCCCCTGATGAATACAAGGCCGCCGCACGGGCCGCCGAACTGGCCGACATGCCGTGGTGCGGCACGATGAGCTTCGACACCGCCGGGCGCACCATGATGGGGCTGACCTCGTCCGATCTGGCGAAACTCATCACCACGCTTCCCAATCCGCCGATCGGATATGGCGCGAATTGCGGCGTCGGGGCGTCGGACCTTCTGCGCACGGTCCTCGGGTTCTCGGCGGCTGGCAGCGAACAGCCGATCATTGCAAAGGGCAACGCGGGCATCCCGAAATTCGTCCATGGTCACATCCACTATGACGGAACGCCCGAGTTGATGGCCGATTACGCCGTTCTCGCACGTGATTGCGGGGCGACGATCATCGGCGGATGCTGCGGCACCACGACCGAGCATCTGGCGAAGATGTGCGAGGCGCTGGAAACCCGACCGCGCGGCGAGGCGCCGACGCTGGAAAAAATCACTGCGGCGCTCGGCGGATTTTCCTCGACCTCGGACGGAACCGACGGGGCCGGCCCGAAACCGCGCGAACGGCGCGGGCGGCGACGGCGCCCCTGACCCCCGGGGTCAGAACATCTCCAACTGCGCCGACGGTGATCTGGGCACCGCGAAACGGTCGGTGCGCAGCGTCGGCAGGTCGCCAAACCCCAACCGCTTCACCGCGACCTCGAAGCGCCGCGCGATGATCTCGGCATAAGGCCCCGTGCCCCGCATCCGCTGCCCCCAGCGCGGATCATAGTCTTTGCCCCCGTGCATGTCGCGCACATGCCCCATGATCCGGCCCGCCCGGTCCGGGTAATGTTCGGCGAGCCAGTCGCGAAACAGCGGCGAAACCTCGCCCGGCAAACGCAGCATGATCCAGCTTGCGGCCACAGCCCCCGCAGCCCGCCCCGCCTGCAAGATCGCTTCGAGATCGGGATCGGTGAGCGCAGGCACCATCGGCGCGGCCATCACGCGCACCGGCACCCCCGCATCCGACAGCGCGCGAATCGTGGCAATGCGCCGCGCGGGCGTGGGGGCGCGCGGCTCCATCCGGCGCGACAGGGCCCGATCCATCGAGGTCACGGATATGCCGACATGCACCAGCCCGTCACGCGCCATCCCAGACAGGATGTCGATGTCACGCTCGATCAGCGTGCCCTTGGTGACGATGGCGACCGGGTGCGCATGGTCGCGCAATACCTCCAACACCTCGCGCATCACCTTCAGCCGCGCTTCGACCGGCTGGTAAGGGTCGGTGTTGGTCCCGATCGCAAGGGTCGCGGGCCGATACCGCCGCCGCGCCAATTCGCGCGCCAGAACCGCCCCTATCCCGGGCCGCGCGACAAGCCGCGTTTCGAAATCCAGCCCCGGCGACATGCCCAGCCAGGCGTGACTGGGGCGCGCGAAACAATAGACGCAGCCATGTTCGCAGCCGCGATAGGGGTTCAACGACTGATCAAAGGGCACGTCGGGCGAGCTGTTTCGGGTGATCGCCGTGCGCGGGGTCTCAAGCCGAAGCTCGGTGCGAAACCGACCCTCCGGCCCCGCCCCCCAGCCATCGTCTATTTCGATTCGCGTCAGCGCCTCGTAGCGCCCCGGATCGTTGCGGGTCGCACCGCGCCCCTTGCGGCGTTCATGATGAATATGAGGGAATTCGTCAGACATGTGAACATTTATAGAACATCTGCCAACCGCTGCAAAGGTCGCAGTTATATTTCCGCATGTCGCAATTGGTCGGGATTGCCTGCACGTTCTCCCCCATATAGGGGGAAGCAAGCGCGAACCGCCTGAAAGGTAAGGCAATGTCCGACGAAGAAGATATCATCCTCTCCGAGCTCGATGACGAAGAGCTTGTCGCCCAGATGATGGACGACCTGTATGACGGTCTGAAAGACGAGATCGAAGAAGGCACCAATATCCTTCTCGAACGCGGGTGGGAGCCTTACGATGTGCTCACCAAGGCGCTGGTCGCGGGGATGACGATCGTCGGCCACGATTTCCGCGATGGCATTCTCTTCGTGCCCGAAGTGCTGTTGGCGGCCAACGCGATGAAGGCGGGGATGTTCATTCTCAAGCCCCTGCTGGCGGAAACCGGTGCGCCGAAGGTCGGCAAGATGGTCATCGGCACGGTGAAGGGCGACATCCACGACATCGGCAAGAACCTCGTCGGGATGATGATGGAAGGCGCCGGGTTCGAAGTGGTCGATCTCGGGATCAACAACCCGGTCGAAAACTACATCGACGCGGCGGCACAGGAAGAGGCCGACATTGTCGGCATGTCCGCGCTGCTCACCACCACCATGCCTTACATGAAAGTGGTGATTGACGAGATGATCGCCCAAGGCATCCGCGACGATTACATCGTCCTCGTGGGTGGGGCACCGCTGAACGAGGAATTCGGCAAATCCATCGGGGCAGACGCCTATTGCCGCGATGCCGCCGTGGCGGTGGAAACGGCCAAGGAGTTCATGGCGCGCAAGCACAATCAGGCCGCGGCGGGCTGATGCGTCGCGCGCTCTTGTGGGCGCTGGTGGTGGTCTCGGGCGTGGCAGGGGCCGGGGTCGGGATCACCGCGATTTGGGCCGGGACGATCACGGGCGAGCTCTTCTTTGCGCTGCTCCCTTTGATCATGGTTTTCTCGATCGCGTGGAACGGGCTGTCGCGAAACCGCGGGTGACACCCTTGCACGGGGGTGACCCCTGCCCCATTTTCAAAGGGGAAAGGACAGCGCCATGCCTCTTGATAAATTTGTTCTCATTCTCGTCGCGGTCATTGCCGCCGCAGGTCTAACGGTCTGGGTTGGCACGCTTGTCGCAGCCTCGGTCCAGATGCCCGTGGGCTGGCTCATGTTCATCCCCCTCGCCCTCATCGCCTATGTCGTCTGGCGGGTGATCGCCGACCGGATCGGCAACCGCGAAGACGACCATTACGACGGGATCGAGAAATGATGCAGATCCTGACCACCGACCACGTGCCGGGGCGCGAGATCGAGGCACTTGGCCTTGTCCGCGGCTCGACCGTGCGTGCCAAGCATATCGGCACCGATATCGTCGCGGGCCTGCGCAATCTCGTCGGTGGCGAGGTCCGTGAATATGCCTCGCTCATGGCCGGCGCGCGTGAGCAGGCGTTGGACCGGATGATCGAAGAGGCGCGCGCACAGGGCGCGGACGCCGTGATCGCGACCCGGTTCGAAACCTCGACCATTGCCCAAGGAGCCTCGGAAATTCTCGCTTACGGCACGGCAGTCAGGTTCAAATGACCCTGTCGGATGCGGCCTTGCGGGACGAGGGGCTGACCGTCGACAACGAAGGCCGTGTCCTGATCATCGGCTGCGGCGCCATCGCGCGCGAGATTTTGGCGATCTGCGAGGTGAACGGGCTGTCACATGTCGATCTCACCTGCCTGCCCGCGATCCTGCACAACAGGCCCGACCAGATCGCCCCCGCCGTGACCCGCGTGCTCGACGACAAAGGCCAAGACTATGACCAGGTGTTCGTCGCCTATGCCGATTGCGGATCGGGCGGCGCGATTGCCAAGGTGTGCGCCGAGCACGGCATCGACATGATCGACGGGCCGCATTGCTACAGCTTCTTCGACGGAAACGCCCGCTTCGAAGCGCGCGGCGAGGTCACGTCATTTTTCCTCACCGATTTTCTCGCCCGCCAATTCGACGCCTTCGTGGTGCGCCCCTTGGGCCTCGACCGACACCCGGAGCTGCGCGACGCCTATTTCGGCAATTACGAGAAACTGGTTTATCTCGCCCAATCCGAAGACCCGGCACTTGATGCGAAGGCGCGGGCGGCGGCAGAGACGCTCGCCCTACCTTATGAACGCCGCTTCACCGGGTTCGGAGACCTTGCCACCGCGCTTCAAGACTTGTGACCGCGCGCGAAAAGGACGACCGAGGCCGGCTCACGCCGCCTCGGTCGCCAGCTTGTTGATCCGGCCGATCATCGCCTTGAGCCCGTTTGACCGTTGCGCTGACAGATGCTCTTCAAGGCTCAGACGCCCAAGCTCGGCCCGCGCGTCGATTTTGGGCACTTCCTTCACCGGCACATCGTTGTAAAGCGCGGCCAGCACCGCGATGATCCCGCGCACGATCAGCGCATCGGAATCGCCCCGGAAGCGAAACCGGTCGTCCGTGATCTCCGGCATCAGCCAGACCTGGCTCGCGCAACCTTCGACCTTGGTCGCAGGCACCTTGAGCGCGTCTTCCAACGGGTCCATCGCCCGCCCCAGGTCGATCACATGGGCATACCGTGTTTCCCAGTCGTCCAGAAATTCGAAATCCTCGACGATTTGCTCGAATGTAGCTGTGGCCATGACGCTCTCCTTTCTTCCCCACCTAGGGACGGGGAGCCAAAAGGTCCAGACCCCCAACTCCCGGGTTTTCAAGCCGCGCGCTTTCGGCTAGGCAAAGACAAGCACAGGGGGAAGCACATGATTTTCCGCATTATCGGCGTAGCTGCACTATCGGTGGCCCTGGCGGGCTGTGACACGGGCCTCAGCCTGAACCCGACGGATTGGTTCGGACCAAAGGATGATGTCGAGCTCGTGACGCTGGAACCCGCGGACGGCTGGTCTTCGGTCGAGACGCAGGAGTATCGCGGTCCGGTGTCGCAGGTGACCAGCCTGAAGATCGAGCGCGCCTCGGGTGGGTATCTGATCGTGGCGACCGGCCTGCCGCCCCGCCTGGGATACTGGGATGCCGAGCTTGTGGCGGAAAATGACGAACGGCCCGTTGACGGTGTGATGAGCTACACGTTCCGGATCGCCCCGCCGCCGTGGCGCACCGCGCAATCCTCGCCCCCCGCGCGCACGGTCAACATCGCACAGTATGTGTCGGACATCGCGCTTGGCAACGCCACCCGCATCCGCGTGATCGGGCAGAACAATAGCCTGACCGCCCGCCGCTGATCCCCGTTCAGGTTTCGATGACCTGAACGTTCTGGCCCTTCACACGAAGCGCCAGCTCGCCCTCGCACAGCCGCACGGCATCTTTGCCGAAAACCTCGCCACGCCAGCCTTTGAGCGCCGGGATACCGCGCTTGCCCGCCGCCAGAAGATCAAGGTCGGCAGCCGAGGCGACGAGCTTTTGCGCCACGCCGGTTTCCTCGCACCGCGCCTTCAAAAGAACGCGCAGAAGATCGGCCAACGCAGGGTTCACCTGCAATTTCTCGCGCCCGGTCTTCTCGGGTTGCGGCGCATCTTCGGGCGGGGTTTCCAACCCGACCTTCACCGCCGCCAGAATGCCCTCGGCCACCTCGCCCCGCCGCGCTTCGCGCAACAAAAGCCGGGAGCGGTTGAGCTCGGTCATATCGCGCGGCTTGGTTGACGCCAGCTCGATCAGCGCGTCATCCTTGAACACCCGGTTGCGCGGAATATTGCGGCTCTGCGCATAGCCTTCGCGAAACCGCGCCAATTCACGCACGATGGCGAGAAACCGGCTTGAATTCGTACGCGTCTTCACACGTTTCCAGGCCTCGGACGGATCGACGATATAGGTGTCGGGGTCGGTCAGCACCGAAAGCTCTTCCTTCACCCATTTCGCCCGCCCGGTCTTTTCCAGCTCGGCTTTCAGGTATTCGTAAATCTGGCGCAGATGCGTCACGTCGCCGATGGCATAGGTCTTTTGCGCATCGGTCAACGGGCGGCGGGACCAGTCGGTGAACCGCGAGGATTTATCAAGCGGCGCCTTGGCGATCTTGCGCACCAGCGTCTCGTAGCCCGCCTGATCGCCAAAACCGCACACCATGGCGGCGACTTGGGTGTCAAACAGCGGCACCGGGATCAAACCCGCATCGACATAAAAAATCTCCAAATCCTGCCGCGCGGCATGGAACACTTTCACCACGCCTTCATCGCGAAACAGCTCGTAAAGCGGCTCCAGCGACAAGCCCTCTTCAAGGGGGTCGACCAGCACCGCATCCTCGCCGTCATCGTCACCGGCAACAGCGAGCTGCACGAGGCAAAGCTTGGAATAATACGTGCGTTCACGGAGAAATTCCGTGTCGACAGTGACATAGGGGAATTTGGCGGCGTGGGCGCAATAGTCCGCGAGCGCCTCGGTCGTTTTAATGGTTTTCATACTGCTTGTCTTTTGTGCTCGTCGTCCTTCCGTGTATCGGGAAACCAAGGCGAGCGGAAGGGGTCAGGACAGCATCACCGGGGTCGGGTCTCCAGCGATGAAACGAACAAGCACCGCCGGATACAACCGGTGCTCAAACGGCAGGATGCGCGCGGCCAGGGTTTCGGGCGTATCATCGGGGGCGATCGGCACCCGCGCCTGCCCGAGGATCGGCCCATCATCGAGCGCCGCGGTCACCGCGTGCACCGTGCACCCGGCCTCGGCATCCCCCGCCGCGATCGCGCGGGCATGGGTATCGAGGCCCTGGTATTTCGGCAGGAGCGAGGGGTGGATGTTGAGCATCCGCCCGGCGTAATGCCCGGTGAAGACCGGGGTCAGGATGCGCATAAACCCGGCAAGACAGATGACATCCGGGCGCGCGGCGTCGATCCGCTCGATCAGGGCCGCCTCGAAATCGGCGCGCGCCCCGGCAAACGCCCGGTGATCGATCACCGCCGTTTCGATCCCAAGTGCGCGGGCCTTGTCCAAACCACCCGCACCCGGAACGTTGGACAGGACGAGACAGGGACGCGCCGGGTGATCGCCCACCATGCTCTCGGCCAGCGCCACCATGTTCGATCCCGACCCCGAGATCAGGATCGCGACCCGTTTCACGACAGCGTGCCCAAGTATTGCACGCCCTCGCCAAGCGTGATGCGGCCCAGCTGCGACACCGTTTCCCCGGCCTCCTCCAGCGCCTCGGTAACCTGTGGCGCGCGGGCGGCGTCGACCACGACCACCATGCCGATGCCGCAGTTGAAGGTCTTCAGCATTTCGTCCTGCGCCATGCCGCCGGTTTCACCCAGCCACTTGAACACCGGGGGCAGATCCCATGCCTCCAGATCGACAAGCGCCTGCCCCCCCTTGGGCAGAATGCGCGGGATGTTTTCGGTCAGACCACCCCCGGTGATATGGGCCAGCGCATGAACGCCCCCGGCCCCGATCGCCGCCAAGGCGGGCTTCACGTAAAGCCGCGTGGGGGCCAACAGCGCCTCACCCAAGGTGCCCTCGCCCCAAGGACAGGCGGCCTCCCACCCAAGGCCCGAGACCTCGACCAGCTTGCGCACAAGGCTGTAGCCGTTCGAATGCACCCCGGACGACGCCAAGCCGAGCAGCACATCGCCCTCGGCCACCTGTGCGGGAAGCGCCGTGCCCCGTTCCATCGCCCCGACCGCGAAACCGGCAAGGTCGAAATCCCCCTCGGCATACATGCCCGGCATCTCGGCCGTTTCCCCGCCGATCAGCGCGCAGCCTGATCCAAGACACCCCTCGGCGATCCCCTCGACGATCCGCGCCGCATCCTCGACCGCGAGCTTTCCGGTGGCGAAGTAATCGAGAAAGAACAAGGGCTCCGCCCCTTGGCAGACAAGATCGTTCACGCACATCGCCACCAGATCGACCCCGACGGTGTCGACGATCCCGGTGTCGATCGCGATGCGAAGCTTGGTGCCGACCCCATCGGTCGCGGCCACCAGAACCGGGTCGCTGTAACCAGCCGCCTTCAAATCGAAAAGCCCGCCAAACCCGCCCAGCCCCGCCATCACACCGGGCCGATTGGTGCGCTTCGCCGCCGGTTTGATCCGCTCGACCAGCGCATTTCCAGCGTCGATATCGACCCCGGCATCGGCATAGGTCATTCCGTTCGATTTCTCGGTCATGGCAGGTCCCCATCTGGTTTGCGCCGAGGTAGCCCAGCCTGCCTCGAAAGGCAACGTGCATGAGGCGCTTGACCCCTCCGCGCGGCATGCTACTGAGGTCGCCACGGTGGGCCTGTAGCTCAATTGGTTAGAGCAGAGCGCTCATAACGCTTTGGTTGCGGGTTCAAGTCCTGCCGGGCCTACCAGAAATGACCGCGCGCGTCTGCCCGCCAGCCGCGCCACCGACCGCCGGAGACCACGACATCCCCGACCGCGACATCCCCGACATGAACGAAAGCGCCCCGCCCGCCGGTCTGATGCAGCGGCTGGAGCCGGGCCTGCGGTCCATCCTGTGCCCCAACCCGTCGCCGATGACCTACTGGGGCACGAACACCTTCGTGCTGGGCGAAGGCGCGGTGGCGGTGGTCGATCCGGGTCCGGACATGACCCCGCACATGCAGGCGGTCCTCGACGGGCTGGAGCCGGGCGAACATGTGGCGCAGATCCTTGTCAGCCACGCCCACTCCGACCATGCCGCCCTTGCCCGCCGGATGCACGAGACGACCGGCGCGCCGATCCTTGCCTACGGGCGGGCCGAGGCCGGGCGCAGCGACGTGATGCGCCGCCTCGTCGCGGCGGGCATGACCCCGGGCGGCGAAAGCGCCGAGACCGGGTTTGCGCCCGACGAAACGCTTGCCGATGGCGAGCGCTTCATGGCGGGCGGGCTTGAGGTCGAGGCACTCTGGACCCCCGGCCACTACTCAAGCCACCTTGCCTTCGCGGTGGGCGACGCTGTGCTCGTCGGCGATCACGTGATGGCCTGGGCCTCGTCCCTCGTGTCGCCGCCTGACGGTGACCTGACCGCCTTCATGGCGACCTGCGAAAAACTGCGCGTGCGGGGCGACCGGATCCACTACCCCTCCCACGGGCCGGCCATCACCGACACGCGCGGGCGCCTCGACTGGCTCATCGCCCACCGTAAGGGCCGGGAGCGCAACATCCTTGACGGGCTGAAGGCCGGTCCGCAAACCATTGCCGCGCTGACTCGCGCGATCTATACCGAGACCCCGCCCCCGCTCATCCCCGCCGCCGAACGAAACGTCTTCGCCCACCTCATCGACCTGGAAACCAGAGGCCGGGTCACCGCAACCCCCAGCCTCGGCCCCGAGGCGCGTTTCGCGCTGGCAGGCGGGTGAACAAGGGCGCGTGCCGGGGAACAACCGGGGGCAGAGAGGCCCGTGCGGGGGCCAAAAAAATATGCAGAATGCCTCTGGACGGGCCATACGCACATTGCTATATCGCCCCTCGTGTTCCGGCGTAGCTCAGCGGTAGAGCAGTTGACTGTTAATCAATTGGTCGTAGGTTCGATCCCTACCGCCGGAGCCAAAGATTTCAAGGACTTAGCGCTCGCCCGCGAGGTCCTTTTTTCTTTCTGAACACTGCATGGAATGAGAAGCACTGCCCGGATTACTGTTCTGGACCTTCGGCCCAAGTCATCCGACGTTTGTTTCGGTCCACCCCTCTCAACTTCGATCCCGGATCAGGCCTTCTTGCACGGTTTCGGCCACCATGACCCCGGATCGGTCGAATATCTGGCCGCGGGAGAAGCCGCGTGCGCCGCCGGACCAGGGGCTGTCGGTGGCATAGAGCAGCCAGTCGTCGGCCCGCACCGGGGCATGGAACCACATCGCGTGGTCGAGCGAGGCGACCTGCATGTCGGCGTCGATGAAGCTTTTTCCGTGCGGCATCATCGACACCGCCAAAAGCCCCATGTCCGACGCAAAGGCGAGCGCGGTGCGATGCAGGCTGTCATCCTCCGGCAGGGTGCCACGGGTCCGAAACCAGAAATTCGACACAGCGCTCCGGTTGCTCCGGTCGAACGGCGGTCGTCCGTCGCAGGCCCGGATGTCGAGCGGACGGTTGGCCATGACCCGCAAGAGCGACTTGGGCAATTCGCCGTCGAATTGCGTCAAAAGCACTTCTTCCGAGGGTAGATCGTCGGGGTCCGGCACGTCCGGCATCTTGGCCTGATGCGCAAACCCGGGCTCATCAAGGTGGAACGACCCGGAGAGGTTGAGGATAACCTCGCCATCCTGCTTTGCCACGACCCGGCGGGTGTTGAAGCTTTTGCCATCCCGGTCCCGCGACACGAAGTAAAGGATCGGCTTTTCGCTGTTGCCCGCCCGGATGAAATAGGCATGCAGCGAATGCGCCTTGCGCGCGCCTTCGACCGTGCGCATCGCGGCGCGCAGCGCCTGCCCGATCACCTGCCCGCCGAACACGCGCCCCTGTCCGCCCGGTGTCGCCATCCCACGGTAGATGTCGCGATCGACCTCTTCGACCTCGAGCAGGCTGACGAAATCCTGCGCCAGCGTCGTGTCGGGTCCGGTCGGGGTCTCATCGGTCATGTTCCAAGCTCCTCAGCACGCAGCGCCTTTCGGTCGGCCTTTCCGACCGCTGTATGCGGCAGCGCGTCGCGAAATTCCAGATGCCGGGGCATTTCATGTCGCCCCAGCTTGTCCGCGAGAAACGCGTGCAATTGCGAAAGCGTGAAGCGCGCCGCGCCCGCGTTCAGGGTGACAAAGACCTTCGCGCTTTCGCCCCGGTAGTCATCGGGCACGCCGATCGCCATGGCTTCGGCCACGTCCGGGTGTTGGTGCACGGCGGTTTCGATCACCAAAGGATAGACATTGAACCCGCCCGACAGGATCAGGTCCTTCTTGCGGTCCACGAGGTAGAAGAACCCATCCGCGTCCATGTAGCCGACATCGCCGGTGAGGAGCCATCCGTCATGGAAACTCGCGGCAGTTTCCTCGGGCTTGGCCCAATAACCACAGGTGACATTCGGGCCCCGGATCGCGATTTCGCCGGTCTCGCCGGGGGGCAGATCCCGGCCCGCGTCCTCGACATCGACCACCTTCATGTCCACCCCTGGAATGGGCACCCCGATCGAGGCCAGCTTGTCTTTCCCCGCATCCCTGGGAATAAGCGTGCCGGCGGCGGCGGTTTCGGTCATCCCCCAGCCCCCGCGCACGTCGAGCCCGGTCAATACGCGCACCCGGCGACGCACCTCGGCGGGCATCGGCGCACCGCCGGAGGAGGCGAAGGTGAGCGAGGATAGCTTGTCCGCCGTCACCCCCTTGGCCTGCAAGATCGCGATCCAGCTTGTCGGCACCCCGCCGAACGAGGCGATCTTGTGTCGGGCGATTTCCTCGACCGCCGCATCGGCGTCAAACCGCAGGCGCAGGTGAATGATCCCGCCCTCTTTCGTGCGTTTCATCAGCGCGGTCACCAGCCCCATGATGTGAAACAGCGGCGAATAGACAAGGCTGCGTTGCCCCGGTGCTGCCGATGGCTCGTCCTGCGAGAAGGCATGGAACATCTCGACCGCCGCACAGAGATTGGCATGGGTCAGGATCGCGGCCTTCGGCAGGCCGGTGGTGCCGCCGGTGTATTGCAAAAGCGCGATGTCCTCGGGCGCACAGGCGACCGGGGCAAAGGGCGCACCCGCGTGGCCCGCGAGAAAATCCTCGACCGGTTGGGCGCCCGGCAGCACCGGGCACTCCCGCCCGTCCCCCGAGATGGCATCGGGGCATTGCACCAGATGCGCCACCTGCCCCGTGGCCATCCTCGCGGCCAGAAGCGATTTGAACGGGTGGGCCAGCTCGGGCGTCGTCAGGCTGATGACCAGCCGGGCGCCGCTGTCGGTAAGCTTGTGGGCAATTTCCTGACCCGCGTCGAGCGGGCTGAGATGGGTCACCACCGCCCCCGCCGCCAGCGCGCCGTAGAAAAAGATCGGGTGCCACGGACAATTCGGCAGATGCAGCGCGACCCGGTCGCCTTTTTCGATGCCGAAAGACCTGAACGCGGCAGCAGCCATGGCCACGTCGTCGCGCAAGGCTCCGAAGGTCCAGGTTTGCCCGTAGTATTCCAACGCAGGCTGCGCCTCGAACCGCGTGAAGGCACGGGTCATCTCGGCCGTCCAACTGGTGGGCGTATAAGCAAGCTTCCGGGGCGTGTTCTCGGAATAGAACCGGTGCCAGGGCCGGGCCTCGCGCTCGGTCTCGCCATGTGTTCGTGTCATGCTGCCCTCCCCGCCCATCCTCGCAGGCACCCCGGCAGGCTGGCCGCGCAACCCCGCCCGGTCAACGCATGTGACGTAAGGTCAGAGTCGCGGGGCCGATGTGACGTTACGATGTTCAGGACGTTCCCCAAACCGGGGCCCGTGGGCGAACCGGCGCCGATGCGCCCCGCCATCGGCGGGCTTTCGCGCAAGGCCGGAAATCTCCCCTTGAGCGTCGTCATGTTTTTGCCCTATTCCCGCCGCGCCGGTGCCAATTTCCCGGCGCAGGCTCTTCGGCAAGCTCTGGAAAACATGGAGCATTCGGGACCACCCCGGGGGGAAATCCCAAGGGCGCGAAAAGCGCCCAAGACAAAGGACGAGGCAGATGGCTTCCTACGAGGACCCGCGCAAGACAAAGCGCGACGATGAAACCACCCCTGCGCAACAAAGCGCGAAGCAGACCAAATCCAGGCCCGAGGCGGACAAACCCGCACCGAAGCAGATCATTCGCGACTGGGCGGCGATCTAGCCCGACCTGACAGCGGTTCGGTGGGCGTCAGTCGGACGACCCAGAGCGACCCCCGGGCCAACGCTGCCCGGTTCAGCCGGGTATCGCGTCGCGCCACATCTCACGGAACAGCTCACGCCATATGAAAAAGGCCGCGCCAGAAGCGCGGCCCTTTCAAATTTGTTTCCGGGTCAGCCCGGTGTTTCGGTCCGAACGGCTCAGCCGACCAGTTCGAGACCCGAGAAGAAATAGGCGATTTCCTCGGCAGCCGTGTCTTCCGCGTCCGATCCGTGGACCGAGTTTTCACCGATGGACAGGGCAAATTCCTTGCGGATCGTGCCCTCGTCGGCGTCCTCGGGATTGGTCGCGCCCATGACTTCGCGGTTCTTCGCGATGGCGTTCTCACCTTCCAGAACCTGCACCACGATCGGCTCGGACGACATGAATTCGCACAGCTCATCGTAGAACGGACGTTCCTTGTGCACGGCGTAGAAAACGCCCGCCTGCTCTTTGGACAGGTGAATGCGCTTTTGCGCCACGATGCGCAGGCCGGCGGCCTCGAATTTCGCGTTGATCGCGCCGGTCAGGTTGCGCTTGGTGGCGTCCGGTTTGATGATGCTGAAGGTGCGTTGAATAGCCATGTCTTCCCTCTGGTTTTCGTCGGGCCACGCCCGGTTACAATCGTCGCGCGGCGGATAGCATGGGCGCGCACGGGGGGAAAGCGCTTTCGACCCGCAAATCCGGCACGCGCCCGGAATGTCGATTGACCGTGCATCGTGGTTGAGGCAGTCAGGCGCACATGTTGAAGATTGACGATATTACCTACTCGGTCGAGGGGCGCCCCCTGATCGAAAACGCCTCTGCCGTGATCCCCGAGGGGCACAAGGTTGGGCTTGTCGGGCGCAATGGCACCGGCAAGACGACGTTGTTTCGCCTGATCCGGGGCGAGCTGACGCTTGAAACCGGGTCGATCTCGGTCCCGCGCGGAGCAAAGATCGGCGGCGTGGCACAGGAGGCGCCAGCAAGCGACGTGTCGCTGATCGACACGGTGCTCGCCGCCGATACCGAGCGCGCGGCCCTTTTGGCCGAGCAGACCGAGGACGCAACCCGGATCGCCGACATCCAGACCCGGCTGGCCGACATCGACGCCTGGTCTGCCGAAGCGCGCGCGGCCTCGATCCTCAAGGGGCTGGGGTTCGACGACCCCGACCATGCCCGCCCCTGCTCGGATTTCTCGGGCGGCTGGCGGATGCGCGTGGCCTTGGCGGCGGTGCTTTTTGCCCAGCCCGACCTTTTGCTGCTGGATGAACCGACCAACTATCTCGATCTCGAAGGCGCGCTTTGGCTGGAAAGCTATCTCGCGCGCTATCCCCATACCGTCATCGTGATTTCCCACGACCGGGGGCTTTTGAACCGTGCGGTCGGGGCCATCTTGCACCTCGAGGATCGCAAGCTGACTTTCTACCGGGGCCCCTACGACACCTTCGCGGCGACCCGCGCCGCCCGTGTCGCCGCCGCCGACGCGGAAAACCGCAAGGCCGAGGCGCGGCGCGCCCATCTTCAAAGCTACGTGGACCGGTTCCGCTACAAGGCCGACAAGGCGAAACAGGCGCAAAGCCGGATCAAGATGATCGAGAAGATGAGCTTCGCGGCCACGCCGCAGGAGGCGGCGCTGCGCAAGTTTACCTTCCCCGAACCCGAAGAGCTGTCGCCCCCGATCGTGAACATGGAAACGACCTCGGTCGGCTATAACGGCACCCCGGTGCTCACGGGTCTGACCTTACGGATCGACCAGGATGACCGGATCGCGCTTCTGGGCAAGAACGGCGAGGGCAAATCGACCCTGTCGAAGCTGATCGCCGGGCGGCTCGCCCCATTGGACGGTCGCCTGCACGCCGCGACGAAGCTGCGCGTTGGCTATTTCGCGCAACACCAGATGGACGAGCTCTACCCGGACGAAACCCCGATCGACCACCTGCGCCGACTGCGCCCGGGCGAGACGCCCGGGCAACTGCGCGCGCGGCTGTCGGGGTTTGGCCTGATGGCGGAACAGGCGGAAACCATCGTGGCGCGGTTATCGGGCGGGCAAAAGGCGCGGCTCACGCTGTTGATCGCCACGATCGACGCGCCCCATCTCTTGATCCTCGACGAGCCGACCAACCATCTGGATATCGAAAGCCGGGAGGCGCTTGTCGAGGCGCTTACCGGGTATTCGGGCGCTGTAGTTCTGGTCAGCCACGACATGCACCTTCTGTCCCTCGTCGCCGACCGGCTCTGGCTGGTCAAAGGCGGGCGGGTCCAGCCCTTTGACGAGGACCTGGAAGCCTACCGCAAGCTTCTGTTGTCCTCGGACGCGCCCGCGAAAACCGCCAAGCCCGCGCCCAAGCCCAAGCGCGCCACGCGGGACGAGATCCTGTCGCTGCGCTCGGACGTGCGCAAATGCGAGGCGCGGGTTCAAAAGCTTGACGAGATGCGCGACAAGCTGGCGAAAAAGCTGGCGCATCCCGATCTCTATGAGCCCGGCAAGGCCGGTGAAATCGAGGTTTGGCAAAAGAAATACGCCGAGGTGATGGAGGGGCTCGACCGGGCCGAGGCGCTTTGGATCGCCGCGCAGGAAAAGCTCGAAAAAGCAGAGAGGTAAGAGCCATGGCTCATGCGCCACATGAGGGATCATGATGATCCTCGACACCCTTCTGCCCGCCTTCGTCACGCTTTTCGTGATCATTGACCCCATCGGTCTCGCACCCCTGTTTCTCGCGCTCACACGCGGGATGGGCCCCCGGCACCGTCGCATCGTCGCCCTGCGCGCGGTGATCATCGCCGGGGTGATCCTGACCCTCTTCGGTCTCGCGGGCCAAGCCGTGCTCGACCTGTTCGGCATCTCCATGGCCGCGTTTCGCATCGCCGGGGGCGCGCTTTTGTTCCTCACCGCGCTCGACATGCTGTTTGAGCGGCGGCGCGAGCGGCGCGAAAACCAATCGGAAGCCTCGGTTCTCGACCCCGCCGACGACCCTTCGGTCTTCCCGCTTGCCATGCCGCTCATTTCCGGCCCCGGTGCCATGGCGACGATGATCCTTCTCATGGGCGACAGCGCCGAATGGACCGACAAGCTCACCGTGCTGGGCGTCATGTGCGCGGTTCTGGTGGTGGTCCTGAGCTTTTTCCTCGCCGCAGGCGCGCTTGGTCGGCACCTGAAGGAAAGCGGGATCAACGTGGTGACCCGGCTGCTTGGCATGTTGCTTGCGGCGCTGGCGATCCAGTTCATGATCGACGGTCTGATGGACAGCGGGCTTTTCGGCTGACCCCGCATGGAAACCAGGGCCAATCGCCCTTATCTGTGAGGGATGGAAAGTTTCGATATCGCCCGCCTGTCCTATCTCGTCCTGCTCGGCGCCGCCGTGATCGGGTCGTTTTTCATGATGAACAAGGCAAGCCTTGGCAAATCCATGCAGCAACTGGCGATCTGGGCGCTGATCTTTGTCGGCGCGGTCGGGGCCTATGGGCTGTGGAACGACATTCAGCGCGAT
This sequence comes from Maritimibacter sp., assembly GCA_011389895.1. Lineage (GTDB taxonomy): Bacteria > Pseudomonadota > Alphaproteobacteria > Rhodobacterales > Rhodobacteraceae > Maritimibacter. Next base: position 28,285 of record JAABTN010000002.1, on the reverse strand, counting down.
GTCCTGCCCCGACAGTCGGTCGTCTCATCCGGGGTGGTCGAGGTGCCACGCCGCAGTGATGGCCATTACTACCTGACTTTGCGGATCAACGACGCGCCGGTCGAGTTCGTCGTGGACACCGGGGCCACGGACGTGGTGCTGACAACGCAGGACGCGCGCAAGGTGGGGATCGACCCCGACAACCTCGATTTCATCGGCACCGCCATGACCGCCAACGGGCGCGTGCGCACCGCGCCGACGCGGGTGGATACGGCGGTTCTGGGCGACATCACCGTCGAGAACCTGAAGGTCTACGTGAACGAGGGGATGATGGACACATCGCTTCTCGGCATGAGCTATCTCAGACGTTTTGAGCGGATCGAGATCGCGGATGACATGCTGATCCTGACAAATTGAAAGACCGCCCCGATGGGGCGGCCTTGACCCTTTCACATCGCCAAGCGGCGCTTACTTGGGCGCCATGCGGATCGCCCCGTCAAGCCGGATGACCTCGCCGTTCAGCATCGTGTTCTCGACGATATGGCGGGCCATGGCGGCGTATTCACCCGGCTTGCCAAGGCGCGAGGGGAACGGCACCTGCATGCCAAGGCTCTGCTGCGCCTCTTCCGGCAACCCTTCCATCATCGGGGTCAGGAACAGGCCCGGCGCGATGGTCATCACGCGAATGCCGTTCTTCGACAGATCCCGCGCCATGGGGAGCGTCATGCCCACGACCGCGCCCTTGGAAGCGGAATAGGCCACCTGCCCGATCTGCCCGTCAAAGGCCGCGACCGAGGCGGTGTTGATGATCACGCCGCGTTCACCATCGTCGTCCAGCGGGTCGGCCCCGGTCATGCCAAGCGCGGATTGGGAGGCGCAGTTGAAGGTGCCCGCGGTGTTCACCATGAGCGTCTTGGCAAACAGGGCAGCATCATGCGTCTCGCCCCGCGAAACCGTCTTGCCGATGGTGCCGATCCCGGCACAGTTGACCATGATCCGCTCTTGCCCGTTGGTGGCCCGGATCGTCTCGAACCCGGCGGCAACGCTGTCGGGGTCGGACACGTCGACCTTGGCAAAAACCCCGCCCAGATCGGAGGCGAGCTTCTGGCCCGCGTCTTCCTGCAGGTCGAAAATCCCGACCGGCGCGCCCGCCTCTGCCAGCGCTTCGGCCACGGCGCGGCCCAGCCCCGATGCCCCGCCGGTGACGATGACGGGTGTGTTCTTGGAAATCTGCATGCTGTCCTCCCTAAGCTTCGGCAAAGAGGTATCAGGCGCTTACCGGGGGCGCAATCAGATGGGTATAAGGTATCACGACTTATGTCGCAACGTCGTCGCCCCCCGGCCCGCTGCGGATCGGCGCAAGGCCGGTCACCGGGCCCAAGGCCCGCATCGCCCCATAGTGCGACAGGAACACCTGGCCATGCAATTCGCCAAGGAAATGCGTGCGTTGCAACCGATCCATCACCGGCCCCTTGACCTCGGACAGATGCAGCTTGATCCCCATGTCGTTCAGCCGCCGGTTCAGCTCTTCAAGACTTTCGAGCGCCGACAGGTCGATGGCATTCACCGCAGCGCAATTCAGCACCACATGTTTCAGCGGCTGGTCGTTGGCGAGCCGGTCGAGGATGTAATCCTCGATATAACGCGCATTGGCGAAATACAGGTTCTCATCCAGCCGAAGCGACAAAAGCTCGGGGTGCGTCAGCACGGTATGCCGGTCGATATTGCGGAAATGCTCGGTCCCCGGCACAAGGCCGATCTCCGCGATATGGGGGCGCGAGGTCTTGTAGAGGAACAAGACGATCGACAGCACCACGCCTGCCGAGACGCCCAGCTCGACCCCGAAGGTCAGGGTCAACAGGATGGTCGCCGCCACGGCTGCGAAGTCAGCTTTTGAATAGCTCCACGTGCGCTTCAGGATGCTGAAATCAACAAGGCTCAGAACCGCCACGATGATCGTCGCGGCCAGCGTCGCGGTCGGCAGGAAATAGAGCAGCGGGGTGAGCAACAGGGCGGCGAGCGCGATGCCCACGGCGGTAAAAGCCCCCGCCGCCGGCGTTTCCGCGCCCGCGTCGAAGTTCACCACCGACCGCGCGAAGCCCCCGGTAACCGGGTACCCCCCCGACACCGCCGCCGCGATGTTCGACGCGCCAAGACCGACAAGCTCCTGATCAGGCGTGATCCGTTGTTTCTTTTTCGCCGCCAGCGTTTGCGCGACCGAGATGGATTCGACGAACCCGATGATCGAAATCAAGAGCGCGGAGCCGAAAAGCTGCCCCCAGAGCTCAAGATCGAACTGCGGCGCGGTCAGCGGCGGCAACCCCTGCGGCACGTCGCCCACGATGGCCACGCCCCGGCCCTGAAAGTCGAAGAGGACCGAGAACAGCGTGGTCACCGCCACCGCCAGAACCGGCCCGGCCTTTGCCAGGATATCGGCAAGCCGGGGTTTGAGACCGACCTTGATCAAGAGCGGTTTCATCCCCTTGCGCACCCAGAACAAGAAGGCGACCGAGGCCGCGCCAACCACCAGCGTGATCCAGTTGGTGTCGCCGATGTTCGCGACCAACGATCCGACCCGGTCAAACAGCGCGTGGCCCTGCGCCTCGACCCCAAGGATGTGCTTGGCCTGCGAGGTGGCGATGAGCAGGCCCGAGGCGGTGATGAACCCGGCAATCACCGGGTGAGAAAGGAAATTGGCCAGAAAACCCAGCCGAAACACCCCCATGACCAACAAGATCGCGCCGGACAGGAACGCCAGCGTGATCGCGGCCAGCGCATAATCCGAGGTGCCCTGTTCCAACCCGAGGTTGCCGATGGCGGCGGCGGTCATCAGCGACACGACCGCAACCGGGCCGACCGCCAGCGCGCGCGAGGTGCCGAAGATCGCATAGGCCACGAGCGGCAGGATCGAGGCGTAAAGCCCCATCTCGGCAGGCAACCCGGCCAGAAGCGCATAGGCGAGCGATTGGGGGATCAGCATGATCGTCACGATCACCGCTGCCACGAGGTCGGACACCAGCGTGTCCTTGCGATAGTCGGACCCCCAGTCGAGGATCGGGAAAAACCGCCTTATCGCCCCGGGACCGGGACGTTTGAACGCAAGGGCCATGCGAACCCCCCTTCAAGTCATTCGGGAAAGACCCGCGCACCGGCCCGAAAGGGCCGATGCGCGCGCTGTCGTCAGGCGGCGTTCTTGGCTTTCGCCGCCGCATAGATCAATTGGCACCGCGCGCCGCTGCGGCAATAGGCGAAAAGCGCATCATGTGCGTCGAGCGCATCGTTAAAGATGTCGGCGGCCTCCATCGCCTCGTCACGCCCGGTGATGGGCGCGAAATAGGTGGCCAAGCCTTCGGCTTGCGCCGCCGCCTCGATCTCGGCCCAGTTGGGCTGGCCGGGTTCTTCGCCATCGGGGCGGTTGCACATGATGGCGGTAAAACCCGCCGCCTTGATCTCGGCAATATCGTCTGTCGTGATCTGCGGGCTCACCGCCACGCGGTCATCCAGTCGGTTCATATCCATCGCGCGTTTCTCCTTACTGATCCCGGATCAAAGTTTGTTCACGGGGACTTTAAAGAACACGTCGCCCTGATCGTCGACGGGCGGCAGATCACCCGCCCGCATATTCACCTGAAGCGACGGAATGATCAACTTCGGCATGTTGAGCTGGGCGTCACGCTCGGTCCGGAACTTCACGAAGTCCTCTTTCGTCTTGTTGCCCCCGACGTGGATGTTGTTCTCTTTCTCATCACGCACCGAGGTCAGGTATTCGATATCGCGCCCGTTGGGGCCGTAGTCGTGGCACATGAACAGGCGGGTGTCGTCGGGCAGAGCCAACACTTTCTGGATCGAATCGTAAAGCTCCCCGGCATCGCCGCCCGGGAAATCGGCCCGTGCCGAGCCGCCATCGGGCATGAAAAGCGTGTCGCCGACAAAGCCCGCGTCCCCGATCACATGGGTCATGCAGGCCGGGGTGTGGCCCGGGGTGTGCATGGCAAAGGCCGCCATGTTCCCGATCTGGTAAGTGTCACCTTCCTTGAACAGGCGGTCGAACTGCGATCCGTCCCGCTGAAACTCGGTCCCCTCGTTGAACACCTTGCCAAAGGTGTCCTGAACGACCGTGATATTCTCGCCGATCCCGATCTTGCCCCCCAGCTTGTCCTGGATATAGGGCGCGGCCGACAGGTGGTCGGCGTGCACGTGGGTTTCGATCAGCCATTCGACCTTGAGGTCGTGGTCCTGCACGTACTTGATGATCTCATCAGCGTGTTCATAGCTGATACGCCCCGCCGCATAATCGATGTCCATCACCGAATCGACGATGGCGCAGGATTGCGAGGACGGATCCTTGACCACGTAGGAAAAGGTGTTGGACTGCGGGTCGAAGAACATCGTCACTTCGGGTTTGACGGAGGTATCCACCGGGTAGGTTTCTGTCATGTCTTTCATCTCTCCACTCCTTGCCGATCATCCGCTCGGCGCTTGAGGTTACCATGCCCTGAAGCTGTAACAATGCACATATTCAGAACCGTTGAGATGGAAATAGGGGTCTGGGGGCGACGCGTAAACCCCTTACATTCCATTTTTTGAATTTAATGTGGATGACAGCCGAAAACGGCATGGAAAAAGGGCCGCGCACTTGGCACGGCCCTTTTGGCATCGATTGCTCGCAGATTGATCCGGGCGGATCAGGCGGGTTGTTTCGGGGTGTCGCGCCGCATCGCGGTGATCCGCATCATGCCCTTGGCGGCAAAGATGCCCGCGATCAGCGCCCCGGTGAAAATCAGAACGTCCGGGTTCAAGGTCGAGAGCACCGGGATCGACGCCCCCGGGCAGAACCCGGCGATGCCCCAACCGATGCCGAAGACCGCCGACCCGGCGATCAGCTTCGTGTCGATCACCCGGTTGGTCGGCACGCTGAAGCTCGTCTCGAAAAACGGGCGCCCCCGGCGAAACAAGAGCCAGTATCCCGGCGCGGTGACCAGAAGCGCGCCCCCCATGACGAAGATCAGGGACGGATCCCAGATGCCTGCGACATCGAAGAAGTTCTGCACCTTTGCCGGGTTGGCCATGCCGCCGATCGAGATGCCGACGCCGAACATGAGGCCCGCGATATAGATGAACAGCTTTTGCATGGGTCAGCCTCCGATCACGTGGCGGATGATGTAGACGGTGATGCCGGCGGTGATCATGAAGGTCACCGTGGCCGCGATCGAGCGCGGCGACAAACGGGCGATGCCACAGACACCATGCCCCGATGTGCAGCCCGCGCCATAGGTCACGCCAAGCCCAACGATGAACCCGCCGACGATCATCATCCATTTTGACACCGGCACCTCGATCACCGGCAGGGCGCCGGTGACGCCCAACACGACGAAGGGCCCGGTAAGCATCCCGGCGATCAGGACCGCGCGCCACCCCCATTCGGACGAGGACGAGGGGGTCAAGAACCCCGCCAGAATTCCCGTGGCCCCGAAAACGTTGCCGCGCACGGCCATGAGCAGAACGGTGCCGAATCCGATCAGAAGCCCGCCGATCAGCGACGCCCCCGGCGTGAAAGCCGTTTCGATGACAGTCATGATCTCCTCACTCTCACATGCTGTTTGCGTTGAACGCCCGACATATGCGGTGGTCGGGCGCGTCTCAAGGTCATATTCAAAAAAACGATTATATTTTCTTGCACGTACGGGTTTTCGGGAAATCCGTCCGACAAATTGCTACTTGGCAGAAGGGCGTCCGGCAAAGACCACCATGCGCCCCACCCGCGCGAACATCGTTCTTACGCTCAGTTCTCCAAAGCGTCCTGCACGATATCATCCAGCAGCGCCTGAACCTTCTGCATCTCGCCCTCGGGATAATTGCGATAGCCGATCTGAACCGCGCCCTCGGAATCCGTCACAAAGATGCCGTAGGGGCAGAACGCGATGTTCATCGGGTCCACCTCCATCACTTCGCGCGAGGTGACGGCAGAGCAGAACAGGAAGATGTCCGCCGCGTCGAAAATCGTCGTCTCGGACCCGACATCAATCCCGGTGCGAGCCAGCATGTCGCCGGTGTGCGAGACGTAGTCGATGACCAGCCCCTGACCCACGATGGCGGTTTCGACAGCAAAGGTCGCGTCATCGAAGCTGCCCTCGTAGTCATAGACCGTCGCGAGCGCGCCCGCGTGGTTATCGGCCAGCGCGGGCGCGGCCCCCAACGTTAAGGCGGCAGTCACGGCAGCGATCAGGAACGTTTTCATCAGATATCCTCCCGGAGAAAGCGCCGCCGGGACCACGCCCCGGCGGCATTACATTCGATTACCCGAATATATCCGAGGAAATCCCGGCATACCAGCCAAGAGATTCCTCATAGGTGGCTTTTCTCAGCGCGGCATCTTCGCCCGTGTCGCTGATAAAGCCTTCGGTCATGGAAATCTTCTCGTCCGTGGCCTCGTAAGACGCCCCGACCTTGATCCCGTCGTCGGCGTTGACCAGCGACCAGCAAGTGTTCGAGAATTTCGCCGGGAACACGCGCGAGTCCGTGAGAGCCCCGCGCACCGCCATCGCCGCGACCTTGGCCTGGCTGTTGGCCGAGAAGCCCGATTTCGGCATGTCGCCCTGTGCACAGGCATCGCCCAGCACATGCACGTTCTCATCGATGCGGCTTTGCATCGTATGGCCCGACACCGGCGCCCAGTTGCCTTCGGTCAGCCCGGCGCGCTCGCAGATTACGCCCGCCTTCATCGCCGGGATCACGTTGCAGACATCGACGTTCTCGACCACCCCGTCGATGGTCAGCGTCATCTCGTCCGCATTCACCTCGACGTTGTTGCCACCGAAATCCGGCCCGATCCGCTCGATCATCCCGGAATAATGCTTGTTCCACCCCTCTTCGAAGAGCGCCTGTTTCGAGAATTTCTCTTTCGGGTCGGCGATCAGGATCCGTGCGGTCGGATTGATCTCGGTCAGCAGATGGGCGACCATCGACACCCGCTCATAGGGTCCGGGCGGGCAGCGGAACGGGTTTGGCGGGGCCACCATGGCAAAGGTTCCGCCTTCCGGCATCGCCTCGATCTGGGCCTTGAGAAGCTCGGTCTGGCTCCCGGCCTTGTAGGCATGGGGCATCTTGTTCTGCACGCTCACGTCCCAACCGGGAACGGCGCCTTCGACGAAATCAATCCCCGGCGACAGGACGAGGCGATCGTAGGGCAAGGTGTCGCCACCGGCGAGCGTGACGGTCTTTGCGTCGCGATCAATGCCCACGGCGTAATCATGCACCACGTTCACACCCTCGGCCGCGATCGAGCCATAGCTGTGGGCAAGGCTTTCGATTGTGCGGAACCCCCCGATGTAGAGGTTCGAGAAAAAGCAGGTGTAATAGGTGCGCGTCGGCTCAACCAGCGTCACGTCGATCGCCCCATCGGAATCCTTGTTGATATAGCGTGCCGCGGTTGCGCCCCCGGCGCCGCCGCCGATCACGACCACCTTGGGTTTGCCGCCGTGCCCGGCAGCGTAAACATGCGGTGCGGCCATCGTCGCGGCCGCGCCCAAGGCCGTCCGGCCCACGAATTGGCGTCTGTTCATTGTCATCGTCTTTCCTCCCTGTTGTTGGGTTCGCCGGGGTTATTCAAGCCCGCCGAAATATGCCGCGAGCGCGGCAATCTCATCATCCGCCAGCCGTCCGGCCATCATCTGCATGACCGGGTGCGGGCGGACCTTTTCCTTGTAGGCATGCATCGCGACCACGAAATCTTCCTGTGGCCAGCCGACGATCCCGGGAATGCCGTCATTGTCCCCGTCGATCTGGTGGCACGACGTGCACTCCGAACTCAGGTATTGACCGTATTCCGCATCGCCTTCGATCGCCAACGTCTCATCCGACAGCGCGACTTCCCGGGGCATCGCCGTGGGGGCGGAACCGGGAATGTTGGCGGGACTGGCCGAATATTGACGCAGGAACGCCAGAAGGTCGTTGCGCTGGCCCTGATCCTTCACACCGGGGAAATTCATCCGCGTGTCCGAAGCGAAAGCTTTCGGGTTTTCGATGTAGGCATCGAGGCTTTCGACATCCCACATCAGCCCGTCGTTGCCCATCCGGATCAGCCCGTCGGAATAGGTGACCTCTTCCACCGACCCGGCGCGACGTCCGAACAGCTCGTTCAGATGCGGACCTGTGCGGTTGAAGGCGTCGGGCCCGACCATGTGACAGGCGCGGCATTTCTTGAACACCTGCGCCCCGTCTTCGGCATCCCCGAATTCCTGCGCCATGACCGGGGCACCGATCGAAAGAAAGGTGGCCGAAAGGACCGAAAGCAGAATCGTTTTCATGAGACAATCCTATCCTGAATCAGGTTTCAAACCAAAGGTATTCGCGTGATCTTTGCCGGGCAAACTCTTGAAATAAGGTGATTTTTAATGCCGCAGCGCAGCGTCTCGCCATTGGCAGATCGCGCATCGACGCCGCGCCTGAAAGGCGCGACGCCGAGCGTCGGGGAGGAACCCGTGCGCTTATTTGAAGGTCGACAAATACGCGATCACCGCGTCGATGTCATCTTGCGACCTGAGGCCCGCGAAGGACATCTTCGTCCCCTTGATGTAGTCGCGAGGCTTGGTCAGATACCCGGTCAGCGCTGCGTGATCCCAGACCAAACCCTCTTCGGCCGCGTCCTTCATGCCGTTGGAATACCGGAAATCCGCATTCTGGGCCGCGGGCGCGCCGATGATACCGTTGAGCACCGGGCCAGTCCGGTTCTTGGCATCTTCACCGACCTGGTGACAGGCCTTGCACTTCTTGTAGACATTCTCACCCGCCGCGACCAGTTCCGGGTCCGGCGCAGGCATCGCGTCGTCATTCGCGCCAGCCTCGTCCGTAACCGCCGCCTCGACCGTTTCGACCGCCTCTTCGACCGCCGCCGCTTCCTCGGCCGCGGTTTCCTCCGGCGTCACGTCCAGAACGGTGGCCCGCATGGTGATTTCCACGCTGTCCTTGCAGGTCTCGTAACAGGCGTTTTCCGCCGTGAAATGGGTGTATTCCGTCTCTGGCCGGTCATCGACGATGAAACCGTCGGCATTCGGCATCTCGACCTCGAGGAAATTCTCGTTCGAGAGGACGAAATCATCATCCACGAGAAAATTCGAATAGAGGATATAGGCCGTCATCGCATAAACATCGTCGTCAGACAGGGTCTGGGCCGCGCCAAAGGGCATCGACCGGCGCACGTAGTCGAACACCGTCGAGAGATAGGGCCAATACGACCCCACGGTCTTCAACGGGTCTTCGTCGGCCAGCGATCCGTCGCCGCCCGCGAGCTTCGGCCAATTGCCCACGCCTTCGGCAAACTCGCCATGGCAGACCGCGCAATAATCCGAGAAGATCATTTCACCGTCCTCGACCGACCCCGACCCGACCGGAAGCCCGGTGCCGTCGGGGGCCACGTCAAGATCCCAAGCGGCGATCTCTTCCGGCAACGCTTCGCGCCCAAGCCCGAAGGTTTCCGACAGCGCGGGACCGGCTGCCAGCGTCAGTGCCGCAATCGCGGTGCCTTTAAGAAATTTCGACATTCTCTGCCTCCCCGCTCTCCTTGACGTGCCACGTCTGGATACAGTTGTTGTGGTAGATCGAGTTCAGGCCACGCACCTCGCGCAATTGCGCCTTGGTGGGCTGGACGTATCCGGTTTCATCATGGGCGCGACTTTGCACCAGCATCTCCGAGCCATCCCAGTCGATATCGAGATAGAAGCGGCTGAGCGCCATCTTCTCGCCCGGCTTGGCGAGCCGGGCCTTTTGCCACGTCACGCCCCCGTCCAGCGTCACATCGACACCCGTGATCGCGCCGCGACCGGACCATGCAAGGCCGGTGATGACCATCGGTCCGGGGCCATGGGTGATCGGGGATTGCGGGCTCGGGCTTGTGACCACGGATTTCGCATCCATGACCCACGTCCACTTGCGCGACGTGCCATCGGCCAGCGTGTCGGTGTATTTCGACGTTTCCTCGCGGCTTTCGATCGCCTGGTCGGTGACCTCGATCCGGCGCAGCCATTTGACCCACATGTTGCCTTCCCAACCGGGCACGACAAGGCGCACGGGATAGCCATGCTCCATGCGCAACGCCTCGCCGTTGGCCTTGAAGGCGACGATCACGTCATCAAGCGCTTTCTCCATCGGGATCGAGCGGCCATTGGACGAGGCATCGGCGCCTTCCACGTAGACCCATTTGTCCGCCAGATCGCCCGCGGCAGACAGCCCGGCCTCTTCCAGAAGCACGCGCAGCGAGACGCCGGTGTATTCCATGTTGTGGATCATGCCATGGGTGAACTGCGCCCCGTTAAGCTGCGCCCCGGCCCATTCCATGCCGGTGTTGGCTGCACATTCGAGGAAATAGGTGTGGTTTTCGCGCGGGAAGCGTTCGAGATCGGCATAGGAGAACACCAGCGGGCGGTCGACCAGCCCGTTGATCATCAGACGGAAGTCTTCCTTGCGCATGTTGATCGCGCCGGAATGGTGGCGTTCAAACGCACAGCCCTGCGGCGTGATGGTGCCATCCAGCGCATGGATCGGCGTGAAATTGATCGAGCTGATCGTGTCGGCGGTCAGCCATTCCACGTTCCGGCGCACGACATCGTCTTCGTATTCGATCGGCAGGCCATAGGGCGTGGCATCGACCCCGTCGCCCAAACCCGAGGCCCAATCCTGCACCTCCGTGATCAACGGGTCGGGTCCCTGCCCTTGCGCCCGGGCCGCGCCCGCCGCCATCAACGCCCCACCCGCCGCAGCCGAGCCTTGCAAGAAGGCGCGGCGCGAGGGGGTGGTCACGGTGTCATCCTTGTCTGACATCGAAGCTCTCCTGTTCACCTGTCCTGATCAGCCCTGCACCACTTCGACCGAGGTATTCGGATCGAGCGTGACAGTGCCGAGTTTCTTGACGTGGTTCTCGACCACGTCCCAGATTTGCGGGCCTTCCGTGCCCTCGTTGACGCTGGCCCAACCCGCGACCTGATAGGTCTTTGCGGGGTCGATGGCCTCGCCGGTCTTGAGCAGGGTCATCTCGCTGATGCGGTCGCCCTGCGGTTTGGTGATGTCGATGCGGTAGCCCATGCCACCAATGCGCACCATGTCGCCGCCCTGCTGGTAATAGGGGTCGGGATTGAACAGGTTGTCGGCCACGTCCTCGAGGATCGTGTGAATGAATTCCCCCGTCATTTCCGAGCGATACGCCTGCCCATAGGTCATCGAGGTGACATTCCAGATGTCCTCACGCGTGATCGGATCGCCGGGCAGAAGGCTTGGCCCCCAACGCACGCCGGGCGACATGGCGATGTCTGCCTCGCGCTCGGAAATCAGCGCGTCACAGATCAGGTCATCCCATGTGCCGTTGAAATTGCCCCGGCGATACAGCTCTTCGTCGGTGGTGCCGATCACCTCGTTCATCGCCGCCTCATAGGGCGCGCGCTCGGCGTCGATGACCTTGGTCACCGCCGCGTCCGGTTCGATTACGTCCGAGAAGATCGGGATCAGCTTGTGACGGAACCCCATCATGCGTCCGTCGCGCACGTCGAGATCCACGCGACTCACGAATTTGCCGTTGGAGCCGGAGGCGATCAGGATGGTTTCACCGATCAGCACCGGTTCGGGCAGCGCATCATGGGTGTGACCCGTCAAGATCACGTCGATGCCCGTCACCCGGCTCGCCATCTTCTTGTCCACGTCGAAGCCATTGTGGCTCAGGCACACGACCAGCTCGGCACCTTGGGCGCGGACCTCGTCCACCATCTCCTGCATCCGTTCGTCGCGAATACCGAAAGAGTATTCCGGGAACATCCAGCCGGGGTTGGCAATCGGCATGTAGGGAAAGGCCTGACCGATCACGGCGATCTTGACGCCGCCGCGTTCAAAAAACTTGTAGCTCTCGAAGCTGTCTGCGGGTTCATCCCATTCGGCATCGAAGATGTTCTGCCCAAGTGCCGCGAAAGGCAGCCCTTCGACCAGCTCGCGCACCCGGTCGCCGCCCAGCGTGAATTCCCAGTGGAAGGTCATCGCATCGGGCTTGAGCGCGTTCATCACATTGACCATGTCCTGCCCCTCGGAGTGGTAGCAGGTGTAGGAGCCGTGCCATGTATCCCCACCGTCAAGCAGCAGCGCATCGGGGCGCGCGGCGCGGATGGCATTGATCACCGTCGACACACGATCCAGCCCGCCGACCTTGCCGTAATCCTGCGCCAGCGCGGAAAAATCGTTGTAGGTCAGCGCATAGGCGTTCGGGCTACCATCGGCGATGCCGTAACGCGCCTTGAACTCGGCCCCGGTGACATGGGGCACCGCGCCCTTGTTCTCACCAACCCCGATATTCACCTCGGGCTCGCGGAAATACACCGGCTTGAGCTGCGCGTGGATGTCGGTGACATGGATCAGCGACACGTTCCCGAAGGTGTCGAAATCCAAAAGCTGGTCCTGCGTCAGGCTCTGCTGTGCGGCAAGCCGCCCCCAGTTGCCAAACCCCGAGGCACCGACCATGGCGCTTGCTGCCATGCCAACCTGCAGAAAATCGCGGCGAGAGATCATGCGTCGCTCCGTTGTGTTCGTGTCCCCGCCGTTCAATTCGAAAAGCGGAATATGTTTGGGTGAAGAAAACCCCGCCCGAGGCGCGCCCGGGCGGGGTTCACAATCGTTTAGTTGCGGACAGACGGGCCTTCGACCGACAAACCGTTGCTCCGCGAAGCCACGTAAAGCTCAAGCGCCACGAATTCCGGGGAACCGGGGCTATAGGTATGGGCGCGGGTGTCGCGCACACAGCCTTTGAAGCGTGAATGCACGCCGTTCAGCTTCGTGTTTTTCAGACGATAGACCGGGAACCCGTTGGTGTGACCCTGGCTGAGATGGTCAGCGCGGATCAGGTTGTCGTAATTGTCCTCGTGACAATTCGCGCAAGACAACTGCAACTGCCCCGTGCGGGTGTAGTAGAGTTCCTTGCCCTCTTCCCAGGTCTCGGCCGCATCACCGTCGATGGCCACGTTCATCGGCAGACCGCGCGACACCGAAGACAACAGCGCCTCCATGGCCACCGCCGCTGATGCGTCGTATTTCCACGGATCGGCGCCCATGCGGTTCTCGCGGCAGTCGTTCATCTGCATTTGCAGCGTGCGAACCTCACCGGCGGCTTCCACGTATTTCGGATAGACCGGCTTCACACCCGCCATATCCTCGGCCGCGCCGTGACAATCGGCACAGGATTTGCCTTCCGAGCCTTCGGCAGTGGACCATGCAGCTTCTGCTTCTTCCACCGCGAGCATGCCCGGGTTGTCGAAATCGTCCATCTGCATGGTCTTCGTGCTCTCGTCCCGGAACGTCCAGCCGGACCGGATCGTGTTCAACGCCCCATCCAGATGGTCGGGGGCCGCCGTTTCCACGACCACCGGAATTTCACCGTTCAGATCGTAGCCGATGACCTCTTCCGCCTGGGCCGTGCCCGCGGTGAGTGCGAGCGTTGCCGCAGCGATGCCTTGTAGCAGTTTCGTTTTCATTGAAGTCCTCCCTGACCGCTCCAAGTCTTATGCAATCGCGATGTCGCTGGCCGTCTCGTAGACCGAGCCATCGTCGTCGTACCATGTGAACTTGAGCTCACCGGCTTCGTCGATCTTGGCATCGAATTCCAGGTATGGGTTGGTCGAAATCGCGGGCTCGAACGTCGCGTCGAGCACCATGTTGCCGTTCAGCTCACAGGTGAAACGGTTGATGATCGACCGCGGGATCGTGTTGCCGTCGCTGTCCTTGCGCTGCCCCGATTCCATCGGGTGGCTGATGAGCGTCTTGATCGTGACGCTTTCACCGGCAGCAGCGGATTTCGGAGCTTTGACGCGGGGTTTGACACCAGATGCCATTGAATTCTCTCCTTGTTCTCTATTAGCCGCCGCAGCCGCCGATGGTGACCTTCACGGTCTTGGCGGTCTGAACGAACGATCCGTCGGCCATTTGCGCCACGGCAACCACGTCCTGCGTTCCGGCAAGACGGATACGGGTCGAGGCCGATTGGCTGCCCGAAGCGGGGCCGAAGTTGAAGGTGGCGACACCCGGCGTCGGGTTGCCTGCCGCGAACACCGCGATCGAGGTCGCGCCCGGTGCGGACACGCTGATCGGCACGGTGTTGCCGTTCTCGGCAATCTCCGGCGCATCGAGGGTGATGTCACCGGCACCGGTTTCGGCACCGCCGGTGAAGGCGGCGATCGCCTCGTCCGCGGCGGCAATGGCACGCATCGGCAACATGGCCACGGCAGTTGCACCGAGCCCCATGGCGAGCGCATTGCGTCGATTGAGTTTCATATGTCTCTCCTGATTGGTCTGTTGCGGGCCCGGATCACTCGGTCAGAGTCATCAGGTAGGCCACCACATCTTCGATCTGCTGCGCGGTGAGCAGCGGCTCCACCGGCTTGTCTTCCGGATGCGCATTGCCGGTATAGGCATCACCGAGACGGACGAACCCATCCGTCTTGTAGAATGCCGGCATCATCGTGCCATCAAACGCCATCTTGGCGTTGACCACGAGACCCCGAAGCTCGGCCTCCGACCAACGGCCGCCTGCCCCGTCGAGCCACGGACCGATTTCGCCGTGGAACGGCACATCCGCATAGGCCTCGGCGGCATGGCAGGACACGCAATTGCCCAGCGACTTGTTGGTGACGATATTGCGACCCGCCTCCGGGTCACCCGGCGCGCCGGTGAGCGACGCGGCCACTTCGTAGCCATCGAACTCGACATCCCCCGGCGAAACCTCGGCCGCCTGCGCGGTGCCGAAGCAAAGGGTCGTCGCGAATAGCGCGATCATTGTCCGCTTCATGATTCCTCCCATCACGTTTTATGAATGCAACCGTATACGGACTGCGACATATTGCCAATCACAAATTCCGCTATTTGAATTCCTGATTGATCAAGATCAAGGATTTGTTGGAGAAAACAAGGTTTCAGCGCGCCTGAAAAAAACTTGAACGCCTGTGGTCCGTCCGTGCACGAGAGCCCTTCAGGACCGCACTGGGGTGCACATGAGGGCACACTGGGCCCGGTCCGCCCCCCGAGGCCCCGCGCCATGCACCGGCGCGGGCCCCGGATTGCGAGAATCAGCGTCGTGTCACTCCGCCGCGCGGCGTTCGTTGATCTTGCGGGCGTGGTATTTCTGGAAATTCTCGTCGGTCTTGTAGCCCTCTTCCACCACCCATGTCAGCAGATCGCCGGTGGTTCCGGCAGCAAAGGCCCCCGGCATGATCGCGACATCCTGTGCTATCTGGCGGGCGGTCGCGCCCTCTTCAACCTCGTCCGGATGCGGGAAGAACATCATGGTCGGGGTGAACATCACGCCCCATTTCATCGCCATGTCCTTTTCCGGCAGCGCTTCGCCATCGAAATCCGTCACTTCGACATCGCCGAACAGGTTCATCTGGACGACGAAGAAATCCTCGGTGATCCGGGTCTCGACGCGCGGGTCGGGAAACACCTCCTTGTGCATCTTGTCGCAATAGATGCAGCCGCGCTGCTCCCAGATGACCAAAAGCCTTTTGCCCTCGGCCTCGGCTTCGGCCAGATCCTCGTGCATATCGCGAAAGGTCTCGCGCAGCCACGCGGGCTTATGCAGCCCGTCATCGCCCATCGGCGCCTCGGCAAACGCAGGAAACGCCAGCACCAGCGCGGTGAATAAAGCCGTCAGAAATCGCATTCGATCCTCCCTAGGTCAGCCCAGGCTGGAAAAGCCCGGGAAAGTTTCGATCATCCAGTTCGCAATCGCATTCACCGATCCCGTCGCGATCAGCACAGCGAAGACGATCAACATCGCGCCGAGAAACTTCTCGACGTATGGCATGTATTTGCGGTTGCGCGCCATGAAGGCGAGGAACGGCTTGGCAAACACGGCGGCGACCACGAAGGGCGCGGTCATGCCCAGCCCGAAGGTCACCAGAAGGCTGCCCCCCTGCCAAAGCTGGTCCTTCATCGACGCGACCATCAGGATCGTGGCAAGGACCGGGCCGACACAGGCGGTCCAGCCGAACCCGAAGGCAAGCCCCATGACATAGGCCCCCACGATCGTCGAGGGGTCCATCTTCGATTCCATCCGCGCCTCGCGCATCAGGAACGGGATGCGAATGACGCCCAGGAAATGCAGCCCGAAGACAAAGATAACCGCAGCCGCGATATAGGACAGCTCTTCTTTCCATTGGGCAAAGGCCTGCCCCGCCGCCGTCGCCCCAAGCCCGAGGAGGCCGAAGATCGTGGTCACACCCAGCGCAAAGAACAGCGCCGAGGTGACCAGCCGGCGCTGCGCCCCGGGCGCGATCCGGTCGTCACCTTGCAGCTCCGACATGGAAATCCCGGCCATGTAGCTGAGATAAAAGGGAACCATGGGCAGGATGCAGGGCGTGAAGAACGCGACCAATCCAGCCGAGAGGGCACCCCAATATGAAATCTCACCGAACATTGATCCCCCCGCCACCTGCGACAACCTTGCACAGAACCAATTAACGCATTACGTTTTTTGAAAGCGTTTGGTCAATACGGATATTTGAATGCGTCTCGCGCTCCCCCTCGTGGCCGCCGTCCTGTGGATCGGCACCTTGCCCGCCATGGCGGTCGAGCTGGTCATGGTCGAACAGCCCGGCTGCGCCTATTGTCGGCAATGGGATCGCGAAGTGGCGGATGCCTATCCAAAAACCGCCGAGGGGCGCGCCGCGCCGCTTGCGCGGGTCCAGATGCGCGCGCTCGATGACAGCGGCTATGCCTTTGCCCGTCCGGTCAACTACACGCCGACTTTCGTGCTGGTGGATGACAAGCGGGAATTGGCCCGGATCGAGGGCTATCCGGGCGAAGACTTCTTCTGGGGCCTTCTTGGCATGATGCTTAAGGCCCAGACCGATTTTGATCCGAAATCGGCCGGGACCGGCGAAAGCGTTGCACAACCGGCGCAGATCGACGGCTGATTCGCGGTCGACGGATCGAAGATTTGCATGGCAGCGACCCATGCGTTTAAATACGTCGCAGACGTAATCTTGACAGGACACTCGATGAGCGTTCCCACTATTACAGAGGACATGTCCGAAGAGGATATGGACAAGATGGTTGCATCGGCCTGCGATGCATCCGCGTTCCTGAAGGCGATCAGCCACGAAGGGCGCTTGATGATCCTGTGCCATCTCGTCACCGGCGAGAAATCCGTGACCGAGCTGGAAGAGCTTTTGTCGGCCCGGCAGGCGGCGGTGTCCCAACAGCTCGCGCGACTGCGTCTCGAAGGGCTCGTGACCCCGCGGCGGGACGGCAAGGCGATCTATTATTCGCTTGCCGACGATCGCCCCAAGCGGGTTCTGGAAGTGGTCTATGACATGTTCTGCTCGGTCAGCGACCAGCAGACCAAGGCGGCCGAGTAAACCCGGGCCGCGACGTCCCTGTGACGTCTCGCGACGTCATTTCAATCGGGGCGCGAATTCTCTTGATTTCCAAGGGGCGAATCCGGTGAACTGATCGGGCACCGGGCTTGGTCGCGTCCGGCGCGCGGGGAGGACTCAGTCGACCGGGGGAGGAAACGCCATGCTTGAGCTGTTGGGCGACACCAACGCTGCGGCCCTTGTCGGTCTTGTCGGCGGGGTCATGCTCGGGTTGGCGGCCCGTCTGGGCCGGTTTTGCACGCTGGGCGCCATCGAAGACTTGCTTTATGCCGGGTCGTCGGTTCGCATGCGCATGTGGGGCATTGCCATCGGCACCGCCATCGTCGGAAGCTTCGCGCTCATCCAGCTTGGCCTGTTGAACGCGGGCGACACGATCTATTTGCGCAGCGCCTGGGTGCCCTGGGCCTCGGTCGCGGGCGGGCTGATCTTTGGCTACGGCATGGCGCTTGCCGGAAACTGCGGCTTTGGCGCGCTGGCCCGGCTGGGCGGTGGCGACCTCAGATCCTTCGTCATCGTTCTGGTCATGGGGCTGGCGGCCTATGTCGCCATATCGGGCCCTCTGGCGCGCGCGCGGGTGACGGTGTTTCCCGAACGCGGCCTTGATGCGGGCGCGACGCTTCCAACCCTGCCCCATTTGATCGAACGGCTCACCGGGCTTCCCGCCGCCGCCATCGGTATCTTGGCCGGGGGGCTGCTGATCGCCGCGATGCTGACCAGCACGCAGATGCGCAAGGCGCGCAAGGAGATCTTCTGGGCCATGATCGCAGGTCTTGCTGTCGTCGTCGGCTGGGCAGGCACGCAATGGGTGCTCAACACCGGCTTCACCCCGATCCCGGTCGAAAGCCACACCTATTCCGCGCCGCTGGGCGACACGATCCTGTATCTCATGACCGCCTCGGGCAATTCGCTGAATTTCGGCGTCGGATCGGTGACCGGTGTGCTTGCCGGTGCCTTCATCGGATCCGCGCTCAAGGGCCATTTCCGGTGGGAGGCCTGCGAAGACCCGCGCGAATTGAAGCGCCAGATCGGCGGTGCGGTTCTGATGGGCTTCGGCGGGGTGATCGCGCTTGGCTGCTCGATCGGACAGGGGCTTACCGCCTTTTCCCTGCTCTATTATGGGGCGCCCGTCACCTTTCTCGCGATCATGGCGGGCGCGGCCCTTGGCCTGCGCCACCTGATCTCCGGATTCGCGCCCGCTGAATAGCCGACGGGCCAGACAGGAGGGGCAATGCCGAGATAACACGGGCCATCTTCGGTTTCGTAGACAAATCCGGTTTTCCATCCCGGCGCGTAAGACTACTGTCCCCAAAACGCGCGAGATCGACATGACCGACAGCTTCATCCCAGCCCCAGAAACCCAGCTTGAAATGCGCAACGCGCTGGGGCTGTTTGCCACCGGCGTGACCGTGGTGACCTGCAATACACCGCGTGGGCCCTTGGGGATCACGGTCAACAGCTTTACCTCGGTGTCGATGGACCCGCCGCTGATCCTGTGGTGTCCGGCGAAGAAATCGGCCCGTCACGACGCGCTCGCCGCGTCGCACCATTTCGCCCTGCACGTGATGGGCGAAGACCAGGATGACGTCACCCGCGCCTTTGCGCGCAGCGGCGAAGCCTTCGACACCTGCGACTGGCAGGCCTCGGACCGGGATGTGCCCCTGATCGCCAATTGCCCGGCACGGTTCGAGTGCCATATCCGCGACCGGATCGACGCGGGCGATCACACGGTCATCATCGGCCATGTCGACCGCGTCACCACGACAACCGCCACGCCGCGCGTGTTTCTGGCCGGTAACTGGGGGCATTTCCTGCACGCCGACGGGGCGTGACGCTTACCTCGACGCCTTTTCAGCCAATCCCGAGGTGCCTTCGCGCCGCTCCAGCTCGGCCAGCACATCGTCAAACGACACCTCGCAGGCCGCGAGCATCACCAGCATGTGGTAGAGCACATCCGCCACCTCGGCGGTAAGCTTCTCGCGGTCGCCTTTGACCGCCTCGATGATCGCCTCGACCGCTTCCTCGCCGAATTTCTCGGCGCATTTCTCCGGCCCCTTGGACAGGAGGGCTGCGGTCCAGCTGTCGCGCGGGTTCACGCCCCGGCGTTTCTCGATGGTCTCGGCAAGTCGGTCAAGCGCGGTCATTCAAGCCTCATGGGGATGCCCGCGGCGGCCATATGTGCCTTGGCCTCGCGGATGGTGAAATCACCGAAGTGAAAGATCGACGCGGCAAGCACGGCGGAGGCCCGGCCTTCCGTCACGCCATCGACAAGATGGTCAAGCGTGCCGACCCCGCCCGAGGCGATCACTGGCACCGCGACCGCATCTGAAATCGCGCGGGTCAGGGGCAGGTTGAAGCCCGCCCGCGTGCCGTCCCGATCCATCGAGGTCAAAAGGATCTCGCCCGCGCCCTTGGCCACGACCCGGCGCGCGAAATCCACCGCGTCGACCCCGGTGGGTTTGCGCCCGCCGTGGGTGAAAATCTCCCATTTGCCCGGGCTGACCGTCTTGGCGTCGATGGCGCAGACGATGCATTGCGACCCGAACCGTTCGGCGGCCTCACGAATCACATCGGGGTTGGCGACCGCGGCGGAATTGAAGCTCACCTTGTCGGCCCCGGCGAGCAAGAGCGCGCGCACGTCATCGTGGCTGCGCACCCCGCCGCCCACGGTCAGCGGCATGAAACATTGTTCGGCCGCCCGGCGCACCAGATCGAACATCGTGCCCCGGTTTTCATGCGTCGCGTGGATGTCGAGAAAACACAGTTCGTCCGCCCCCGCCGCATCATAGGCTTTCGCCGCTTCCACCGGGTCGCCCGCATCCCGCAAGCCAACGAAATTCACGCCTTTCACCACGCGCCCATCGGCGACGTCCAGGCAAGGGATGATACGGGTCTTGAGCATGACGACCGGGTAGCGCGAATTTCGCGGTTAGGAAAGGGGCTTTGCTATACCGGCGCGTCTTACCATGACCTGCCCGTCGGGGCGCGCGCCCGCCGTGTCATTCCTTCAGCACCGCCAGCGCCGCGCCCAGGTCAATCGCCCCATCATAAAGCGCCCGTCCCGAAATCGCGCCGTTCAAGGGCGCGCCACAGGCCTTCAGTGCTCGAAGATCGTCCAACGACGACACTCCGCCCGACGCAATGACCGGGATCGAGACCGCGTTGGCCAGGGCCGCCGTGGCCGCCACATTCGGCCCCTGCATCGCCCCGTCCCGGTTGATGTCGGTATAGATGATCGCGGCCACGCCGGCGTCCTCGAATGAGCGGGCGAGATCGGTCACCTCGACATCGGTCTCTTCTGCCCAGCCCTTGGTCGCGACCTTGCCACCGCGCGCGTCGATGCCCACCGCGACCTTGCCGGGAAAGGCCCGCGCCGCGTCGCGCACGAGATCGGGGTTTTCCACCGCCACGGTGCCGAGGATGACCCGTGACAGCCCCTTCTCAATCCATGTCTCGATGGTCTTCATGTCGCGAATGCCACCGCCCAACTGGGCGGGAACCGCGATCCTGGCCAAGATCGCCTCGACCGCCGCACCGTTCACCGGCGCCCCCGCAAAGGCCCCGTTCAGATCGACCAAGTGGATCCATTCACACCCCGCCGCCTCGAACGCCGCCGCCTGGGCCGCCGGGTTGTCGTTGAACACCGTGGCCGCCTCCATCTCACCGCGCAACAGGCGCACGCATTGGCCGTCTTTAAGATCAATGGCAGGATAGAGGATCATGGAAGGCTCCCAAACCGAAGGATGTGCGCGCTTTAAACACGCAAACGGCATCGCGACAAGACGGCGGGAACTTTCCAAGCCTTCGCCACGTTTGTATGTCTGACAGGCAAATACATATGGGAAAAGTCCGCTTATTCAGGATCGAATGTACATGAAACATTTCGCATTTCTCGCCCTGCTCATGCTCATCACCACGCCCGCATTCGCGGAAACCAAGCTTGATGGCACATGGCGCACCGCCACCTACAACGGGGAATACGCCCATGTGCAGTTCGGCAATTGCGGCGGAAAGACCTGCGGGGTTATCGTGCGCACCTTCGACCAGACCGGGGAAATCCAAGGCGGCTCGCTTGGCAAGACGCTGGTGATAAACATGGAACCGGTGGGCAACGGATCCTACGACAACGGTCGTATCCGCCGCCCGGACACCGGGCAATCCGCCCCGCTGAAACTGCAACTCGCCGATGGCGTGCTGAAGGTCCGGGCCTGCATCGGCCCGCTCTGCCGGAACGAAACATGGCGCCCGGTGCGCTGAGCCTGACCGCATGAGGCGCGCGGGCCCGCAGTATGCCCCGCGAAAGGCCCCTATCATCTTCTTGTTGAATTGTCCGGCCACATCGTCACAAGCTGTTGGTGAAACCGATGGAGGACACCCAATGAAACGCATCATTCTCGCCGCCGCCCTTGCTCTTTCCGGCTCCGCCGCCTTTGCCCAGGATCCCGCGCTCGGGGTCTGGCAGACCGAGGTGGACGACGGCGCCTTCGCCTTGGTCAGGATGAGCGAATGTGGCGGCGCCTTTTGCGGCACGATCACCCGGACGTTCAAGGCCGACGGAACCGAATACGAATCGCCCAACAAGGGCCTTCAGATCGTGAAGGGTATGGTTCCCGCCGGCTCCGGCAAATACGAGGGCGAAGTGTTCCGCCCGGCCAATGAAAAGACCTATATCGGCAAGATGGAAATCGAGGGCGACGCGCTCACCCTCAAGGGCTGCGTTGCGGGCGGGCTGATCTGCGCCAACCAGAACTGGAAGAAACTGCAATAAGGGCTACGGCGCCCAGCGCAGGAAATTCGCGATCAACCGAAGCCCGTTTGCCTGGCTTTTCTCGGGGTGGAACTGGGTGCCGAGAATATTGTCACGGCCCACGATGGCCGTGATTTCCTCGCCGTAATCGCAATAGGCCAACCGATGCGCCGGATCGGCCACCTGAAAGTGGTACGAATGGACGAAATAGGCGTGATCGCCGGTCTCGATCCCGTTCAGAACCGGGTGCGCATGGTCGATCACCAGATCGTTCCACCCCATGTGCGGCACCTTTTTGCCCGGCCCCGGATCAATCGCGACGACATCGCCCCCGATCCAGTCGAAGCCTGCCACCTCTTCGTATTCCAGCCCCCGCGTGGCAAGCATCTGCATTCCGATGCAGATCCCCATGAAGGGCACGCCGCGCGCATGCACCGCCTCATCCATCGCCTCGAAGATACCACGATGATCGTAAAGCGCCTGTCGGCAGGCGGGAAACGCCCCGTCGCCCGGTAGAACGATGCGGTCGGCCCCGGCCACGACGTCCGGGACCGAGGTCACCACGACCTCGCCCGCCCCCACCTCGCGCGCCATGCGTTGAAACGCCTTTTCCGCCGAGTGCAGATTGCCTGACTCGTAATCGATCAGGGCGGTCACCATTGCTCAGAGCGCCCCTTTCGTGGAAGGAATGGCATCGGTCTTGCGCGGGTCGGTCTCAAGCGCGATGCGCAGCGCGCGCGCCACCGCCTTGAACGCCGCTTCCACGATGTGATGCGCGTTGAAGCCGTGCAACCGGTCCACATGCAGCGTGATCCCGCCGTTGCCGGCAAAGGCGGTAAAGAACTCGCGCACCAGCTCGGTATCGAAGGTGCCGATCTTCTGCACCGGCAGATCGATGTTCCACACGAGGTAAGGACGACCCGACAGATCGAGCGCGGCCCGCACCTGCGCATCGTCCATCGGCAGGTGGCATTCGCCGTAGCGCGAAATGCCGGTCTTGTCACCCAGCGCCTGCGTCAACGCCTGGCCCAGCGCGATGCCGGTGTCCTCGACCGTGTGGTGATCGTCGATGTGATAGTCACCCTTGGCACGGATTGTCATGTCGATCAGCGAATGACGCGATAACTGGTCAAGCATGTGATCGAAGAACCCCACGCCCGTGTCGTTGTCATAGACCCCGGTGCCGTCGAGATCGATCTCGACGGTGATTTCCGTCTCCGCCGTCTGGCGGCTCACCTTGGCTCTGCGCGTCATGCGATCCTCCTGATTGTCCCCGCCTTATAGGCACCCGGTGCGCGGCTGAAAAGCCAGCAAAAGGCACCTGTGCCCGACCGACACCGGCAGATCCCCTTCATCGTTTCAAAAATACCTCGGGGGGTCCGGGGGACCGCGTCCCCCGGTCGGTCGTGGCGCGCCAGCGCCGCGAAACCGATATCACCCCGCCGCCGCGATCCACGCCCGGATCGCCGCCCGCTCGGAAGGCTCCATGAAAGACAGGTTGGCCGGGGGCATGGCATCGGTCAGGCCCGCGTGCAGATAGATGCGCTTGGCCTCGAACGCCACGTCTGCCGGGGTTTCCAGCACGACGCCCTTGGGCGGCACGGCGATGCCCGGCCAGCCCGGCTCGCGGGTGTGGCACATCGAACAGCGCCCCAGCACGATGTCGGTGACCTCCTCGAACCCGGCGGCCTGCGCGTAACGCTCTTCCGTCGGCGACAACACCCGCGCCTCGGCCTCCTCATAACTGAAGCCCTGCGTGCCGAGCGTCGACAGCCAGATCACCCCGAGGAACAAAAGCGCGGTGACCAGCCAGGTCCACCATACGTATCCCTTGTGGGCATGGTGGGTGTTGAAGAAATGGCGGATCGACACGCCCATCAGGAAAATCAGGCCCGCGATCAGCCAGTTATAGGAACTGGCAAAAGCGAGCGGATAGTGGTTCGCCAGCATCAGGAAGATGACCGGCAGCGTGAGGTAATTGTTGTGGGTCGAGCGCAGCTTGGCGATCTTGCCGTATTTCGGGTCCGGCGTGCGGTCAGCCTTCAGGTCCGCCACCACGATCCGCTGGTTCGGGATGATGGTGAAGAACACGTTGGCCGTCATGATCGTCGCGGTGAAGGCCCCGAGGTGCAACAGAACCGCCCGCCCGGTGAAGATCTGGTTGTAGCCATACCCCATGGCCAGGAGCAGCCCGAAAAGCAGCACCATGAGAAGCGTGGGGCGCGCGGCCAGCCCGGATTTGCACAGCCGGTCATAGATCAGCCAGCCAAGGGTGAGCGACGCGGCAGAGATCGCGATCGCCGCCCATGTCGAAAGCTCCGCCTTGGCGAGATCGACAAGATACATGTCGGCCCCGAGGTAATAGACAAGGATCATAAGCGCGGCGCCCGAGAGCCATGTGGAATAGCTCTCCCAGATGAACCATGTCAGCTCGCTTGGCATGCGCGCCGGGCTGACCATGTATTTCTGGATGAAATAAAACCCGCCGCCATGCACCTGCCACGCCTCGCCCGACACGCCTTCGCGCCCCTCGGCAGATCGGCGCAGGCCAAGGTCCAGCGCGATGAAATAGAACGACGACCCGATCCAGGCGATGGCGGTGATCACGTGAACCCAACGCACCGCGAATTCGATCCAGTCGAGGAAGATGGTCGCCAGCATGATCAACTCCCCCGATAGGTGGAATAGCCGTAGGGCGACAGGAGCAGGGGCACATGGTAATGCGCCGCCGCATCGGCCATCCCGAAGCGAATTGGGATCTCGTCGAGAAACAGGGGGGCATCCCCCGCCAGACCGTCGATAAGACCGCTTGCGCGCAGGAAAGCGCCGGCATGAAACACCAATTCATAGGTCCCGGTCACGAACGCCTCGCGCGGCAGGATCGGCGCATCGGTGCGCCCGTCCGCATTGGTCACGGCCCGCGCGACGGTGTCGCGCCCGGTCTCGGTGATCCGGTAGAGCACGATCTCGATCCCATCCGCCGGAGAGCCTCGCGCCGTATCCAGCACATGCGTTGTCAAATATCCGCTCATGGTTCGCTCCATCCCCTATGCCGCTCAATGTGCCGCCGTCTGCGCCGCTTGCCAAGCTGGACCGGTTGTCGCCCGGTCCGCAAGGCAGGAGTGAAAACCGTTTCCAATTCATTCACAAGAGCATATCCATTGGGCGTCGAAATCGCCTGACCGGCAGGCCTTTCAGCGCGACATGGATCGAACAGGGAGCGACACGTGACCAGATATCCCCGTAACATGAGCGGCTACGGCGCCCGGCCCCCCGACCCGAAATGGCCCGGCGGGGCGCGGATCGCGGTTCAATTCGTGGTCAATTACGAGGAAGGCGGTGAAAACTGCCTGCTCCATGGCGACCCTGCCTCGGAAGCCTTCCTGTCCGAAATCGTCGGGGCCGCCCCGTGGGAAGGCCAGCGGCACTGGAACATGGAATCGAATTACGAATACGGCGCGCGCGCCGGGTTCTGGCGGCTACACCGGCTGTTCACGGAAAGCGGGATAAAACCCACGGTCTACGGCGTGGCCTCCGCCCTTGCCCGGTCGCCCGAACAAGTCGCCGCAATGCAGGACGCCGGGTGGGAGATCGCGTCTCACGGCCTGAAGTGGGTCGAGCACAAGGACATGGCCGAGGACGAAGAGCGCGCCGTGATGGCCGAGGCGATTCGCCTTCATACCGAGGTCGTCGGCACACCGCCCGAAGGCTGGTATACCGGGCGCTGTTCGATGAACACCCTGCGCCTTGCCGCCGAGACCGGGCAGATGGCCTATGTCTCGGACACCATCGACGATGACCTGCCCTACTGGCTGCCCATCGCAGGCCGCGACCAATTGGTGATCCCCTACACGATGGACGCCAACGACATGCGCTTTGCCACGCCGCAAGGGTTCAACACCGGCGACCATTTCTATGCCTATCTCAAGGACAGCTTCGACGCGCTTTATGCCGAAGGGCTTGCCAGTGCGCCGAAGATGATGAGCGTGGGGCTCCATTGCCGCATCATCGGGCGTCCGGGCCGGATCATGGCGCTCAAGCGGTTCATCGACTACGTGAAAAGCCATGAGGGCGTCTGGTGCCCGCGCCGCATCGACATCGCGCACCACTGGGCCCGGACCCATCCGCCGGTCGACACGCCCCGGCCGCACCTGATGGACCGGGAGACCTTTGTCGAGACCTATGGCGGCATCTTCGAGCATTCCGCATGGATCGCCGAGCGCGCCCATGCGCTGGAGCTTGGCCCGGCCCATGATAGCGCGGTCGGGCTTCACAACGCACTGGCGCGCATGTTTCGCTCTGCCAGCCACGCCGAGCGCATCGGGGTGCTCACCGCCCACCCCGACCTTGCCGGAAAGCTCGCCTCTGCCAAGCGGCTGACAGCGGAAAGCACGGCGGAACAATCGAGCGCGGGGCTCGATGCGCTTACCGACGCGGAACGCGAAGCCTTTACCACGCTCAACACCGCCTATGTCGCGAAACACGGCTTTCCCTTCATCATCGCGGTGCGCGACCATGACAAGGCGGGCATTCTGAACGCCTTTCAGCGCCGGTTGAACAACGACACCGACACCGAGTTCACCGAGGCCTGCAAACAGGTCGAGCGGATCGCCTACCTGCGACTGTGCGAGGTTTTGCCGTGACGCGCCGGATCGAAACCCAGGCGCTCTTGCCCGAAACCTTTGCCCCCTTCGGCGACGTGCTCGACACCGGCGGCGCGCCGGACCGGATCATCAACCAGGGCAAATGCGGGCGTTACCACGACCGGGCGCGGCTTGATTTCTCGGACGGGCGTGCCGGGGTCAGCCTGTTCGAGGCAGAGCCACGCCGCCTTCCCTACACGCTCGATCTCATGGAACGGCATCCGGCGGGCAGCCAATGCTTCGTGCCGATGTCGCTCACCCCGTTTCTGGTCATCGTCGCCCCGGACGTGCGCGGCAAACCCGGCACACCGCGTGCCTTCCTGACCGAACCGGGTCAGGCGATCAACCTGCACCGTGGCACGTGGCACGGCGTCCTCACGCCGCTGCACGCGCCGGGCCTTTTCGCGGTGATCGACCGGATCGGCGACGGCGCGAACCTTGAAGAACACCACTTCAGCGACCCTTGGCAGGTGATCGCCCCCCACGCCGAGGGGTGAACCCGCCCGCCCCGCGCGGCGCTTAGCCGTATTGCACCGGCTGGGGATCGGGCTGTTTCACGGCGGCACCGCGCACCGCCCGGATTTCTTCGCTCGGAGCGCCGATCCGGCTT
The DNA here is from genome assembly GCA_011389895.1 of Maritimibacter sp. Lineage (GTDB taxonomy): Bacteria > Pseudomonadota > Alphaproteobacteria > Rhodobacterales > Rhodobacteraceae > Maritimibacter. Next base: position 913 of record JAABTN010000002.1, on the reverse strand, counting down.
GCATGTTCCTGGATCGCCTCGGGACCGTCAGCCTCGTAAAAACAGACCGACCCGATGCGCCCATCGTCTTCGGTGACCGCGTAGCTGCGGATCCAACGCAACCGCGTGCCCATGTCTTGGCCAACCTGAACGGATTTCTCGTTGGTTGCCGCAAGCTCCTCTTCGTTGCCCCAGATGCTCCGGCGGCGGATCATGTAAAGTTCCATCTTGCTCCTCCAATCTGTCGTGTGACTGGTGGAATTACTGGACCATTTGCGCCACGATTGGGCGACGGTGATCTTGCCGAACCACGGGGGCGATTGCGCCAGATCCCGCCGCCGGGTTGGACAACCCATGACTGTCCCGACATCATCGGGGCGGCAGAAAAGCGGGAAAGCATGACCGAGAGGGACGAAAAGCTGGACGTTGTGATCGTGCTCGTCAACGAAGGGCACGCCTCAACCGCCATTGGCCCGATCGAGATATTCTCTTCGGCTGGCACCATGTTCAACGAACTCAGGGGCACCGACCCCGACCCCCGGTTCAGGGTCACGACAGCCTCTCTCGACGGCGCGCCCATCGAAAGCGCCTTTGGCCTGCGCATCGCGCCCGATTGCGCCATCTCCGACATCGGCCCCGCCGATCTTGTCATGGTCTCTGCCTCGGGGCCGGTGCCCTCGGACTGGATGTCACGCCACGCCGCGCTTTTGCCGTGGCTTGTCGACCGCCACCGACAGGGCAGCCAGATTGCCGGTGTGTGCTCCGGCGTGGCCTTCCTTGCCGAAGCGGGGCTTTTGAAGGGGCGGCGCGCGACGACATACTGGGGCGTTGCCGACCGATTTCGTGACCGCTACCCCGATGTGGACTGGCAGACCGACCTTCTGATCACCGAAGATGGCGGGCTTTTCTGCGGCGGCGGGGTAAACGCGGCCAC
>JAABTN010000029.1 GCA_011389895.1 Maritimibacter sp. | reverse complement strand
GCGATCTCGCGGTTTCGGGCCTGTGACCGGGTGTCCTGAACAAAGATCACCAGCGCGCCGTCCGTCGTCCATTTCCGGCCCGCGATCCGTTTCAGCCGCCGTTTCACCGGGTCGGGCAGGTTGGGCGACCGCTCGGCTTCGAACCGCAGCTCGACCGCCGTGGACACCTTGTTCACGTTCTGCCCGCCGGGGCCCGAGGCGCGCACGAAGCTTTCGGTCAGTTCCCAGTCTTCGATGGTGATGTCGGGCGTGACGTGGATCATGGGGCTCCATCAGGGCATCGGTGCGCTGTCTGTGCCGATCATACGCGGGCGGGGGCGCAAACGAAAAGGGCCACCGTTGCGGTGGCCCTTCGAGAAGTCTGGAGGTGGGGCCGGTTAGGCGCCTTGCGCCAGCCTAGCCCGCAATCCATGCCGAGGGCTGCCCCGGCACGACGCGACTACTTTGTCCCGGCACCTCGCACCATAGTTTCTCTAGACATGGACACCTCCTTTCGACAGTTGAAAAATTAGCTGTAGGTCAAAGGTGCCACAGATTTTGTATGGGTCAAGAATTTTCACGCAGGATTTGGTGAAAGTTTCATGACGAGCACACGAAATGGCACCAGTGCGACCAAAGCGAGCGACAGTTTGACGAGCCAATCGGCGAACGCGAGGCTCACCCAGAGCGGGGCGATCGGGCCGGTGCCGAGGAAAGACACGCTCTCCCATGCCCAGTTGATCTCCATGTTGACGCTCTCGCCGAACAGCCCGGCGAGCGTGGCGGAGAAGGCGATGGTGAAGAACAGCGCGGTGTCGACCGCCGACCCGACGAGGGTTGAGGTCAGGGGGGCGGCCCACCATGTCCGGTTGCGCAGGCGATCGAACACCGCGACGTCAAGCAATTGCGCGCTCAGAAACGCGATGCCGGACCCGAGCGCGACGCGCAGGGACACGGCGGCATAGTCGTATCCGTCCCCCGTGAGCATGATCTGGCTGCCGATGAGCGAACAGATCACGCCGACGACGAAGCCCGCAAACACAACGCGGCGCGCGGCCTGCGGCCCGTAGACCCGGTTCATCACATCGGTGACAAGGAACGCGACGGGATAGGTGAACGCCCCCCATGTGAGCCAGTTGCCCAGCAGGAATTGCACGAGAATATTCGAGGCCACCACGACGGTGGCCATGGCGAGAACGCCGGGAAGAAGTCGGGTCATTCGGTTTTTTCCGTTTTGACAAGGTCGCGGAGACTTGGCCCCGCGCGCATCGCGGGACGACCGGCGTCTAATTCGTTTCCTCGCCCTGATCAAGCCCGGGCCGCGGTTCGACCCGGTATTCGACGATCTCGGACACCTGGAAGAACCGGAAATTGTCGTCGGAAATCATGGTGAGGTGAATGATCTCCAGATCGTCCTGCCAGACCGCGATCCCTTCGAGATTGTCGTGCTGGCGGGGCTCTGACGTGAACAGCGTCACCTCGTTCGTCAGCGCGTCGTCCGACAGGTCAAACCGCCGCACGCGCGAGGCAAACCCAAGCTGGCTTGAGGACAGGCGCCGTTCAAGCAGGTAGAAACGCCCATCCGGCCCGATGTCGGCCCCGACCGGCAGGAAATCGTCGCGGCGGGGGATGGTGAAGGGCACCTCCCAGACCCCGTCGCGAAACCGGTAGACATTGTAGGGGCGGTCCAGCGCCCCGGAGCGTTCCGGCAGGGTATAAAGCGCCCCGTCCGGCCCGATGGCCAGCGCCTCCATCGAGGAATTGTTCTGAAACTCCGCGAAATCCGGGTGGCGGGGCAGCTCGACCGCCCGGTCGGCGGCGGCATCGTCGTAGCGGTTGATGCGGTCCTCGGCCTCGAACGACACGTAGACCGCGCCATCCGCGCCGATGGCCAAGCCCTCGCTGTCGGTCCAATACCGGGGGAGCGGGCCTCCGTCCGTGTGGGCAAGCGACAGGATCGGCCCGGCATCGGCCCCGATCAGCCACCCGCGCGTATTGCGCAGAAGCCGTCCCGACACAATCAGGCCGCGGTCCGAGATCGCGGTAAACCCGGTTCCGTCCGCGTCGACCTCGATCCCCGACCAACCGCCGAAGCTTTCATCGGCGATCGACCAAAGCGTGCTCGATCCGAAGGTTGCGACGGGGGGGGTCTGGGAAAGGACCGGGGCCGCGCAGGCCAGCGCGCCCGCGATCAGGGTGAAGCAAGAATGGCGGCGCATTGCTGTGGCAGGTCGGCGAGCGTGAGTTCGCGTCTTGGTTTCGGGGCCGGGGCATCGGGATCGGGCGGCGGTGGGTCAAGGATGTTGTTGACCCATTCCTGCGCGTCGGCGCACCCGTCACCGGGGGGTGGCGGATCCTGATTGACGCAGCCGGTCATGCCCGAGGGGCAGGCGAGCCGCACGTGGAAATGATAATGGTGGCCATACCACGGGCGAATTTTTCTGAGCCAGCTTTTGTCGCCGCTCTCGTCGTTGCACATTTTCACCTTGGCACCGGGAAAGACGAAAATCCGGGTGACACGGGGGTCTGACGCGGCGGCTTTCAGCACCTGGTGGTGTTGCGGGGTCCAGTTGTCGTTCACATAGGCGCCATTGGCCCGGCGCGTCGAGATCGACGAAAGGTTTTCACGTTCGGTACGGGTCAGGTCCAGCCGTTTTGGCGGCAACATCCAGATGTCGACATCCAGACCGGACTGGTGGCTTCGGTGACCGGTGAGCATCGGGCCACCGCGCGGCTGGCTCATGTCGCCCACGTAGAGCCCGGCCCATCCGGGAAGCTGCGCGACCTTGGCCGACAGTTTGCGCACGTAATCCAGGGTCTCGGGGTGGGCCCAGTTGCGATTGCGGCTCAGCCGCATGGCCTGCCACGTCGGGCCGGTTTCCGAAAGCTGGTCGGCACCGGCAACACAGCCGTTCGCGTATGAGCCCCAGACCGCCGGGGTTTGTTGCGACCCTTCGCGGGCCGCGCCGAAAAGACGTTTGGCGGGCTCGTTGGAGGTCGAGATGATCTCGCGCGCCGCGTCCATGTCGTATTCGCTGGCGGGCGGGGGCGCGCCGGTTGTTCCCGGCCCATCGACTGTCCCGCAGGCGGCCAAAAGCACCGTCAGGGCCAATGGGGCGAGCACGGATCGCATGGTCGGGCGGGTTACGGGTGGACGGATCACGGGGCGGAATACTCCTCACCATCAGGTCGCACCCAGATTAGCAGAACCAGCCCGAGAAGAAAGAGAAGGATCAGGGGCGATACGCCAAGACGGGCCGATCCGGTCATGGTCGTGAAGATCCCGATCATCGCGGGAGCGAGAAATGACGTGGCCCGCCCGGACAGACCGTAAAGACCAAAGCTCTCGGTCGGGGCCTTGGGGTCGGTATGGCGCACCATGAGCGACCGCGACGACGCCTGCAAGATACCGCCCATGCCGCCTATGATGACCCCCGCGCTGAACATCACGATATCCGGGAGCTTCGATCCTTCGGCCAGCGCGAAGCCGAAGAATTGTTCGCGGTCCATGAAAACGATGGTCAGAACGACCAGCATGAGAAGGCTAATCGACCCGATGATCACCGGTTTGGGGCCAATGGAGCTGTCGATCTTGCCCCCGAGCCAGGAAAAAATGGCCGCGGAAATGGCCGAGATGATCCCGAATATCCCGATCGAGGTCACCTGCCAGCCAAGCACGAGAGTGGCATAGACACCGCCGAATCCATATAGGCCATTCAACGCGTCGCGGTAGAACATCGACGACAGGAGGAAATTCAAAAGGCTCTTCTTGTCCTTCAACCCCCGGATCGACTGCCCCAGCATTTTCATCGCGCGTGAAAAGCTGTGTTTGGTGCGCGGCAGGTCATCTTCCCGGACCCACAGGAAATAGGGCACCATGAACACGACAAACCAAAGTGCCACGAAGGGGCCGACGATCCGGGTGCCCTCCATCCGGCTGGCATCGAGCAGGCCGAAGGCGGGATCAAAACCGATGAGCGTCTTGCCGCCCGTTTGTTCGACGAACACCGCCAGCATGATGATCAGGGCGAGAATGCCGCCGATATACCCGAAGGCGAACCCGGAGCCCGAGGTGCGCCCCACCGCCTCTCTGCTGACCAGACCGGGAAGTTGCGAATTGACGAAGATCAGTGCGAACTCCGCGCCGATGAACCCGACCCCGAACGCAAACAGCATGAGCCAGACGTTATGCCCATCCGGGTTGGTATACCAAAGCGCCCAGGCTCCAAGGACGTAGAGCATCGAAAACGCCCAGATCCACGGCCGCCTGCGCCCCGACGTGTCGGCAAGCGCCCCGAGGACTGGCCCCCCGAAACCGATGATCAGACCGGTGATGGTCAGGCCCACGGACCAGATCGTCTGCGCGCGGGCATCCGCCGCCATCTGCTCCATCCCCATCTGCACAAGGTATGCCGTGGCGACCGATGCGAAGAAGGGGCCGTAGATGAAGGTCAACAGGACCGTATGGTAAGGCTGGCTTGCCCAATCGAACCAATACCAGCCCCAAACTCTGCGTCGCTCTGTCTGGGTCATGCTGTCCCCTCCCGCACCTATTCTAAAGTCTTATGCGGGGCGGAGGGCTGGTCTGGCAACCGGCAAGCGGCCAAAATGCTACATTTCCGGTGGCCACGGGCGGTGACGGTCGGCCTCGATCCACCCCGTGACCCAGTCCGGCAAGGGGGGCGAGGTCGTGTCGGGTTGACCCATCTCGGCCAGAACGCGCTGGGGTGAAACGATGCCGGATTTCCCGGTGACCGCGCTGCGATAGAGCACATGCGAGGTGCAGGTGTCGCCCTTCCACATGCTTTGCTCGATGTAGATGAACTTCTCGTCCCAACCGATCGCGCGGGACCGCGTTTCGACCTTGTCAAAGATGCGCACGCGGCGGCGATACATCACGCTCGCCCCGGCCATGGTCAGACCCCAGCGGTTGCGCGCCAGCGCCCCGATCAATCCGACCCGTTGCGCCAAGGGGATGCGCCCGAGGTCGAAAATGGTCAGCGTGCGACCGTTGTTCAGCTCCATCCACATGTCGAGATCCCATGGCCAGCAGATATGGTGGCTCACATGGGTGCCGGTCAGCGGAAGCTTCTCGGCCCGGCTGTGAACGGTCATTTCCTTGATCATCCGCAGGAAGGGATACATGGGCGGTGCTCCTTTTCTTGCCGGTGACCTGCGGCGGCTGTGCCGTTTCGTCAACCGTTCCTTCGCGTCGCCCTTGCACATCGGGGCACACCGTCCTAGGTCATGCAGCGGACAAACAGGGACCGCCCATGCTTTCGCTCTTGCAAATTCTCTACGCGATCACCTCGGTGGCTTGGTTCATCGTGATCGTGCACATCATCATGTCTTGGTTGATCAATTTCGAGGTTCTGAACCTGCGCCAGCAATTCGTTGCACAGATCTGGTATGGGCTGAACAAGCTGGTTGACCCGGTCTACTCCCGCATTCGGCAATTTCTGCCGAACATGGGCGGGCTCGACCTGTCGCCAGTCATTGTGCTGCTCGTGCTTTTCGCGATCCGCACCGTGATACAGAACAACATGTACAATTTTTACTGACGTTTCGGGGCCCGGTCCCGAAACAGCGGCGGCGTGAGCCGCTTTCGGTTGAGCTTGGCGCGAGGGCTGGCTAAACCCGGATCATGCCTCGTGATCTCGACCTTCTCAAATCCGTCTTCGGCTTCGACGCGTTCCGACCCGGACAGGAGGAAATCGTTGCGGCGGTGACCGCCGGGGAAGAGACGCTTTGCATCATGCCGACCGGTGGCGGCAAGTCGCTGTGTTACCAGCTTCCCGCGCTACTGCGCGATGGGGTCACGCTGGTGATTTCGCCGCTCATCGCGCTGATGCGGGATCAGGTGCGCGCCCTGCGCGCCGCCGGGGTCGAGGCCGGGGCGCTGACATCGGGGAACACGGGCGATGAAACCGACGCGGTGTTCGCGGCCCTGTCCGAGGGGCGTCTGAAGCTTCTTTACATGGCGCCCGAACGGCTTGCGGCGGGCGGCACCGTGAATTTGCTGCGGCGCGCGGGTGTCAGCCTGATCGCGGTGGACGAGGCGCATTGTGTCAGCCAGTGGGGCCATGATTTCCGGCCCGATTACCTGCGGATCGGCGAATTGAAGGCCGCTCTTGGCGTGCCGCTTGCGGCATTCACCGCGACGGCGGACGCCGAGACGCGCATTGAGATTTCCCGCAAGCTGTTCGCAGGCGCGGACCCGCGGTCTTTCCTGCGGGGGTTTGACCGGCCGAACATCCATCTTGCCTTCGCGGTAAAGGATGGGCCGCGTCAGCAGGTCCTTGACTTCGCGGCGGCGCGCAAGGGGCATTCGGGTATCGTTTATGCCGCGACGCGGGCCAAGACCGAAACGCTGGCGCAGGCGCTGTGTGATGCCGGGCATGCGGCTGTGGCCTATCACGCCGGGCTGGACGCCGAGCGGCGGCGCGAGGTCGAGCGGCGATTTCAAACCGAGGACGGATTGATCGTGGTGGCCACCGTCGCCTTCGGCATGGGGATCGACAAGCCGGACATACGCTGGGTCGCCCATGCCGATCTGCCGAAATCCATCGAGGCCTATTACCAGGAAATCGGTCGCGCCGGGCGTGACGGGGCCCCTGCCGAAACGCTCACGCTCTATGGTCCCGACGACATCCGCCTGCGACGAAGCCAGATCGACGAGGGGCTCGCCCCGCCAGAGCGGCGGGCGGCGGATCATGCGCGGTTGAACGCCTTGCTCGGGCTTGCTGAGACCGCCGGGTGCCGCCGCCAGAAGCTTCTTTCCTTTTTCGGGGAAGAGGCCGGCGGATGCGGTAACTGCGATACCTGTGACCGCCCGCCCGAAACCTATGACGCCACCGTGCCGGTGATGAAGGCGTTATCGGCGGCACTGCGTACCGGCGAAAGCTTTGGGTCCGGGCATCTTATCGACATTCTCATGGGCCATGCGACCGACAAGGTGCGCGCGCGCAATCACCACGATCTGCCCACCTTCGGGGTCGGCAACGATATGACCAAGGGGCAATGGCAGGCGGTATTTCGGCAGATGATGGGATTGGATTTCATGCGCCCGGATCCCGACCGCCACGGTGCGCTGCGCGTCACTGCCGAGGCGCACCCGGTCCTGCGCGGCGAAGGCGAGGTGACGCTGCGCCGCGATCTGGTGACGAAATCCAAGACCCGCCCGGCGGTCAAGGCGCTTGTATCGGACGAAGATGCGCCGCTTTTGTCGGCGCTCAAGGCCAAGCGTCGGGCGCTGGCCGAAGCGCAGCGGGTTCCGGCCTACGTGGTCTTTCCTGACCGCACGTTGATCGAGATGACCGAGGCGCGGCCCCAGACGCTTGATGACATGGCGCGAGTCAGCGGGGTGGGGGCCAAGAAGCTTGAAAAATACGGCGCGGCGTTCCTTTCCGTAATCGCGGGCGAGGTGGCCGAGATGCATCCGCTTCGAAAACGGCTCGCCGGATCGCCCGCCGGTGATCTTTTCGACGCCTTGTCGCGTATTTCCCTTGATCTGGCGCGCGGGCCGGATGGCACCGAGAAGCCTTTGTCAATGACGCCTGCGTTGTTGCGCAACATCGCCGAACGGCGACCTGTGGACGCGGACCAATTGGCACGGATCAAGGGGATGGACGGGGCGCGGATGTCGCGGTTCGCCACCGCCATGTTGAGTGAAATAAACGAGAGGTCGTGATGCTTGTTGTCGTGTCGCCTGCCAAGAAACTGAATGAAACGCCAAGCGAAACGGGCGACGGGACCGAGCCCTTCTTCGCGGATGAGGCAAAGCTTCTGGCCAAGTATGCCGGGGCGCTGGACGCGGGTGATCTGATGAAGCTGATGCATATTTCCGAGGCGCTCGGAAAGCTGAACGCTGCGCGGTTTGCGCAGTTTGGCACGGCAGCCCGCAAGCCGGCGATCGAGATGTTCGATGGCGACACCTACACCGGGTTCGATGCGCCCGGGCTCGATCCCGATGCCATGGCCTATGCGCAGTCGCACCTGCGTATCCTGTCCGGGCTCTATGGCCTGTTGCGCCCCCGCGACCTGATCGCGCCGCATCGGCTTGAGATGGGGACGCGGATGAAGACCCCGCGTGGCAAATCGCTTTACGAGTTTTGGGGGAACCGGGTGGCAGAGCGATTGAGCGAGGAAGCCAAGGCTTTGGGCACCAGGTGGCTGGTGAACTGCGCCTCGGTCGAGTATTTTACCGTCGCGAACCGTGATACGCTCGCACTTGACGTGGTGACGCCGAAATTCTTCGAGACCAAGAATGGTGAACCGCGGGTGGTGAGCTTTTATGCAAAGCAGGCGCGCGGGGCGATGGCGCGTTTCATCTGTGAACACCGCCTGACCGACCCCGCCGATCTCGCGGATTTCAACGCCGGGGGCTACGAATATCAGCCGGGGATGAGCCGCCCCGAGGAGCCGGTGTTTCTGCGCGGAGAATTGGCTCAGAACGCGGCCTGAGCTTTCGCCCCGGTATCCTGAGGCAGCGGCGATCGCGCCCCGTCGGGGCAGGCATCACGGATTTCCGCAAGAATCTGATCCTTGGGAAAGGGTTTCGTGAGATGGGCATCCAACCCGTGTTTCAGGAACGCGTCCCCGTCGCCCGACATCGCATGGGCGGTCAACGCGACGATCCGGGTATGGGGCAATGCGCCGTCCTGCTCGATCGCGCGGATCGTGCGGGTCGCCTCTTTCCCGTCCATGCCGGGCATTGAGATGTCCATGAAAACAAGGTCGGGGTGCAGGTTGCGAAAGGCCTCGACCGCCTTGTGACCGTCCTCGGCAAAAGCGAGGTCAATGTCGCAATGCTTCACCAGTTTTGAGAACACGAAACGGTTGGTCTTGTTGTCCTCCGCCACCAGCACCCGCATCTGGCGCGGCGCGGTCTCGACAAGAGGGATGGCCAGTGTGGCGCTGCCCGCCAGCTGTGGCTCGGGTTCTGGAACACTCTCGGGCACGCCCTCGCCTTGGTCCTGACCGGTTGGCTCTACCGGGGTGGCAGGCTCAGGCAGGGTTGCGAGAATTTCGAGCAAGGCGGGGCGCGAATGCGGTTTTTGCAGTATCCGCCCACCCGGCACCGTTGCGGGCGTGGCCAGAAGCGGATCGGCCACCGCGACGATGGGCGCGGGGGCGTCCTGGCTGAACGCGCCGTTTTGCGCGTCGCAAATGCGTTGATCGACGAAAACCACGTCCTGCCCCTGCATCATCGGCCTGCCTTCCTCTGCCGTTTCGGCACGCGCCACGCGCAAGCCAAGGGCGATCAGACGTTTTGCGAGGATAGATCGGTTCATGTCGTCCGACATCACCAAGAGCGCCTTTGACAACCATTGGGGCGGGGGTGGCATCTCTTCGTCTGCAATCGGGGGGAGCGCGACGGACACGCCGAAACACGACCCCACGCCAACCTCGCTTTCGACCCAGACCTCACCGCCCATGAGCGCGACGAGCTGTCGCGTGATGGCAAGGCCAAGCCCGGTGCCCTCGAACGCACGATTGCGATCATCCTCGACCTGATTGAATTCGCCGAACACATGCGCCTGCATGTCTTTCGGGATGCCGATGCCGGTGTCTTCGACCGCGATATGAATGCGCTGGGCGTCCCCGTCAGGCACCCCGATCACCCGCACCAGAACATGGCCCTGCGCCGTGAACTTGACCGCGTTGCCAATCAGGTTGGTCAGGATCTGGCGCAGGCGCACCGGGTCGCCATTGTAACGGGTCGGCAGGAACATGTCGTAATCAAGCATGATCCGAAGCCCCTTTTCGCGCACCGTGGGCATCAGGAGCGAGATAACGTCGAGGATCGTGCGCTCGAGATCGAAGGGTTCGGTATGAAGCACCATGCGCGAGGCCTCGATTTTCGAATAATCCAGCACATCGTTGATGATGCTCAAAAGCGCCCGTCCGGAGGATCGGATGGTGTCGACATAGCTTGCGAGGTCTTCGTCCAGCGGATGTTCGGCCATCAGGTCGGCCATGCCGACGACCCCATTCATCGGGGTGCGGATTTCATGGCTCATGTTGGCGAGGAACGCGGATTTCGCGCGGTTCGCGGCCTCGGCCCGGTCGCGGGCCTCGCGCAACAGCGCCTGTCGCCGGATCGCCCGGGTGATGTCCATCCCCATCGACACGGTGTCGCCGCCCGGCGCACGCCGGTCGACGAGCCGGACATAGGCCCCGTTCCAAAGCCGGATCTCGCGCGGTTCGGGATCATCGGATTGCCAGCGATCCAGCATCCAGTCGCGCCATTCGGGCGGGGTGCGTTCGCCGATGTCCACCACCCCTTCGTATAGCGCGGCCTCGATGATCTCGTCATAAAAGGCACCGGGGCGGATACATTCCAGACCGTCGAAGGGTGCGTAATAGGCGGCGTTGGCGATCACCAGCCGGTTCTCGCCATCGAAGACGGCAAATCCATCCTGAATGGTCTCGATCGAGGACCAGAGGCGGCGCTTGGCGATGTCCACCTCATGCGTCACCCGTTCCAGATCGGTGCGCACCCCGACCATCTCTTCGCGCGTTTCCACGAGGTCTTCGGACAGGGTCCGGGCATGCCGCGACAGCATCTTGTTGGCTTCGAACAACTCGGTTTCCTTTTGGGCCAGCAGGCGTTCTGCCGCCATGCGCGCACGCCGTTCTTCGATCAGCAAGTTGTCGGCGGTCATCGAAAGCTCCTGTCATATGCCTGCACCGGACTGTCGCGCATCAAGGTGAACAGGCCCTTAATGGCATTTGGACCCGGTCGGTCCCGGCGGGGAATCGTTGCCAGACGGGCCGGGACGGTGCAGCATGAGAACGGCCCAGGAGGATTTCAGCATGCGGAAACTGCTCGTTTTTGTTTCAATTTTCGTTTCAATGGCTTGGACGGCGATGGCACAGGATCTGGTCCCCGACCGGCGGCTTGTTCTGACCCGGAACGTCGATTTCTATGGCTCGGATCTTCAGTCGATTTTCGACACGACGCTTGAAGCCTGCGAATCGGCCTGTCTTGGCCAGGCTGCCTGTGGTGCCATGACCTTCAACACCCGCAACGCCTCGTGTTTCCTGAAGGGTGAAATATCCGACCGGGCGGATTACGATGGGGCCTTCTCGGGCGAGGTTTTCCGCAACGATCCCGCCATCGTCGCCGCATCCCGGACCCGCGGGGACGAGTTGCGCGGCTTTCTGCGCCAATCCGATCTCGATGCTGCGGTTCGGCGTGCGGGTGCGATCGTGAACGATTTCGTCGCCGGGGGCTGGTCGCGGGCCGAGCTTGTCGATTTCGCGGTCGAGGCCGAGAAGGACGGAAATTTCGTGCAGGCGATGCGCTACTGGGGCGCAACCACGGTGGTGAGCGGGCAGGGGGCCGATTGGTCCGATTACGCGCGCCTGTCGTTGATCGCGGCCAATGTCACGGAAGACCAAGGCGAGAAGCGGCGGCTTATGTCCGTGGCGTTCGAGGCCTCGGTGTCGGCCTATCTTCGGTTGTCCGACGCAAACCAGCGCGCCAATGCGCTCTCAACCATGGCGCGCGCGCTCGAAGGGCTTGGGCGGGGGCAGGAAACCGTGCCCGCGCTTCGGCTGGCCAATGACCTTGCCCCGCGCGACGATATCTCGGCAGCCCTCGACCGGGCGATCGGGATGTTCGGGTTTCGCGTGACCGGGACCGAGGTGACTTCGGACAGCGCGCAACCGGCGATCTGCGCGACCTTCTCGGAACCGCTGGCCGAGACCGGGCGCGATTATGCCGACTTCGTCACATCGGATGTCTCCGGCCTCGCGGTGGAAGCCTCGGGCAGCCAGCTTTGCGTGAAAGGGGTCGAGCATGGCGGGCGCTATACCATCACGCTGCGCGCCGGGTTGCCGGCCGGGTCGGGCGAGGTGCTCGCAAGCCCGGTCGAAGTCACGCAATACGTGCGTGATCGCACGCCCTCGGTCCTGTTCCCCGGTCAGGCCTATGTCCTGCCACCGACCCCGAACGCGGGCCTTCCCATCGTGTCGGTCAACGCCGACGAGGTGGCGCTTTCGCTTTTGCGCGTGTCGGACCGGAACCTTGTGCGCACCATGCAGGAAAACATCCTTGGCCGCAGCTTTGACAGGTGGATGGCGCAATATGTGACCGACCAGATGGCCGAAGAGGTCTGGGCCGGGACGGGCGAGATCGCCAGCGCGTTGAATGAGGACGTGACCACGCGGCTTCCCATCGGCGAAGCGATCGCCGATCAGCCCCCCGGTGTCTATGCCTTGCAGGCGAGCGTTCCGGGAACCGACCCCTATGAAAGCCCGCCTGCCGTGCAGTGGTTCGTGATTTCGGACATCGGCGTGACCTCGATGTGGGGGGCCGACGGGGTGCATGTCTTCGCGCGTTCGCTGGCGAGTGCCGATCCTATGGAAGGGGTCGAGGTCGATCTGGTCAACGGCGCGAACGAGGTGCTGGAGACCCTGACCACGGACGCGCGCGGATATGCGCATTTCGGCGCCGCACTTGCCGCTGGTCAAGGGTCGTCAGCCCCCGCGCTTCTGGTTGCGCAGAAGGGGGACGACGATCTTGTCTACCTGTCTTTGAGCGGGCCTGAGTTCGACCTTTCCGACCGTGGCGTTGAAGGGCATCCGACCGCGCCGCCGATTGACCTGTTCCTGACCACCGATCGCGGCGCCTACCGTGCGGGCGAGACGGTCCATGCCACGGCGCTGGCCCGTGATGGCCGGGCCGAGGCGATCGAGGGGCTTCCGATCACCGCGATCCTGACGCGGCCCGATGGCGTGGAATATTCCCGCCAGCTGTCAGGTGGCGTGGGCGCGGGCGGGCATGTCTTTGCGCTGCCGGTCGATGGAAGCGCGCCGCGTGGCACGTGGCGGCTTGATCTGCACACCGACCCCGCGGAACCCGCGCTCGCTTCGACCACGCTTCTGGTCGAGGATTTCCTGCCGGAGAGGATCGACTTTGACCTCGCCCTGCCAGAGGGCCCGCTGCGGCGCGAGTCGCAGCCGGTTCTGACCGTCGACGCGCGCTACCTGTTCGGTGCGCCCGGCTCTGGTCTGAGCTATGAGGGCGATATTCGCGTCACCCCCGTCACCACGGTCGACAGCCATCCGGGCTACCGCTTCGGGATGTGGCAGGACACGCCGCGCCCGCAATACGGCTCGGTCAATGCGGGGCGCACGGATGACGCGGGCAAAGCGTCGGTGCCACTGTCATTTCCCGAGGTTGAGGCCACCGGTCGCCCGCTGGTGGCCGATGTGACGCTGCGGGTCAAAGAGGGGTCCGGTCGCCCCGTCGAACGCGAGATCACCCGCGCGCTCAATCCGGGCACTGACCTGATCGGGATCAAGCCGGGGTTCGAGGAGGCCGTGGCGGAGAACAGCGCGGCGGTCTTTGACCTTGTTGCGCTTGGTCCCGACATGGCCGAGACGGAGATGGAGGTGAGCTGGACCGTGAACCGCGTGCGCACCCGCTACCAATGGTATTCGCGCGGCGGTTACTGGGATTGGGAGCCGGTCACGACGCGGACCCGCGTCGATGGCGGCACTGTTACGCTGGACGGGCCGACACAGGTTTCGACGCAGGTCGAATGGGGGCGCTACGAGATCGTGGTGAGCCGGGCGGATGGCGAATACCTTGCTTCGTCCGCCGATTTCTACGCCGGTTGGTATGTGCCTGCCGATGTCTCGGAAACGCCAGATATGCTCGAGGTGTCGCTGGATGCCGAAAGCTATGCGGTGGGTGACACCGCGCGCCTGCGGATCGTGCCGCGCACACCCGGTAAGGCGCTGGTCACCGTCATGTCCAACCGCCTGATCGACATGGTGCCGCTCGAGGTCGGGGAGGGCGAGACGGTGGTCGAGCTCGAGGTGACCGAGGATTGGGGCGCGGGGGCCTATGTCGCCGCGACGCTGGTGCAGCCCTTGGACGAGGCCGAGGGGCGCAACCCGACACGGGCGCTGGGGCTGGCCCATGCAGCCATCGACCCCGGCGCGCATCAGCTCGCCGCCAGCATCGAAGCGCCCGACACCGCCAAACCGCGCGGGCCGCTTGAGGTGACGGTGAATGTCGATGGTGTGGCCGAGGGCGACAGCGCCTATGTCACGCTTGCCGCGATTGACCAGGGCATCCTGAACCTCACCGATTTTGCCGACCCCGATCCATCGGACCATTTCTTCGGTCAACGGCGGCTTGGCATGGGTCTGCGCGATGTTTACGGCAAGCTCATCGACGGGATGAGCGGCGACATGGGGCAAATCCGTTCCGGCGGGGATGCCACGGCGCAGATGCGGATGCAGGCCCCACCACCGACGGAAAAGCTGATGGCGCAGGTTTTCGGACCGGTCGACGTGGAGGATGGCAAGGTCACCGTGACCGTCGATCTGCCCGACTTCAACGGCTCGGTCCGGCTGATGGCCGTGGCGTGGTCGGACACCGGTGTGGGGCAGGCGGGGGCCGATGTTCTGGTGCGTGACCCGGTGGTTCTGACCGCCTCCGTGCCGCGCTTCATGGCACCCGGCGACGATGCCCGGATGCTTCTCGAGTTGACCCACGCATCGGGGCCCACCGGCGCGGTCGACGTGACGGCGACCAGCGCGGGCCTACAGATCGACGGGGGCGTGCTGGCGGAGACCATCATGCTGGACAATGCTGCGACCGAACGCCTTTCGGTGCCCATTCGCGGCACGGCGGAAGGGGTTCATGAAATCGCGCTCACGGTCACACCGCCGGGTGGTGCGGCCTTGACCAAGACGCTCACCATCCCGGTCCAGTCGCTCGACCCGGCCGTGGCGCGCACGTCGCGTTTCACGCTGGCGGCGAGTGATACCTTCACCTTCACCGATGACGTGTTCAACGGGCTGCGCCCGGGGAGCGCGCGTGCGACGCTCGCCGCGGGGCCGCTGGCGCGGATTGATGCGCCGGGGCTTTTGGAGCGGCTCGACCGCTATCCCTATGGCTGCACCGAACAGACCGCATCGCGCGCGCTGCCGCTTTTGTACATGGGCGGGGTGGCCGAGGCGATGGGGCTTTCCGATCGTGCGGATTTGCCGGGCCGGATCAGTGACGCGGTCAAATCCGTGCTCGCAAACCAAGCGGCGGGCGGGAGCTTTGGGCTCTGGCGCGCGGACTCGGGCGATCTGTGGCTTGATGCTTTCGTGTCCGATTTCCTGAGCCGCGCGCGGGCGCAGGGCTACGCGATACCCGACACGGCGTTCCGGTCTGCCATGGACAACCTGCGAAACCGGGTGAACTACTATCCGGATTTCGAGGACGGCGGTCGTGATCTGGCCTATGCGCTTTACGTTCTGGCGCGCGAAGGCGCGGCGGCGATGGGCGATCTGCGGTATTTCGCGGATGTGAAGGCGGATGACTTTGACGGGCCGCTGGCGGTGGCGCAGCTTGGGGCCGCGCTCGCCGCCTATGGCGACCCGACGCGGGCGGACCGGATGTTTGCGGCGGCGGGGCGGCAATTGGCCAGCCAGCAGCCCGAAGGACAGCTCTGGCGCGCCGATTATGGCACGAACCTGCGCGACGCGGCGGCGGTTCTCACCCTCGCCGTCGAGGCGGGGAGCGATGTGATCGACCGCGATGCTTTGGTGACCCGGATCGCGCAGGCAGAGCGGCATTGGTCGACGCAGGAGGCGACTTGGTCGCTGCTCGCCGCCAACGCGCTTCTCTCGGACGCGGCCAACGCCGGGCTCACGATCAATGGCGAGGCCATGTCGGGCCCGATGGTCGAGGTGATGAACCCGGTGTCGTTGGCCAACCCCTGGATGGTCGAGAACACCGGGGAGGGATCCATCGACCTGACGCTGACCACCTTCGGCGTGCCCGAGACACCGCAACCGCCGACCTCGAACGGATACACCATCGAGCGGCAGTATTTCACCATGGAGGGCCAGCCTGTCGCGGTGGACCGCGTGGCGCAGGGCGCGCGGCTCGTGACCCTGATCACCGTGAGACCACAGGGTCGCTCCGATGGGCGACTCATGGTGTCGGATCCGCTGCCGGCGGGGTTCGAGATCGACAACCCCAACCTGATCCGGGGTGGGGACATCCGGGCACTCGATTGGCTCGACCTTACGTCGGAGACCGAGACGACCGAGTTCCGGCAGGACCGGTTCCTTGCCGCTGTTGATTGGCAATCTGACGGGGTGATCCGGCTGGCCTACGTGGTGCGCGCGGTGACCCCGGGCGTGTTCCATCACCCTGCCGCCCTTGTCGAAGACATGTATCGGCCCAGCTTCCGGGCGACGGGGGCAACCGGCCGGGTCGTGATCGAGTGAGAGCGGGGTGGGCCATCGCCCTTGTCGCCGCCCTGTGGGGCGGGGCCGCAGCGCGTGACGGGTTCGACGACTGGATCGCAAGAACCACGCTACCGCCGCGCGTGATCGAGACGTCGGACGAGGTTCTGGACCGTGAGGGCCAGCTTCTGCGCGCCTATACCGTGGCAGACGGGCGCTGGCGTCTTGCGGTCGGGGACACGCCGGTCGATCCGCTCTTCACCGAGATGCTGATCGCTTATGAGGACAAGCGGTTCAGGACGCATGCCGGCGTCGATCCTCGCGCGCTCCTGCGCGCAGTCGGGCAGGCCATCATGGTGGGCGAAGTTGTCTCGGGGGCCTCGACCCTGACCATGCAGGTCGCGCGGCTTTTGGAAGACGGGCCGACCGGGACGGTGGCGGGCAAGATCCGGCAAATACGGCTCGCGCTCGCGCTGGAGCGGACCCTGTCCAAGGATGAGATCCTTGCGCTTTACCATGACCGCGCGCCCTATGGTGGCAACACCGAGGGCATCCGCGCGGCCACGCGAACGTGGTTCGGCAAAGAGCCCGCGCGGCTGACGGCGGCCGAGGCGGCGCTTCTGGTGGCCCTGCCGCAATCGCCCGAGACGCGGCGACCCGACCGGCACGCTGCGGCGGCCGAGGCGGCGCGTGGGCGGGTGATCGCGCGGGCGGTGCGCGCCGGGGTATTGACCGAAGACCGGGCGGCCATTGCGCAGAGCGACCCGGTGCCACATATGCGCCGCGACATGCCACAGCTTGCGCCGCACCTCGCCGACCGGGTGCGCCGCGCGGGCCCGGGTCCGGATGGGCGGTTTGCCACGACACTTGACGCCGGGCTTCAGGCGCGGCTCGAAGATCTCGCCGCGCGCGCGGTGGCCGACCATGGCGGCGCGCGTTTGTCGGTGGCGATCATCGCCGCGGATCATCAAGCGGGCGACATTCGGGCTTCGGTCGGGTCGGCGGACTACGCGGGCGACAACCGGCAGGGGTTCGTCGACATGACCCGCGCGCTGCGTTCGCCCGGCTCGACCCTGAAACCGCTGGTCTACGCGATGGCGATCGACGAGGGGCTGGTGCACCCCGAAACCCTGATTGACGACAGCCCTGTCGCCTTCGGAGATTATGCGCCGCAGAATTTCGACGGGGCCTATCGCGGCACGGTCACGGTTGCCGAGGCTTTGCGCCTGTCTCTCAATATCCCGGTCGTCGCGCTCACCTCCGAGATCGGGCCTGCGCGGCTGTTCTCGGCGTTGGAGCGGGGCGGGGCCGAACCTTTTCTGCCCGGCGGAGCGCCGGGGTTGGCGATCGCGCTGGGCGGTCTCGGGGTGACGCCCGAAGGTCTGACCACGCTTTACGCGGGGCTGGCTTCCGGCGGGCAGGCGGTGCGATTGAACCATCGCCCGGGCCGTCCACAGGCGGTGCCCGGCAGGCTGGTGTCGCGGGAAGCGGCGTGGCAGGTCGGGCATATCCTGACCACCCTGCCACCGCCGCCAAATGCGCCCCGGGCCCGGCTGGCCTACAAGACCGGAACATCCTATGGCCACCGCGATGCCTGGGCGGTCGGGTTCGACGGGCGATATGTTGTCACCGTCTGGATCGGGCGCCCCGATGGCACGCCCGTGCCGGGGGCCTTCGGGGCCGACATGGCCGCGCCGCTCCTGTTTGAAGCCTTCTCAAGGGTCACGCCGAAGATCGAACCGCTCGGCCCGCCGCCGCCCGGCACCCTGATGGTGAGCCACGCCGCCCTGCCCGCGCCGCTGCGCGAGTTTCGGTCCCGGGGCGCGGTGTTCGCGCCGCCCAAGGGCCAGCCCGAGCTGGCCTTCCCACCCGACGGGGCGACGGTCGAGACCGCGGGCGGGCCGCTTGCCGTGAAGATCCGGGACGGACGCCCGCCCTTTACAGTGATCGCCAATGGCACCCCGGTTCTGGTTGCAAGCCACGCGCGCGAAACCATGCTGGAGCTGCCCGCACCGGGGCACATCCTGCTGTCGGTCATTGATGCCGAGGGCCAGGCGGCGCGGGCCCGGGTCGAATTGCGGTAGGTCATGCCTGATCGGGCGGGCTTGCGCCCGCACAGGATGTGCACGGGCCGGCCTTTGGCCAGCCCGCGCGGGGCCTCCGGCGGAGGTATTTTGCAAACGATGAAACCGAGATCAGCGGATCGGTTCAAGCAGCGCGTCCTGCAGAGTGCAATCGCGGCGGGCATCGGTGCCACAGGGGCGCGGGTCCAGACCCTTGGTCAGGCAAATGCGCGCTTCCTGGATATATCCCTCCTTGCAGGTGACGGTGATCATGTCGGGCGTCCAGTCCGGGTTGGCCTGCAAGAAGGCCTCTTCGATCAGCTTGGCGGGGATGCTGAAAGTCCGGTCGATTTTTCGCAGCACCTCGGGGCGGGTCACGTTGGAAAACGCGGTGCGTGCCGTGTCGTAGTATGTGGCCGCGTCGAGCCCGGAGCAGGTGCCGTGTTTTTTCCATTGATACCATGCCGCCCCGCCGGTGCCGAAGATGTCGGCCTGCGCGCGTGTCATCTGGCGGGAGGGCGCGCGGGCTGCGGTCGGGCAATAGGCGGGCCAGCCCCGGTCATACTGTGGCCAAAGCCCATGCACGACCCAGCCGAAGTCCTGTTCGCATTGCGCCGAATCGCGCCCGTCACCTTCGCGCGCGCACCAGTTGGGCGACCAGGACAGCGCCAGCACGTAGTAATCGAAATCGCCCGCGCGTTCGCCATCGGCCAGTGCTGCGACAGGCAGGGCAGCGATCAGGGCGGCGACAAGGTGTTTCATGGCTATTCGCTCTTTCCTCATGACGTTCCCTGCACTATAAGCGCGCCAAGTTTCCCGACAACGGTAACCCAGCCTGCGACAGGCGCCCCTTTTCGGGGGAGTGGTACCGCCGTATCCAAAGGAGTGTCATCATGGACAAACCGATCATGACCAAGGCCACCGCCGTCTGGCTTGTGGACAACACCACGATCAGCTTCAAGCAGGTTGCGGATTTCTGTGGCCTGCACGAATTGGAAGTGCAGGGCATTGCCGACGGTGACGTGGCGCAGGGTGTGAAGGGGTTCGACCCGATCGCCAACAACCAGCTCACCCAGGAAGAGATCGCCAAGGCAGAGGCCGATCCGGCCCATACTCTCAAGCTGAAATACAACCCGGCTGCACAGGGCGAGGAAAAGCGCCGGGGGCCGCGCTACACGCCGCTGTCGAAGCGTCAGGATCGCCCGAATTCGATCCTCTGGCTGGTGAAATTCCACCCCGAGCTGACCGATGCCCAGATCGCAAAGCTGGTCGGCACCACAAAGCCGACGATCCAGTCGATCCGTGAGCGCACGCATTGGAACATCCAGCAGATGGAGCCGATCGACCCGGTTGCGCTGGGTCTTTGCAAACAAACCGAGCTTGATGCCGCCGTGCAGAAGGCCGCCACCAAGCGGGCACAGGAAGGCGAGGCGATGTCGGATGACGAGCGTCGCAAGCTCTTGTCGACCGAGCAGTCGCTGGCCGCCGATGCAGAGCCGAAAATGCCGACTGCGATCGAAGGGCTCGAAGCCTTCACGCTGGGCGGGGACGACAAGAAAGAAGAGGCGACGCCGGATGCGGAGACCTTATTCAACCTTCCCGACGACAAGGACGAGGATGAGACCGAAGACGATGACGACGACGCCAAGTAAGCGTTGCTGTTAGATCGGGACAGGCGCGGGTTTCGGCCTGCGCCTTTTTCGTGCCGGGGTCGTGTGCTTGGGGCTGCGGCGTCAGGGCAGTGGACGGGGTAACGCGTTTGGTGTTCACTCAACCCAAGGAGACAGACATGAAACACTTGGTTTTGATTTTCACCCTGATGGCGAGCCCCGCTGCCGCCTATGATATCTGCGATGAATTGTGGTTCATCCGGAATCTCACCTTCGACCGCGCCGGGTATTGCTTCGGGTCCACTCTTGGTCAGGCCCTGTTCGACAACGCCAACTGTGTGACGAAAAACCCCACGTTGTCCCGTGACGCACAGGCGACCGTGGCGAAGCTCGGCGAGATGGAAGACTGGATGGGCTGTGATGTGGATACGTCGCAACGCTATCTCGACCTGCCCAACGAAGGCTTCCTGCGCCAGCTTCAGGATCTGCCGGTGCCGACCGACACCGGGTCGGGCTGTATCGGCTGGCGGGGGCCGGATGTTCCGCTGCGCGCGGGTCATGATATGTCGGCTCCGATCCTGTCTGTCGGGCGTGCCGGGGCGAATATCATCTGGAATTATGATTGGGTCGATGCCCCCGGGTGGGAATTCCTCTCGGTCACCCGGGATGGTGTTCTGATCGGCATGGGGTGGTCCAACAGCTACATCGACCCCGAACTGTGCACGCAACTTGCCGGCTGACAGGTCCGGGCCGGGTCACACCTTTAAAACGATCTTTCCGATATGCTGGCTTGCTTCCATCCGGGCATGGGCCTTTTCGGCCTCGGCAAGGGGGAAGGTGCTGTCCATGATCGGCTTGACCCGACCGGCGTCCAAGAGGGGCCAGACATGTTCGCGCAGCTCGTCGGCGATCCGGGCCTTGGCCGCGTCGGATTGCGGGCGCAGGGTCGAGCCGGTGATGGTCAGGCGCCGCACCATGATCTGTGCAAAATTGAGCTCTGCCTTGGGGCCCGTGAGAAAGGCAATATGAACCATCCGGCCTTCGTCCGCCAAGGCCCGGATGTTGCGCGGAATATACGTGCCGCCGACCATGTCGAGGATCAGGTTCGCGCCGCCCTCGGCCTCCATGATGTCGACGAAATCCTCGTCGTGGTAATTGATCGCGACCTCGGCACCAAGCGCGCGGCAGGTCGCACATTTTTCGTCCGATCCGGCGGTGGTGAACACCCGTGCGCCAAGCGTGCTGGCAAGTTGGATCGCCGTGGTGCCGATGCCCGACGACCCGCCGTGGACCAAGAACCGTTCACCGGCTTTCAACCCGCCGCGCATGAAGACGTTGGACCAGACGGTGAAATAGGTTTCGGGTAGGCAGGCGGCGTGTTCAAGATTCATGCCCGCCGGTATCGGCAGCGCATGGGCGGCAGGCGTCACCGCGTATTGCGCATAGCCACCGCCGGGCAAGAGCGCGCAGACCTGATCGCCGACCGACCAGCCCGAAACACCCGGACCGACCGCCACGACCTCGCCCGCGCCCTCAAGCCCCGGAAGGTCGCTGGCGGTCGGGGGCGGGGCATAGGCCCCGGCACGTTGCAAGGCGTCCGGGCGATTCACCCCGGCATAGGCGAGCTTGATCAGGATCTCGCCCGGTCCGGGGGTTGGAACCGGCCGTTCGCAGGGGCGCAGCACCTCGGGCCCGCCGGGCTTGGTGATCTCGACGGCTTGCATCATTTCGGGAAGGGTCATGTCATTCTCCGGGGGCGGTTTGACCGGGGTATCCGTCGCGGGGAACGCCGGGGGCGCGGATCATGTCGAACACTTTGCCGGGGCCGGCCATGAACATCTCATGCGCCTTGGTGCCGCGCACGCGCCCCTTCACCTGTTCGATCTTCATCACGTCGTCGATGCGGCGGTCGAGAAAGGCCCAGGTCGATTCGTTGCCTGCGCTGTCATCCCCGAGCCAATAGAGCACGGTCGAGGAATAGACTGCCGACAACGTTGCGCGCTTGGTATACCAGTTCACGTCTGTCGATGTGTCGCCAAGCGTTTCCCAGATCAACCCGGCGGTTTCCCAAAGCGCGCGGCTGCCGTCTGCCGCGTTCATGGGAAGCGCGAACAACGCCATGCCACGGCGCACAAGCTCTTTATCCGCCACGTCGAGCCGGACCCGAACCGCGTGCGCGATGCGGTCGCGAAACCGCATGCTGGCGAGGTCTTCGTCTTTGAGCCGGGCGACCATCAGGGCGTCGCCCTTCTTGTGGTAAGCAAAGGCAAGATCGACGCCGCCGCGCGGGAAAAAGGATCGTGCCACGTCCGCGGAAATCCCGGTGTCCCGGCAGGCGGCCCTGAGCGCCTCGTCGCTCCAGCCATCGAAGGGAATATGCATTTCTGCAGCGTCTAGAAGTGCGTCACTCTGTGTCATATCGCGACATTTGCACGCGAAAAACCTGCTTTCAAGCAAAACTGGACAAGCACAATGATCGGCGCTATAAGGCGCGCTCCTGCAACTTCCTTGCAACTCAAACTCAGAAAGGTGGTGACAACCACATGCAGGTATCGGTTCGCGATAACAACGTCGACCAGGCGCTTCGGGCTCTGAAGAAGAAGCTTCAGCGCGAAGGTGTGTTTCGTGAGATGAAGCTTCGGCAGCATTTCGAGAAGCCCTCCGAGAAGAAGGCTCGTGAGAAGGCGGAAGCCATCCGGCGCGCGCGCAAGCTCGCCCGTAAGAAAGCGCAGCGTGAGGGTCTTCTCTAAGACCCGCATGCATCGGGGGACGCTGTTCTCCCAAACGTGGACCCCCGTGGCAGTGCCCGGGGGTTTGTCGTTTCTAGAGGCCTGTCAGCCGGCCTTGAGGAAAGCTGTGATCGCCGCGATCACGTCGTTTGGTGCGGTATGCGGCAGGCTGTGACCGGCGCGGTGCGTGACGTGGTGGCGCACGCGGCGGTTCCACTGGGTCAGCTTGCCGATCGCGCTGCGCGGAATGGTCCGGTCTTCGTCGCCCCAGATCGCGAGCACCGGGATTTTCGTCTTGCCCACGTCGCGGTAGACCTCTTCCAGATCGACCAGAAGCGTTTCGCGGTGCGATGACATGACGGCGGCAAGGTATCCGCGCCGCCCCGTTTCACGCTTCATCCGCGCGTCGATATCGACCACCACGGTCGGCCCGGCGGCATCGGAGTGCGCGGCGCGGCGCAGCACCCAGGCCCCTGTCAAGCTCCAGATCCAGTCACCAAGATGGCCGGTATGCCCCGCCATTTTCAGCGGCTGGGGCGGGGCATAGTCGATCCCCGCCGGGGCGAGCAGAACCAGCCGATCGACCCGTTCGGGATGCGTGCTGGCAAAAAGCGAAACGATCGCCCCGCCCATGGAATAGCCCATGAGCGAGACCGGCCCTTCAAGCCCGAGGGCATCGAGAAGCTCGGTCAACTGGCGCAGGAAGAATTGCGGGGTTTGTGGCGCGTCGGAATTGCCAGAGAACCCGCGCCCGTAAAGGTCATAGGTCAGGACCTGATACCCCATCATGTTCAACCCGCGCAAAAGGCCGGAGAAGACCCACGAAGGCGTTGTCAGCCCATGGACCAGAACGATCACGCTGTCTGACGTCTCGCCATGCCATTCATACCATGTCTCGCCATCGGACAGGTCGAGAATGCCGGACGAAGACGCGTCGGGGGCAGCCCCCCCTGACTTCGCCGGCCGGATTTTTTCCACTGGGTCGCGCCACCTTTCGCGAAGCCACGGAAAAACAAGCAG
The DNA here is from genome assembly GCA_011389895.1 of Maritimibacter sp. Lineage (GTDB taxonomy): Bacteria > Pseudomonadota > Alphaproteobacteria > Rhodobacterales > Rhodobacteraceae > Maritimibacter. The sequence continues at coordinate 13,950 of JAABTN010000029.1, read as the reverse complement.
CGCGATCGCTACCACGGCCAGAAATGTCCAAATCATGAAAGCACCTGTGAAAAATGCGCCTGAACGGCTGGCCGGGACAGTAGCGGTGGGGATCGGGGGGCTCAAGCTCTGTCATCATGAAGATTACTGTTCCGTTATATAATACTTGCGCTATATTAAGGCATGCACAGCGATTCGCCTGTCCCGAACTATGATGCCGCCTTCGGGGCGCTCGCCGATCCGACCCGGCGCGCAATCCTTGCCCGTCTCGCGACGGGCGAAGCCACGGTAAGCGAATTGACGGCCCCATTCGACATCAGCCAGCCCGCGATTTCGCGTCACCTGAAGGTGTTGGAGCAGGCGGGGCTGATCACCCGGCGGGTTGACGGCGCGCGCCGCCCTTGCCGTTTGGCAGGTGGCACGCTTGAAGAGCTTGAAGCGTGGCTTGACGGGCTGCGCCGCAACTTGGCCGCGAATTACGACCGGCTCGACGCGGTGCTTGCCGCCGAGATCGAAACCCCGTCCACCCCAAAGCCCCGGTCCAATCCAAAGGAGTGACACGATGCCCAAACCCCTGAGCTTCAACCTTGTCGACGAAACCCAGCTTGTCATCACCCGTGATTTCGACGCACCCCCCGCTTTGGTCTGGCGGGCGCATATGGAGCCGGCGCTTGTGACGCGCTGGCAGAACGGTGGCGGCGATGGGTGGTCGATCACGCAGTGCGACATCGACGCGCGGGTCGGGGGATCTTACCGCATGGACCATCAAGGGCCGGATGGGACCGGGTTCTCAATCACCGGAACATTCCTCGAATTCGACCCACCCAACCGGGTCTTGCAGGAGGAAATCATGCTCCTGCCTGACCCGACACCACCCAATATCGTCGAAACCCTCTTCATGGCGAAAGGGGACGGAACCCACATGATCATGACCATGACGCTGCCCGATGCCGAAACGCGCAAGGCGATGATGGACACGGGGATGCTTGACGGTATGGAGCTGTCTTATCAGCTTCTCGATGGGTTGGAGGTCGCCTGAGCCGCGCGCCAACGGTCGAGGATATGCCGGGCGGTCATCAGGTCGAGATGCGCGCCACCGCCGTTCTTGAACAGGGTGATATCCTCCGGTTCCCGGTGGAACGCGCCGGAGGCGAGGTCATAGAAATCGCCCTTGATCGCGTCCGGGTCGATCACGCCTGCCTCAAGCGGGATTTTCAATTCGCCGATATGGGTCATCACGGTGGCCCGGTTGTCGACGAAGATGCGCGACCGGGTGAGCGCGGTATCATCCGCTTCGCGCATATCCGCGCGAAAGGCCCCGATCAGGTCGAGATGCTGACCGGGGCGTAGCCAGTCGCCCTTGATCACGGGCGACAGACCCGAGGTGGCGCAGGTCACGATATCGGCCTGCGCCACGGCCTTTTCCAGATCACCGACCGCCTCTGTGTTCGGAAATCCGGCGGCAAGCTCTTCGGCCTTGGCCCCGGTCCGGTTCCAGACGAGAAACCGCGCGGCGGGAAAGCCCGCGCCATAGGCTTCGCGCAGGGATCGCCCCACGTTGCCTGCGCCGACGATCAAGATCACAGCGCTGTCGGGGCGTGCCAGAAGCCGCGCGCCCAGAAGACTGTCACCAGCAGTTTTCCATTTCGTCACGAGATGAAAATCGACCAGCGCCTCAAGCACGCCGGTGGTGTCGTGAAACAGGCTCACCCCGCCGTTCACCTGTGGCAAGCCCTGCTCGGGGTTGCCGGGAAAGATGGTCGCCGATTTCACCGCGATCCCCATACCGTCGATCCAGGCCGCGCGGCTGAGAAGCGTGTCCTGCCCCCGGTAGAGAAAGCTGTCCTCGATCTCGGCCTTGGGAAGGTCATGACCGGTCTTGAACGCTTCGGTCAGCGCGATCCAGTCAAGATGCGCCTCTGCGGCGGCGGGAACCATTTCAATGCTCAAACTGCGTCCTCCCTGGATAATAGCCCGGCGCTGACCAGCCGGTCGGCCCAGCCCTCGGGGCCGGTGAACAGATGGGTTTGCCAGCCGCGCCTGCGCGCTGCGGCAATGTTTTCCTCCCGGTCGTCGGTGAACAAGAGCCGCTCGGGGGCGACCCCGCAATCGTCCTCGACCATCTCGTAAATCCGTGGATCGGGCTTGGTCACCCCCATGTGGCCCGAGATATAGCGCCGGTCAAATTCTGTCAGAAACCGGTCGCGTGATTGCGAGCGTGCGAAGCTGTCAACGCCGAAATTGCTCAGCGCGGCGACCGGGACACCCCGGCGCCTGAGCGCGCGCAGAAGACGCACGGACTGTGCGATGGGTGGGGTGGCAAGGTCGAGCCAGCGGTCATACCAAAGCATGATCGTGTCGCTGAGATGCGGATGCGCGGCGGCGGTTTCCATGACCACGGCGCGAAAATCCTCGCCCCGGTCAAAGCGTTCGTTCATCGCGTGCATATCGACGGTCTCGAACAATTGCTTGCGCCGCGCGACCCCCACGATCTCGTCCAGCCGATCTTCGGGTCGCCATGTGATAAGCACGTTGCCGATATCAAATAGCACCATGTCGGGTCGGGGAAGTGGGGCTTTGGTCATGTCAAAATCCTACGGCTTCGGGCGGGGGAAGGAAACCGGCTCACCCCCCCGATCAGCCCTTGCGCGCCCGTTCGGCGTGATGGGCCACCACATGGGCGAGGTCATCGGGCAAGGTGCGGCTGGACAGAAGCGCGCAGGCATTCGGGCTGATCGAAAAGATCGAGCCATCCGAGAAGAAAGATGAGGCGGTGACGAACACCACCTGCGCCCCGGGTTGGCGGTAGGCCGCGTAATCGGCAACACCGATGGCCCCGGACCCCGTCAGGTCGAGATCCGCGACGATCACGTCGACATCATCGGTGCCATCCGTGCCGCGAAGGGCCGTCATGGCCGCGTCTTCATCGCCGACGACCGTCACCACCGCATCCTGCCGTTCAAGGTGACGCGCCCAAAGGGCCCCGAGATCCGGGTTTTCTATGACGATCAAGACTTTCAAACGCCTACTACCCACAGGGTTGCCAAAAAAGTGCAGCGTACCGGATTTCGATGGGCGAGTCTGCGTCGTCCGAGCGCATCACGTCGCGAGAATTTCGATCGGTCCGGATGTTTGATACAAGCCGCGTTGCGTTCGCTGCGTATATACGGTTCAAGCGGGGCGCGAAGGAGGCAACATGACCACATGGATAACGATCTGTGACACCTGCAAACGCGACGGTTGGGCAGAAAGCGGCGCGACCCGGACCGACGGCGCGGTGCTTGCCGAGCTGGTGGAAAGCGCGGCGCAGGGCACCGGTCTTCGGACCCGGCGCACCGCCTGCCTGATGGGCTGTGACCATTCCTGCAACGTCGCGGTTCAGGCCATGGGCAAACTGAACTATACGCTGGGCCGGTTCGAGCCGACGAAGGAGGCCGCCCAAGGCATCGTCGACTGGGCGCTGGACCATGCGGCGAGCGAGAGCGGGCAAGTGCCCTATCGCAACTGGCCGGTGGCGGTGAAGGGACATTTCGTGACCCGCCATCCCCCGCTTCCTTCCGACGACGGATGAGGGCACAGCGCGAGCATGGGGGCGGTATCGACGCCGCGGTGGCGCGGTTTGGCGGCACGCGCGCCGATTGGGTCGATCTGTCGACGGGGATCAACCCGCACCCCTATCCCTTCCCACAATTGACCGGCGATATTTGGACGGCGCTTCCCGACGCGGGGGCTGAACAGGCGCTGATCACGGCGGCCCGCGCGTTCTGGCAGGTGCCAGCCGGGGCGGCGGTTCTGGCCGCGCCGGGGGCCTCGGTGCTGATCGCGCAAATTCCGGCGCTGATGCCGCCCGGGCGGGTCAGGATCGCGGCGCGAACCTATAACGAACATGCCGCCGCCTTCGCGCACCATGGGTGGGAGGTTGTGCAGGATGATACGCACCGCCGTGCCGAGGCGCGCGTCGTGGTGCATCCGAACAACCCCACCGGGCAATTGTGGTTTGCCACCGACGAAGCGCCGGGGCGCCCGCTGGTTGTGATTGACGAGAGTTTTTGCGACGCCACGCCGGGCGACAGCCATGTGCCCGTGGGTGCGACCGAGCCCGGGGTGTTGATCCTGAAATCGCTGGGCAAATTCTGGGGTCTTGCGGGCCTGCGCCTTGGGTTCGTGATCGGGGATCCGACGCTGGTCGACAAGCTGCGCGATGCGCTTGGCCCGTGGCCCGTGTCGGGCCCCGCGCTTACCATCGGGCGGGTGGCGCTGGAGGATATGGAGTGGGCTACCCGAACGCGCCAAAGGCTTCATGTCGATGCGGCGCGGCTTGATGCCCTGATGCAATCGAAAGGGGCCGAGGTCGCCGGGGGAACCACGCTTTTTCGGCTTTACAAGGTCGACGACGCGGGGGCTTGGCAAGCGCGGCTTGCGCGCGGCCATGTCTGGAGCCGGGTGTTTTCCTATGATCCGACATGGTTGCGCCTTGGCCTGCCACCCGAACACGGCTGGGACCGGCTGGAGGCGGCCCTCGCATGACCCATGCGCTGATCCTCGCCGGGGCGCTGATCCTCGATGCGCTTCTGGGAGAGCCGGAGCGGCTTTGGTCGCGCGTGCCGCACCCGGCGGTTCTGATGGGGCGTGCCGTGGGATGGGCGGAGGCGCGGATGAACCATGGCAGGGGCCGGATCGGGGCCGGGATCGTCGCGCTCATCGCGCTCGTGATCCTCGCCGGGCTGATCGGTTGGGGTTTGGCCCAGCTCGGCTGGGTTATCGAGCTTGTCGTCGTTGCCGTGCTTCTGGCCCACAGGTCGCTTGCCGATCATGTGAGCGAGGTGGCCGATGCCCTGGACCAATCCACCACAGCCGGGCGTCGGGCGGTGGCACGGATCGTGGGGCGCGACACCGCCGATATGGATGATGACGACATTGCCCGCGCGGCGATCGAAAGCGCGGCCGAGAATTTCTCGGACGGGGTCATAGCGCCTGCGTTCTGGTTCCTCGTGGCCGGGCTTCCCGGTATCGCGATCTACAAGATGGTGAACACCGCCGACAGCATGATCGGCTACCGCACCCCGCGCCATGAACAATTCGGAAAGGCCGCCGCACGGCTTGACGATGTGCTGAACTGGGTTCCGGCCCGTCTTACAGCAGGCCTGATCCTGCTTACCAAGTATCGCCCCGGGAGTTGGCGTCTTGTGCGTCAGGATGCGCCTTTGCATCGGTCGCCCAACGCGGGCTGGCCGGAAGCGGCCATGGCGATAAACCTTGATGTCGCGCTGGCGGGACCGCGCAGCTACAATGGGACCTTGCGCCCCTATCCGTTCGTCAACGAAACGGGGGAACGGGTGTTGGGTGCTTCGGATATCGACCGGGCGGTTTCGGTTCTCTGGCGTGTCTGGGCGGTGGTTTTGGGGATCGTCCTCATCATCTCTGTTGTCTGGTGAGGTCAGCCTGCTAGGCTTCACCCATTATAGCCCCGGAGGATCGCATGAAAACCAAACTCGCCGCGCTCGCGCTTGCCGCCCTGACCGCATTTCCGGCCACGGCACAGGACGTTCCCGCCCCCCTCGTCGCCTGTGGCGGGTCGTTCCCGGCCTTCGTCGGCAAGATGAAAGAGCTGGCGGTGTCGCGCGGTCACGATCAGGCCACGGTAAACGCGTTCTTCGCCTCGGCGCGGCAGGATGGGGCCACCTTGAACGCCGACCGGGGGCAGGGGTTCTTCCAGAAAGGCTTCATCGAGTTTTCCCGCGCCCTGATTTCCACCAACCGGTTGCAGAACGGGCGCGCCAACCTGCAAAAATACAAAAATGTCTTCGACGTGATGGAACGGACTTACGGGGTCAGCCGCGGGGTGCTGACCGCGTTCTGGGCGTTCGAGACGGATTTCGGCGGGTTCCAAGGCGATTTCAACACGCTGAATTCGCTGATGACGCTTGGCCACGATTGCCGCCGTCCGGGGCTGTTTCAGCCACAGGTGCTGGCGGCGCTGGAGCTTTATGAAAGCGGAGATTTCTCGCCGACCGAGACGACCGGCGCATGGGCGGGCGAGATCGGGATGGTGCAGATGCTGCCCGAGGACATCATATCGAACGGTGTCGATGGGGATGGCGACGGGCATGTGCGGCTGAAATCCTCGGCCCCCGATGCGCTTTTGTCCGGGGCCAACATGCTGCGGTCGCTTGGCTGGACCGCGAACCAGCCGTGGTTGCAAGAGGTCGTGGTGCCCGACACGCTCGATTGGGCCAAGACCGGGATCGACACCACCCTGCCTGCGTCGCAATGGGCGAACATGGGGGTGCGGGCGCGCTCCGGGAACCTACACAACCTGCCCGCCTCGATCATCCTTCCCGAAGGGCACAAGGGGCCGGCGTTCATCGCCTACCCGAATTTCAACGTCTTCTTCGAATGGAACCAGAGCTTCACTTACGTGTTGACCGCCGCCTATTTTGCCACCCGGCTTGAGGGCGCGCCGGTTTATGACGCGGGCAACCCGGAGCCGGGGCTGTCCGGCGGGCAGATGAAGTTGCTTCAACAAAAGCTGCAAGCGCTTGGGTATGACGTTGGCGGGATCGACGGCATTCTTGGCGCAGGCACGCGGGCGGCGGTGCAGGCGGTGCAACAGGAACTGGGGATGCCCGCCGATGCCTGGCCTACGCCCGCGCTTCTCAACCGACTCTGACCGCCCTTCGCTGGGCCGGGTGTCCAGCCATGTTCACCAGTTAATGTGATCTTCAAACAGCACCACGCTGTCGAGCCAGAGGTCCAGAAGCGCGCCGAAGTCGCGGTGGGTCAGCCCATCGTCCGAGGTGGCCACGTCCATTTCGATCCGGCTGACACCTTCGTCGGTGAGGTAGGAGCGGATGAAACGCCGCTCGGTGTTCCAGACATTCAGCACCTCAAGGCTTACATCGTCGTCGGTCCGGTAGCCCGCGTAAAACTGCACCGCCTGACAGGTCTCGTGGTCGGTGCAGTCATAGAAAAACAGGCTGCGCTTGTCGCCGTTTGAACGGTATTCGACCAACGGATCGCCCACCGCGTCTTCGGTCAGACGCGCGGGAAACCCCGCCTCTTCGAAAAAATCGACAAAGGTCTGCGGATCGCTCGCAATCACGCGGGGCGCTTGGCCCAAGGTTTTCTGCGCTTGGGCAAAGGCGGGGGCGGCCAACAGCGTGAGGCCGAAGATGAGGGTGGACTTGATGAACATGGGCGATCTCCGTGACTGACAGTCTCAGCTTACGGGAATTTCCGGGCCGCGCCAAACCTGTTAGGCCACCATCGCCTCGGCTTTTTTGAGATCGACACTGACAAGCTGGCTCACGCCCTGTTCCTGCATCGTCACGCCAAACAGCCGGTCCATCCGCGCCATGGTCACGGCGTGGTGGGTGATGATGAGAAACCGGGTATCGGTGCGGCGCGTCATCTCGTCCAGAAGGTCGCAGAACCGGGTGACATTGGCATCGTCCAACGGTGCATCAACCTCGTCCAGCACGCAGATCGGCGCGGGGTTGGCGAGAAAGACGGCAAAGATCAGGGCAAGCGCGGTCAGCGTCTGTTCCCCACCCGACAAAAGCGATAGGGTCGAAAGCTTCTTTCCGGGCGGCTGACACATGATTTCAAGCCCGGCTTCAAGCGGATCATCGCTTTCGACCAGCACAAGGTTCGCCTCGCCCCCGCCGAACAGGTGGGCGAAGAGCGTGCCGAAATTCTCGTTCACCTGTTCGAACGCGGTGAGAAGCCGCTCGCGCCCCTCGCGGTTCAGCGCGTTGATGCCGTGGCGCAGCTTGCCGATGGCCTCTTCCAGATCGGATTTCTCGCGCACCAGCGTGTCATGCTCTTCCTGAACCTCGCGCGCGTCCTCTTCGGCGCGCAGGTTCACGGCCCCAAGCGCGTCGCGCTGCCGTTTCAGCCGGTTCACGTCATGCTCGACCTGGCTGGAGGGGGGCATGTTGTCCGGGGTGATGTCGAGACTTTCAAGCAAAGTCTCGGGCGAGGTCTCCATCTCTTCCTCGATGCGGCCCACGGCGATGGTCACGGTTTCGCGTGCCCCGTCCAGCCGGGCCTCGGCCCGTGCACGCGCCTCGCGCGCCTCACCTGCAAGCCGCTCTCCGTCGCGTTCGGCGGTTTGGGCGTCTCGCAGGGCGCTCTCGGCCAGAGACAGGGCATCCTGTGCCTTGGCGCGCCGGGCCTCGGCCTCGGTGATCTGGTGGGCGAGTTCATCGCGCTTGGCGGCCAGCTCTTCGGGCGCGGCCTTGGCATCCTTCAACTCGGTCTCGGTCGCCGCCCGACGTTCGTCCAGTTCCGCGATCCGCTTGCCCGCTGTCTCAAGCCGATGTTTCCAGCCTGAGATTTCCTTGGTCACCTCCTGTGACCGTTTGATCCGCGCCTCGCCTTCCCGCTTCAGCTCGTCATGGGCGGAGCGTTTCGACATCATCGTCATACGCGCGGCTTCGACGGTGAGCTTCGTGTCCTCGACCTCGGCCCGGGCGTCATCGAGATCGGGCAGATCGGCGACCGCCTTTTCGGCCTCGGCCAAGCGCGCGCGGGCCCCGCGTGCCTCGTCTTCATGGCGGGTCACGGCCAGCCCGAGGTTTTCCAACTTTCCTTCCGAGATATTCCGGTCCGCTTCCGCACGCGACAGGGTGCGGTTGGCTTCGGCCACGGCGCGATCGGCCTCGCGCCGGGCGTCGCGTGCGGCCTTGTCGGCTTCGGTCAGACGGGTCAATTCCGCGCGCAGCGTTTCATGCGCCTGTTTCGCGCCCATCGCGCGCGCCTCGGCCCGTTCAAGATCTTGTTTCAGCTCTTCCAGACGGTTGAGCTGTTGCAACCGAAGCGCTGCTGTTGAGGGCGCATCTTCGGCCGCGATCCGGTAACCATCCCAGCGCCACAGATCGCCCTCGACGGTCACGAGCCGCTGACCGGGGGCCAGTTGCGGCTGAAGCGCGGCGGCATCGGCCCCGTCGACCAACCCCACCTGGCTCATCCGGCGGGCCAGGACGCCGGGCACGCTCACGACATCGGTCAAGGGGCTGGTTCTGGCTGGAAGCGGATGCGTCTCGGGATACCCCGGCAATTCGCGCCAGCCCGAGGTGGTATCGTCGTCGATGGCAGGCGCGCGCAGGTCATCGGCCAGCGCCGCCCCCAGTGCGGCCTCATAACCCTTTTGCACTCGGACGAGATCAATCACCTGACCCCCCTCGGCGGTGTCACGCTCCAGCACCTTTGCCAGCGCCATGACCTCGGCCCTGAGCGCGTTGACTTCGCCCTCGGTCTCGGAGCGTTCGGCGCGCGCATCGGCTTCGCGCCCCTGTGCGTCCGACCGGGCCTCATCCGCGTCGGTCAGTGCGGCCTCGGCGGCCTCATAGGCGTCCGTGGCCCGTTTCTGCGCATATTCCGCTTCCGAGAATGCCAGCGTCGCGGCATCCAGCGCCGCCTTGGCGGTGGTCACGGCACTTCGGGCGCGCCCTGCCTCGGCCTCGGATTTTTCCAGCGTGGTCTTGGAATCCGTCAACAACCGATGCGCCGACTGGTGGCGGGCCGAAAGACGCGCCACGTTCTCGGTCAATTGGCTCAGCACGTCTTCGCGTTCGTCCAGCACCCGCTTGGCGTCCCGCGCCGCCTCGGTCGCCTCGTCCAGCCGGGCGTCGTGGCCCTCGGCGGCCTTGGCCAGTTCCGCGCGCTCCCATTCAAGGCGTTCGATCGTTTCACCTGCGTCTCGGTTCAGCGCCTCTTCACGCTCGGCATCGCGGGTGAGCTGTTCGATCCGACGCGTCAGGGTTTCGATCCGTTCGACCGCCTGCGCTTCCTGTTCCTCAAGCTGGTCCCGGCTGACCTGGAGCCGTTGAAGCACGGCGGCAGCGATCGCTTCTTCCTCGCGCCGGGGCGGCAGCTTGTCTTCCGACTCGCTGCGGGTTCGGGCGGCGGTGCGGGCGGTGGTTTCGGCGGCGGCGGCGGATTTGACCTTGTCGGTCAGATCTTCCTGTGCGGCCTGCCGTGCCTCGTCGGCTTCTTTCCAGCGGCGATACAGCAGCATCCCCTCGGATTGGCGAAGCTGCTCGCCGATGTCGCGGTACCGCTGCGCCTGCTTGGCCTGACGCGCGAGCTGTGCAAGCTGGTTGGCCAGCTGTTCGACCACGTCATCGACGCGTTCAAGGTTCGTCTCGGTCGCCCGCAGCTTCAGCTCCGCCTCGTGGCGGCGTTGGTACAGCCCGGAAATTCCGGCGGCTTCTTCCAGAATACGGCGGCGGTTCTTGGGTTTGGCGTTGATCAGCTCTGCGATCTGGCCTTGGCGCACCAACGCGGGCGAATGTGCGCCGGTCGAGGCATCGGCAAACAGCATCTGGACATCGCGGGCGCGCACGTCCTTGCCATTCACCTTGTAGGCACTGCCCGCGTCGCGCGTGATGCGACGAACGATTTCAAGAATATCGCTGTCGTTGAAGCCACTGGGTGCGAGCCGTTCGGAATTGTCGATCTGGATGATGACTTCCGCGAAATTCCGTGCACCGCGGGCCGAGGTGCCGGCGAAGATCACGTCTTCCATCCCGGCCCCGCGCATCGCCTTGGCCCGGTTTTCGCCCATCACCCAGCGCAGCGCTTCTAGCAGGTTGGACTTGCCACACCCGTTCGGACCCACAACGCCCGTCAGCCCATCCGCGATGACGAGATCGGTGGGGTCCACGAAGCTTTTGAAGCCGTTGAGTTTTAGGCGATTGAAACGCAATGTCCGCTGCTCGGGGTGATTCTGATTATCCCGACATGATCCGATCAGGCCGGGGGTGAGTCAATCACTCAGCGCTGTATCTGGCGCGCATCGGCGGGTTATCCACAAGATATTGTTTTGTGCTGGACAGGTCCATGTCGCAATCGAACCCTCGCGCGTCCGAAACATCCTTGACCTGTATGCCCCTTCCGCGCGAAAACATTCCGACATGGTTCCCAAGATAGCGCCAAGCGCTTTGGGAGAATAGGGAATGCGGAGGGGTGATCCAATCAGGAGCCTTCAGCCGCAGCCGCCCCCGCGACTGTGACGCGGCGAGCGCCCGCCGGAAACCACTGGGGCAACCCCCGGGAAGGTGGTCGGGCGCGTTGAAGCCGGGAAGCCAGGAGACCTGCCATGTGGAACGAACGCCCACCCGTCGGGGAGACGGGCAATGGAGGGACATAACTATGCATATCGAACCGGGCCTCGTGGCCCCTGCCAAAATGGTGCTTGCCTATGCGACCGCAGCAGGCGGCGCCGCTGTCACCGCCAAATTCACGTGGGAAACGCTCAAGGAAAAGGGCCTCGGCTCTCTCGTCGGGCGCAGTGCGATCGCCACCGCTGCCGCGTTTTCCTTCTTCCAGGTTCTGCCGCACTTCCCGGTCGGCGTCTCCGAGGTTCATTTCATCCTCGGCTCCACGCTTTTGCTCGTGCTCGGCGCGGCCCCTGCCGCCTTTGGTCTTGCGCTCGCGCTGCTGGCGCAGGGGCTGATTTTCGCGCCCTTCGACCTGCCGCAATACTTTGCCAACGTGACCACGCTGATCGTGCCACTGATCGCGATCAAATACGTCGCGGACAAGCTGATCAAACCTGAGACGGCCTATGTCGACATCAAGTACAAGGATGCGCTCGCGCTTTCGACCACCTACCAAGGTGGCGTCGTGCTTTGGGTCGCATTCTGGGCCTTTTACGGTCAGGGCTTCGGGGCCGCGACCACCACGTCGGTCTTTGCCTTCGGGGGCGCTTACATGCTTGTCGTCCTGATCGAGCCGCTGGTGGATCTCGCGGTTCTCGCGGGGGCCAAGTCGGCGCGTGGTCTGGCGAAGACGGGTCTTGTCACCCCGCGCCTGTTCAACGCCTGATCCGGCAGACAGTGCAACATGAGGCCGGGGGTGTCCCCCGGCTTCTCTGCGTTTCAGGAGTTCACACATGCGATCCAAGATACCTGCCACCGTCGTCACCGGTTTTCTGGGGGCCGGGAAGACCACGCTTATCCGCCACATGATCGAAAACGCGAATGGCAAGCGCATTGCGCTGATCATCAACGAGTTCGGCGATCTGGGCGTGGATGGCGATATCCTCAAGGGCTGCGGGGACGAGGCCTGCGCCGAGGACGACATCATGGAGCTGTCCAATGGCTGCATCTGCTGCACCGTTGCCGAAGATTTCGTGCCGACGCTTCAGACGCTGCTCGACCGCGATACGCCGCCCGATCATATCGTGATCGAAACCTCCGGCCTCGCGCTTCCCCAACCGCTGGTACGCGCGTTCCAATGGCCCGAAATCTCGACCCGCGTCACCGTTGATGGCGTGGTGACGGTGGTGGATGGCAAGGCCGTGTCGGACGGTGTCTTTGCCGCGAACCTTGATGCCGTGGATGCACAACGCAAGGCCGACGAGAACCTCGACCACGAAACCCCGTTGTCCGAGCTTTTTGCAGATCAGGTGGCCTGTGCCGACATGATCGTGGTGAACAAGGCCGATCTGCTTGGGGCGGACGCGGCCGAGGCGCTGACAACCAAACTGCGCACCGAAAGCCGTGCGGGCGTGCAGGTGGTGAAAGCCACGATGGGCGCGCTTCCGGTCGAGGTGCTTTTGGGTCAGGGCGCGCAATCCGAGGCGAACATGGACGGGCGCGACGAGGCGCATCATCATCACCATGATGACGATCACGACCATCATGACGATGATCATGATCACGACCACCATCATCACCACGACCATGACCACGATGATTTCGAGACCTTCGTGGTGGAACGCGGCGAGATCGCGGATGCAAAAGCATTTTCCGATCAGGTCGCGGGGGTGATCCGGGCGCATGATATCCTCCGGCTCAAAGGCTTTGCGGCCGTGGAAGGCAAGCCCATGCGCCTGACGCTTCAGGCGGTCGGGCCGCGGATTGACAGCTATTTCGATCAGCCGTTCGGCGCGGCCCCCCGCACCACGCGTCTGGTCGTGATCGGACAGGCAGGGCTGGATCACGCGGCCATCGAGGCCGCGCTTCGGGCATGATCGTCGTCGAACCGGCGAACCCGTTGGATGATCAGCCAGCGGCCCTTTTGGCCGAAGCGCAGGCGTTGCAGGCGGAAATCTATCCGCCCGAGCACAATCACAGCCTGCCCACGGCGGCGCTCTCTGCGCCCGACATCCGGTTTTTCGCGGCACGTGAAGGCGACCGGGTGCTGGGGGTCGGCGCGCTTGCCCTGCGGGGTGCGTATGGCGAGGTGAAGGCGATGTTCACGTCAGATGCGGCCCGGGGCAAAGGCGTCGCCGCCGCGCTTCTGCGGATGATCGAGGATTGCGCCCGCGAAGAAGGATTGCCGCGCCTGTGCCTTGAGACGGGCGATGAGCTTGAGGCCGCCGTGCGTCTTTATGACCGGTTCGGCTTCGCGCGCTGCGGTCCCTTCGGCGACTATTTGGACGATGGAAGCTCCGTCTTCATGACCAAGGATTTGACCTGATGCACCTTCTCGCGGCGACCCCAGGTGCAATCGACGACGGCAAGGAAGCCGTCGATCTGAACCAGACGCCCAGCGATGTGGTGTTCATTTCTGCGGCCGACACGGAACTGGCTGCGCTGTCCGAGGCGCGCTCGGAAATGGAGGCAGCCCCGACCCTGCGCCTCGCCAATCTCACCCATCTGACGCACCCGATGTCGGTGGACCTGCACCTCGACGATTGCGCCACGAAATCGCGGCTGGTGATCGCCCGCGTTCTGGGCGGTGTCGGTTACTGGCGCTACGGGGTCGAGCAATATGCGGCGCGGTGTGCCGAGGCGGGTGTGCCGCTCGCGCTTCTGCCCGGAGACGACAAGCCCGATCCGGACCTTGCGGGCTACTCCACGGTGTCCGACGAAGACTATGCCGCCCTCTGGGCCTACCTTGTCGAAGGGGGACCGGAAAACGCGACCAATTTTCTCGCCTACGCCCGCGCCATGCTCGATGGTGGCGAGACGCCCAGCCCCGCCAATCCGCTTCTGCGCGCCGGGGTCTATTGGCCCG
>JAABTN010000028.1 GCA_011389895.1 Maritimibacter sp. | reverse complement strand
TTTCAGGTCGGGCGGAATGGTTTGCAGCGCGGCGAGGTAGAAGATCATGAAGAACCCGGCCTCTTTCCAGATCGTCACCACGCAAATCGCCCATAGCGCGGTTTCGGGCTCACCCAGCCAGTTGACCGGCTGTGCTCCGAAGAGTGCGCCGATCTGGTTCAGGATACCGAAACTGGGCGTGTAGAAAAACAGCCACAGGTTCGCCGCCGCGATCATCGGCAGCACGGTGGGCGTGAAGTAGGCGGTGCGGATGAAGCCGCGCGCAGGTAGTTTCGAGTTGGCCCAGAGCGCCATGATCAGCGCCAGTGCCATCGAGGTCGGGATCGTGACGAGGGCATAGAGAAGGTTGTTGCCCGCGACCTGCCAGAAGGTCGGATCGTCGAACAGGTAGCGGTAATTCTCCAGCCCCACAAATTCCGCCGGGTTGCGGCGGGTGCCGCGCGACCAAAGCGATGTCACCATGGTGGCCAGCGACGGGTAGAAGGCAAATGCCGTCAGCATGATGAGCGCGGGCGACAGCAAAAGCCAGCCGTGCAGGGCACGGCGGCGGCGTTCCAGTGTGAAGGCGTCGGTCATGCGGGTCTCCGTGGCCGGGCCGGCTCCATGAACCGGCCCGGCACAGGGCATTGCAGGCGCTTACTTGTAGGCGCGCAGTTGACGTTCGGCGGCGGCCTGCGCCTCGGCCAGTGCCTCTGCCGGGCTCTTGTCGCCAGTCAGTGCCGATTGAATCGCGGCATTCAGGCCGTCACGCACGCGCGCCGTCTCGAAGGTCGAGAACTCGGCAACTGCGTGCTCAAGCTGATCGCGCGCCACCAGGGCGGGCGGGAATTCAGCCGTGTAGGCCTTGAGCGCCTCGGTCTCATAAGCGGCGGGCGAGACACCCATGTAGCCCGTCTCGATGGACCACTTCGCGGCTTGCTCGGGCGCGGTCATGAACTTGATGAGTTCAAGCGCGGCCTGCTTTTCCTCTTCGGTGGAGTCCTTGAAGAGGTAGAAATTGCCCCCTCCGGTCGGCGAGCCAAGACGCTCCTGCCCGGGCAGCATGGCAACGCCGAAATCGAATGCGGCATTGTTCTTGACCGCCGTCAGGTTGCCGGTGGAGTGCCACATCATCGCGGTCTCACCCTCGAGGAAGGCTTGGCGCAGCGTGCCCCACTCCACGGTGCCCTCTGGCATGATGCCATGCTGGGTGGACAGGGACTTCCAGTATTCAAGCGCCGCGATGGTATCGGGATCGTCGAAAAAGGTGGTCAGCCCGTCGTTTGACATCAACTCCTGCCCGTTCTGGATCGCCAGTGCCTGAAACATCCAGTAGGGATAGCCGGTCGAGGGGATCATCAGGCCGTGATGGTCGTCGCTCGTCAGGGCTTTGCCCATCTCCACCAACTCGTCCCATGTGGTCGGCGCGTTTTCCGGATCGAGCCCCGCCTCGCGGAACATGTCCTTGTTGTAGTAAGCGACGATGGTCGACCGCTGGAACGGCACGCCCCATGTCTGGCCCTCGATCTTGCCGTTGGCCATGAGCGCGGGGTAGAAGCTGCCCAGCCAGTCCTGCTCCGCCTCTGTCCCGATGACGCTCTCGAAGGGCACGATCAGGTCTTGCTCGATCAGGTCATATGCATCGATGGAGAACATCACGGCAAGCTGCGCCGGTTCGCCGGATTCGAGCGCCGCGAGCGATTTGATGCGCGTGTCGTCATAGTTGCCGGCGTAAATCGCGTTGACGGTGATGTCGGGGTTTTGCGCCTCGAACTCGGCGACGATCCCATCGACCACTTCGGTCAACGCGCCACCGACGGCGATGGGGTAATACATGGTCAATTCGGTCTCGGCCGCGGCCGGATTGACGAGCGCGGTGGAGGCCGCCAATATGGCGGATACAGCAGTGATACGGTTCATTTTGAAAGGTCCTCTTTGGCTTTTCGGGTTGAAGTGGGGGCCTTATGGCCATCCTCGGGCGCGGGATTTTGGCGAATGCGCGCCTTTGGATTCTGTTGCGGCTCCTTTTCCAGGCTTCCGGTGACGGAGTCGAAAAGGAGCCGGTTTTCCTTGGGGATCATGACACCGACTGTCTGGCCGGGCTCAAAATTGGCCGGGCCCGCCAAGATCGCGGCAAGCCCGTCTGCTGCCGGATGCTTGAGCGCAAGCCGGGTTTCGCCGCCCAGATACTCGAAATCGTCGATCCGCGCGTCAAGATCCCCTTGCCCGGCGGGCACAAGCGAAACGGCTTCGGGACGCAGGCCAATGGTAAACGCGCCCTCTTGCCCAAGCGCGGCTGCTTCGATCAGCGACATCGGCGGATCGCCTATGAATTGCGCGGCGAAGGTGCTGGCCGGGCGCGCGTAGAGATCGGATGGCGTGCCGACCTGCTCGATGCAGCCGTCGCGCATCAGCACGACCTTGTCCGACAGGCTCATCGCCTCGCCCTGGTCATGGGTCACGTAGACGACCGTCAGCGCCAGCTTGCGCGCCAGCACCCGGATATCCCGGCGCACCGCGTGGCGCAGCTTGGCATCGAGGTTTGAAAGTGGCTCGTCCATCAGGCAAAGCGGCCGCTCGGCCACCGCCGCCCGGGCCAGCGCCACGCGCTGCCTTTGCCCGCCCGAAAGCTCGGAGGGTTTACGCCGCTCCAGCCCCTCCAGCCCTGTCATGGCCAGCACCTCGGACAGGCGTCGCTCCCGCTCGGCGCGCGATATCCGCCGCACCTTCAGGCCGAAAGTCACGTTCTCGGCCACGCTGAGATGCGGAAAGAGCGCGTAGGACTGGAACACCATCGACAGGTTGCGTTGCGCGGCGGGCAGGGCTGTCACATCCCGGCCGTCAATCGTTACTCGGCCCGCTTGCGGCTGCTCCAGCCCCGCAATCAGGCGCAACATCGTGGATTTGCCGCAGCCCGAGGGGCCGAGGATCGACAAGAAGGCGCCTTGTTGGAGTTCCAGGCTGATATCGCAAACCCCGCCCTGTCCGTTCCATTGCCGTGTGAGACCTTCAATCGTCAGAAAGCTCATGTGTCCTCTCCCACGATGATCAACCGGTCGCCGAGCGACTCCAGCATGGCGGCGAACAGCACGCCGGGATTGGCCTCGGTCACGACATGATCGGCCTCATCAAGATGACCGCCGACCGCCGGGGCGCGGCGCCCGAATTTCGAACTGTCCGCGACGAAAATGGACTCCCGGGCGTTTTCCTGTGCCTTGCGGCGGATGCGCACCTCGGGGGCGTGGAAATCCAAAAGGGAGCCGTCGGTGTCGATCCCGGCGGCCCCGAAAATGGCGAAATCCGCGCGATAGGCTTCAAAAAGCTCTTGTGCCAGCGGCCCCAGAATATCCCGATCCGGCAGGCGCAATTCGCCACCGGGGATCATAATCCGCGCGCCGGGCGCTTCGGACAAGGCCATCGCGGCGTTCAGATTGTTGGTTATGACGGTCAGCCCCTCGCGCTCGGCCAGCGCGGCGGCGACCACGGCCGGAGTTGTGCCAATGGAGAAAAACAGCGTGGCGCCATCCGGGATCAGCCCTGCAACATGGGCCGCGATCCTCTGCTTGGCCGCCACATTAAGCGAGGTGCGCGCCGAATAGGGCAGGTTCGAACTGCCCTCGATGAATTCGGCCCCGCCATGCAGGCGCCGCAATTTTCCCTGAGCGCACAGCGCGTTGATGTCGCGGCGGACGGTGTGAGCTGAAACGCGCAGAGCCTCTGCCAGTTCATCCACCATGACGCGCCCGCGGGACTGTGCCGTTTCGAGAATCGCCGACTGTCTGTTCATCCGATGCCCCCTGCGTGCTCTTATGAGCATAGTTTGTGACGGGGACATGAAATCTGTGCTCATAAAAGCACTACTTGTATCGGTTTACTTTGCGGACCGCATGGTCCTTCAATGCGAGCTTTTCAAAGCATGATCTTGGTAGATCGCCCGCGGTCTTCCTGAAACGTGGACAGCGCCTGCCGGACGGAAACCGCAGCAATAGTCCGCCACGATTATGTTTCCATCAAGTTTCCGGGCTGGCTCGCGCAATGAATGTCGGTTGTATGGTCTGCCAATGCAGCATTTCAGAATCATCTCGAATGACCGCTTGGGGCCATCCTCGCGGTGCGGCCCTGACCGTCAGATCTCGATATCTCGACTGCGTCCGATATCGTCAGGGCGTTCCCAAGCTCGACCCCGAGGTTGCGGACAGTGCCATCCATGTTCGTATGGCCCAGCAGAAGTTGAACTGCCTGCAGGTTTCCTGTCTTGCGGTAGATCTGTGCGACGTTGGTCCGTCGGATGGAATGGGTGCCATATGAACTCGGCTGGAGGCCAATCGAGATCTCCCAGTCGCGCACGAGCCGGGCGCACTGCCGGGTCGAGATACGCAGCCTTTCGTGGATGCGCCCGGGCCAGAGGTGTTCCAACCCGATGATCGCCGGGTCCTCGAGCCAGGTGGCGATGGACTTGCGGGTCCCGTCGGTGGTCTCGAAAAGGACCGCCCGTGATGCCCTCTGGCGGACACGAGAGTGACATTTGACCGACATGCGCCTTCTTTGGTCAATGTCACCCCGATGTCATGTGGGCTTGTTATCCGGCCCGGGAACGAAACCGAAAGGAGACAAGACGATGACGAAATTTCATGGCCTGGCCCTGTCCGCAGCGACGGCAGCCCTTCTTGCAGGCCCGCTCGCGGCGCAAACTTCGCCCGCCGAAGTCTGCCCCAACCCGCTGAAGATGGCCGATACCGGCATCGAGGGCATGACGACGCTGTCCGAGGCTTTCGCGCCCTTCGCCGAAACCTTTGAAGCGGTCTCCGGCGTCGAACTGGAGCTTTACTCGCTGTCCAACCGGACCGCGGCGGGCAACGCGCTGCAGTACGACGAGGTTGACCTGGTCTTTGCCGGTCCGTCGGAATTCGTGCTGTTCCAGCAGCTTGCGGAGATGGACATCCTGTTCTCCATCGTGCGCCCCAATTACGGCTCCAGCTTCGTGGTCAAGGCCGACAGCGACATCCAGTCGCTCGCCGATCTCGAAGGCCGCCGCGTGGCGCTGAAGGATGCGGGTTCCACCTCGGGCCACATCTTCCCCTCGATGATGCTGGCCGAGGCCGGGCTGGATCTCGACCGTGACCTCGACATCATCATGGCCGGTGACGCGCGTATCCAGGTGCTCATCAACGATGACGTCGACGCCATGGGCGGCGGCAACAAGGACTGGGACGCCGTGCGCGAACAGGACCCCGACACGGAATACCGCCTTCTGGCCCAGACCGACACCCTGCCCGGCGACCCGGTCGTCATGCGCGCTTCGCTGCCGCAGGACTGCCGCGATGCGCTGCGCGCCACGCTGTCCGAGCAGACCGACACCATGTGGGAGTCGCTGATCGAGACCGAGCGCAACGAGGACAAGTTCCTCGAGCGTGACGCCTACATGTCCTTCGAGACCGACCCCGCGATCTACGACGTGGTGCGGGACGCCTACGAAGCGGCCGGCATCGAACTCGGCAGCTAACGCACGCCCTGCGCCCTGAAAACCGCGCCGCCCCGTCTGGTTTCAGACGGGGCGGCTATCGTCGTTAGAAGGACAGACCGCATGACACCGCCCGACCCCGTTCTCGATGTCAGGGATCTTCACGTCAGCTATGGCGACCTCAGGATATTGCGTGGCGTGACATTCGCCGT
Source organism: Maritimibacter sp. (assembly GCA_011389895.1). GTDB lineage: Bacteria > Pseudomonadota > Alphaproteobacteria > Rhodobacterales > Rhodobacteraceae > Maritimibacter. Next base: position 32,254 of record JAABTN010000028.1, on the reverse strand, counting down.
CGGGCGTGGCGAAGGCGTCGTGCTTCTGGGGGCCAATGGCAGTGGCAAATCCACGCTGATGCGCGCCATCAACGGGCTTGCCCCGGCGGCGTCCGGGCAGGTGTCGCTTGACGGTGTGCCGATCATCGGGGCGCGCCGCGCGCCCCTGCGCAAGGCCCGCCGCCGGATGGGCTACGTGTTTCAGCAATTCAATCTCGTCCCGCAGTTGAGCGCCTTTCAGAATGTCCTTTTCGGCGTCATGGGGCAGCGCCCCTTGGGCATCCTGAACTGCCTGAACCCGGTCGCGCGGGGCGAGGATCGCGAACGCGCGCTCGAGTGTCTCGACCGGGTGGGGCTTGCCGACCGCGCGCAGCACCGGCCAACGGAGTTGTCAGGCGGCCAGCAGCAGCGGGTCGCCATCGCGCGCATGCTGATGCAGCGGCCCAGCATGGTGGTGGCCGACGAGCCGATTGCCAGCCTCGATCCCAAGGCCGGGCGCGAGGTGCTGGACCTGCTGTGGCGGATCGTCGACGACGAGGGTTTGAGCATGCTTTGCACGCTTCACCAGCTTGATCTCGCCCGCGAATACGGCGACCGCGTCATCGGCCTGAAGGACGGCACGGTCCAGATCGACGACACGGTGGAGCGCATCGACCCAGCAGGCCTCGACGGGCTTTACGACGGCGCGACCCGGCCCGAGGACGCCACCGAATCCAAGATCGCCGCGGTCTGACCAAGGAGAAACATCATGTCCGACCAGACCCCGACCATTCCGCGCTTTCGCAGCCCGTCACCCGTGGCCTGGGTCATCGCGGTGGGCTTTCTCGCTTTCTTCCTGCAGGGGCTTTGGGCGGCGGACATGTCGCTCGACCGTCTGCAACGCGGCGCGGTGAACCTCGCGCGGTTCCTGGGCCAGGCGATGCCTCCGGATTTCAGCAATTGGTACGGCATCGCAGACGCCATGTGGGAAACGCTGAACATCGCCATCGTCGGCGTCACCTTCGGCTGCCTGTTCTCGATCCCGCTGGCGATCCTGGCGGCCAGCAACACCAGCCCCAACTCGGTTGTGCGCAGCATCGCGCGCCTCGTGATCGCCGTGTCCCGCACCATACCCGACCTGATCTGGGCGCTCATCTTCGTGGTGGCGGTGGGCCTCGGCCCGCTGGCCGGAATCTTGGCCATCATCATGGACACCATCGGCTTTGCCGCGCGGTTCTATTCCGAACGCTTCGAAGAGGTGCAGAAAGGCCCGTCCGAGGCGCTGACCTCGACCGGCGCGGGGCGGCTTTCGGTCATCATGGGCGCGATCCTGCCCGAGAGCTTCGCCTCGATGACCGCGACATCGCTGTTCAGCGTGGAAAAGGCGATCCGCTCGGCAGTGACGCTCGGTCTGGTCGGTGCCGGCGGGATCGGCGTGGAATTGTCCACCGCCATGCGGCTGTTCCGCTACGACGACGCTGCGGCGATCATCCTCGTCGTGCTGGTGGCGGTCATCGGATTCGAACAGCTGTCGTCCTCGATCCGCAGGCGTGTCATCTGACGTATGACTGGTGCATGCCGTGAGGTGGGCGCTGACATGCGCATGCCGGTGGAACACAACTGCATTTGTGCACTCATGCGGCGAAGCAGGAGGCGAGCGCAAGTTGCGCCATGAAGATTTCAGAGTCCGTCAACGTCGCCGCGGGGGCTCTCGGCTTCGGCGCATTCATACGTCCCGTGAATTGTCGAAGCCCTTCGCGGGTGCAGTACGAACCGAGCACGCGCGGCGAACGGCTGGAAAGTCCTGCTCTGCCGACCTTCACCCTTCGAAAATGCTTCACGATAGTCGAATGGCCGGTTTGGTGAAGCTGCATCGCCGCACGGTGGCTTAGGTTAACTGCAGCAATGGGCCGAAAAAACCAAACCGAACGCTCCACGACCGCTCAGCCCTCCTCCACTCCATCTACGCCACGACCCGGGCACTGCGCTCACACCCCCCGCAGGCGTTTCTTGTAGGCCACGGGGTCCATGTCGCGGATGTCGATGCTGAGCGCGTCGATGTTTGGGAAATCGGTGGCGAGCCTGTTGCGCAGGGCGATGGCGAGGCCTTCTTTTTGCTCCGGCGTGCGACCGGCGAGCAGGGACAGGGTGATGTGGACGAAACTTTCGGCCCCGCCCTGCAACAAAAGGTGGCGCAGGGGAATGGCGCGGACCTTCACGTCCTCGGGCTGCATGACGCCTGAGGTGGCGCAAACCTCATACGCCGCCTGCATCAGGGCGGTGATGGTCGGGTCGCCAAGATGGGCTTCGGCGTATTCGATCACGACATGGGGCATGGGCTGTGTCTAGCGCGCCATCAGGGGCAGTGCACCCGGAAACATCATCGCGTCGCCCGGCGCGCGTCTGTCATGCCCGGAGAGCCCCCCTTTCGCCGCCCGCGAACCTGTGGTCCTCTACCCGAAACCAAGGAGCTTCACATGAACTTGATGGGCCCGGTCTATGCCCTGATCGCCTTCGCGGTCTACGCAACCCATGACGTGATCATCAAGACGCTCGGGGCGAGCTATTCGCCGTTCCAGATCATCTTCTTCGCGACCCTGTTTTCCTTCCCCCTCGTGACCTTCATGCTGATGCGGGATGCGACGCCGGGCAATCTTCGACCCGTGCATCCGTGGTGGACGCTGATCCGCACCAGTTTTGCCGTGATCGCGGGGTTCTCGGCCTTCTATGCCTTTTCGGTCCTGCCCTTGGCGCAAACCTATGTGCTTCTGTTCGCCACGCCGCTTCTGATCACGCTGCTGTCGATCCCGATGCTGGGCGAAAAGGTGGGCCTGCACCGGCTGGGGGCGGTGATCGTCGGGCTCATCGGCGTGGTTGTCGTGCTGCAACCGGGCCAGACCGAGCTGTCGCTGGGACATGTCGCCGGGGTCACGTCGGCCATCGCGAATTCCTTTGCCTCGATCATCGTGCGCAAGATCGGGCAGGACGAGCGCCCGGTTGTCCTGATGCTTTATCCCATGGCTGCGAATTTCATCGTGATGGGTCTGCTCCTGATCCTTGTCTACAAACCCATGCCGCTGGAGCACATGGGCGGGATCGCTGTGATCTCGGCCCTCGGGTTCATCGCGGGGTTGGCATTGATCGCGGCCTACAAGAACGGGGATGCCGCCATCGTCGCCCCGATGCAGTATTCGCAGATCATCTGGGCGACGATCTTCGGGTATTTTATCTTCGGCGAAATGATCGAACGGGCGACGATGATCGGCGCTGGGATCATCATCCTGTCCGGCCTTTATATCGTGTTCCGGGAAGCCCGCCTTGGCGCCGGATCGCAGACCCCGGTCCTGCGCACCCGGTCCCGCGGTCCGACCGCCGCGAGCTTTCGCATTTCGCTCTTTCTCAGGCGCGCGAAACAACGTGGATAAGGACTTGCCAAGCCTACCAAGCTAAGCTATCCCGCCCGCCACGGTCGGAGTGTAGCTCAGCCTGGTAGAGCACTGTCTTCGGGAGGCAGGGGTCGGAGGTTCGAATCCTCTCACTCCGACCAATATTTCAAGAAAATTCAAGGCCTCCGGTTTTTGTTGCGGTCGTGTCGGGGTGGCGCGTGCGGGGCCGCGGGTCGGGCGTCATGGTCCCGGATTGAGTTTTGCGGTCATCCGGTCAATAACAGGCGTCCCGACACCCCGGCAAAGCGGCGGTTGTTTCGAAGGTGGTGACCCTGGCATGAGCGCATTGTTCGAGGAACTCGATTACTGCCCGACACCCATCGGGGCGCTCAGCCTGCGGCGCCGCCGGGATCTGCGCCTTGGTGTGGATGTGTGGGAGATCATGCTGGGGCAGGATTTCCTGATGACAAGCCATTTCACGGCGTCCGAAGTGGCGCTTGGGACATTGGGGGTCGCCGCCTGTCCGGGCGAAAAACTCGATATCGTGGTTGGTGGTCTTGGGCTCGGCTATACCGCCGAGGCAGCGCTCGCCGATCCGCGGGTGGCGACTTTGCGCGTTGTTGAATTTCTGGCCCCGGTCATTGAATGGCATGAAACCGGGCTCCTGCCCATGGGAACGCGGCTGGTCGATGACGCGCGGTGCGAGCTGATCGAAGGCGATTTCTTTGCCATGGCAGCCGGTGACGGGTTTGACCCAGAGACGCCCGGGCGGCGATACGATGCGATTTTGGCCGATATCGACCATGCGCCCGATCACCTGCTCGATGCGCGAAGCGACAGTTTTTACCAAGTCGACGGGTTGCGCCGTGTCGCGCGATACCTCAAGCCCGGCGGTGTGTTTGGCCTGTGGTCCGACAAGATGACGGATCAGCGGTTTCTCGACCGGCTCGACGAGGTATTTGCGCAGGCTTGGGCCGAGCCTGTGACCTTCGATAACCCGCTGACCGGAAAGTCGTTTACCCAGACCGTGTATCTCGCACGGGCGGGGGATGAATGATGGCGCATGGGGCAGAGATCGCGTCCGATCGCGCGGGGTCGGGGTCGGCCTGTCCGGTCTGTGCGCTGCCTTCCGCGCATTTCCTGTCGGTCGGGGGGCAGGATTACTTTCGCTGCCCGACCTGTGGGGCGCGGTTTCTGGACCCGGCGCAACATCCCACGCGCGACGTGGAACGCGCCACCTATCTGCGTCATGAGAACGACCCCGATGATCCGGGCTACCGGCGGTTTCTGGCAAAGCTCGCAGACCCGCTGTCGACCCGGCTGTCAGGCCCCGCGCAGGGGCTGGATTACGGGTGTGGGCCGGGTCCGGCATTGGCGGCCATCCTGCGCGAGGCGGGGCATGACGTGGCCGTGTATGACCCGTTTTTCGCGCCGGATCCTGCACCCCTGTCGCGGGTCTATGATTTTGTCACCTGCACCGAGGTGGTTGAGCATTTCCATCACCCTGCCCGCGACTTTGCGCGCCTGCGCGACCTGGTCCGGCCCGGGGGGTGGCTTGCCATCATGACCTGCTTTCAAACCGATGACTCGCGCTTTGTGAATTGGCATTACCGAATGGATCCAACACATGTCGTGTTCTACCGGGATGAGACGTTTCGCCATCTCGCGGATCTCTGGGGTTGGCGGTGCGAGATCCCGGTGAAAGACGTGGTGTTGATGCAGCGCCCCGGGGCGCAGTCATGACCAGCTGGCTGCACGAAGAGCGGTTGGAGGCCGTGATCGCGGAGGTGCGGGATAGCGGGGCGTCCCGGGTGCTCGACCTTGGGTGTGGCGACGGCGACATGTTCGTGCGATTGGCCGGCGAGCAGGGAATTTCCGAGCTGGTCGGTGTGGATATCTGCCGTGCGTCGCTGGAACGACTGCGCGAGAGGTTGGCACAATCGGGCTGCGTCGTGCCGCGCATCGACGTGCGCGAGGGGTCCATGACCGACCCGACACCTGCCATGGCCGGCTTCGATTGCGCCATTCTGATCGAAACCATCGAGCATATCGACCCCGATCAGCTTTCCAAACTTGAACGTGCCGTGTTCTACAAGATGCGGCCCCAAACGGTGGTCATCACCACGCCCAACGCCGAGTTTAACCCGTTGCTCGGTGTGCCCAAGCACCGGATGCGCCACCCCGATCACCGGTTTGAATGGGATCGGGCCAAGTTTCGCCAATGGTCCACGCGCGTTGCCGGTGTTGCGGGCTACGGTGTGCGGATGCGGGATATCGCCGGGCTTCACCCCGATCTTGGGGGGGCAAGCCAGATGGCGGTGTTTACCCGGTCGGACCCTGCCGGGTCGGATTGAAGGCGTGCTGGCCGGGGATTGCTACGTTACACTGACCCAAAGCGGTGGCTCGACATGGGGACTATGAAACTCGCACTGACCATACCACGCAATTCCGGTGCCTCGGGTAGCCTCAGTGGTTCGTGTCTGAATGCGCCGATGTCGTGGGTGCAGTCATGAGTGACGGCGACCTCGTCCTGCGTCTCGCGCTCGCGCTGGCGATTGGTTTGATCCTTGGGCTTGAACGCGGTTGGCACGGGCGATCACAAGCCGAAGGCGGGCGCATCGCCGGCATTCGCACCTTTGCGCTGACCGGGCTTCTCGGCGGGATCGCCGGGTGGCTTTCCATCGTGGCAACCCCTCTGATCCCCGCCATGGCGATGCTCGGCCTCGGGGCCCTTCTCGCCGTGAGCTATTGGGTCAGGATGAAGGCGGACGCCGATCTTGGCCTGACCACGGAAATTGCGCTTCTTCTCACCTTTGCGCTCGGTGTTGCGGCGGTGATGGGCGCGATGGCCCCGGCGGCGGCGGTTGCGGTCATTGCCGCGCTGCTTCTGTCGCTGAAACCGACGCTGCATCACTGGGTCCGGAAGATCGAGCGGCTCGAGCTTGAGGCCCTGATCAAACTTGGCCTGATCTCCGTGGTGGTCTGGCCGCTCCTGCCAGATGAGGGGTTTGGGCCGGGCGGGGTTCTTAACCCCAATGAGCTGTGGTGGGCGGTTGTCATCGTCGCGGGGCTGTCTTTTGCCGGCTATCTCGCGATCCGGATCGCCGGGGCCCGTCTCGGAATACTGGCGACGGGTCTTTTCGGGGGTCTCGCGTCCTCGACATCGACGACGCTGGCGCTGTCACGCTTTGTCCGCAGGGACGGGGCGCTTGTTCCGGTCGCCGCGGCGGCCATCGTGGTGGCCGGATCGGTGACCTTCCTGCGTATTCTCGCGCTGGTCGCGGTGTTCGAACCGGCACTGTTGCTTCCCCTTGCCTGGCCCATGGGCGTCATGGCGGCGACCGGGATCGCGGGGGCCGCGTTGGTCCAGGGGCTGGCCGAAGCACGGACCCCGGCGCGCGACGAGATCAAAGGCATCGCCAATCCGCTTGAACTGACCACCGCGCTTGGGTTCGCGGTGGTTTTGGCGGTGGTGCTGATCGTGGTCCATTACCTTGGGGCATGGCTGGGCACCGGCGGGGTTTACGCCGCCGGGGCGTTGTCGGGGCTGACCGATGTGGATGCGCTGACCATCTCCGTATCGCGTCTCGTGGGGCCGGACCTGAGCGCCGCGCACGGGGCCATCGCGATCTTCATCGCCGCCTCTGTCAACACGGTGGTGAAGGCCGGGATTTCGCTGATTGCCGGGGACGGGCGGCTGGGTCTGCGCGTCAGCGCCGTTTATGTCGCGGTGATCGTCGCGGGGGCCGCGACGCTTTGGATCACCCCGTGATGCCACACCCCCCGCGCCGGGCGGGGGGCAGGGCCGATCAGCGCATCAGGACAACCGGCACCTTGCAACTGCGCACCATCTCGGTCGTGGTCGATCCGATGACAAGGCTGCGAATGCGGCTGTGCCCGTAGGCCCCCATCACCACCATGCCGAACCCTTCGTCCTCGACCAGCTTGCCAAGCTCGGTTTCGGGTTGTCCGGGCAGGATGCGTGTGTCGGCGTCGATCCCGGCAGCCTTGAGAAGCGCTTGGGCATCTGCCAGCCCCTTTGTCACCTCCGGGGACTGCGACCCGACCGTCACCACCGTGATGGCGAGATCCTTGAACAACGGGCTGCGTGCGATGTGATCCACGGCCTTCATCGAAGAACTGCCCCCGTCATAGGCCACGAGCACCGAAGTGATCGGCTGAAACGCGCGCGAGGCGACGAAGACAGGGCGATGCGCCGCGCGCACGATGCGTTCAAGGTTCGAGCCAAGGTGCCCTTTCGCGAAATCCGCCGCTTCGCCCCGCTTTCCGATGAGGATCACGCGTGCGTCCGTCTCGATCTCGGAGATCGCCTCGACAATATCGCCATGCCGCAGGCGGGTGGTGATTTCGCTCACCCCGTCCTGATCGACAATGGAGCGCGCGTCTTCCAGAACCGCGCGGCCGCGATGGCTGACCAGCTTTGCGCGCTGGGCGTCAAGCTCGGCCAATTCTTCCATCAACTGCGTGCGTGCCCCCAACCGGATCGCGCCGGACAGATCCTGTTTTTCCGGCGCGTCGCGGCGGCCCAGAACGTGGATCAACTCCACCGGGGCATCGGTTCTTTTTGCGATCCATGCCGCGTGGTGGCAAACGCTTTCCGAATAAATCGACCCGTCCACCAATGCGATGATTTTCTGTGTCATGTTTTCCTCCCTCAATGCCCCATCAACGTGTCCATCGCGCCGGGCTTGTCATGAATGGCAAGCCGGTCGACGAGCGTTTCGGTCGCGTCGTTCATTCCCACAACCTCGACATCGGCCCCGTCGCGACGGAATTTCAGGATGGCCATGTCCAACGCCTGCACCGACGAGATATCCCAGATATGCGCGCGGCTGACGTCAATGGTGACCTTGTTCAGCGCCTCTTTGAAGTCGAAAGCGTTCATGAAGTCCTCGACAGACCCATAAAAAAGCTGACCTTCGACGACATAGGTCCGGTGACTGCCGCTTGTCGTGATCTCGGAGGTCACTTTGAAAAGCTGCGCAATCTTGCCGGCAAAGAAGATACCCGACAGCAGAACCCCAACCAGAACACCGATGGCGAGGTTGTGGGTATAGACCACGGTCACCACGGTCGCGATCATCACGATGGAGGACGAGCGTGGATGCACGGTCAGCGCCTTGATCGAGGACCAGGAGAAGGTGCCGATCGCAACCATGATCATGATCGCCACAAGCGCCGCCATGGGAATGATGCTGACCAGATCGCCCAGCACCACGACCATGAACAGCAGGTAGACCCCGGCTGCAAAGGACGAGAGCCGCCCACGCCCGCCGGACTTCACGTTGATGATCGACTGGCCGATCATGGCGCAGCCCGCCATGCCGCCGATGAAGCCGGTCGCGGTGTTGGCAACGCCCTGGCCGATGCACTCCTGGTTGCGGTTAGACTTCGTATCGGTGAGGTCGTCGACGATGTTCTGTGTCATCAGGCTTTCGAGCAGACCCACGACCGCCACGGCAACCGAATAGGGCATGATGATCATCAAGGTCTCGAAATTCAGCGGAATTTGCGGGATCAGGAACACCGGCAGCGTGTCGGGCAGCGCCCCCATGTCGCCCACAGTGCGCACATCCAGCCCAAGCGCTAGGGTCAGCGCGGTCAAGACCACGATGGTCACCAGCGGCGATGGAATGGCGGTCGTCACCAGCGGCAACAGGTAAATGATCGCCAGCCCTGCCGCGACCAGCACATAGGTGATCCATGTGACGCTTCTTGGATCAAGCTCGGGCAACTGCGCCATGAAGATCAGGATGGCGAGCGCGTTCACGAACCCGGTCATCACCGATTTCGAAACATACCGCATGATGAAGCCAAGCTTGAGCACCCCGGCACCCATTTGCAAAAGCCCCGCGAAAACCGTCGCGGCGAGCAGGTATTCCAGCCCGTGGTCCTTCACCAGTGTGATCATCAGCACGGCGGTCGCCGCGGTCGCGGCCGAGATCATGCCGGGTCGCCCGCCCGCGAAGGCGGTGATCACGGCGATCGAGAAGCTGGCATAAAGGCCAACCTTGGGGTCCACCCCCGCGATGATGGAAAAAGCGATGGCCTCGGGAATGAGCGCCAGCGCCACGACAATACCGGCGAGCAGGTCACCGCGAATATTACCGAACCATTCGTTCCGGTAGGCTTGGAGAGAAATCATAAGATAGGTTCCCGGTACCGGCACCGCGATCTTCGCGAGACCAGTGTGCAACCGCACAGTTGTCTGTCGTTGTCCGGCGGATCGGCGGCCGGAGGAGCCACCCGGGTATGTGACCGGGTCCATGTTCGCTGCGATGCCGCATAGAACGTTCCGCACCGAAGGGCAACGGTAGAACCGGCCAATATCGGAAGAATGTGTGGTCAGGGCCGCTGAACAGTGCGGCCCTGGTTCAGCGCACCACGTAGACCGAGGCGGTCGAATGGCGCACCACGCGCGCGGCGGTCGGGCCGAGCAGGTAATCCTTGAGGTCCGGAGAATGGGCCCCGAGCACGATCAGATCGGCACCGTCCTTTTCCGCGACCTGCAGGATTTCCTGATACGCCTTGCCAATGGCGACGAGGTGGCGGGTCTTTGCATTGACCTCGGGCCCGAGCGCGGCAACCACCACCTCTTCCAAGATCGCCTTCATCTTTTCCACCGCCTTGGTGGTGTGATCGTCCTCGAAGTACCCGCCGACGACGGACATGCCGAAGTCGGGGACGACAGAGATGACGTCAAGCTGCGCCCCCTCGGCGTCGGCAAGCTTCCAGGCGCGCTTGAGAACATCCGCCTCGGTGTCCGGGCGGTTCACGTCGATGGCGCAGAGCACGGTGTTGATAGTCATGCCGGAACTCCTTCACGGGTCGTGGCCGCAGGGGCGCGGCGCGATTGCAGGAAGGCGATCAGCGCCATGAGCGCGAGCGCGGGGATGAACATCAGCTCTTTTGGCAACTGGTCGGACGTGGCCTGAACCGATGTGATCTGAACCGGGTCTTCACCGTAGAAGTCGAACGACGAAAGCTGATCGGACAGGGCCGTGCCGAACATCGGCTCTTCCAGCCGCACCTCGTCGCCCTCCTGCATCAGCAGCAGACCCCAGTCATCGAGCCGGGCCGGCGCGCCCTCAAGGTCCGGAACGGTAAGCACCACGGTCATGTCCTTGGGCTCCAGCGTGTCGAAATCCGGGCCCGTGACCACGACGCGAAGGTCTTTGCCCGGTGCCGCGTCCCCGACCGCCTGTTCAAAGCGGGCCGGTTCGATGTTGTCGAACGGCGGCTGGACGATGTTCATGAAAAATCCGGGCCGAAACAGCGCGAAGGCGATCAGAAGCATCGCGACCGTTTCCCAGATCCGGTTGCGGGTGATGAAATAGCCCATGGTCGCGGCGGTAAAGATCAGGATGCCGATGGTGGCGACGATGAACACGACGATCCCCTGCACAAGCGTCACGTCGATCAAAAGCAGATCGGTGTTGAAGATGAACACGAACGGCAGGGCAACGGTGCGCAGCGAATAGAAGAACGCGGTGAACCCGGTCTTGATCGCGTCCCCGCCCGACACCGCCGCCGCCGCGAAGGAGGCAAGGCCAACAGGCGGCGTCACATCCGCCATGATCCCGAAGTAAAAGACGAAAAGGTGCACCGCGATCAGCGGCACGACAAGGCCGGATTGGGCCCCAAGCTCGACCACGACCGCGACCATGAGCGACGAGACAACGATGTAGTTGGCGGTTGTCGGAAGTCCCATCCCGAGGATGAGAGACAGGATCGCCACGAAGATCAGCATCAAGATAAGGTTGCCGCCCGACAGGAATTCAACGAAATCGGCCATCACCTGCCCGATCCCGGTGAGGGACACGGTGCCGACGATGATCCCTGCCGTCGCGGTGGCAAGCCCGATGCCGATCATGTTGCGCGCGCCGTTGATCATGCCACCGATCAGGTCGAACACCCCGTCGCGCAGCTTTGACAGCGCATTGGTTTCGCCCCGGAACATGGCCTTGAGCGCACGTTGGGTCAGCAAGATGCCGAACATGAGAAAGGTCGCCCAGAAGGCCGAGAGACCGGGTGATTTCCGCTCGATCATCAGGAAATACACCAGAACGATGATCGGCAGCAGGTAATAGAGCCCGGATTTGTAGATCTTCGGAATATCCGGAAGCTCAAGCTGTTCGGCGTTCGGATCGTCCGGTTCGAGATCGTCGACCGTCGAGGCGAGATAGATCAACCCGACATAGATCGCCGCCAGCAGCGCCGCCAAGATCCATCCGGAGCCGGTCGGCACGAGACCGACGATCAGCCGCACGGGAAACTGCGTGACGTAGCACAGGATGGCGAAGCCCGCGAAAAAGGCGAACATCCCGCCGATGGTGCGCCCCATCGAGACCACCTTGTTCCCAAGCGTCGGCATGTTGTTCTTCACCGCTTCAAGGTGAACGATATAGACCAGCGCGATGTAGGAAATGACCGCCGGCAGGAAGGCGTGGGTGATCACCTCGACATAGGAAATGCCGACATATTCCACCATGAGAAACGCTGCGGCCCCCATGACCGGTGGCATGATCTGTCCGTTGACCGACGAGGCGACTTCGACCGAGCCTGCCTTTTCCGACGAAAATCCGACCCGTTTCATCAGCGGGATGGTGAAGGTGCCGGTGGTCACGACATTGGCGATGGAAGACCCCGAGATCAGGCCGGTCGCGGCCGAGCCGACAACCGCTGCCTTGGCGGGACCACCGCGCAGGTGGCCGAGCGCGCCGAAGGCCATCTTGATGAAGTAATTCCCCGCCCCAGCCTTGTCGAGCAAGGCCCCGAACAGGACGAAGAGGAAAACGAATTTGGTGGATACGCCCAGCGCGATGCCGAACACGCCCTCGGACGTGATCCACATGTGCGACATGGCCTTGCGCAGGCTGGCCCCGGCCCAGCGGATCGTGTCGGGCACGTTCTCGGATGCGCCGAAGAACACGTAGGCGAGAAACACGAGGGCAAGCATCACCATGACCGGGCCAAGCGTCCGGTAGGCGGCGATGAACAACAGGGCAAGACCTGCGAGCGCGGCGAGCGCATCGGTGTCATCGGCAAGCCCGCCGTTCTGCACGATCTTGTCGTAGAAGAAATACCCGTAAAGGGCGAGCGTGGCCCCCCCGATGGCGAGGATCCAGTCATACCATGGCACCTTGTGCCGGGGTGCCGATTTGAACAGGGGATAGGCCATGGCAGACAGGAAGATCGCGAAGGCAAGGTGGATTTGCCGCGAGTTGTTGATCGCGTCTGCGGGAAGGATATAGGGGGCCCAGGGTGACGCGAGCAGGACCTGGAATGTTGACCAGACGAGCGCGAGCGCGGCGATGAAAAACCCGATGCTGCCGGGAACGGCCCGGGCCCCGCTGTCTGATGCCGCGACAAGCTCTTGCAATTCATCTTCGTTGAGCGTGCGTTTTTCCCTGTCGGACATGATCCCTCCGTCCGGCCCTGACGGCCAAGAATTCCATGTTTTTTATGTGGTTTTATAAAGGGGGAGGGAAGGGCGGCGCACCGCCCTCCCAAATCGTGTTAGAAAGGAGCTTACTCCATCCAGCCTTTTTCCTGGTAATATTTCTCGGCACCGGCGTGCAGCGGGGCCGACAGGCCGGCCGAGATCATCTCTTCCGCTTTGAGAACACCGAAGGCCGGGTGCAGGCCTTTGAAGTCCTCGAAGTTTTCGAACACCGACGACACCACCGCGTAAACCGCGTCTTCCGACACGTCGGACGATGTGACAAAGGTCGCGCCGACACCGAAGGTCGTCGTGTCCGCGTCATTGCCGCGATACATGCCGCCCGGGATCGTCGCGGTCCGGTAGAACGCATTTTCGTCGATCAGCCCGGACACCACGTCGCCCGTCACGTTCACCAGAACGGAGTCACAGGCCGTGGTCGCCTCCTGGATCGAACCCGAGGGGTGGCCAACGGTGTAAACCATCGCGTCGATCTGGTTATCGCAAAGCGCGGCGGATTGTTCGGCGGCCTTGAGCTCGGTCGCGAGCGCGAAGTCATCGGTGGTCCATCCCAGCGCGTCCATCAGCACTTCCATCGTGCCGCGCTGACCGGAGCCGGGGTTGCCGATGTTCACGCGCTTGCCCTTGAGGTCTTCGAAATTGGTGATGCCGCTATCGGCGCGGGCCACGACCGTGAAGGGTTCCGGGTGGACCGAGAAGACCGCGCGCAGGCTTTCGAACGCCCCGTCTTCCTCGAAACGCGAGGTGCCGTTGTAGGCGTGGTATTGCCAATCCGATTGCGCGACGCCGAATTCAAGCTCGCCCGCGCGGATGGTGTTGATGTTGTAGACCGAGCCCCCTGTCGATTCGACCGAGCAGCGAATGCCGTGATCGCTCCGGCCCTTGTTGACGAGGCGACAGATTGCGCCGCCCGTGGGGTAATACACGCCGGTCACGCCGCCGGTGCCGATGGTGATGAATTCTTGGGCCATCGCCGCCGGGGCGGTCAGCGCCACGGTCGCAAGGGCCGCGAAGCCCAGTTTTATATGGTTTGTCATGTTTTTCTCCCGTTGGTTGGTTTGAAGGGTTGCGAGTGGTTCAGAGGCCGACGACCTCTCCGAGGGCGAGATTCGCGCCCTCGACATCCGCGATTCTTTCGGTCGCGGCGTGTCCTGCGCGGGTTGCGACCATGGCCATCAGCGTTTCGACAAAGAACATGGTCGCCACGTAGGACGAAAAGAAATTCGGGCTTTCAGACGGCACGACAATGCGTGCCGCGGCATGGCGCAGGGCCGGACAGGCGTGGGTGTCGGTGACCACGATGACGTAGACGCCGCGCGCATGGGCAAATTCGGCGGCCTTGATCGACCCTGTGGAATACGGCGGTTTGGTAAAGATGATCAGCGCGTCCTGCGCGTCGAGGTTCGACAGCGCGGCCCCGACCGAGGCCCCCATGCGCCCGGCGGCCACCCAGTTGTCACCAAGAAACTGACCCATGTAGGCGGCATATTCCGCGATGGCGGTCGACCCGAGCCCGCCCAGCGCCACGACACGCCGCGCCGCGTGGAGCCGGTCGGCGACCGCGGCGATCCGGTCGGCGTCGATTTCCCCGCTCAGACGGTCGATATTGCCGACGCAGGCGTCGCGCGTGCGGCGCATGAGCGTCGCGCCCCCGCCAGAGGTGGCATCCTGCAACGCCCCGGCGCGGGCCGCGAAACTATCCTGCCGCCGGCCCAGCCGACGCCGCATGCCTTCGCGCAATTCCTCGAAGTTTTCGTATTCAAGCGCCTTTGCCAGCCGGGTGAAGGTGGCTGGTGAAAGCCCGGTGTGATCGGCCACAGCGCGCAGGGACCGGGTCGCGGTGTCGAGCGGGTTGGCGGCGATGTAATCGCCTGCCTCACGCAACCGCGTGCTCAGCGCGTCGTACCGTTTGGCCAGACGTTCCTCGAAACTGCTGAGCAATCGGACACTCCTGCAAGGTCGGCGAAAAATTAGACTCAAACCGTTTCATCTGTTTCACATCTTGTCAACAGATGAACCATCTGTTTCACCTGAAGGCACCCGCGCCCACGAGAATCGATCCCGGAGCCAAGTCCATGTCCCACGTGTTTCATCGGAGTGCGCACGGCGACCCCCCCGTCGCCACGCGGGGCGAGGGGTGCTATATTTTTGATAAATCGGAAAAAAAATATCTCGATGGGTCCGGTGGTGCGGCGGTGTCCTGTCTGGGGCATTCCGACCCTGATGTCATCGCCGCGATCCGGGCGCAGGCCGAGGACATTCCTTTTGCCCATACCGGGTTCTTCACCTCCGAGCCCGCCGAACGGCTTGCGACCCGGTTGATCGACCATGCGCCCGAAGGGTTGGACAAGGTCTATTTCGTCTCCGGCGGGTCCGAGGCGGTTGAAGCCGCGCTGAAGATGGCGCGGCAGTATTTCGTTGAACGGGGCGAGCCGGGGCGCAGCCGCTTTGTCGCGCGGCGGCAAAGTTACCACGGCAATACGCTCGGTGCGCTTGGAACCGGCGGCAATGCGTGGCGGCGCGCGCCGTTCCAGCCGCTGATGGTCGAAACCAGCCATATCGCGCCCTGCTACCCCTACCGCGATCGCTCGGGGGACGAGGATCTTGTGGCCTATGGTCAAAGGGTCGCGGATGAGCTTGAGATCGAGCTTGCGCGGGTCGGGCCAGAAACCGTGATCGGGTTCATCGCCGAGCCCGTGGTTGGCGCAACCATGGGGGCGGTGCCCGCCGTTCCCGGGTATTTCAAACGAATTCGCGAGATTTGCGACCGCCACGGAATCCTGATGATCCTTGACGAGGTAATGTGCGGCATGGGCCGGACCGGCACACTTTTTGCCTGCGAACAGGACGGGGTGGTGCCCGACATCGTGACGATCGCAAAAGGGCTGGGCGCCGGGTATCAGCCGATTGGGGCGACCCTGTGCAGCGCGCGGATCCATGCGGCCTTTGCCGAAGGATCGGGGTTCTTTCAACATGGCCACACCTACATCGGTCACCCCATCGCCACGGCGGCGGCGGATGCGGTGGTGTCAAAGCTCACCGATGGCGGGCTTGTCGCCCGCGCCGCGGACATGGGCGAAAAGCTGGGTCAGGCGCTTCACGATGCCTTTGGCGCGCATCCGCATATCGGGGATATCCGGGGCCGGGGCATGTTTCGCGGGCTTGAGATCGTCGCGGATCGCGATAACAAGACGCCCTTTGACCCGTCCCGCGCCATGCACAAACGGATCAAGGCCGCGGCCCTTGAGGCGGGCCTGATCTGTTACCCCATGGGCGGAACGGTGGATGGCGTTCGGGGTGATCACGTGCTGCTCGCCCCGCCTTTCATCCTGTCGGAAGACCAGCTTGGCGAATTGATCGAGAAACTCGACCGGGCTTTCGCCGCGGTATTTTGACAGAGTGGCCGGCCGAGGTGCCGGTTACCGCAACGCCTCACTGAGAAAGTCGAAGACGATCCGCAGGCGCTTGTTGCGGTAGATATCGCGATGCGCGACGAGGTAGACGGGGAATTCGAGCGGCGGCATCTCGGGCAGAACCCGCGCCACACGGGGTTCCGCGTCACCGATCCTGTCGTCGATGATCCCGATCCCCATGCCGCGCTTCACCATTTCCCACATGACAAGGAAGTTCTCGGTTCTGAGCGGAAAGTTCCTGTCGGTGATCGGAAAGCCAAGTTGCCTGAGCACATCCAGCATCAACCCGGTTTCATCCAGGCCGATGAAACGGGCCTGACCCAGATCGCCCGGCTTGGTATGGGTATCGAGTGTCGCCATATAGCCGGGTGTCGCGTAAATCCGTGCCTTGGCCGTGCGCAGTTTTTTCGCGATCAGGTCCGGCTCTGTCGGCTGAAAATTCCGGATCGCTATGTCGGCCTCGCGCCGAAGAAGGTCGGCGGCGGAATTCGACACGACGATGGAAACCGAGATACCCGGCTCTTGCGCCTGCAAATCCTCAAGGATGGGCGGCAACAGAAGACCGGCATAGGCATCGGACGCGGTGATGGTGACATTGCCCTCAAGGCTGTCGTCCTGACCGTAGGCGACGCGTGAAAGGTCAACGGCGGCCTCGCCCATGGCCCGCACCGGGTCCAAAAGGGCCTGTCCCGCCGGTGTGAGCGTCAGGCTACGCCCGGCGCGTTCGAACAGGACAAGGCCAAGCTCTTCTTGAAACGCCTCGACCTGCCGCCCGACGGTGGGTTGCGCCAGCCCGAGTTTGCGGGCGGCTGCAGAGAGCGAGCCTTCTTCGGCGGTGACGAGAAACGCACGCGCGCGGTTCCAGTCAAAGGTGATGGCGGACCAATTCATGCATTTCTGCATACCATAGACGCGATATTGGTCAATTCTCGTTGGGTGTCTCTGCGGTTAGACCAGATACACCGGTTGCCGACCACGCAACCTCACAATCTTCGAAACCACCCGAACCCGGCCGGGAAACGCGCGTTGCGCGACCCCTGCCTCTTTGCCTGAAAGGCCCTTGTCATGGATGTGCTTCGCGACCCCACCCAAAGCTCCTATTCCCGTCTTGTCGGGGTTGGATATCTCGCCATCGCCGTCTTCGGCGTCTTCGCCATTCTTTATGTTCCAAGCCAGATCATCGCCGACGACCCCGGCGAAACATTGTCGAACATCCGCCAGAACCGCGGATTATTCAACGCCGGGATCGCGGCGGACAGTCTCGTGATGCTGATCGAAATCATGGTTTCGACCATGCTTTACCAGATGTTTCGCCGGGTAAACGAAACGATGGCTTTCGCCGCCATGTTGGCGCGCTTTGCCATGGTTGCCGTGATGGCGGTGATGTTGTTGTTCCAAGCTGGGCTTGCCGGCATGTCGTCCGGCGCGATCCCTGCCGATGACCGTCTTGCCGAAATGCTTATCCACATGCACCACGCGGGCGTCTGGGTTTGGCAGGTGTTCTTCGGTCTTCACCTGATATTGCTTGGCCAACTGGTCTGCCGGACCCGGGGCCTGCCCAACATTTTCGCGATTGGTCTGACGGTGGGTGCCTTTGGATACATCACCGACAGTATCTATTCCTTCGGCTATCCCGAGGCCGAATTGCTTGGCTGGGTTCGAGCCGTTCTTCTGGGCATCGTGACGCTCTCCGAAATCGGGTTTCTCCTGTGGCTTCTCATCCGCGCGCCCCGCATCGGCGCCACCGAAACCGACGTTTGAGGGAGGCTGCCATGAAAGTTGCAATCATCGGAATCTCCGGCAAGCTGGGCCAGTATATGGCCCGCCACTGTCTTGACCTCGGCCACGAAGTTGTGGGCGTCTGTCGCCCGCAGAGCTCCGGCAAACTGGCCCATTTCGGCGACCGGATCACCATCGTCGCCGGGCGGAGCAACGACCCTGCGGTTATCCGCGAGGCGGTGCAGGATGCGGACGGCGTGTTGTGCGTGCTGGTTCCCTTCGGGGTCGACGATTATGCCTCGGGAACGGTGCGCGCGGTCATGGAGCATGCACCAAAGGATGCCCGCATGGTGTTTTCCTGCGGCTGGCATATCTCGAAAGATGGCAAGGACCGCTACGATTGGAAGATCCGTTTCATCGAACGGGTCATTGCCCCTCTCGCCCGGCTGACGCGCTTTGTCGATCTTGCCGATCAACACCGCGCCACGCGGTTGGTGTTTGAAAGCAACCGGCGTTGGACCGTGGTCCGGGGCTCGGATCTTGAGGAAGGCGAGAGCCAAGGGCTCCCGGTCTGGGCCGA
The DNA here is from genome assembly GCA_011389895.1 of Maritimibacter sp. Classification (GTDB taxonomy): domain Bacteria; phylum Pseudomonadota; class Alphaproteobacteria; order Rhodobacterales; family Rhodobacteraceae; genus Maritimibacter. The sequence continues at coordinate 13,714 of JAABTN010000028.1, read as the reverse complement.
ACACGTGGGCGATCCAAGGCTTGCGGCGAACATGACCCGTCGCATCGACTTCGCGCTCTTCATGGTTCATGCGCTGACCAACGAGGCACTGATCCAAAAGGCCCCGGCCATCTCGGGCGCGTGATTTCTGCGCTTTGGGTCGAACTTTTGCCCCCGGACGCAGCAGACCGGGGGCAATTCCCGCCCAAAAACCAAGCAATTTCTGCATTGCAGCGAAAAACCCGCCCCTTTCGCGCCTGCAGCATTGAGCGACCGGGCCCTTTGCGTCATCCATGATGACAGGCGGGTGTCAAAGCCTGCCTACGAACAAGAACCCAGCGCCTGGGACCAACAGGGCAAAGTCGTCCGATCCCGTTCACGACCTCCTCCCCGTGAACATGGATCGGGCGGCTTTCTCGTTTTCGGGCACAGGCACTTCCGGTGCGTCGCGGTTCGGACCACCGGTGAAATGCGGATACGCACATTTCTTGAGCAACCCCCTTGATTGAGCACAACAATTAGGCTCAAGTTTTTCAGCCGGTCAAAAACCGTCACCAATGGCTGGACCCTGACGTTCTCACGGAAAAGGGTGATGTGCCGAATTCAAAAAGGGAGATCACAACGTGTTTCATCGCACAATTCTGACGGCCGCCGCTGCCGCGCTAATGTCCAGCGCCGCCGTTGCACAGACCGAAATGCCATTCGCACTCGACTGGAAATTCGAAGGCCCCGCCGCCCCGTATTTCGTGGCGATCGACAAGGGCTATTTCGGGGAAAAGGACCTCGCGGTCGAAATCTCGGCGGGCTCCGGTTCGCTCGACGCCATTCCGAAGGTCGCCACCGGTGCCTTCCCGGTCGGCTTTGCCGATATCAACTCGGTCATCAAGTTTCTCGACCAGAACCCGGACGCGCCGGTGATCGCCGCGATGATGGTCTATGACAAACCGCCCTTCGCGGTCATTGGCCGCAAATCGCTGGGAATCGAAAGCCCGGCGGACCTCATGGGTAATACGCTCGGGGCCCCGCCGCCGGATGGGGCCTGGGCGCAGTTCCCGATCTTTGCGGATGAGAACGACCTCGACATGGACCAGATCACGGTCGAGCCGGTCGGTTTCCCGACCCGTGAGCCGATGCTGGCCGAGGGCAACGTGGCCGCGATCACCGGGTTTTCGTTTTCGTCCTACCTGAACCTCGTGCGCCTCGATGTGCCGGAAGACGATATCACCACGCTTCTCATGGCCGACTACGGCGTTGATCTTTATGGCAACGCGGTCATCGTGAACACCGATTACGCTGCCGAGAACCCCGAGATCATCGAAGGCTTCCTCGAAGCGATCGCGATGGGATGGAAAGATGCGATTGCCGACCCCGAGACAGCGATTGCATCGTTGATCGAGCGGAACCCGGCGGCGGATGCCGCGCTGGAACAACGCCGCCTTCAGCTTTCCATCGACGCCAACGTCATGACCGATGCGGTCAAGGAAAACGGCTTTGGCGTCATTGACGAGGCCCGGATGGAAAGCGCCGTGTCGCAGATCGCCACGACGTATGAGTTCCAGAACGAAGCCGGGATCGAGAAATACTTCACCGAGGAATTCCTGCCCGAAGGCGGCTTTTCGTTGAAGTAAGACAAGAACGGGCGCGGGAACAAACCCGCGCCCTTATTCCATCCGGGGCAGGGGGTATCCGTTTGACCTATCCGATAATCAAGATCGAAGGCGTGCGTCACGCTTACCAAACACCCGCCGGCCCGCTTCCGGTGCTTGACGGGCTGGAGCTGACGGTGGACGAGGGCGGCTTTGTCGCCGTCGTTGGCCCGTCAGGGTGTGGCAAGTCCACGCTGACACGGCTGGTGGCCGGGCTGATGAAACCCGATGCCGGCACGGTGATGTTGCATGGCGAGACCGTGACCGGCCCGCGCGCCACCGTGGGCATGGCGTTTCAGAACCCCGTGCTTCTGGAATGGCGCACGATTTTGGAAAACATCATGCTGCCGCTCGAAATCGTGGCGACCAAGATGTCCAAATCCGAGCAGAAGGAGCGCGCCAATTACCTTCTTGAACTGGTCGGTCTTGAAGGGTTCGGTGACAAGCGGCCTTCGGAATTGTCCGGCGGGATGCGTCAACGCGCCTCCCTGTGCCGGTCGCTGGTGCACAAGCCCGAGGTCTTGATCCTTGATGAACCGTTTGGCGCGCTCGATGCCTTCACCCGCGAAGACCTTTGGCAAACCATGCACAAGGTCAAGGCGGAAGAGCCGTTCACCGGCGTCCTGATCACCCATGACCTGCGCGAATCCATTTTTCTCGCCGACCAGGTGGTCGTGCTGAGCCAGCGGCCCGCCAGAACGCAATACGTGCTGGATGTGCCCGACACCGGCCCGCGTGATCTGGATCATCTCTACACGTCCGAGGCATCCGAGATGCTTGCAATCCTGCGTCACCAGATCGAAGTGGCCCAGGGCCGCGCGGCGGCCTGAGGAGAGACAGATGGCATACGTTCCCGATATCAAACCCCGCTCGACCGGTGGATCCATCACGAAATTCCTGACCTCGCGCGCCGTGCTCGCGCCGATCATCGCGATGGTCGTCTTCGTGCTGTTCTGGGAGTTCCTCGTCTGGGTCAACGATTGGCCCGATTACGTGATGGCATCGCCCTCGGACCTGCCGGCGGCGTTCTCGAAATACTGGGGCCTGTTTGTCACCTTCGGGTGGCAGACCCTGTGGCGCACGGTCGTCGGCCTTGTGCTCGCCGTGATCGTGGGGCTTCTCCTTGGCATGGTCATGGGCTTCTCGCGGCTGATGCGGGATGCCCTCTATCCGCTTCTGGTGGGTTTCAACGCGATTCCGAAGGCGACGGTGGTGCCGATTGTCGCGCTGTTGTTCGTGGGGGCGCATGATTTCAACACCGTCCTCATCGCCTTCATGATCTCGTTCTTCCCCATCGCCGTTTCGGTTTCGATCGGGCTGTCGACGCTTGAGCCGGAGTATCGTGACATCCTGCGCGCGCTGGGCGCGTCGCAGGCGACGATTTTCTGGAAGATCGCGCTGCCAAAAACGCTGCCAGAGTTCTTCGGGGCGCTGAAGGTGGCGGTGACGCTGGCCTTCATCGGGACGAACCTGATGGAAATCGTCTCGCCCCATGGTCGCGGGCTCGGGGCCTTGTTCGACAGCGGCAAGACCAACTCGGATTACCCGCTTATGTTCGCCGTTCTCATCGCGCTCGCGATCCTTGGGATCGTGCTTTATTACGTGGTGGTCGCGCTTGAGAAAATCTTTGCCGGTTGGGCCGATCGCCAGCCCGGCTGACTGACGCCGCGAAAGGCCAAATCACAGGTAAAGGGCCGGGGATCACCCCGGCCCTTTCTTCGTCAGTTCGTAATGATCTCGGGGCCCATCATGCTGTTGGGCAGCCATGTCGATATCCATGGCACATAGGTCACGAGGATCAGGAAGACGAACAGGATGGCGAGGAAGGGGAGCGCCGCTTTCACCACGCGCATCATCGGCATGCCCGCAACCCCCGATGTCACGAAAAGGTTCAGGCCAACGGGTGGCGTGATCATCCCGATCTCCATGTTCACCACCATGATGATCCCAAGGTGGATGGGGTCAACGCCCAGCTCGATCGCGATGGGAAACACCAAGGGCGCGACGATCACGATCAGCCCCGATGGCTCCATGAACTGACCGCCGATGAGCAGGATCACGTTCACCATGATGAGGAACATGATCTTTCCGAACCCCGCCGACAGCATCGCCTGCGCGATCTGTTGCGGGATCTGCTCATCGGTCAGAACGTGCTTGAGGATCAGCGCGTTGGCGATGATGAACATCAGCGTGATGGTCAGCTTGCCCGCATCGAACAGGGTGTGGCGCGTGTCCTTGTGCCAAAGCGACGTCACGATGGCCTGCGGTCTGGACAGTAGCGATATCCGTCGCCCGTCGTTGTTCTTCTCGGACAGCGGGCCCATGTCGCGGTAGACGAAGGTTGCCACGATGAAGGCATAGACCGAGGCAACGGCGGCGGCTTCGGTCGGTGTAAAGATCGCGCCGGTCAGGCCGGGAATGCCGTAGATGCCGACCATGATGATGACGATGAGCATGAGACCCCAGACCGCATCGCGAAACGATGTCAGGATCTCGCCCCACCCGGCCCATTCGCCCTTTGGCATGTTGCGGATACGCGCCAGCACGTAGATCGCGATCATCAAGAGCGTGCCTGCCAGAAGGCCCGGGATCACACCGGCCAGGAACATCCGCCCGACCGAAACATCGGTGGCCGAGGCATAGACGACCATCACGATCGATGGCGGGATCAGGATGCCAAGCGTGCCCGCGTTGGCGATGACGCCCGCTGCGAAATCCTTTGTATAGCCAACCTCGCGCATGGCCGCGATCACGATGGTCCCGATGGCGACCACCGTGGCCGGCGACGACCCGGACAGGGCGGCAAAGATCATGCAGGCGAACACACCGGCGATGGCAAGCCCGCCACGAAGGTGCCCGACCACCGCGATGGCGAACCGGACGATCCGCTGCGCCACCCCACCCGTCGACATGAAGCTTGAAGCAAGGATGAAAAAGGGGATCGCGAGAAGCGTGTAGTGCCCCGCCATCGCTTGGTACAAGGACTGCGAAACCGAAGCCAGCGACGCATCCGAGAACACGAGCAGAAACAGGATCGACGACAGGCCCAGAGCCACCGCGATGGGGACACCGATAAGAAGCAGCCCGATGATCAGGCCGAAGAGAATTGCGACTTCCATGGGGGCTTACTCCTGGTATTCGCCGCGCGACACGCGCTCGACGTCTTCTTCGGCTTCGTGGCTGACGATCAGGCTGGCTTGTGTTCCGCGCAGGACGCGCAGCGTGGCTTGAATGACCCGGTAGAGAAGCAGGGCGGAAAACAGCGGCAGCGCGACATAGGGGATCACGCGGGGCAGCTTGTCATAGGTGTCGCCATAGTTGATGGCGTCTTCGAGCCACCGGAAAATGCCCAGCATGGGAACCTGGTCGGTGATATAGAACGCGCGGTCGCGCACACCTTCCGCGAACCCCATGGGGAACCACCGGCCCTCGGTCGGCTGAAGCGCCGCGAAGGGGGCCCAGTAATCCCACGATCCCTTGAGGATGAAAAAGGCATACAGCACACAGGCGGCGGCGGCGATCAGCGCCGCGATGCGTTTTCCCTTTGGCGGCAGCATGGCCGTGATGGCATCGACGCCAAGGTGTGACGTCACCTTGAACCCATAGGCGATCCCGAACAACACGAGCCATGCAAACAAGATCAGCGTGACCTCCAGCCCCCAGATCAGGGACGAGTTGAACACCTTGCGCAAGACCACGTTGGTGAATGTCACGCCGGTCATCAGCCCAAGGATCAAGGCGATGGAATTCACCTCGATCGCATCGACGATGCGTGCGAATGTGCTTTTCGGCTTCATCATCCCGATTTCCCCCTATTCGAAGTAGACCGCCTGCCCCTGCGGGCCGCATGCGGATGGTGCGTGGGGTGTCTGGCCCCGGGCGGGTGACCCCGGGGCCAGACCTGTCACGCGAACAAGGATCAGTGCTTGTCGTTGATCGCTTGTGCCGCGGCGATGTTCTCGGCACCAACGTCGCTTTCGAACTGTTCCCAGACGGGCTTCATCGCCTCGACCCAAGTTGCGCGTTGTTCCGCCGAAAGCTCGCGAATGACACCACCGGCATCCAGCACGGCCTGACGGTTCTCGGCATCGACATCGGCGATGGCTGCGTTCCGTTCGACCGTGACCTCGTCAAGGATGGTCATGAACTGGTCCCGCACACCGGCATCGAGGCTATCGAGCCAATCGACGGAGGCCACGACAAGGTAATCGAGCACACCGTGGTTGGTCTCGGTGATCCCATCCTGCACTTCGAAGAATTTCTTGCCGTAGATGTTCGACCAGGTGTTTTCCTGCCCGTCGACCACCCCGGTCTGCAAGGCCCCGTAGACTTCCGAGAAGGCCATCGGTTGCGGCGAGGCATCGAGCGCCTCCATCTGGGCGACAAGCACATCCGACGGCTGCACCCGGAACTTGAGCCCGGCGGCATCTTCCGGCGAGATAAGCGGCTTGTTGGCCGAGAACTGCTTCAGCCCGTTGTGCCAGAACGCAAGCCCCTGAAGACCGCGACGCGCCATGGCGTCTTTCATCGCGGCACCGGCCTCGGATTGCTGAAACTCTTCGACCGCGTCCATGTTCTTGAACATGAAGGGCAGATCGAAGATGCGGTAGACCTTGGTGAAGGTTTCGAATTTCGACAGCGACGGGGCGGCAAGCTGCACGTCACCCTGAAGCATGGCTTCGAGAACCTGATCATCGTTGTAGAGCGTGGAGTTGGGGAACACTTCCATGCAGGCCGTGCCGTTCATTTCGTCGTTCACCCGCTGCATGAGAAGGCTGGCGGCGATGCCCTTGGGGTGCTTGTCGGTGTTGGTGACGTGGCTGAACTTGATCACCATTTCGCCGTCGTCACAGGCCGCGATGGCGGCGGTGCCGGCGAAGGTGCCAGCGGCGAGCGTGGCCGCGGTCAGGGCGGTTGTCAGGAATTTCATCTGTATCTCCTCCATGTATTCCGGCCCCGTATCGGGGACCGCGGTTATCTGGCGGCGCGCCATGCATCCCGGCAAGGGGAGAATTGATGCAAGGACATGGCACCAAAAAGTGATTTATTTCCAGAAAGTTGGATGGAAACAGGACAGCGTGACTTGGCTTTCCAACCCCCAACTGTGCGAATTTCCGCATAGTGTTTGCGCCTGACTGTGCGGTTTTTCACACAGTCAGGCGCGGAAATCCTCGGGCTTCAACCCGTGGCGGGCGAGCTTGTCGTAGAACGTCTTGCGGGGAAGCCCAAGGCTTTGCGCGGTGTCCGAGGCTCGGCCACCGTGGGTGCGCAGCGCCTCGATCAAGAAGGCGCGCTCGACCTCGGCCATCCGTTCGGCAAGCCCGAGACCCCCCTCGGCGTCCGGTTCCGACAACCCCATGGCATAGCGCATCGCGGCGTTCATAAGCGCGCGCGCGTTGCCCGGCCAATCCTGCGCCATGAGGCGTTGGGTCACCTCCTGCGGCACCTCGGGCGCGGGCAGCGCGGCCTGTTCACAGGTGATGGCCACGTAATGGCGAAACAGCGTCGGAATGTCTTCGCGCCGGTCCCTGAGCGGTGGAATATGGATGCGCGCGGCTTCGAGGCGGTAGAAAAGATCGGGGTTGAACGTGCCCGCCTGCGCCCGCGCGTCAAGGTCGTGATAGGTGCCCGCAAGCACGCGCGGGGCGGCGGGCACCTCAAGCCGTTCCAACAGCGCGAATTGCGCGGGCTGGCCCAGCCCCGCGACCTCGTCAATGAAGAGAGAGCCCCCTTCGGCCTCGTCGAACCGGGCGTGGAGCGTGTCCGGATCGGTCCCAGCCCCCGCGATCTTTATGAAAGGACCGCGTGACACGGCGGACAGCAGGTGGATTACCTCGGCCATTTTCGCGGTCCCCACCCCCGGCTCCCCGGTGATCAGGACATCCGCCATGGTCTGGGCCACCTTGCGCGCATCCGAGCGCATTTTCGATGACAGCGCCGAGGTGCCGCGCAAAAGCCGCGCGGCGGCATCGCCCGCCTCGACCTGCGCCCTGAGTGACCGGTTCTCAAGCACCAGCGCGCGGGTCTTCAACGCGCGCTCGACCACCGCCAGAAGATCGGAGGGCGCACAGGGTTTTTCGAGAAAATCGAATGCCCCCGCTGCCATGCCGCGCACGGCGGTCGGCACGTCGCCTTCGCCGGTCAGAAGAACGACGGGCAGGTCGGGATCGACCCCGTGGGCATAGTCCAGAAGCGCGAACCCATCCTTGCCGGGCATGCGAATATCGCTGACCACCACGCCGGTGAAGTCGGGCGTAATGTGATCCTTCGCCTCGATATAACTGCCCGCGAGCACGGGGTTGAGATCGGCAAGCTCAAGCGTTTGACCCAGGGCGTCGCGCACGGCGCTGTCATCGTCGACCAGAAGCACACGCCGTGTCATGCGGCTACCTCCAGCCCGGCGGGCACGAGATCGACGGTAAAGACCGCGCCGCCCTCGGGGTGGTTCGCGCCCCGAATGGCCCCGCCAAAGCTTTGGACCAGCCCGTATGAGATCGACAGGCCCAACCCCATGCCCCCGGCACGCCCCACCTCCTTGGTGGTATAGAACGGGTCGAACACCCGGTCCGGGTTCGCGATACCGGGGCCGGTGTCCCGGATGGTCAGGCGCACCGCCTCGCCGGTGTCGATGGTCAGGTCGATCTGCCGCTCTGGCGCGCCGACCATCGCATCCACGGCGTTGGACAGAAGGTTCACGATCACCTGTTGGAGGCGCACTTCACCGCCGCGCACCATCACGGGGCGCTCCGGCACCCGGTAGGCGAGCGTGACGTCATGCTGCTTGAGCTTGTCCTCGGTCACCTCGATGGCGGCTGCGACCACGGCGGCGAGATCGACATCGGTGATCGGGCCGCTTTCCTGCCGCGAGAAGGCGCGCAGGTTCTGGATGATCCGCCCCATCCGGCGGGCAAGGTCGGATATCCGGCCAAGATTGTCGCGGGCCCGGTCAGGCTTGCCCCGGTCAAAGAAAAGCTCGCCGTTTTCGGCAAAAGACCGGATCGCCATGAGCGGTTGGTTCAATTCGTGGCTGATCCCCGCCGACATCTGTCCCAGCGCCGAAAGCTTGCCCGCCTGCACAAGGTCGTCTTGCGCCCGTTTCAAGGCCGCTTCGGCCTCCTTACGTTCCACCACCTCGCGTCTGAGGTCGGCGTTGACGCTGGTCAATTCCTGCGTCCGCTCAGCCACGCGGGCCTCAAGCATCGTGTTGGCCGCGGCTTCAAGTTCAAGCCGATCGGCGAGCGCTTTGCGCTTTTGCGCTACGACAACGAACGCCGCGCCGAAGGTCAGGAAGGCACCGGCGGCGATCAGCGCCCACGACAGCGCGCTGGCAAGGGCCGAGGCGCTGCTGATCAGGATCTCGGCGGTCAGCCCGACGGTGGGAAGGTCGCGTGACAGGTGGATCGCCTTGGCGGGCAGATACCGGCCCCCGTCGATCCACCATTCCTCGTGGCCTGTCACCCATATCTCGCGGTAGGGCGGCAAACCGTTTTCGCGATCAAGCAGGATCAATTCCGACCGGTTCGACAAAAACACCTGCCCTGCGCGGTTTGTGAAGAAGACCGGCGGGGCGTCACCCGGCCAGTTGTTCTCGATATGATCGACCTGAACCCGGGTCATGACCGCGCCGATCACCGCGCCTTCGTCGTTTCGAACAGGGGCGGCAAAGGCGAACACGCGGGTCGGGTTGCGGGGGCCAACGATGATCTCGTTATCCGTGCCAAGCGCGCCGGCCAGCGCACGGTTCAGGGGCGCATCCGCCGGGTCGCGGGCCACGCTGCTGCCCGCGCTGCCGACCGCGATCCGGCCCGTCCGGTCGACCACCGACACATCACGCGCGCCCGTCATGTCCGCCATGCTCTGCACCACTTCGGCGGCGGCACGAACATCGCCCTCGCCCTGCAAAAGCGCGTTCAAGTCGGGGTGGCGCGACAGGACCACGGCCAATTCCCGATACCTGAAGAGCTGCGCGGTCACGCGGTCGGCGGCGAGGGCGAGGTCGGTTTCCCCCCGTTCTGCCAGACGGCTCATCCGGTCTTCATAGGCCGTCCATCCCACCGCCACGGCGGCCAGCGCGGTGACGCAGAGAAAGAGAAACGGGCGGATCATGATCATCACTGTCCTTGGCCAAGCACCTGTATCATGGCCCGCATCATATGAAGGCGCGGCACCGGTGGCCAGTCAGGCGTCGTCCAGATCGAAATCCGGCAGGCTGTCGAGGGCCTGCTTGAGCGCGGCCCCCCATTCGGTCGAAATCGCCTGGTAATACGGGTCGTCGGTATGAATGCGCGACCGAAGCCCCAGCTTCAGGCTGTCGGTTTCGTAAAGCTGGAAATCGAACGGCAGACCGACCGAGAGATTGGCTTTCACCGTGCTGTCAAAGCTGACGCACAGAAGCTTCAGCGCCGACTCAAAGCTCATCTGCGGATCATAGGCGCGCACGAGGATCGGACGGCCATACTTGGTTTCGCCGATCTGGAAGAACGGGCTGTCCGCCCCGGCTTCGATGAAATTGCCCTCCGGGTAGATCAGGAAAAGCCGGGGTGGCCCGCCCGCGATCTGACCCCCGAGGATCAGCGTCGCGCCAAAGGCGCTTTCCGCCTCGGCCCCAATGCCCTCGTGCTGTGCGATCACGTCGCGCAACGTGTCCGCGATCAGCCGCGCGGCCTGAAACATCGAAGGCACCTCGAAAAGCGATGGTAGCCGATCTTCATGTGCCTTGGTCCGCTCCCCAAGGATCGAGACGACCGATTGCGTCGTGGCAAGGTTGCCCGCGCTCATCAAGACAAAGATGCGCTCTCCCGGCACTTCCCAAGTGTGCATCTTGTTGAAGGTCGAGATATTGTCGACACCGGCATTCGTCCGCGTGTCCGACATCATTACCAGCCCGCGGTCCAGCATCATACCGACGCAATAAGTCATGTTTTTCGTCTCACTGCTGGGCGACCTGTATCTGGACATCAAGCGCTTCGTCCGCGCCGCCGATCCGGCTGCCCCGCACCGGCGCGGCTTCGGTGTAATCGAGCCCGGTTGCGACCCGCACGTAGCGTTCATCCGGCGAATAGCCGTTCGAGACATCGAAGCCAACCCAACCTAGCCCGTCAACATGGGCCTCGGCCCAGGCGTGGGTGGCATCCTGATCGACGCGGTCGTTCATCATCAGGTAGCCCGAGACATAGCGCGCCGGGTGGCCCATGTGGCGCGCGCAGGTGAGGAAGATGTGCGTGTGATCCTGACAGACACCGGCCCCGTGACTGACCGCTTCTTCTGCCGTCCAGTCGGCCTGAGATGTGCCCACCTCGAACTCGACCGCGTCGCGGATCGCCGCGGACAGGGCATGCAGCTTGTCCAGCGCGCTGTTGCCTTCGACCTGTTTCAGGATCATGCGGGTGCCCGGCCCGATCTTGGTGCGGGGCGTGTCGCGCCCGTAGAGCCACAGGGGCGAGGGGCCGGGATGGCGCCCGACGATGCCGTCGTTCCCGGTGATCTCAACTTCGCCCTCGGAAATCACGGTGACCTGCGTGGCCTCGCGATCAAAGGAAATCAGCTCGACGACATTATGATGATTGTCCTCGAAGGTGACTTCCTTCTTGCCACCTTCCACGTAGGTGGCCCATTCGACCACCTCTTGCTGGTGGCTGGTCTTTGGCGTCTTTCGCAATTGTTGAAGCCCGTAGAGCACCGGTTCGTCGAACTGGTAGCGCGTGGCATGTCTGATCTTCAGCCGCATTCGGGCTCCTAAACATAGAACCTGTAGTCCCGCTCGATCTGGCCCCCAAGCTGACCCAGCGCCGTGAGCACGGTCTGGATATATTCATGCAGCCCATAGTCGAAGATTTCGTCAATATCGTGCATGGACAGACGTTGTGCAAGCTTGTCGGCCATGTCGTGTGATGGAAGCCGTGCGCCATAATCCGACGCGAGATATCCAAGGTTGTCGCGGATCTTCGAGACGCAGAAATTCAGGCTTCGGGGCATGCGTTGGTCGAGGATCAGGAATTGCGCGATGTCATGCGCGTTCGGCTGACTGCCATAGACCATCCGGTAGCCGCCCTTGGCCGACACCGATTGCAAGATCGTGTCCCATTGGACGTTGTCGATGGTCGATCCGACGGCAAAGACCGATGGAAGCAGCACGTAATATTTCACGTCGAGGATCCGCGCCGTGTTGTCACCGCGTTCAAGGAACGTGCCGATCCGCGCGAAATCGTAGACATCGTTGCGCATCATCGTGCCATGGGTCGATCCGCGCACCAGCGCGGTGCGCTGCCGGATCGTTTTCAGAACGCCGGGCACATCACGTTCGCCGACCTTGCGGGCCAATTGGTCTTTTACCCTGATGTAGCAGGCATTCATCGCCTCCCAAACCTCGTGGGTCAGGGCGGTGCGCACGATCCGCGCGTTTTGCCGACCGCCCGAGATTGCCGAGAAAACGGAGGAGGGATTGTCCTTGTCCCGCAGCATCCAGTTGATCGCCTGATCCTGCGTGACCCTGTCGCCATAGTGGGTCTTGTACCCCTCGAACACGCCGGCGGTCTGCATGACCGAGCCCCATTCCATCGACCCGGACCGGGTGATCGACATGCGCAGCCCGGTTTCGATCAGGCGCGAGGTGTTCTCCGCCCGTTCGAGGTGGCGGAACATCCAGTATAGCCCATTTGCCGTTTTCCCGAGCATCAGTCCTCCAACACCCAGGTGTCCTTGGTCCCGCCACCCTGCGACGAGTTCACCACGAGCGACCCTTTCTTGAGCGCGACACGGGTCAGCCCGCCGGGGGTGATGTTGACCCCCTCGGGGCTGACCAGCACGAAAGGCCTGAGATCCACGTGACGTGGCGCAAGGCCCGTGTTGGTGAAAATCGGCACCGTGGACAGGCTTAGCGTCGGTTGCGCGATATAATTGGCGGGCCGCGCCTTCAGCTTGCGCTTGAAGGCCGCGATGTCCTTTTTCGTGGCGGCAGGCCCGATGAGCATGCCGTAACCGCCGGAGCCATGCACCTCCTTCACCACCAGCTCTTCGAGATTGTCGAGAACATAGGACAGGCTTTCGGGGTCCGAACACCGCCATGTCGGCACGTTTTGCAGGATCGGACGCTCGCCGGTGTAGAATTCAACGATCTCCGGCATGTAGCTGTAGATCGCCTTGTCATCCGCCACGCCGGTGCCCGGTGCATTGGCGATGGTGATGCCCCCGGCCCGGTAGACATCCATGATCCCGGGCACGCCCAGCTGGCTCTCCGGGTTGAAATTGAGCGGGTCGAGGAAATCGTCATCCACCCGCCGATACAACACGTCGATCGGCTGATACCCCCGTGTCGTGCGCATCGCCACCCGGCCATCGACCACCCGAAGATCATGCCCTTCGACCAGTTCCGCGCTCATCTGGTCGGCCAGAAAGGCGTGTTCGAAATAGGCGGAATTGAAAATACCAGGCGTCAGGACGGCCACGGTCGGGGGCCCGTTGGTGGCGGCAGGCGCACAGGCGGCCAAGGACCGGCGCAGGTCAGCGGGATAATTCGACACCGGTCGCACCGATGTGCGGGCGAAAAGCTCGGGAAACATCTGGAGCATCGTTTCGCGGTTTTCCAGCATGTAGCTGACACCAGACGGTGTGCGCGCGTTGTCTTCGAGCACGTAGAATTCGTTGTCAGCGGTGCGGACAAGGTCGATCCCGACGATATGGGTATAAACGCCCCCCGCCGGTTTCACGCCGACCATCTGCGGCAGGAAGGCTTCGTTCCCCGCGATCATCTCGACCGGGATTCGCCCGGCCTTGATGATTTCCTGCCGCCCGTAGATGTCGCCAAGAAACGCGTTGATCGCGCGCACCCTTTGTTCGATCCCCTTGGACAGCTTCAACCATTCGCGGGCCGATATGATCCGGGGCACGATGTCGAACGGGATCAACCGTTCTTCGGCCTCCTGCCGACCGTAGACGTTGAAGGTGATGCCGGTCAGCCGGAACAGTTCTTCCGCTTCGCGCTGCTTTTTGCGCAGGCGTTTCGGATCTTGTTCCTCGAACCATGTCTGAAACTCGGAATACGGGGTGCGAAGGTTTTCTTCACGTCCCCACATCTCGTCAAAAATTGAAAC
>JAABTN010000027.1 GCA_011389895.1 Maritimibacter sp. | reverse complement strand
GCTGGCCCGTGGTCTGAAGAGGTAATGCAGCGGCCCGCCGGGAGTACCTCGGCGGGCAACCCAACCTGAAAGGGGAGGGGCTGCCCCCGGACACCTTGTCCGCGCCTGCAAGGGCGTTTCAGCTTGAAAAGACAACCTCGCGGCCTGTCCGGGAGGTTGTTTTCCATTTGGCGTCAAGGATGCGGGCGCGCGACCCCCGGGTCTTGCCCATGAAGCGGTCCATGTCATCGTTTCGCCATAATTGTTAATGGCTCGATTTCATGCCAATCGTTTCGAAAGGGGAAACAATTCAGGGCCCGAGGCACGCCGCAGCATAAAAAACAGGCGCGCGACAGGGCGCGGGGCGCGCGAGTCGGGGGTCGAAAAACACCGTTTCCAGACCGCCTTCTGGGGCGTCCTGATCGGGCCGAAATAGGGCGAATTGTGGCAATATCGGGGCGTGCGGCGCAGTATCCCTTGAAAACAAGGGTGCGGTGCGGTGCGCGCCGCAAGCATTTTCCAGAATTAATTCATATTTCCGGCATCTTTGCCCCGTAGCTTGGGTTCAACTCGAAAAGACCCACTTTTGGCTACCCTGACTGGACGACCGCAATGCTTCATTTTCGCTCTCCCGCCGTCGACCGTGATCTTGATCCCGGATTTGGCCTGCGTCCCGATGGGCGCGGCTCGTCGCCGCTGACCACGTTCGCGGTCTCGGGGTTTGCGCCTTCGGCCGTGATCGACACCGCGCGTGGTCCGACGCTCGCGAAGGATCTGAAGGCGGGGGACGAGGTGGAGACCCGGGACAACGGCCTTGTGCCGGTGCGCTGGGTCGGGGAAAGCATGTCGGTCTATGACACCGCGAATGACGCCGCCCAGGATGATGAGCGTGGCCCGATCCGGGTGCGCGCCGGGGCCTGTGGCACCGACGCCGAGGCAGGCAATCTTGTCCTGAACTCCGGACATCGGCTTCTGGCCCGCAATCCTCTGAACGAGCTGTATTTTGGCACGGAAGAGGTCATGGCGGAGGTGGGCGATCTGACCCATCTGGATGGAATTGATTTCGTGCCCCGGTCGGTGATGCGGTTCAAGCATGTGCTTTTGGACACCCATGAATTGATCCGGGCCAACGGGGTCTGGATGGAAAGCTTTTCACCGGAAATGTGGTCGATCCGCGTCGGATTCCCGGAGCAATGGGAAGAGATCACGGAAAGCGTGCCGCGCCTTCGGTTCGAGAACGGCGAAGCGAATTATATCTCGCCGCGCATGTCGCTCAATCACGGTGAGGCCCGGTTGCTCGACTACGTCTGAGGACGCCGCTTACATCACACCCGGTTCATGGCCCCGCCCTGTGCGGGGCTATTTGCGTTGGGTGGCCCGCCACCGCGCCCAATCCTCGGGTGTGTCGAGATCGGTTCGGGCGTGATCGTGGGGCAGGGAGACGGGGCGCAGGCGGAAACGATTTGCCTCAAGCACCTCGCGTGCGCCGAGATCGCCGGTGAGCGTCTGCAAGGCGGGAAAATCCTGCGCCGGGAAGACCACCGGATGACCGGGCGTTCCCGACGCGGTCGATCCTTGCAGGATGCGGTCCCCGTCGAATTCCGCCAACATGTCCAACAAGTCCTGGCTGCTCAGCTCCGGCATGTCGGCGAGCAGGAGCATGACCCCGACCGCGTTGTCGGGCAGGGCCGCGATGCCCGCCGAGATGGAACGCGCCATGCCAAGGCCCGCATCGGGCACCGAAACGGTGGTCACCGGGCGCTCCTGTGCAAGCGCCCAACGCCGCGGGGCATCGGCCCGCAGGGGTAGCGTCACGAACACGGGCTGACCGCAGCCAAGGGCCGCGTCGACCCGGTCGGCCAGCAGCGGAATGTCCCGGTCGACCGGTTCCAGAAGCTTGTCGCGGCCGCGCATTCGGGATGAATGACCAGCGGCGAGGAGCAGAACCGGAATGACCAGTGGCGTCATTTTTCCGGTATCAACCCACGTGGACTGAACCTCAGAACCAGCAGCATGATCAGCCCCATGGTCAAAAGCCGCATGTGCGCCGCCGAGCTTAACAGGTGGGCCTTGAGATCTGATCCATCTTCCATGCCGATCGTGACGAACTGCATGAGCGCCTGTCCCATCGGTTCGACCTGCACCCAGAAGAACCAGATGACGAAGCCGCCCAGAACGGCACCCCAGTTGTTGCCGGACCCGCCGACGATCACCATGACCCACACGAGGAAGGTGTAGCGTAAGGGTTGGTAAGAGGCGGGGGTCAACTGTCCGTCAAGCGTGGTCATCATCGCCCCGGCCAGCCCGACCACCGCCGAGCCGATCACGAAGACCTGCAAATGGCGCCGCTTGACATCCTTGCCCATCGCTTCCGCCGCGACTTCGTTGTCGCGGATCGCGCGCATCATCCGGCCCCATGGCGACCGCAAGGCGGCTTCGCTCATGGCGATCAGGATCAGGAGCACGACCAGAAACAGCCCGGCGTAGCCCAGCTTCACCACGATCGAGGACGCGGTGACCGGGTCAGCCCCCCAGTTTTGCGCCCATGCCACGAAGCCTTCTGAGCGTTGGAGGTCGATCTCGTAGGGCACCGGGCGGGGGAGGCCGTTCACGTTTTTCACGCCGCGCGCCAGCCAGTCTTCGTTCTTGAGCACGGCGACGATGATCTCGGAAATGCCGAGCGTCGCAATGGCGAGATAATCCGAGCGCAGGCCAAGGGCGGTCTTGCCAATCGCCCACGCGGCGGCGGCGGCCAAAAGCCCGCCCACGGGCCACGCGAGGATGACGGGCAACCCAAGGCCGCCGAGAAACCCGGTCGCCGCCGGATTGATCGCCTCGATCTTGTCGGCTGCCGGATCGAACACCGTGCGGTAGGCGATGAACCCGACGACGAGAATGGCCAAAAGCGTGAAGCCGCGTTTGCGCCCCTTGGCCATGCGACCATAGACGAAGACCGCAAGAATGATCACTGCGAGGCCCAGCAAAAGCGCCGCCACCATTTCGCGCCCGGCCGCACTCCACGCCTCGGGTACGGGCGGGATCGAGGTCACGACAACCGCGAGACTGCCAAGGGCGATGAACCCCATGATCCCGACGTTGAACAATCCGGCGTAGCCCCATTGCATGTTGACGCCAAGCGCCATGATCGCGGACACCAGCCCCATGTTCAGGATCGCAAGCGCGAGGTTCCAACTTTGGAACACACCCGTGCCGATGATCAACAGGGCCACGAGACCGAAAAGCCCGATATTGCGCCAGTTCATGGTCATACCGATTTCCCTTTGAAGAGGCCCGTGGGTCTGAACAGAAGCACGATCACGAGGATCGCGAAGGAGACCGCGAATTTGTAATCCGTGCCGAGAAGTTGCAGCAGGCCCGATGGCTCAAGCGGTTCGGGCACAAGGTACGTCACCACCTTTTTCCAAGCATAGGTCACGAACACTTCCGAGAAAGCGATGATGAACCCGCCGGCGATCGCCCCGAGCGGTGAGCCAAGGCCACCGACGATGGCCGAGGCGAAGATCGGCAGCAGAAGTTGGAAATAGGTGAAGGGTTTGAAGGACTTGTCCAGACCATAAAGCGTGCCCGCGATGGTCGCGAGGGCGGCGACAATGATCCACGTGATCATCACGACCCGCTCGGGGTTGATGCCCGACAGCAGCGCCAGATCTTCGTTGTCGGAATAGGCGCGCATGGATTTGCCCGTGCGCGTGCGGTTCAGGAACCAAAACAGCGCGGCAACGACCAGCGCGGCGGTCACGATGGTGATGCCCTGCGTGGTCTTGAAAGCCATGCCTTCGGCGAGCCCGGACCATTCCTTGAAATCGCGCGCGTTGAAGATGAAGCGCTCCCCGTCCGTGAACCGCTGATCCCCTGGCCCGATGATCAACCGGACGATGCCGTTCAGCACGAACATGACCCCGATCGAGGCCATCACCAGAACAATCGGTTTGGCCTTCACCCGGCGATAATAGCTGTAGACGACGCGGTCGGTGCCCAACACCATAAGCGCGGTGATGACGATCCCGAAGGGTAGCGCGAGAAGCGCTGTGGGCAGCACGCCGAATGTCACGCCCATGGCCTGCAACACCCATGTGATCAGGATGGTCGCCATGGTGCCAAAGGCCATGGTGTCGCCATGGGCGAAATTCGAGAACCGCAAGATCCCGTAAATCAGCGTGACGCCAAGCGCGCCAAGCGCCAATTGGCTGCCATAGGCGGTGGCGGGGATGATCACGTAATTCAGAAGCGCCACGATGGCATTAAGGACGTCGATCAAAACGGGGCCTCGCATGAAAGGTCGGTTCGTGTCGCCGTGATTGGCGCGGTGGCGGTGTCAAGACGGTGCAAGAGCATGGGCAGGCCGCCCTCCGACATGCCCCCGTCCACGATCAGCGTTCGGGCGATGTCGTCGCGGGTCCAGCTCCAGGGCCCGGCGGTGCCACCGGCGTAGCCTTGGACCGCGTTGTCGCCGACCTCGACCCGCCCGGCGCCAGAGGCATCGAGCGCGACCGGGGCGAAGACAAAATCGTACCGCTGCCCGGCGTCGTCCCGACAGGTAAAGGACAGGCGCGCGCCCTCGGCCCCCGCCGTCTGGGCCAGCATCAGGGTGCCAAGAAACAGGGCAGACAGGATCATCATCACCCCCCGAGAAAGCTTCGGCGCACGTCGGGGTCCGCCAAAAGCTCCTTGCCGGTGCCGGTGTGTGAATTGGCCCCTTGCACCAGAACATACCCTTTGTCGGCAATTTCAAGAGCTTGGCGAGCGTTTTGTTCGACCATGAGAACGGGAAGGCCGGTGCGCGCCACCTCGATGATCCGGTCGAAAAGCTCGTCCATCACGATGGGGCTGACGCCCGCTGTCGGCTCATCCAGCATCAGGACCTTGGGTTTGGTCATTAGGGCGCGCCCAACGGCGACCTGTTGGCGCTGCCCGCCCGAAAGCTCGCCTGCGAACTGGTTGCGCTTTTCCTTCAGGATCGGAAACAGGTCATAGACCTGCGCCATCGTGCCCGAGATGTCGTCGGTGCGGATGAAGGCCCCCATTTCGAGGTTTTCCTCGACCGTCATGGAGGTGAAGATATTGTTGTTCTGGGGCACGAACCCCATGCCCTTTTGCACCCGGTCCTGTGGCGAAAGCTCGGTGATATCCTCACCGTCAAGCCGCACTTGGCCCGCACGGACATTGAGCATGCCGAAGAGAGCCTTCATCCCGGTCGATTTGCCCGCGCCGTTTGGCCCGACGATCACCGCGATCTCGCCGCGATCCACCGCGATGGTGCAATCGTGGAGGATATCCGGGCCGTTGCCATAGCCCCCGGTCATGTTTTCCCCGATCAGGAAGGGCCCGCCGGGGGCCGGATGTGCCTGCCCGTGCTGGGGCCCCGGCACCATGTCCGAGGTGCTTTCCTTGGTGATCGAGCGGTCCTTGTTGCCGCGACCGGTATACGCGTCGCTCATGCGCCCACCTGTTCCTTGTTCTTCAGACCGGTGCCAAGGTAGGCCTCGATCACCTGTTCGTTGGCCTTGATCTCGGCCAGCGTCCCTTCGGCCAGCACCTTGCCCTCGGCCATGCAGATGACCGGGTCGCAGAGCTTTTCGATGAAATCCATGTCATGTTCGATGACGACAAAGGTATAGCCGCGCTCGACGTTCAGACGCTTGATGGCATCGGCGATGGTATAAAGCAGCGTGCGGTTCACGCCCGCGCCGACCTCGTCCAGAAACACGATCTTGGCGTCGACCATCATGGTGCGGCCAAGTTCGAGAAGCTTCTTTTGACCGCCCGACACCTGTCCCGCGCGCAAATCGGCGATCTGTTCGATGGTCAGGAATTCGAGCACTTCGTCGGCCTTCGCCCGCAGCGCGCGTTCTTCATCCGCGATGCGTTTGCGCCCGAACCATGTATCCCAGAGCTTTTCGCCCGCCTGACCGCCCGGCACCATCATCAGGTTTTCCCGGCAGGTCATCGACGCGAATTCATGCGCGATCTGAAAGGTGCGCAGTAAACCTTTGTGAAACAACGTATGTGGGGCAAGCCCGGTGATATCTTCCCCTTCCATCAGGATGCGCCCTGATGTGGCAGGAAGAACGCCCGCCACCACGTTGAAAAGCGTGGTTTTTCCGGCCCCGTTCGGGCCGATAAGCCCGGTGATAGACCCGGCTTCGATGCTCAGGCTGGCACCATCGACGGCATGAAAGCCCCCGAAATGCTTGTGCAGGTTTTCGACCGTGATCAAGCGATGTCCCCCACGACTGTTGTCCGATCTTTATGAGAGTGCAGCCCGGAGGGTTCTCCCCCCGGGCCGCGATCATGTCAGCCCGTCTTGCGGGCTTGCGTTATTCCGGACGAGCGGCCGTATTAGCGGAAGGTGACGGTTTCGTAACCCGCACCCTCGATCACGTATTCGCGGTAGGAGCCAGCGGCTTCGCCCGGTCCGACGAGTTCCACGTTGGTGGCCCCGACATAGTCGACGTCGCCGCCATCAGCGAGGATTTCAAGCGCTTTGCCAAGTTCGCCGGGCAGGATCGGCTCGCCCGGTGCGTTGGCCACGTCCATGACGTTGGCCGCGATGGCCTCGGACGTTGCCGCGCCACCCTTCATTGCCGCAAGGGCAAGAAGCGCTGCCGCGTCATAGCTTTCGCGGGTGAACGAGCTTTCGCCGTTGATGCCTGCGGCTTCTGTGATCGCCTTGAACGCATCCGCGCCTTCGCCTTCCGACCACGGAACGGTGCCGTAAGAGCCGTCCATGTCTCCGCCGAGATCGGCGAGAAGCGAATCGGCATACATACCGTCACCCATCACGAAGGTGTCGAACGCGCCGGAGTCGAGCGACGACTGGATCACGCCCTTGCCGCCCTGGTCGGCATAGCCGAGCACGACGAGCGCTTCACCACCGGCCGAGGCGAGCGCACCGACTTCGGCCGAGTAGTCGCCTTTGCCATCTTCGTGCGGCACCGTGGTCGTGATCGAGCCACCCATGCTTTCGAACGAGGCGGCGAAGGCATCCGAGAACCCTTTGCCGTAGTCGTTGTTGGTATAGGTCACGGCGACGGAGGAGACGCCCTTGTCGGACAGAACCTGTGCAAGCACTTCGCCTTGACGCGCATCAGAGGGCGCGGTGCGGAAGAACAGGCCGTTGTCTTCGGCGGTCGAGAGCGCCGGAGAGGTCGAGGAGGGCGAAATCATCGGCACGCCGTTGGGCATCGCAACATTGGCGAGCACGGCGGTCGAGGCGCCGGAACAGGCGGCCCCCACGATGGCGACAGCGCCGTCTGAAAGCAGCTGCTCAGCCGCGGCGGTGGCAGCGGCGGCATCGACGCAGGTGGTGTCGCCGCGCACCGCGGAAAGTGTCACACCTTCGAGGAAATTGCCCGAATCATTGATTTCGGCCAAGGCAAGCTCGGCGCTGTCGCCCATCATCGGGGTCAACGATTCGATCGGGCCTGTAAAGCCGAGCAGAACGCCGAATTTCACGTCTGAAGCGTGGTTATCGGCAAGCGCCCCTGACGCCACAAGCGATGTGGCGGCGGTTGCAAGAAGCAGTTTTTTCATTGGTAATCTCCCATGTTGGAACAGGTTCCTGTGTTCACTCTAACGTAGGTTTTTTAAATGAAAAGAGGGTCGCGTGAGATGAAGCGTTCTGACGCATGGTCAAATCCGCGTGCAGGACGATTGTCGGGAGGCGGCGCAGGGCCCATCATTGACAAATGACACCCCTTGACCGCGTCCCACGCCGCCCCGCCCGTTCCATGTCCCGGCTCACCCTCCCCCTCGCTGCCCTAGTCGCGTTGGGGGTGGGGGCGTTAAGCGCGCCGACCGCTGCGCCTGCCGCCACCGTCGAGACCGATCAGGGCCGTTACGTGATCGAAGAGGTGGTGGATGGGCTTGACGATCCTTGGGCCTTCGATTTCCTGCCCGGCGGGGGGCTCGTGATCACCGGGATCGACGCCGAGCTTTGGCACATTGGGTCCGGCGGGGCGCGGACATCGGTGGCGGGTCTGCCGCCGATTGCACGGATGGGGCAGGGTGGTCTGCTCGACGTCACCACGGCGCGCGATTTCCAAACCAGCCGCGCCCTGTTTCTGACCTTCGCCGCCCCGCAGGATGGCGGGGCAGGCACCGCGCTTGCCACAGCGCGCCTTTCCGAGGATGCGACACGGCTTGAAGATCTGCGCCTGTTGTTCGAGATGACGCCGGGCGGTCGGCGCGGGCAGCATTTCGGCTCCCGCGTGGTCGAAGCCCCGGATGGCACGCTGTTCATGACCATCGGCGACCGGGGCGTGCCCGATCTTGCGCAGGATGTGAGCCGCCATAACGGCACCATCGTGCGCGTTGCGCGTGATGGATCGGTGCCGCCGGACAATCCCTTTGTCGGGCAAGCCGACGTGCAGCCCGAGATCTGGTCCTACGGTCACCGCAATCCGCAAGGCGCGGCGCTCGATGAAACCGGGCAGCTTTGGACGGTCGAACATGGCGCGCGCGGCGGGGACGAGATCAACCGGATCGAACCGGGGGTGAATTTCGGCTGGCCGGTGATCTCATACGGGACCAATTACAACGGCACGCCCATCGGTGTCGGCACGGCGCGCGAGGGCATGGCGCAGCCTGCGTTCTATTGGGATCCCTCGATCGCCCCGTCAGGGTTCGCCATCGCCACGGATACCTCGCAGCCCTGGGCCGGGGATTTTTTCATCGGGAGCCTGAAATTCGATTACCTGTCGCGGCTTGATCCCGCGACCTGGGAGGAAGACGAAATCAAGTCGCGTGAAACCCGCCGGGTGCGCGATGTGGTGGAAGGGCCGGATGGAGCCATCTGGTTTCTGTCCGAAGACAACGGCGCGCTCTACCGCATGACGCCGGGGGATTAAGCCTCGTCGTCCTCGGCCCCGCGCGTGCCGCGTTCGCGGTAGGGGGTCGAGCCATATTGCGCGCGGTAGCATTTCGAGAAATGCGACGGGCTGGTGAACCCGCAGGCAAGCGCCACGTTGATCACGTTCATGTCGGTCTGCATGAGAAGGTTGCGCGCCCGCCCCAGCCGAAGCTCCATGTAATACCGCTTTGGCGAGCGGTTCATGTAGCGGCGAAACAACCGCTCAAGCTGCCGGGTCGACAGGCCGACCTCGGTGGCGAGGGCGGCGGGGCGGATCGGCTCCTCGATGTTCTGTTCCATCTTCTGGATAACCGCCGCGAGCTTGGGGTGTCGCACGCCGATCCGGGTCGGCACCGACAACCTCTGGCTGTCACGGTCCGTCCGGATCGAGGTGTAGATCTGCTGGTCCGCCACGGCATTCGCGATCTCCGGCCCATGGTCGCGCGCGATGAGCGCGAGCATCAGGTCCATCGACGCGGTGCCACCGGCTGTGGTGATGATCTTGCCATCCATCACGTAGACTGACTTGGTCATGTCAACGTCCGGAAATGCCTCGAGAAACCCATCGTGGTTTTCCCAGTGGATGGTGGCGCGCCGATCATCCAGCAACCCGGCCTTGGCCAGCGTATAGGCCGCCGTGCACAGCCCGACGATGGTGACGCCGCGCCGCACTTCGCGCCGGATCCATGCGATGAGTTTCGGCGAGGAATAGCGCGATATATTGGTGCCGGCACACAGAACCACCACGTCGTCGTGTTGCAGTTCCTCAAGATCACCATGCAGCTTGAAGGTGCTACCGGCCGAACAGGTCGCGGTGTCGCCGCCGGGCCCGATCAAGGTCCATCGATAGGCTTCGGTTCCCAACTGCCGATTGGCCAGCCGAAGCGCATCCAGCGCGCCTGCGAAGCTGAGCAAGGTGAACTCTGGCAACAGGACGAAAACGAACCGTCGGTGGGACAAGAGTGAAGAGCGTTCGGTCATTTGAATCACTTGAACTGCGCGGTCCGGCCCCGGTGTCCGGTTGAGCATTTTGAGCATTTTTGAAATAGGGCGGCAAGGGCGCGTGTGATTTGTTTTGCATGTGCAGCAGGCTCTCGGTATACACCCCATGTTTTCAACGGCTGTTGCCGCTAACACGACGAAAAGACCCATGGGAGGCCCCGTAAGGACGCTGCAAAAGACCCCGTGGCCGAGATGGAGCAAGACGATGACGGATTGGAAAAAGTCGGCATGGCGCGAAAAACCGCGGGTCCAGATGCCGGACTATACGGATCAGGCTGCGCTGGCCCAGGTCGAGGGACAGCTTGCCAAGTATCCGCCGCTCGTCTTTGCCGGTGAGGCGCGCCGCCTGCGCAGTGAGCTTGCCGCCGCGTCGCGGGGCGAGGCCTTCTTGCTTCAAGGCGGGGATTGTGCCGAGAGCTTTGCCGAGTTTTCGGCAGACAACATCCGCGACACCTTCAAGGTCATGCTGCAAATGGCCATGGTCCTGACCTATGGTGCCAAGGTGCCGGTGGTGAAGGTCGGGCGCATGGCCGGGCAATTCGCAAAACCGCGCTCGGCACCGACCGAGACGGTGGATGGTCTGGAATTGCCCAGCTACCGGGGCGATATCATCAACGAGCTTGATTTCACGCCGGATGCCCGCATGCCGGACCCGACGAAGATGCTTCAGGCCTACACACAGGCCGCCGCGTCCTTGAACCTGCTCCGCGCCTTCTCGACAGGGGGCTTTGCCGATATCCACCGCGTCCACGCCTGGACACTGGGGTTCACCGAAAGCGACGAGGCCGAGAAATACCGCGATCTGGCGAGCCGGATACAAGATGCACTTGATTTCATGGGGGCGGCCGGGCTCACGTCGGACGCAAACCACGAATTGTCGACGGTAGATTTCTACACCAGCCACGAGGCGCTGCTTTTAGAGTATGAAGAGGCGCTGGCCCGGCTTGATTCGACGTCCGGTCAATGGGTTGCGGGCTCTGGTCACATGATCTGGATCGGCGACCGTACCCGGCAGCCGGACGGGGCGCATGTCGAGTTTGCGCGGGGTGTGATCAACCCCATCGGGCTCAAATGCGGGCCGACGACGACGCCGGAAGATCTCAAGGTGTTGATGAACAAACTCAACCCCGAGAACGAAGCCGGGCGTCTGACGCTGATCGCGCGGTTCGGGGCGGGACAGGTGGATCAGCATCTGCCCCGGTTGATCGAAACCGTGCAGGCGGAAGGCGCGAAGGTCGTCTGGTCCTGCGACCCGATGCACGGCAACACCATCAAATCCTCCTCGGGCTACAAGACGCGACCGTTCAACGCGGTCCTGTCGGAAGTGCAGGAGTTTTTCGCGGTGCACCGCGACCACGGCACGATCCCGGGCGGTGTGCATTTCGAGATGACCGGGCAGGACGTGACGGAATGTACCGGCGGCGTGCGCGCGGTCACCGATGCGGCGCTGGCGGATCGGTATCACACCGCCTGCGATCCGCGTCTCAATGCCTCGCAATCGCTGGAGCTTGCCTTCCTCGTGGCCGAGGAATTGTCGGGACGTGGCGGGAAATCGGCGGCGGCGGCGTCGGCCTGAGACCCGGCTGCGCGACCCGGCGCAGGTATACGACGATCAAAAAAGCCCCGGCGGTGTGCCGGGGCTTTTCCTCTGTCTGGCAGGCAGCGGGAGGTTGCCCTTGCCGCAAACGTCCCTGATCCCACCCGCTTACTCCTCCGCGCTCGGCGTGTCGTGCACCAGCCGCAGGTGCGGGGGCGTGCCGGTCGGACGCGGCACCGCCGGGGCTTCACTTGGGCCGGAATAGACCGGACGGGTATAGACCGGACGCGCGTCGGCGGGGAGGGTCTTCACCTCCTGCGACTGGATCTTGAACCGGCGGGGCCCGCGCCCGATGGTGCCCTTGGCCTGCAAGCAGCCGAGCACGCGGGTCGTGCGCCCCTGATCATCCTTGAGCGGCAAGAGGATCATCTGCGCCTCAAGCTTTGGTCGCGCGAAGCCGTGGTCCGAGGTCAAGGTGGCCTTCACCGTGGCCGGGGTGTCAAGAACCTGACCCAGAAGCGTCTGAAAATCGCGCCGGGCTTCGGGCAGGAACATCGCGGTGATCGGCATGCCGCGCACCTCCATGCCCATCAGGTCATTGAGGTGCATGCCGGCCAGGCGGATGCGCGCCATGCGGGGGGCGATCTTTTCCAGAATGAAGGCATATTCCAGAACCTCCGATATCCCGCGCGGATCAACCTCGCCCCGCGTGGGCATCTGGCGACCATCGCGCAGCCCTTCCCAATACCCTTCGACCTGCTGGAGCGCTGGGAACCGCATCTGTGCCCGGATCGGCGCGATCGAGATGATTTTGCTGTCCTTCATATACTCAATCTTCATGGCGGCCCTCGATAGCTGGCGTACCGGGATGGCGCGGTTTGTTGCCCCGGTTGCAAGCCTCTGTTAACGAATGGACGGTGTTTGTTACCGTTGCCTTAATCTGCCACATTCCTGCCCAGAATTGGGCGAAATCCGAAGAAAGGGTTAACGCCCGTGACCGACAAATCCACCCCGTCAGCAGCCCGGTCGATGACCGGTTTCGCGTCGGCGAAGGGTGCGCTCGCGCCCTGGAGCTGGAGCTGGGATATCCGGTCGGTCAACGCGCGGGGGCTGGATGTCAGGGTTCGGGTGCCCGACTGGATCGACGGGTTGGAGCCACAGGTGCGCAAGGCAATCGCGGCGGCGGTGTCGCGCGGCAATGTCACCCTGTCGCTTCGGGTGACCCGCGAAAACGAAGATAGCGGGCAGACGTTGAACCGCGCAGCGCTGGACGAAGTGCTGGGCACGATGGCGGACATCCATGCGCGCGCCGGGCAGGTCGGGTTCGAGCTTGCCCCGCCCACAGCGGCGGACATCGCGGCAATGCGCGGCGTGTTGCAATCGTCTCAGACCGAGGATGACACCGACCCTTTGGCCAAGGATCTTGTCGCCGAACTGCCCGCGCTCTTGGAGAATTTCAACGCGATGCGCGCCCACGAAGGGGCGGCGCTTGTCGATATTCTCACCGGACAGCTCGATCAGATCGCGGCCCTTGTGGCGCAGGCCGAGGGGCTTTTGGACCAACGCAGCGCGGCGCAGGGCGAGGCGTTGCGCACAGCCCTTGCGCGGGTGATGGACAACACCGACGGGGCGGACCCGGGGCGGGTGGAACAGGAGCTTGCGCTCATCGCCGTGAAGGCGGATGTGCGTGAAGAGCTCGACCGGCTCACCGCCCACGTGGCGCAGGCGCGCAGCCTGTTGGACGGGACCGCGCCGCGTGGCCGAAAGCTCGATTTCCTGATGCAGGAATTCAATCGCGAGGCGAATACACTGTGTTCCAAGGCCGGGTTTCAGCCGCTGACGCGGATCGGGCTGGATCTCAAGACGCTGGTCGACCAGATGCGTGAGCAGGTCCAGAATATCGAATAGGAAGAACGCCATGACCCGACGCGGGCTCTTGATCATCTTGTCCTCGCCCTCGGGCGCGGGCAAATCCACGCTGGCGCATCGGTTGATGGCATGGGATCCGACGCTGTCGTTCTCGGTCTCGGCCACGACCCGCAAACCGCGCGAGGGCGAGGTGGATGGCAAGGATTACCGCTTTCTCGACGAGGCCGACTTCAAAGGACTGGTGGCGCGGGGCGAGATGTTGGAACACGCCCATGTGTTCGGTAATTTCTACGGCTCGCCCGAAGCCCCGGTGCGCGACGCGATCGAGGCGGGGCATGACGTTCTTTTCGACATCGACTGGCAGGGTGCCGAGCAGATCAAGCATTCGGCGTTGCGCGACCATGTGCTGTCGATCTTCGTTCTGCCGCCGTCGATCACCGAGTTGCGCCGCCGCCTCGTCGACCGAGCCAAGGATGACCCCGAGACCATCGCCAAGCGGATGCAGAAAAGCTGGGATGAGATAAGCCATTGGCACGGCTACGACTATGTTCTGGTGAACGATGATCTGGACGTGACCGCATCGAAGCTTGAAACCATCGTCACGGCCGAGCGGTTGCGCCAAAGCCAGCAGCCCGACCTTTTCCCGTTCATCCGCGCGCTTCAGTCGGAATTCGAAGAGGAGCATTCATGATCTACGATCTCGACGGACATGCCCCGGTGATCCATGACAGCGCATGGGTCGCCCCCGATGCAAACATCATTGGCAAGGTGGTTCTGGATGCCGACAGCTCGGTCTGGTTCGGCTGCACCCTGCGGGGCGACAACGAGATGCTGACCATCGGGCGCGGGTCGAACGTGCAGGAAAACTGTGTCTTTCACACCGATATGGGATTCCCGCTCACCCTGGGTGAAAATGTCACCATCGGGCACAAGGCCATGCTGCATGGTTGCACGGTGGGGAACGGAAGCCTGATCGGGATGGGGGCGACGATCCTCAATGGGGCCAAGATCGGCGCGGGGTGCCTGATCGGGGCCGGGGCGCTGGTCACGGAAGGCAAAGACATTCCCGATGGCTCCATGGTTCTGGGCGCCCCGGGCAAGGTTGTGCGCGAGCTTGACGAGGCCACGCGGCAGACCCTCATCGCCTCGGCGTTGCATTACCAGGAAAACGCGCGCCGGTTCCGGGACGGTTTGACGCTCAGAACGTAACGGGGTTCGTTGGTGCTTCTGTTGGTGTCTCAGTCGGTCCCGCGGTAGGGTTCGACATATTGCAGAGCCATGTCCCACGGAAAGAAGATCCAGGTGTCCTGGCTCACCTCGGTGACATAGGTGTCGACCATCGCGTTGCCCAACGGCTTGGCATAGACCGTCGCGAACTGCGCCTTTGGCATCAGCTCGCGCACCACCTCAAGCGTCTTGCCGGTATCGACGAGGTCATCGACCACCAGGACCCCGGTGCCATCGCCCACCACCTCCATGTCCGGCGACTTGATCACCGTCGGTTCGGTCTGGGTCTGGTGGTTGTAGCTTTTCACGCTGATCGTATCGACCATCCGGATATCAAGCTCGCGCGCCACGATCATCGCGGGGGCGAGACCGCCCCGCGTGATCGCCACGACCACGCGCCAGCCGCCTTCGACCGGCCCCTTGCCGTCCAGCCGCCACGCGAGCGCGCGACTGTCCCGGTGGAGCTGATCCCAGCTTACATGGAACCCTTTTTCGTGCGGAAGACGGTTGTCGGCCATCAGTCTTTGCGCCCCGTGACAAGGTCGATGTCGGGCGCGTCCGGCGCCTTCATGCCGACCACGTGATACCCGGCATCGACATGATGCGTCTCGCCCGTCACGCCGGATCCGAGATCGGACAAGAGGTAGAGCGCGGATTTCCCGACATCCTCGGTCGTCACGTTGCGGCGCAGCGGCGAATTCAATTCGTTCCATTTCAGGATATAGCGGAAATCGCCGATGCCCGACGCGGCCAGCGTGCGGATCGGCCCCGCAGAGATCGCGTTGACGCGGATTTTGTCCCGGCCCAAATCTTCGGCGATGTAGCGGACCGAGGCTTCCAGCGCGGCCTTGGCAAGACCTTGCACGTTGTAATGCGGCATGACCCGCTCGGACCCGTAATAAGTCAGGGTCAGGATCGAGCCGCCATCGGGCATCAGCGCCGCGGCGCGTTTGGCAACCGCCGTGAAGGAATAGACCGAGATGTCCATCGAGACGCGGAAATTGTCGCGGCTGGTATCGACATAGCGGCCGCGCAACTCGGTCTTGTCGGAGAACGCGATGGCGTGCACCACGAAGTCGATCTTGCCCCATGTCTCTTCGACCTTGGCAAAGAGCGCGTCGATCGAGGCGTCGTCGCCCACGTCGCAATCTACCACGAAATCGGACCCGAGCTCTGCGGCGAGCGGCACCACACGCTTGCGCATCTGGTCGCCTTGGTAAGAAAACGCCAACTCGGCGCCCGCGTCGCTGCAGGCCTTGGCAATGCCCCATGCGATGGACTTGTCATTCGCAAGCCCCATGATCAAACCACGCTTGCCGCGCATCAAGCTGTTGGACATCGACTGTTCCCCGTCCCATCGACTTTCATATCAGCCCCGTTTATGGGATTGGCGGGGCGGCTTCAAGCCTGTGAAACGGGCAGGGCGCTTATCGGTTCATCAAGACGAGGCACGCGCATATGAGCGAACGCAGTGGAATTTTCGCCGGGGACGACCCCTTTGCCATCACGCAAGCCTGGCTGGCGGAGGCCGAAGGCACCGAACCCAACGATCCCAATGCCATCGCCTTGTCGACGGTGGATGCCGACGGGATGCCCAATGCGCGCATGGTCTTGTTGAAGGATGTCGAAGCGGACGCCTTCGTGTTCTACACCAATTACGGCTCCACCAAGGCGCGCGAGATCGAAGGGGGCGGCAAGGCGGCCTTCGTGATGCATTGGAAGAGCCTGCGTCGGCAGGTGCGTGTGCGGGGTCTGGTGACGCGGGCCGATGGGCCCGAGGCAGACGCCTATTATGCCTCGCGCTCGCTCAAGAGCCGGCTTGGGGCCTGGGCGTCGCAGCAAAGTGCGCCGCTGGACAGCCGCGCGACCCTGATGGCCGAAGTGGCCCGGGTGACCGCACAGAAGGGCACCCACCCCGAGCGCCCGCCGTTCTGGGGCGGCTTTCGCATCGCCCCGCTTGAGATCGAGTTTTGGGCCGACGGGGCGTTTCGGCTGCATGACCGTTTCCAATGGCGTCGTGACACGCTCACATCTGCGTGGGACATTCGCCGCCTGAACCCCTAAGTGATTGATAGAATGCTAATTTGTGGGGGTTCTGCCGGGGGGAGCCCGGTCTTGGGCGCGGTCGGAAATCCTTGTCCTGTTCGGTTCAATCGGACAAGATCATTTATGGTGACGCGCGTAGCATAGGGTTTCTGGATGGACGAAGACGATACGCCCGGGGAGCGACAGGCCCTCAGTGGTGTCGTGAAATGGTTCGATTCCGCGAAAGGTTTCGGCTTCGTGGTCTCCGATAGCGGTGGCCCGGACATTCTTCTTCATGCCAATGTCTTGCGAAATTTCGGCTTGGGCGCGGTTGCGGATCGGGCCGCGATCGAGGTGGTCGTGCAGGAAACGCCGCGCGGGATGCAGGCGGTCGAGGTTCTGTCCATCGCGCCGCCTGCCGCCGAGGACGTGCCGGTCCAGACTTTCCAGGAAGACCTTGACCTTGGTCGCGCGGACCCGTTGGAGCCGGCGCGGGTGAAATGGTTCGACAAGAGCAAGGGCTTCGGGTTCGCCAATGTCTTTGGCAAGACCGAAGACGTGTTCATCCATGTCGAGGTGCTGCGCCGCTCCGGGCTTGCCGATCTGGAACCGGGCGAGGCAATCGGGCTCCGGGTCGCGCAGGGTGAGCGGGGGCGTGTTGCACTTCTGGTCACGTCATGGGATGCGGGGATATGCGAAAAAGAGAGCCCGGACCCATGAAGATGCGCCCCGTGTTGAGCCTTGTCTTGTCCGTCGCCTTGTTATCCGTCACAGCCGGGTCCGCGTGGGCGCAGGCGTGCCGCGAAGATCAGGTCGATATTCGCGGTGACTTCGGCTCCGCGCGTTTCACGGTCGAGATTGCCGATGATGTCGAAGAACGTGCCGAGGGGCTGATGTTTCGTGAAAGCCTCGCGGCGTCACGCGGGATGTTGTTCATATATGAAAGCGTCGGGGCCCCGTCCTTCTGGATGAAGAACACGTTGATCCCGCTCGACATGGTGTTCATCGGCCCGGACGGCGTGGTGCGCCATGTGCATGACCGGGCCGAGCCGGGCGATCTGTCTGGGATCAGCGGCGGGCCCGGCGTTCTGGCCGTGCTTGAGATCCGGGGCGGCATGGCCGATGCGATCGGGATCGAGGTCGGGGACGAGGTGCGCCACCCCGCATTTGCCCGTGACACCGCCGTTTGGCCCTGTGCGGCGCAATAGGACTTTCCAAATCATCGCGCCGCCGGTATGGAAGCCCTCGTCGGGGTGTAGCGCAGCCTGGTAGCGCGTCTGTTTTGGGTACAGAAGGTCGTGAGTTCGAATCTCGCCTCCCCGACCACTTTTCCAGCCACCGTGAAACGACTCACCTTGGGTGACAGGGCGTCCCTTTTGCGACTCCCGGGGCGCTGAAGTGCCCACATGTGGTGTCCGGAATGGTTAATACACCATAGATAAGGTATCGGACCCGCGCGTATTTTGGGCGAATCGATGCATTTTCGAACATGGGCGTGTTCCTTGGGTCACGCTCTCATGATCCGGCCCGAGACCCCGATGGCTCACCCGAACAGACAGCTTTTGCGGCGAAAGCGCTGAAATCCGGGGGCTTCTCCCATTCGGCTCACAGCCTGTGGATAACTCGCGAATCTCAACGATCGCGGGTCAACAGAAAAATGTAGTTAACGGTCGCCTAAATCCCGTTGACCAATGCGCAGACCTACGTCAGGTTGTTGGAGCTGGTCGGAAAGCCACAACATATAGTGGTAGCTAGCGCGTAGGGACATCTATCCGAAAACACGGGTTCGTCTAAGAGCCCACGTAATTGCCGTGCCATATTGGGCGCGGGACCGGGTGCCCTTTCGTGAGCGAAATCGACCACGAGAGAGCCGTGGATTTGGCGCGAGCAGCGATCCACACGACGATGCCATATTGATGCAGCAGAGGCCGCAATGAAAATAGAACGCAAATTTACCGATGCAGGCAAAGACGCTTACGACGCAATCGCTTTCACCAACATCATGTCCGAGATCCGCAATCCGGATGGCTCCGTGGTGTTCAAGCTCGACAATGTCGAAGTGCCCGACAGTTGGAGCCAAGTTGCCTCTGATGTCATCGCGCAGAAATATTTCCGCAAGGCGGGCGTGCCGGCCAAGACCAAACCGGTCAAGGAAGCCGGCGTGCCCGAGTTCCTGTGGCGTCGCGTGCCCGATGAAAAGGCGCTCGCGAAACTTGATGAAGATCAACGGTTTGTCGGCGAAACTTCGTCCAAGCAGGTGTTCGACCGTCTCGCCGGTGCCTGGACCTACTGGGGCTGGAAAGGTGGCTATTTCACCGCCGAAGAGGACGCCCGCGCCTATTTCGATGAAATGCGGTTCATGCTGGCCAAGCAGATGGGCGCGCCAAACTCGCCCCAGTGGTTCAATACCGGGTTGCATTGGGCCTACGGCATCGACGGCCCGAGCCAAGGGCACCACTATGTCGATCACGAGACCGGTAAGCTGACCCGCTCGACCTCGGCCTACGAACATCCGCAGCCCCACGCCTGCTTCATCCAGTCCATCGGGGACGACCTTGTGGGCGATGGCGGCATCATGGATCTCTGGGTCCGTGAGGCGCGGCTGTTCAAATACGGCTCCGGCACCGGCACCAATTTCTCAAGCCTGCGCGCGGCCAATGAGCCGCTCTCGGGCGGGGGCAAGTCCAGCGGCCTGATGGGCTTTCTCAAGATCGGCGACCGCGCGGCGGGCGCGATCAAATCGGGCGGGACCACGCGCCGCGCGGCCAAGATGGTTATCGTCGATGCCGACCACCCGGATATCGAGGAATACATCAACTGGAAGGTGAAGGAGGAGCAAAAGGTCGCCTCGCTCGTCGCCGGGTCCAAGATGCACGAAGCGCATCTCAACGACATCTTCACCGCGATCCACGGTTGGGACGGCGACATCGAAAGCGCCACCGATCCCAAGCAAAACCCGCAGTTGAAACAGGCGGTGCGCGCCGCGAAAAAGGTCGCGATCCCCGAGACTTACATCAAGCGCGTTCTCGACTATGCCCGCCAAGGCTTTGCGTCGATCGAATTTCCGACCTACGACACCGACTGGGATTCGGAAGCCTATGCCACCGTGTCCGGCCAGAACTCGAACAATTCCGTGCGCGTCACCGATGCCTTCCTCAAGGCCGTGAAGGACGATGCGGATTGGGAGCTGATCCGGCGCACCGATGGCACGGTCGCCAAGACGATCAAGGCGCGCGACCTGTGGGAACAGATCGGCCATGCCGCCTGGGCCTGTGCCGATCCGGGCATCCAGTATCACGACACCATCAATGCCTGGCACACCTGCCCGGCGGACGGCGATATTCGCGGCTCCAACCCGTGCTCGGAATACATGTTCCTTGACGATACCGCCTGTAACCTCGCCTCGATGAACCTGCTGACCTTCCTCAAGGATGGCGCCTTCCAGGCCGAAGAATACATGCACGCGACGCGGATCTGGACCGTGACGCTGGAAATCTCGGTCCTGATGGCGCAGTTCCCGTCGAAAGAGATCGCTCAACGGTCCTATGACTTCCGCACGCTCGGGCTGGGGTATGCCAATATCGGCGGCCTGTTGATGAACATGGGCCATGGCTACGATTCGCAAGAGGGCCGGGCGCTCACCGGGGCGCTGACCGCGATCATGACTGGCGTGTCCTATGCCACCTCTGCCGAAATGGCGGGCGAGCTGGGCACCTTCCCGGGCTACAAGCGCAACGCCGACCACATGCTGCGCGTCATCCGCAACCACCGCACCGCCGCCTATGGCGCGACCGAGGGCTACGAGGCGCTCGACGTCAAACCCGTCGCGCTGGATCACGCAGGCTGCCCGGACCGCAAGCTGGTCGACCTGGCGATGTCGAGTTGGGATGCGGCGCTGGAGATGGGCGAAAAGCACGGCTTTCGCAACGCGCAGGTGTCCGTCATCGCGCCGACCGGCACCATCGGTCTGGTGATGGATTGCGACACCACCGGGATCGAGCCGGACTTTGCGCTGGTGAAGTTCAAGAAGCTCGCGGGCGGCGGGTATTTCAAGATCATCAACCGCTCGGTGCCCGCAGCACTTGAGAAGATCGGCTATGGGTCTGCCCAGATCGAAGAGATCATCGCCTACGCCGTCGGCCACGGGTCGTTCGGCAATGCGCCGGGGATCAACATCGGCACGCTGACCCAGAAGGGGTTCGGCGAGGCGGAGATTGCCAAGCTTGAGCAAGGCCTTGCCTCGGCCTTCGACATCCGTTTCCTGTTCAACCAGTGGACGCTGGGCGAAGAGTTCTGCAAGGCCGATCTCGGGCTGACCGACGCGCAATTGTCGGACCCGACCTTTGACCTGCTGCGTCACCTCGGTTTCTCCAAAGGCGACATCGAGGCGGCCAATGACCACGTGCTGGGCACCATGACGCTGGAAGGTGCGCCGCACCTGAAGGAAGAACACTACCACATCTTCGATTGCGCCAACCCCTGCGGCAAGAAGGGCAAGCGCTTCCTTGGCGTGAACAGCCATATCGACATGATGGCGGCCGCGCAGTCGTTCATCTCCGGCGCGATCTCGAAGACGATCAACATGCCGAACGATGCGACGATCGAGGATTGCCAGGCGGCCTACGAGCGGTCTTGGGAGATGGGCGTGAAGGCCAACGCGCTCTACCGCGATGGATCGAAGCTGAGCCAACCTCTCGCCTCCGCGCTGGTCGAGGACGACGAAGAGGCCGAGGAAATCCTCGCCTCCGGCACCCAGCATCAGAAGGCCGAAGTGCTCGCCGAGAAGATCATCGAGAAAGTGGTGATCAAGGAAGTGGCGCGTGCAGGCCGTGAAAAGATGCCGCAACGGCGCAAGGGTTATACCCAGAAGGCCATCGTGGGCGGTCACAAGGTCTACCTGCGCACCGGGGAATACGAGGACGGCAACCTTGGCGAGATCTTCATCGACATGCACAAGGAAGGCGCAGGCTTCCGCGCGATGATGAACAACTTCGCCATCGCGGTGTCGGTCGGCCTGCAATACGGCGTGCCGCTGGAAGAATTCGTGGATGCCTTCACCTTCACGAAATTCGAGCCTGCGGGCATGGTGCAGGGCAACGACTCGATCAAGAACGCGACCTCGATCCTCGACTACATCTTCCGCGAGCTTGCGGTGTCCTATCTCGACCGCACCGATCTGGCCCATGTGAAGCCGGAAGGCGCGTCGTTCGACGATCTCGGACGCGGGCAGGAAGAGGGCGTGGCCAACGTGCAGGAGATGTCTGAAAGCTCTGCCGCCCGGTCGCTTGAAATGCTCAAGCAGGTGTCTTCGACCGGCTACCTGCGCAAGCGGCTTCCGCAAGAGCTCGTGGTTCTGCGCGGAGGCATGGAGGCGCAGGGGCGCGGGGATACGCTTGGCGCGTTGAACACCCTCGTGCCAGAGACCGCCGGGCCGCACGCGGGCGGCACGATGATCTCGGACCCTGCGACCGCCGTGGGCACGGGCACCGTCACCACGATGGACGCCCGCGCCAAGGCCCGGATGCAGGGGTTCGAAGGTGACCCCTGCGGCGATTGCGGCAACTACACCCTAGTGCGCAACGGGACCTGCATGAAGTGCAACACCTGCGGCGGCACGAGCGGCTGTAGCTGAGGCGGGGCGGATGGAGATACGCGACTTCACCGGCGCCTTCGTGGTCGATGGGCGGGAGACCGACCGGATGGACCTGCGGGTTCTGATCACCTCGGGCGGCGGTGAGACCTTCGGGTCGGGGTCGTTTAGGGTGCCCGCCGCGATGATCGGGCTGGAAACCTCGGGCCCGGTCACCTTCCGATGCGCGGATGGTCAGGAGATCAACATGACCGTGCGGGAATTCGACATGACCCACGGCGTGGCCTATTTCCTGACCCTCGGGTCGGTGCCGGAGGTGCGAAAACGGGCATGACCATCAGGGCGGTGGGGGCGATGGGCCACGCCGCTTGTCACACGGGGGCGGATGCGTTCGCCCCTGGCGCGGATAAGGCCGCAGGCAGAAAACGATACCGGGCGGTACGAACGATGAGCCTTATCAGCGAAACTGGGGAGCCCTCGGGCTCCCCTTTTTCTTTGTGTCCCGCCTGCTACTCCGATCCGCGCGACAGGGCGGCGACGCCGGTGCGGGCAAGCTCGACAAGCCCGAGGGGGCGCATCAGCTCGGCAAAGGCATCGACCTTGTCCGGGGTGCCGGTCAGCTCGAAGATAAAGCTCTCCAGCGTCGAATCCATCACGTTGGCGCGGAAGATATCGGCCAGCCGAAGCGCCTCGACCCGGTCGTTTCCGGTGCCCCGCACCTTGAACAACGCCAGCTCGCGCTCGACCGAGGGGCCTTCGACGGTGAGATCGTGAACATCGTGCACCGGCACGATCCGGCCAAGCTGGGCCTTGATCTGTTCGATGATCGCGGGGGTGCCGCGCGTCACGATGGTGATGCGCGAGGTATGGCCCAGGTGATCGACCTCGGCCACGGTGAGCGAGTCGATGTTGTAACCGCGACCTGAGAACAACCCGATGACACGGGCGAGAGCGCCCGCTTCGTTGTCCACGATCACGGCCAGCGTGTGGGTTTCAAAGACTTCAGCATTTGGGTCACGAAGCTCATAGGCGGATTTTTTCGTTGAGCCTTTTTTAATATTCAAAGCAGACATTTATACGCGCTCCTTAAACCAACGTCGCACCTTTGCCCCGGATCGCGTCGGTCGCTTCGACCTCGCCCAGAAGCATGCTGTTGTGGGGTTCGCCCGAGGGGATCATCGGGAAGCAATTCTCGTGTTTCTCGACCAGCACATCGAGGATGAAGGGACCGTCATAGGCCATCATCTCTTCGATCGCGTCATCGAGCTCGGACGGATTCGACACCACGCGGCCCTTGCACCCAAAAGCCTCGGCCAGCTTCACGAAATCGGGCAGGCTGTCCGACCAGGAATGCGAATACCGCTCGCCATGCAAAAGCTGTTGCCATTGGCGCACCATCCCGAGGCGTTCGTTGTTCAGGATGAATTGCTTGATCGGCAGGCGAAACTGCACCGCCGTGCCCATTTCCTGCATGTTCATCAGCCACGAGGCATCGCCGGCGACATTGATCACCAGCGCATCGGGGTGCGCCTGTTGCACACCGACCGAGGCGGGCAGGCCATAGCCCATGGTCCCGAGCCCGCCCGAGGTCATCCAGCGCCCCGGTTCATTGAAGTCCATGAATTGCGCGGCCCACATCTGGTGTTGGCCCACCTCGGTGGTGACATACCGGTCCTTGCCACGGGTCAGCGCTTCAAGCCGCTCGACCGCGTATTGCGGTTTTATGATCGTGTCCGAATTGGTGTAGGTCAGACATTTCACGTCGCGCCACGCGTTGATCTGGGTCCACCATGTCTTGAGCGCGTCGGTGTTCGTCTTGCGCCCGCGCGATTTCCAGATGCGCAGCAGGTCTTCCAGCACGTGCCCCACGTCCCCCACGATCGGCACATCGACGCGGACGACCTTGTTGATCGACGAGGGGTCGATGTCGATATGGGCCTTCTTCGAGCCGGGCGAAAAGGCGTCGATACGCCCGGTGATCCGGTCATCGAACCGCGCCCCGATGTTGATCATCAGGTCGCAGTCGTGCATCGCCATGTTGGCCTCGTAAAGCCCGTGCATCCCGAGCATGCCAATCCATTTCTCGCCCGTCGCCGGATAGGCCCCCAGACCCATCAGAGTTGAGGTGATCGGAAACCCCGTGGCCTCGACCAATTCGCGCAAAAGCTGGCTCGCCCCGGGGCCCGAGTTGATCACGCCGCCGCCGGTATAGAACACCGGGCGTTCGGCGGCCTCGATCATCTCGACCAGCGCGGTGATGTCGGCGATGTCGCCCTTCATCTGCGGCTGGTAGTTGTCGGTCCGCGATTTCTGCGGCGTGACATAGCTGCCTTGGGCGAACTGCACATCCTTCGGGATGTCGACGAGGGTCGGGCCGGGGCGGCCCGTGACGGCGACATGGAAGGCCTGGTGGATGGTCTCGGCCAGCTTCTCGGTGTCTTTCACCAGCCAGTTGTGCTTGGTGCAGGGGCGGGTGATGCCGACCGTGTCGGCCTCTTGGAACCCGTCGGTGCCGATCATGAAGGTCGGCACCTGTCCGGTCAGAACCACGAGCGGGATCGAATCCAGCAGCGCATCGGTCAACCCGGTGACCGCGTTGGTCGCCCCGGGGCCCGAGGTGACGAGCACGACACCGGGTTTGCCCGTGGACCGGGCATAGCCTTCGGCTGCGTGCACCGCCCCCTGTTCATGACGCACCAGAACGTGTTGGATTTCGTTTTGCTGGAAGATCTCGTCATAAATCGGAAGCACGGCACCGCCCGGATAGCCAAATACCGTGTCCACACCCTGATCCTTCAGAGCCTGAACCACCATTTTCGCGCCGGTCATTTGACGTGTCATGTCTCTCTCCGTATCGGGCACCGGGCCCCTTGTCTTCGGTCACAAAAAAGCCCCCGAGGTTTCTCGGGGGCGCATGGGGAACCATCAGGGGTCCGTTACCGTCCCATGCGCCGATGTCCTACGATGACTACAAGGCTTTCCAAGACCATGTCTCCTGTGCTGTGCGGGGAGTATTAGGAGGGGCACCGGGGGGCGTCAACGGGAAATCCCATGAATAATGTGTCGCGGGGGCGGTTTTTCACGAAATTATCGAAAAACCGGACATGGGAGACGTGGCAGGGCGAGACCCGCAGGGACACCCGCGCGGAGACAAGGTTTCAAACGCCGGACACAAGGGTGTCACGCAGGCGTCACCCAACGGGGGTGAGGCTGGCGCAGACCGCCCGAGTCGGGTGGATCGTGGCCGGACGCGCAGCCATCGGCAAAGCCACGCTGAAAGACAGCGCCGGGACAAACCGACGCAAAGGGCGCCCGGGTCAGGGCACCCTTTTCTCGTATCTCGTGGTCTGCGCCGGACGCAGGGTTCCTGGCGTGCCCCCAGCCGTCCAATATCTGGTTTGATGGAACATCTGTTGCGCTGGCGTGCTTCTTCTGGGCCTTGGCGTTTTTGAGCTGGCGAAAGGGATGCATCTTCTCGGCTGCCTGGTTGAATTGGCATTCAACCGATACTTCCCAAGTGGCTTGCCCGAACTTATCGCGAAGGGGTCGGAATTGTTCATATCGATATTCTATATGCTCGATCTGATTATTTCCCGGCTTATCCTAGCCCCTGTATTAATTTTAAGAGTAGCAAGGTCTCGAAGGACGCCAACTAAAACGCTTCGAGAGGGACATGAGACACAGCTTTTCTCGAAGCGCGCGCAACAAATTGGCACTCATTAGCACTTCGCGTTTTTATTGTGCCTCGGGTTCAACTCGAGACATTTTAGCGGCAAACCCTTCGGGACCTTGTGATGAAAAAAGAATGAAAGCGAGGACAATGTGCAAAAAGACATGATCAAAGTCAGTGTACTGTATCCAAATGGAGGCGGCAAAACCTTCGATATGGATTATTATTGCGACCAGCACGTGCCGATGGTGTTGGATACATTGGGAGATGCGGTGAAAGGCGCTACCGTTGAAAAAGGCCTGCAAGGGGGTGAGCCCGGCTCCGCTGCGACCTACCAAGCGATAGGCAATTTATACTTTGAAACCGTCGACGCTTTCGAAGCAGCATTCTCTCCAAATGCTAGCAAAATAATGGGGGACTTGCCCAATTTCACGAATATCGAACCAATTATTCAAGTTGGTCAAGTTGCGATTGATATGACTTAGATAAAGGTAGGTTGGTCGCAATCAATGCTCCGCCAAGAACCGTTTTCCGGATTTTGGCGGAGCACTTTAAACTCGCATCTTCGCACTGCCATCGCTCCTATATACTGCGCTAAGCCATTACACCGAATTTCACCCAAGTGACCAGCTGCTTGACGGAGAGATCGCCGGGCCAGGTCGTCCGTTGCCTTCTAAGGCGCTGCACTAGGCGGACGTTTCGGCGGGCGACCCTGTCGTCTCGGCTGTCGTCTTATCCTCGGGAATGAGCAGGGTCAGGATGATGGCGGACAGGCCCGAGAGCGTGATCGGGGTTGCGAAAACCTGCCGCGCGACGTCGGGCAGGTGCTGTGTCGCCTCCGGGACCAGCGTCACGCCAAGGCCGAGACCGAAGCTCACCGCCATGATATAGACCTTCTTGCGACCAATGGGCTCTGACGCGAGAATCCGGATGCCCGCCACCGCGATGGTGCCAAACAGGATCAGGGTCGCACCGCCCAGAACCGGCTTGGGGATCAGGAGAAACACCGCGCCGATGACCGGCAGGAACCCCATGAGCACGAGAAGGCCCCCGATGAACAGCCCGACATGGCGGCTCGCGACCCCGGTCATCTGGATCACGCCGTTGTTTTGGCTGAAGGTGGTGTTCGGGAAGGTGTTGAAGATCGCAGCGATGCCGGAATTGACCCCGTCGCCCAGCACGCCGCCCTTGATCCTTTGGAGGTAAAGCGGGCCCTTGACCGGTTGACC
The DNA here is from genome assembly GCA_011389895.1 of Maritimibacter sp. GTDB lineage: Bacteria > Pseudomonadota > Alphaproteobacteria > Rhodobacterales > Rhodobacteraceae > Maritimibacter. Next base: position 11,025 of record JAABTN010000027.1, on the reverse strand, counting down.
GGACATCACCGAGTTCGCGGTGAGGTCACCGGATGTCTCGATCGCGGTGACGAGGAAGACGAAGGCGACCGGCAGGAAAAGCGCGATGTCGAAGTCGAGACCGTATTTGAACGGGATGGGCAGGGCGATGGCGGGGCCCGCGCCCAAACCGGAGGTGTCGACCTGTCCAAGCGCCATTGCGACGAGGGTGCCGACCACCAGCCCCGCCATGATCGCAGAGAGCCGCAGGAGCGGCTTTGCAACGAAGCTCAGCGTCAGGATGGTGACCACCACGATCGACCCGAGCAGAAGGTTGACGGGGGCACCGAGCGTCGCGCCCGCCTGCGCCCCGCCCGCGAAATCGGTGAACCCGACCTTCACAAGGCTCAGGCCGATCACGGTGATTACGATGCCCGTGACGGTGGGCGTGATGATGCGCCCCAGCTTGTGAATAAACTGGCTCAGGACGATCTCGACCAGACAGCCGGCAAGGCAGAGCCCGAAGATCATCGCGAGGATCGCCTCGGGCCCGCCGCCCGTGGATTTGACCGCGAGACCGGCGGCAAGGATCGGGCCGAGGAAGGCAAAGCTGGTGCCCTGCACTGACAAGAGCCCCGAACCGACCGGCCCGATGGTCTTCGACTGGATCACCGTCGCGATGCCCGACACGAACAGCGACATCGCGATCAGGTAGGGGATCTCTGCGCCCAGCCCCAGAACGCCGCCGATCACCAGCGTCGGCGTGACGATCCCCACGATGGAGGCGAGGATGTGCTGAAGGGCCGCGAGAGCGGCGGCCCAAGGCGCGGGCTTGTCCTCCAACCCGTAAAGCAGCGTCGATGCCGGTTGTGCAGCCTCGGTCATATCTGTTCCCCGTGGTGGCCCGTATTGCCCCGTGCCCCATGCTGCGCCTTCGGGGGCGGCGGGGCAATTCATTTGCACGGTTTTGGATATTTGCGGGGGTGGGCGGATCAGACCGCGCAGGGCACGCGCCGGGGTCAGCTTTTCTTGACGGGCTGCGCTCCGGGCAGGTCAATCTGCGCGACCTGTTCGGCGATCGGGTCGTTGGACAGGGGATGGGCGCGGTTGTCGAAGGTCTCGGGATCGTTCAGATCGACCCATTGACCGCCCGCATAAACCTCAAGCGCCGCGAACTTGGCCTTGTATTCCATCTTCGGCGATCCGGGCACCCAGTACCCGAGATAGACGTAAGGCAGCTTGGCTTCTTGCGCGAGACGGATGTGGTCGAGAATGGCAAAGGTGCCAAGGCTGTTGGAGCGGAGCGCCGGGTCATAGAAGCTATAGACCATCGACAGCCCGTCATCGAGCACATCGGTCAGGCAAACGGCGGCAAGATCGCGGGTGCGGCCATCATCAGAACGCACGGAATACTCGATCACGCGGCTCTTGACCGGGGTCTCCTCGATCATCGCGGCGAATTCGAACACGTCCATGTCGGCCATGCCGCCATCGGCGTGGCGTTCATCGAGGTATTTGCGAAACAGGTCGTATTGCTCTTCCGTGGCCCAAGGTGCGCGGGTGCGTCGGGCCATGTGGTCGTTCTTCTTCGCGGCGCGCCGTTGGCTTTTCGACGGTTTGAAATCCGCCACCCGAATGCGTGCCGACAGGCAGGCGTTGCAATCGGCGCAGGACGGGCGGTAGAGGACGTTTTGCGACCGGCGAAACCCCTGTTTCGAAAGGGCGTCGTTCAAATCCTCGGCCTGTTCGCCCTGCAGCGCGGTAAACAGCTTCCGCTCCAGCCGGCCATCAAGGTAAGGGCACGGTTGTGGCGCAGTCACGTAAAACTGCGGGGCAAGAGGAAGCGTGTGTCGCATTGTGCGTTTTTAAGTTGATTTTTAACCCAGTTGAGGGGAACGTATCAACGAAATCCGCACCCGCCAAGCCCCCTGCGCCGGACAGGTAAACGGGGGGCAGAGGAACATGCCGCGTCTCAGGTGCGCGCGGCGCGGTTGATCGCCGCCGTGCCAAGCGCAAGATCGCTCAGGCCCTGTCCCCGTTCGTTCGTCAGCATCAGGATGATCGAGGCCACCTGTGGCAAGACAAACGACATCGACAGCGAATAGCCCAGCGTGTGGAAGATGGCCGTGCCCAGGTCGAAACGTGACCCGTCGCCACGGCGCAATTCGATCGCCGCCATCCGCATGCCGAGCGTGGCCGACCCATTGGCCAGCGTCACGATCCGGTAGATGAACCCGACGATCAGCCACAAAAAACCGGCGAAGAAGACCCCGATCCCCACGGTGACGACGATCAGCGCGGTCACGATGGCCACGACGATGATCGTGTCGATCACCCAGGCGATCGCGCGCTTGGCTGGCACATTCTCATAAAACTCGGATTGGTAATCCGGGTCCGGAAGGCCCCAGCCGGAATGATATGGCCCGGTGTGATTTTGCATGGTCTCGGTCATCCTGTCTTTCGTCTCTCGCATATGTGTCGTCGGTCAGGCCCCGGCAAGAACCGGGGCCTGTCTGCGGTCTATGCGGGGTCTCAGCCCTTGGGTTCGCGGGCCACCACGGGCCCGTCTTCGCCGATGCCGGTTTCGTCGTCCTCATCGGTGCCCGTATCCGCATCGGTGGCGCGGGCGGCGGTGGCGCGTTCGTCCATGAACTGGTCGAATTCCTGCTTGTCCTTGGCGTCACGGAGACGGTCGAGAAAGGCCTCGAACTGTTCCTGCTCGGTCATCAGGCGTCTGAGCGTTTCGGCCTTGTAGGCATCGAAGGCCCCGTTGCCGGTCGCGCGAAATCCGTGGCGCTGGCTCATGTGGGCGCCCTCGTCGCGGTGATGACGGGCGCGGCGCTTGCCGTTGCAAGATCCTGCGAACATGCGTTTGCTCCATATCATGTAGGCCAGAAGGGCGAGGCCGACGGGCCAGAAAAAGATGAACCCGAGAACCATGGCCGCGATCCAGGCCCCTTTGCCCTTATCATCAAGCCAGGCTTCGGCATTTGCGAACCATCCCCCACGATTGTGCGGAACGGTGCTGTCCACGGCGGTGCTCATTGGCGTTGTCCTTTCTGTTCATGCGGTGCAGCGGTCTGTGCGATGTGAATGTCTTTCACATTGCATAGATTGGCATGACGGGCGTCGGGATCAAGGAAAAATGTGAAAATCATTCACATTAATTTTGATTATGAAGTGAAATCAGCTGCTTGTGCCCCGGAAAGCCGTTCGATATCGCGCGGATCAACGGCAAAAACATGCCGTGGCGTGCCCGCTGCGGACCAGATCACGTCGAAATCGAAGAGCCTTGGGTCGATGAAAGCACGGATCGGGGTCAGGTGCCCGATGGGGGCAACACCGCCGATTGCGAAGCCGGTCTGTTCGCGGATCAGTGCGGCGTCGGCCTTGCCCAGCGCTTCGCCCGCCACCGCGCTTGCCTTCACCCCATCCACCCGGTTGCCCCCGGCGGTGAGAAACAGGATTGCACGGCCATCTTCCTCGCCCCGGAAAATCACCGATTTCACGATCTGGTCGATCTCGCAGCCCGCGGCCCGCGCGGCATCTTCCGCCGTCCGGGTGCCCTCGGCCATCTCGAGGATTTCAGCCGTGATCCCGGCCTCGTCCAATGCACGTTTGACGCGTTTCAATGACTTGCTCATATCGCCAGTGAGCATATTGATCGCGTCTTGACCACCCCATGCGTCAGCGCCACTGTCCGCCCATGACATTTGCCCGTTCCATCACCCGATCCCCCCGGCCGTTTGAGGCCGATCATGCCGCCGATGCCCGGCAGCGTTTCGACGATCTCGCCCCCGAGGTGCGTCAGGTTCTGGTCGGGGTTGCTGGATGTTCGCCCTATCTCAAGGGGTTGATGGAACGCGAAGAGGCATGGCTGCGCGCGGCCCTGTCCGAAGAACCCGGTGTTGCCTTTGCCTCTGCTCTGATCCTTGAAGAGGGCCCGCTCGACGTGGCGCTGAGAGTCGCGAAACGGCGGGTGGCGCTTTATTGCGGGCTCGCCGATCTCGCCGGTGTCTGGTCGCTGGAAGAGGTGACCCATGCGCTGACCGATTTTGCCGATCTCGCCACGCAGGCCGCGCTCGCCCATCATGTCGGGGAAGAGGTGCGCCGGGGCAAGTTGCCGGGGGGCGACGCCATGGCACGTGACCTGGCCGGTGGCGCGGTGGCGCTGGCGATGGGCAAGATGGGGGCTTACGAGCTGAATTATTCGTCGGACATCGACCTGATCATGCTGTTTGACGAGGAACGCTTTGATCCCGACGATTTCCACGATGCGCGCGCCAGCCTCATCCGCGCGGTGCGCAAGATGAGCGCGATGTTGTCGGAAAACACCGCCGAGGGCTATGTCTTTCGCACCGATCTACGGCTGAGACCCGATCCCTCGGTCACGCCCGTCATCGTGTCGATGGATGCGGCGGAACGCTATTACGAAAGTCTCGGGCGCACATGGGAACGCGCGGCGTTCATCAAGGCGCGCGCTTGCGCGGGAGACCGGGCGGCTGGGGCGGCCTTTCTCGACAGGCTGATCCCGTTCGTCTACCGCAAACACCTTGATTTCGCGGCCATTCAGGATGCCCATGACATGCGCCTGCGCATTCGGCGCGAGAAGGGATTGCATGGACCGATCACCTTGCCGGGCCACGACATGAAGCTGGGGCGCGGCGGCATTCGCGAGATCGAGTTCTTTACCCAGACCCGGCAGCTGATCGCGGGCGGGCGCGACCACGACCTGCGGGTGACCGGCACGGTGGCGGGGCTGGCCGCGCTGGCCGAGAAGGGCTGGGTGCCCGAAGAGGCGGCGGCGCGTTTGACCCGGCACTACCGGTTCCACCGCGAGATCGAGCATCGCGTGCAGATGGTGCGGGACGCCCAGACCCATGCGCTGCCCACGTCGCCCGAAGGCTTTGCCCGCATCGCGGCCATGATGGACGCCGATACCGAGGTTCTGAAATCCGAGCTGACCGAGGCTTTGACCGAAGTGCACACCTTGACCGAGGATTTCTTTGCGCCCGACGGGACCGGTGCGCCGGATGACGGCTATGACCTGTCGCCCGAGGATGCCGAGATCGTGGATGGATGGAAATCCTACCCTGCGCTGCGCTCGTCGCGCGCCGTGGCGATTTTTGAGCGGCTCAAGCCCGATCTCGTGGCAAAGCTCACCGGGGGTGCCCGCCCGCGCGAGGCGCTTTTGAATTTCGATAAATTTCTCAAGGGCCTGCCCGCCGGTGTTCAGCTTTTTGCCTTGTTCGAGGCGAACCCGGCGCTGGTCGATCTGATCCTTGATATCGCGTCGACCGCCCCCGCGCTCTCGGTCTATCTCGGGCGCAATGCCCAAGTGCTCGATGCCGTGATCGGGGGGGATTTCTTCGCCGATTGGCCGGGTGAAGCGGGGCTGAGGGTCGAGCTTGACGCCTATCTCGCCCCGTTCGACGACTACGAGACCCGGCTTGATGGCGCGCGGCGGTGGATGAAGGAATGGCATTTCAGGATCGGGGTGCATCTGTTGCGCGGCCTGATCACCGGCGATGAGGCGGCGCGCGAATATGCCGATCTCGCGGATGCGGTGGTGCGGGTGCTCTGGCCTTTCGTGGTCGAAGATTTTGCCCGCAAACATGGCGCGCCGCCGGGCAAGGGCGCGGCGGTGATCGGCATGGGGTCGCTCGGCGCGCGCACCACGACCGCGACCTCGGATCTCGACCTGATCCTGATCTACGATGCGCCGGGAGATGCGGAGAGCGATGGACGCCGCCCGCTTGGCGCGCGGGCCTATTATTCGCGGCTCACACAGGCGCTTGTCACCGCGCTGTCGGCCCAGATGCCCGAGGGGCGGCTTTACGAGGTGGACATGCGGCTCAGACCCTCAGGGCGGCAGGGGCCGGTTGCCACGTCTCTCACGGCGTTCGAAAGCTATCAGCGCGGCGAGGCCTGGACCTGGGAACATCTTGCGCTCACCCGTGCGCGCGCCGTGGCGGGCGAGGACGAGATCGGCGCGGCGGTCGAGGCGCTCCGGTGCGAGGTTCTGTCGCTTCCCCGCGCCCCGGAGGCCACCCTGCGCGACGTGATCGACATGCGCGCCCGGATCGCCGAGGCAAAGGCGGGGTCCGGGCCACTGGACGCCAAGATCGGACCGGGGCGGTTGCAAGACATCGAATTGATCGCACAGGCCGCCGCCGTCCTTGCCCCTGAGACCCCGCGCGAGACGCGGGCGCAGATCGAGGCCGGGGTGAGCATCGGCTGGATCGGCGAGACCGAGGCGCGCGCGCTCACAAAGGCCTATGACACCCTGCGCCTGTTGCAATCGGCGACGAAGCTCTTGACCGAAGATCGGCTTGATCTTGATGCCATCGGCCCGGGTGGGCGCGGGTTCTTGTGCCGTGTGATGGGCGTGGACAGTGCCGAGGCGCTCTTGGCGAAGGTGACGCATTGCGTCAAAGGCTCCGAGGCCGCGATCGAGGCGGTCTTGGCCCGCATACCCGGGGAGGTATCCGCATGACGCGCATGCAAGACGACGAAGAGGCGCTTCGGGCGGTCGACCCAAGCGGGCTGATCCGGGAAGCCTATGCTATCGAGGGCATCACGATACAGGATTGCCGGGTGATCTTTTTCGACTGGGCCATCAGCCACCGCGCAGCGGTTCGCACCACCGAGGACATTGATCTCTTGTTGTCGGTCTATGGCCCCGCCGCGCCGGATCATCCGATGACACAGGTGCTTCGCGAAGGGCAGGGCAAGACGGTCGAAGCGCGGGGTCGGCGGGGCGGCTCGCGCGCGCGCCGAAGTTGAAAACCTAGCGGGGCAGGGCCGCCGCCGCCCGGGCCAGCGCTTCGATCCCGTCCCAATCCTCGGCTTCCACCATGGCCTTGGGCGCGACCCATGACCCCCCGGCGCAAATTACGTTGGGCAGGGCGAGATAGCTGGTCGCGTTCTCGGGTGAAATACCGCCGGTCGGGCAAAACCGGATCTGGGGCAGGGGCGCGGCGAGCGATTTGAGAAACGGTGCGCCCCCGGCGGCTTCCGCCGGAAAGAATTTCTGCACCCGGTATCCTCGCTCCAAAAGCCGCATGGCTTCGGTGGCCGAGGACGCACCCGGCAGAAGCGGCAAATCAGCCGCTTCGCAGGCCGCCAGCAGGGTGTCGGTCGCGCCGGGCGAGACGCCGAAGCGCGCGCCCGCGTCCTTCGCGCGCTTCACGTCGTCTGGGGTCAGAAGCGTTCCGGCCCCGACCACGCCGCCCTCGACCTCGGCCATCGCGGCGATCACGTCGAGCGCCGCCTCGGTACGCAGGGTCACTTCCAGCGCCGGAAGCCCGCCTGCGACAAGCGCGCGGGCCAGCGGTGCGGCCTGGTCCACCCGGTCGACGACAAGCACCGGCACGATCGGGGCCAAGGTGCAGATGGCTTCGGCGTCGCGGCTTGCGGCTTCTGGGGTCATGTTTTCCGCTCCTCAGACAACGACGCCAGCGCCATCGGCGGCGAGGCCGACGTTCTGGCGGAAAATCTCGAACATCTCGCGGCCAAGCCCGTGGGTGTTGGCGGAAAGATCGACGGTGACCGGGGCGCGGTCGGCGAACCCGTCGGTGAGCACGTCGATGGTGCCCTTGGTGGCGTCGAGGCGCACCATATCGCCGTCGCGCACCTTGGCAATCGGGCCTCCGTTCATCGCCTCGGGCGACATGTGGATCGCCGAGGGCACCTTGCCAGACGCGCCCGACATGCGCCCATCGGTGACCAGCGCGACCTTCAGCCCCCGGTCCTGCAACACCGCGAGCGTGGGGGTGAGACCGTGCAATTCGGGCATGCCGTTGGCCTTCGGCCCCTGGAACCGGACGACGACCACGGTGTCCTCGGTAAATTCACCGGCTTTGAAGGCCGCCTTCACCGCGCCCTGATCGTGAAACACCCGTGCGCGGGCCTCGATCACGTGGCGCGCGGGGTCGACGGCGGAGACCTTCATCACCGCTTGGCCCAGGTTGCCGGTCATCCACGACAGCCCGCCGGTTTGCTGGAACGGGTCCGAGGCCGCGCGCAGGATCTTGTCATTCACGCTTTTGCGCGGGGCGCTTTCATAACTGATCCGCCCGTCTTCAAGCTTCGGCTCATGCGCATAACGCGACAGGCCATCGCCCGCCACGGTGCGCACATCGTCATGCAAAAGCCCTTCGTCCAGAAGGTTGCCGATCATGTAGCCCAGCCCGCCTGCGGCGTGAAAATGGTTCACGTCCGCCAGACCGTTGGGATAGACCCGCGCCATGAGCGGCGTGACGGCGGAAATATCGGCAAAATCCTCAAGCGCGAGATCTATGCCCGCCGCCCGCGCCATCGCGGGCAGGTGGAGCAGAAGGTTGGTTGACCCGCCGGTGGCCATCAGCCCGACGATGGCGTTCACAAAGGCCTTTTCGTCCAGCACCTCGGCAACCGGGGTAAAGGCATTGCCTGCCGCCGTGATCTGCGTAGCCCGGCGCGCGGCCTCTTCTGTCAGGGCATCGCGCAGGGGCGTGTTCGGGTTCACGAAGCTCGCGCCCGGCAGGTGCAGCCCCATGAATTCCATCAGCATCTGGTTCGAATTCGCGGTGCCGTAGAAGGTGCAGGTTCCGGGGCCGTGATAGGCGGCCATCTCGGCCTCCATCAATTCCTCGCGCCCGATCTCGCCCGCAGCGAATTTCTGGCGCACCTTGGCCTTCTCATCATTGGGCAGGCCCGAGGTCATGGGCCCGGCGGGCATGAAGATACCGGGGATATGGCCAAAGGTGGCAGCGGCGATCACGAGACCCGGAACGATCTTGTCGCAAACCCCGAGGTAAACCGCCGCGTCGAAGGTATCGTGGCTCAAGGCAACGCCGGTGGCGAGCGCGATGACGTCGCGTGAAAAGAGCGAAAGCTCCATGCCCACTTCACCTTGCGTGACCCCGTCGCACATGGCCGGGACACCGCCCGCGACCTGCGCCGTCGCCCCTTCGGCGCGCGCCGCGGCCTTGATCAGATCGGGGAAGCGTTCGAACGGCTGATGAGCCGAAAGCATGTCGTTATAGGCGGTGACGATCCCGAGGTTGGGGGCATCCTTGGTGGCCAGCGCCTCCTGATCGGGGCCCGCGCCCGCGTAGGCATGGGCCTGACCCGAACAGCTTAGATGTGCGCGGTTTGGGCCTTTTTCCACCTGTGCGCGGATGCGGTCCATATAGGTCGCGCGCCGGTCTGCGCTGCGGGCGATGATCCGTTGGGTGACGCGGTCGATTTCGGAATGCAAGGACATGCGGTTTCCTGTTCTTGGCTAGGGTGCCGGGGTCTTTGCCCGTTAAGTATCACGGGCCGTTACCGCTAACAACCCATCTGACGCGAGTCTTGATCCGCGCCAGTTGGACCGGCGCCGTGGCTGGCATTGTTCGCGAGATGTCACAAATACACGCTGCCACCGCCCCATTGTGGACGAAATCGTTAACTATCTTGTCCAGAGACGTAGCCTTGATCGGAAGGATGAGATCATGAAAACCCGTCACCGCGTAACACACACATCGCGCTCCATCGCGCTTTCGGTCCTTTTGGGCACGTTTCTCGGGGCCTGTGCGGGTCCCGGTGAGCTTGAGCATGCCGAGGTCACGCGGAGCGCGGGCCAGACGCCGCTGGTCGCCGCGCCCCAGTCCGGCGCGGCCCCGGTTCAACCCGCGTCGGGCCGCTTTTCGATCAGCACGGTGCGCGTCGAGGTGCCGCGCAGTCTGAGCGTGAGCGAAGCGCAATCGATCAAGCCGCGTGCGCATATCTTGTGGCAGGAGGAACCACTGGGGGACCGTCATGCGCAGGTGGACCGGATCGTGACCCGGGCGTTGGAAGCCGGGACCACGGACATCGGCGGTGCCGGGCGCGCGCAGTCAGCAGTTCTCGATGTCACCCTGCACAGGTTTCACGCGGTGACCCCGATCACGCGGAAATTCTTTGGTGGGCAGCATGAAATCGACTTTACCTTTCGCCTGATCGACCCACGCAGTGGCACGGTTCTTTATGGGCCCGAGGCGGTTTCGACCGAATTCGCCGCCCTCTCTGGCGCAGCGGCGCGTCGGGCCGAGGCGAAGGGGCAAACCCAAGCGGTGCGTATCCACGACCATCTTGCCGCCCTGATCCGCGAGCGGATCGGCAAGCTTTGACCAGGCGCCTGCGCGCGGGGCTTTCCGGCCCGGCGCGTGCGCGCTATGAGGCGGCATGACACATGCTGACCGACCCGTAATTCGTCTCAAACCAAAGACCGATGCGCGCGCCATTCGCCATGGCGCGCCATGGGTTTACGACAACGAGGTGGTGACCGACCGCCGGACAAAGGCGATCGCGCCGGGCACCATCGCGGTGCTGGAGGATGCCGACCGAAGGCCGCTCGGCCTGATCGCGGCCAACCCGCGCTCGCGCATCATCGGGCGCATGTTGGAGCGGGACGTGGACACCCGGATCGACCGCGCCTGGGTGGCGCGCCGGATCGAGACGGCGCTGCGGCACCGCGACCGGCTGTTTCCCGACCCCTATTACCGGCTGGTTCATGCCGAGGCCGACGGGCTACCGGGTGTCATCATCGACCGGTTTGGCGACACGGCGGTGATTCAGCCCAACGCGGCCTGGGCCGAGGTTATGATCGACGATCTTGCAGGCGCGCTGCGCGATATCACCGGCATTCTCACCGTGGTGAAGAACGCGTCCGGTCGAGCGCGCGCGCTCGAAGGGCTGGACGAGGGGATCGAGGTGATCTCGGGCACGGTGGATGGGCCGATCCCGGTGCCAATGAACGGAGCGACCTACATGGCCGATCTTCTGGGCGGGCAGAAGACGGGGCTGTTTTACGACCAGCGCCCGAACCATGCCTTTGCTGCGGGGCTTGCCAAGGATGCGCGCGTGCTCGACGTGTTCTCGCACGTGGGTGGCTTCTCGCTCGCCGCGCTGGCGGGCGGGGCAGAAAGCGCACTTGCGGTCGATGGCTCCGCCCCCGCGCTCGCGCTTGCCACGCGAGGGGCGGAGGCGCGCGGGTTGGGCGCGCTGTTTTCAACCCGGCAAGGCGATGCGTTCGAGGTTCTCGCGGCGCTCAATGAAGAA
>JAABTN010000026.1 GCA_011389895.1 Maritimibacter sp. | reverse complement strand
CCTCGGGGGTGGGCGAAATCGAATCCGTCAGCACCAGCGTCTTCAGCTTCGATGCCGTCACACGCTCGACCGCCGGGCCGGACATGACGCCGTGGGTGATATAGGCATGCACCTCTTGCGCCCCATGTTCCATGAGAAGATCGGCTGCCTTGCACAGCGTTCCGGCGGTGTCACAGATGTCATCGACGATGACGCAGCGTTTGCCGGTCACGTCACCGATGACGGTCATGTCCGACACTTCGCCCGCCTTTTCACGGCGCTTGTCGACGATGGCCAGCGGCGCGTCGATGCGTTTGGCAAGCTCCCGGGCCCGGGCCACGCCGCCCACGTCGGGCGAGATCACCATGACGTCGTCCATGCATTCCTTGAAATGGTGCGCCACGTCGAGCGCAAAGATCGGGGCGGCGTAAAGGTTGTCGACAGGGATGTCGAAGAACCCCTGAATCTGCGCGGCGTGAAGGTCCATGGTCAGGACCCGTTCGATCCCGGCATTCGCGACCATGTTGGCCACCAGTTTGGCCGAGATCGGCGTGCGGGCCTTTGTCCGGCGGTCTTGCCGGGCATAGCCGAAATAGGGGATCACCGCCGTGATGCGCCCCGCCGACGACCGGCGCAGCGTGTCCGAGATGATCAAAAGCTCCATCAGGTTGTCGTTGGCAGGCCGCGAGGTCGACTGGATGATGAACATGTCCTCGCCGCGCACGTTTTCATGGACTTCGACGAACACCTCGCCATCGTTGAACCGCTCAACCCGCGCCCCGACGAGTCTTACCGATGATCCGCGGTGGATCGACATCCGGCGGGCGACCGCTTCGGCCAGGTCAAGGTTGGCATTCCCCGTGATGAGCTTGGGTTCGGTGATCGCTGGCATGGATGAGGTCCCCGTATGTCCATGTAACAGAATCGCGACGAGACGCGTTGACACCGCTTAGCACCGGGCTAGCATCATGACCACATGAGAGCGTGGTTGTGCGGGGGATTGTGGTGGGAATGCCCCGCTTTGTGCTTTTGCCTGTAAGTTGGTTTTGTTCCGGGGAGTGAGCGATGGAAAGCGGCGTACCAGTGGAACGGATCACGGGGTTTCCAACTCACGTAGCGCGAATGGGGGCCGGTGTGCGGCGCGCGTTGTTCATCCATTGCACGCTGGCACACAGCGGCGCGTGGAACGGGGTCGCCGCCGTGCTTTTGGACAAGCTCGCAATGACCGCCTTCGACCGTCCGGGGCACGGACGATCGGGCCCTTGGACCGGGGGCGAGGATGCGCGGGGGCTGCATGACCTGACCACAAGGATCGCCGGGCAATTGATCGACCGGCGCGCCGATGTGATCGGCCATAGTTTCGGCGCGACCGTGGCCCTGCGTCTTGCGATGGAGCGACCTGAACAGGTGCGCAGGCTTGTCCTGATCGAACCGGTGATGTTCGCGGCGATCAAGACGCATCCCGCCTTTGCCGAGGTCGAGGATATGCTGGGCCGGGTGCGCGCCGCGATCGACGCCGGCGATGCCACGTTGGCCGCCCGCACCTTCAACGACGCGGTGAACCCGGAGCTTCCCTTTGATGGGCTCGATGCGACGCGACAGGCCAGCATGGTCAAGCGCGTGGATCTCGTGCTCGCCGAAAGCGGCGTGACGCTTTATGACGCGCCCGGTTTGCTTGCACCGGGCCGGATCGAGAAGATCAAACAGCCCGTGCTTTTACTGGAAAGCGGCTCACCGCCGCGCGGGGTGCGCGATGTTCACGAGGCGATCTGTGCCCGTCTTCCCCATGCCCAACGCGTGGTGATCGTGGGTGCAGGCCACATGTCGCCCCTCACCCACCCGGTGAACGTGGCGGGCGAAATCGCGACCTTTTTGAAGATCTGAGCGTTTACTGCGCGAGCGCGGCGCGCAGCGTTTCAAGGAAGGCATCCACCCCCGCCTCGTCCATCGACCAGTCGCAGACAAGCCGCGCGGCAAGGGGCGCATCCGGGGCGGCACCGTCGAGCGTATCGCCCCACAGGTGGTAACCTGCGCCTTTCGCGAACAAGGCCTCGTGCACGCGCGCGGGCCATGCCGCGAAGACCATGTTGGCTTCAGTGGGATGCACGAAGGTAACCGCGTCCAGCGCTGCGAGCCCTTTGGCAAGCCGCGCCGCCGCACCATTGGCCCGGGCGGCGAGGTCGCACCACAGCCCGTCTTCGAGATAGCCGGTCATCTGGGCCGCGAGGTAGCGGTGTTTTGACAAAAGCTGACCCGCGCGCTTGCGGCGCAATTCCAAGGTTCGGGCGACCTCCGGGTCGAAAACCACCACCGCCTCGGCCCCCATGGCGCCGTTCTTGGTGGCCCCGAATGACAGGATGTCAACGCCCGCTTTCCACGACATCTCGGCGGGGCTGCACCCGAGGTGGTCGAGCGCATTGGCAAAACGTGCCCCGTCCATGTGAAGCTTCAGGCCGAAATCATGGGTCACCTCCGAAATCGCGCGCAGCTTGTCGAGGTCATAGGTGGTCCCGCGTTCGGTCACCTGCGTGATAGACACCGGCCCCCGCTGCGGGCCATGCACCCCGCGCGTCTCTTCGCCTGCGATCACCCGGCCCAGCGTGTCGGGTGCGATGCGGCCATGCTCTGTCGGCACAAGGGTCAGCTTGGCCCCGCCGGTGTAGAATTCGGGCGCATTGCATTCATCTTCGTGGATATGGGCGACATCGGCGCAAAACACCGTGTCGAAAGGATGCGCGAGGGTGGCGAGGGCGAGCGCGTTTGCGGCGGTCCCCGTGGGCACGAACCAGACCTCGGCCGAAGGGGCCTCGAACAGCTCGCGGATCATCGCGACCGCCCGGGTGGTTTCCGCGTCCGCGCCGTAGCTCGGGGCATAGCCCGCGTTGGCGCGGGTCAGTGACGCGATGATCTGCGGGTGAACGGGGCCGGCGTTGTCGGACGCGAACTGCATCAGAATTTCTCCTCGATCAGGTAATCTTCCCAGTCTTCCTCGGCCACTTCGAATTCCGGCACGGTCCAGCCGCGCACCGATTGCCCGGCCTTATGGGTGCTCTCAGGATCGCCGGTGATCAGCGGATGCCATTGGGGTAGGGGCCGCCCTTCGTGGCGAAGCCGGTAGGCGCAGGTTTCAGGCATGAAATAGGCGATGTCATCCATGTTCTGCGGGGTGAGCACGATGCACTCCGGCACGAAGTGCAGGCGAATATCGTATTGTGCACACCGGCAGGTGTCATTGTCGAGCAGGCGACAGGCCACGCGGGTAAAGGCCACCTCTCCGCTGTCCTCGTCTTCCAGCTTGTTCAGGCAGCATTTGCCACAGCCATCACAAAGCGCCTCCCACTCGGTCGGGGTGAGATCGCTGAGCGGAAGCTCCCAAAATGTCGCGCGCGTCCGAGTCGTCATGCGGCGACACTCGCCCAACTGGGCGCGATTGAAAAGCCGATCGTGGGGGTGGGGGTTTGGGAGGGTAGAGGTGGCTCGGGAAATCTGAACAGGTGAGTTAGGTGGGTTTTCCGCTCCCAATCCGGCAGCGTTGCCGGGACGAAGGAGCGAATATGGCGAAAATCAATCCCTGATACCGCTTCTAACTGCGTGTCGATGCAGTCTGGCTGCGAAGTAGGTCGCGAAGATTTCGTTTTCAGCAAACTCGTCAGGGGCTTTCCAAAATGCGCCAAGGCGACCTACCAAGCCGGCGATCCAATCGGCGGCCTGCATGGTCTGGTAGCGGTGACTTTCCAGCTGAAAGGGCGGCTCAACAAGGCATCGTCGTCGATCGGTCCCATACATGGCGATCGCCGCTTGTGTAACGAGAGCTGACCGCTGTTCGTGCTCGTCAAGGGCAAGGAGAAACTGAACAACGGGTGTGCAATCCTCTGCACAGTGCTGGTCGATTCGCTTGATCGCCTCACGCAAAATATGCCGATAGAGGGCGTTGGCATCGTGGTCGCCGGCAGCATCGTGCTTGCGTTGCCCGACATAGAAGGCAAAGCCACCAAGCGTTCCTATTTTATTGAAAAGCCGGTTGGTAAAGTTGCGTAGCTCGCGATATCTCTCGACATTCCGTACCGTGTAAAGAGCTGAGCCCTTCTTCTCCCAGACGGATGGATGCATGTCAGAACGGTCGATTTCGAACTTTAGCAGTTCACATTTTCGCTGATAGAACCAGGTTCCAAAGTTCCGTACCTCATCAAGTGGAAGCACAAGACCGGCAAGACCGAAGATGGGGCTGTCGTTGTGCCGAGGATCGTCGCGGCTAATGTAGGGGCCGATGTGGCCAAACTCATCCAAATAGGCAATGTAGGTCACAAAAAGCCCCATAAACACGAAAACCCGCGCTAACGCGCGGGCTTCGGAAAGAGGGCAACACAAGTCTGCGCCTCACCTCGTGATATATGCGGTCGGGTTTCGATTGTCAACTTCCCTCGAAGCCGTCATTCAGGGCACGCCCGAGGTCGGTCGCATCGGCCCCAAAACTTCACAGGATACCGCCCATCCAACACCCACCCCTAGATGTCAAACTTGACGCCTTGGGCCAGCGGTAGCTCGGCGGAGTAATTCACGGTCGAGGTTTGGCGGCGCATGTAGCCCTTCCAGGCGTCCGAGCCGGATTCGCGACCGCCGCCGGTTGCCTTCTCGCCCCCGAAGGCCCCGCCGATTTCCGCCCCCGAGGGGCCGATGTTCACATTGGCGATGCCGCAATCGGACCCCACGGCGGAGAGGAAGGTTTCTGCCTCGCGCAAATTCAGGGTGAAGATGCAGGATGACAGCCCCTGTGGCACGTCGTTCTGGATCGCGATGGCGTCTGCCAGATCCTCGTAGGGCATGACATAGAGGATCGGGGCAAAGGTTTCGCGGCGCACGATGTCGGTTTGACCGGGCATCTCGACCAGCGCGGGGGCGGCATAGGCTCCGCCCGGGATCGCGTCGACCACGCCACCGCCATGCACGGTGCCGCCCTCGGACCGGGCCTGATCCAGCGCCGCCTGCATGGCGTCGCGCGCGGTTTCGTCGATCAAGGGCCCGATGAGCGTTGCCGCGTCGCGCGGGTCGCCGATGGGAAGGCTGGCGTATGCGGCCTTCAGCTTCTCGACCAAGGCGTCGCGGATCGTTTCATGCACGATCAACCGGCGCAGCGAGGTGCAGCGTTGGCCCGCCGTGCCGACCGCCGAGAAGACGATGGCGCGCACGGCCATGTCGAGATCTGCCGAGGGGGCCACGATCATCGCGTTGTTGCCGCCCAGTTCCAAAATGGCCCGTCCGAAGCGCGCCGCGACCTTGGGCCCGACGACCGAGCCCATCCGGGTCGATCCCGTGGCCGACAGGATCGCCACCTCCGGGCTTTCGACAAGGGCTTCGCCGATCTCCGGCCCCCCGATCACAAGCTGAACCAACCCGTCCGGCGCGTCGTCGCCGAACCGGGCCAGCGCCCGATCCAGAATTTTCATGCAGGTCATCGCGGTGAGCGGTGATTTCTCGGACGGTTTCCAGATCACCGGGTCACCACAGACCAGCGCGATCGCGGTGTTCCATGACCAGACCGCGACCGGGAAATTGAAGGCGGTGATGACCCCGGCGGGCCCCAGCGGATGCCAGGTTTCGGTCATCCGGTGGCCCGGACGTTCGGAGGCGATGGAAAGCCCGTAAAGCTGGCGCGACAGGCCCACGGCGAAATCACAGATGTCGATCATCTCCTGCACTTCGCCCAGACCCTCAGACGTGATCTTGCCCGCCTCCAGCGTGACGACCGCGCCAAGCTCGGCCTTGGCCGCGCGCAGCTCTTCGCCCAGAAGGCGCACAAGCTCGCCTCGGCGCGGTGCGGGCAGGGAACGCCAAGCCTGAAACGCCTCTTGCGCCTTTGCGATGACACCGGGCATCTCGGCGGGATCGGTTTCGCGCAGATGGGCAAGCGTCGCCCCGTCGATGGGCGAGGTGACGGGAAGCGTGCCGCCGGTCAACTCGGCCTCCCCAAACCCGGCGGCTTTCAGGATCTGCGCCCCGGTGTTTGCGTGGCGGGCGGCCTTGGCGGTCTCATCGGTGGGGCGGCTCTCATTCGGTGACATCGGTCTCTCCTGTCTCTGTGCTGACTCAAGCATCGCCGGTCTGTGGGGGGCGGGGCAACCCCAGGCCCGGCAGGTGACCGTCAACCCGGCGCGCGGGTCCGGGTCAGTGACCCTTAGCTTGAGACGAGAATGCGCGGATCATGTCTGCGACCTCGGTCGGCGCTTCTTCATGCGCAAGATGGCCAAGACCGGGAAGGCGCAGGCGCTCCGCATGTGCGATGCGTGCCGCCGCACGGTCGGAAACCTCGGGGGGCACGGCGCGATCCCGGTCCCCGGCGATCAGCAGGCAGGGCGCGGACAGGTTGGGCAAGCTTTGAAGCAAGGGGCGCACATCCCATTGCGACATCATGCGCAGGGCCCCGTCCACATGGGCGCGGTCCGCGATCAGCCGGGCATAATACCCGATGCCCTCGGGTGAGAGCCGCGATCCGGTGCCCTCGATCAACCGCCGTGCGCGCGCCGGGTGATTGCCGCCCGCGGTAAAGGCCAGCGGCGTCAGCGGGTTCAGCGCAAGGAGCCGGGCGAGCGCGGGAAACAGCCAGCCCGCGATGCCTTCGAACGGGCTGAGGGCGGCGTTGATGCCGATGACGCGCGGGGGGGGACGTCCGTGGTCCGGCAGATCGCGCGCGAGGGCGAGCGCGATAGCCGCCCCCGCCGAATGCCCCACGATGGTGCGTGGTTGCCAGCCCTCGGCCTCGATCAGCGCGGCGATGTCTTCGGTCATGGCGGTAAGCCCGGATCTGCGGCGCGTTCCCGTTTCGGTAAAGCCGTGGCCCGGCAGGTCAAGTGCGATGACGGTGTGATCGTGCGCGAGATCGGGGATCAGGTCGCGCCAGGTATGGGTCGAGGCCCCGGCCCCGTGCAGCAACAAAAGCGTGTCGCCGGTTCCAGTTTCTTGCACATGCCAACGGTGCGGATACCGGATGATGCGGCGCGACAGTGCGCTGTGGGGCCAATTGGAAAGGTCGCGGGTCCAGTCCATGCCTAGGGTGCCAAGTCCTCTTGCGCCGCGTCGATGGCGACGCTCAGCCGTCTTGCATCGGCGCGCGGCAGGGCAAGATACCGGGCGCCAAGGCTTGCTGCAATTTCGCCCGCGGTTGGGCCGGGACGGGCCGAGGTGTCGATCAAAAGCGCGGGGATCGCGTCGGCGCGAAGCCGCGCGGCCACCGCATGGGCATCGACCAGCGCCGCCGCGCGGCCCGGCTGACCATCAAGCGCGATGTTGCCACGCCCGTCGGTGAGGCAGGCGATCAGCGGGCTAAGCCCGTGCCGCCGCGCCTGCGTTGCCATTTCGCCGGCGGCCAGAAGCCCGGCGGCAAGCGGCGTTCCCCCGCCTCCGGGCAGGGCGGCGAGACTCCGCTTTGCCTGCACCAGTGACCGGGTGGGGGGCAAAAGCATGTCCGCCTCGGTGCCGCGAAACGCCAAAAGCGCAACCTGGTCGCGCCGGGCATAGGCCTGCGCCAGCAATATCTCGACCGCCCCCTTGGCCTCGGCCAGCCGTGCGACGGCAGCAGAGCCAGAGGCATCGACGGCAAAGATCAAAAGCCGGTCGCGCCGCGTTTCATACCGCGCAAGGTGTAGATCCGAGGGCAGGACGATCACTTGCCCTGCGGGCGCCCCGCGCGCCGCGCGGCGCAGAGTTTGCCAAGGTGCTGCGGCGCGCAGCGTGGCAACCGGGTCGATCCGCGCGCGCCCGTCGGGACGTCCTGGGCGGGCGGGTAGGGGCCGGCCGCGCCGCGTGCCCGGTTGGCGCTGTCCCGCGCCGCCTCCCTGTGCCTGCCCGCGCCGGTCAGCCGCCCCCATCGCGGGGTCGACAAGCCCCGCGGGCAGGCGTGCGGTGATGGCCGCGACAAGAATCTCGTCCGGTAGATCCTGTGCATTGTCCTCGTCGCCGCTGTCGGCCGGGTCGTGATCAGACTCCTCGGGGGGCTCGGGCGCATCGTCATCGGGCGGGGGATCGGTGTCGGGCACCTGCGTTGCGCGTGACGGGTAGACGAGTTCGGCGGCCTCGCGCAGATGATCGGCGGTCGCCACGGTCGCGCCATCCAGGGTGGCAAGCGCCAGCGCGGCGCGCAGGGCGAGAAGCGGCGCGCGCAGGCTGTCGATGCCAAAGCGCTGGGCGATCGTGGTGAGCGTGGTGGCCGCACCCTCAGGCAAGGTGGTCTCGGCCTTCCGCGCGCGCGCGGCGTCAAGATCGGCGGGCGCTGGCAGAGCGATCCGGAGATCGGCGGCGCGCGTTTCGGTCAGGTCGATATGAAAGGCAAGCCGTTCGGACAGCGCGCGCGGCGCGCCCTCGTCCGGTTCGCTGCCTTCGTCGAGCAGGATCAGGCAATGGCCGCTTTCACCGTCGATCAACTGGCCAAGCCGCGCGGCGAGGCCGGGGTGCACCCGCTCGGCCATCGGCATCACAAGCATGCCGGGCGCGTCGCGCAGCCCCCTGCTGCGCACTTGTCGCCCGGCGGCGAGAGAGGCGGCCACATCGAGCCCGCCAAAGAGCACATCGTCGGGGGTGTTGGGATGAAGGCGCCTCATGGGCCCCGGCAGGCGCGCCAAGGCGGCCTCAAAGGCGGCGCGCGCAGGTCCGGCGCGGGCCCGGACCACCATTCCGCCAAGACCCATGGGGTCAAGCGCGAGCGCGGCGAGGGCGCGGGCGGGATCCGGCGCTTGGGTCACCCCAGAACCTCGGTTACGGCACGCGTCACCCGCGCCCCCGACCCGGCCTCGTCCAACGGGTCGCGGCGCAGACGGTGGCTAAGGGCGAGCGGCGCGACCGCGCGCAGATGGTCGGGCGTGATCTGGCCCGCACCTTCGTAGGCGGCCATGGCCCGCGCGGCGCGCAGGAGCGTCAGCTCACCCCGCAGCCCGTCAGTGCCAAGCGCAATGCTGAGTCGGGCGCAATCGGTGAGAACCGCCTCGGGCGTTTCGGTCCGGGGCAGGGCGTCACGCGCGGCGAGGATCGCGGCACGTTCGCGCGCGTCCTCGGCGCCCCAGTGTTCCATGAACGCCCTGTTGTCGGTTTCAAATGCGCTGCGGCGTCGAATCACCTCGACCCGCTCCTCGATCTCGGTGGGCGAGCGCACTTCGACCGAAAGCCCGAAGCGGTCCAGAAGCTGGGGGCGCAATTCGCCCTCTTCGGGGTTGCCCGATCCGACGAGCACGAAACGCGCCGGATGGCGCACCGAAAGCCCCTCGCGCTCCACGATATTGACGCCACTCTGGGCCACGTCGAGCAGCAAATCGACGATGTGATCTTCGAGCAGGTTCACCTCGTCCACGTAAAGATAGCCGCGATTGGCCCGGGCGAGCAGCCCCGGCTCGAACGCCTTTTCGCCGCGCGTCAGCGCACGTTCGATATCGAGCGCGCCGGTCACCCGGTCCTCGGTCACGCCAAGGGGCAGATCGACCACCGGGGTCGGGCGCTCGGTGAGGGTCTGATCGGCAATGGTGGCCCAGTCGGGGCAGTCCTCAAGCCGTTCGGAATTGACCGGGCACCCGGCGACTTGCCGAATCGGCGGCAGGAGGGCCGCGAGGGCGCGCACGGCGGTGGATTTGCCCGTGCCCCGGTCCCCGAACACCAGCACGCCGCCCAGACCGGGGTCGATCGCGGTCAGGATCATCGCGCGTTTCATGTCGTGTTGCCCGACGATGGCGGAAAACGGAAATGGCTGTGTCATGCAGTGTCTTTCAGGTCTTCGAGAGGGCATTTTCCATGCCAGCTCCCATACGTTTCGGTGACGCGGAAGCGGGCATAAAGCTCTTCGCGAAACCAGTTGCCGTCACGCACCGCGCGGATTGCGCGGGCATGCGGCCCGTCGGCGCGCGCAAAGCGCGCCATGCTGGCCGGATCGGGCCAGATCGAGAAGGTGATCTGGTGTAGAAACGGCACCTCGCCGATGCCGATCTTGAAGGCGACATTGGGGTCGGTGCCGATGACCGCGCTGACATCGGGCACCCGGCGCCAGAACCGAAGCATGCGCGACGGGCGTACGGTGGCGCGGGTCAGTGCGGCGAGCGGACCCGATCCGCTGTCTTCGGACGGGGCGAAGGGGGCGGTGCCTGACCATGACCCCCGCGCCGAGATCGGGGCAAGGAGCACGGTCCAGCTTTCGGTGGCGCGTGCCCGGTAACGTTCAAAGATCGGCGCGCTTTGGGTCTGTGCCCGGGCGGTCTCGAATTTGTCCCAAGTCGCGAGGATCGCGTAGACGGCGGTGTTGGGGCGCAGGCTGAACCCTTCGCCCTGACCCGATCCGCACAGCTTCCAGAACCCGATGCCGGGCACTTTGGGCAGACCGCGCCGCGCAAGACCCATCATCGCGAAAGCCCATGCGCGATCCACGGCGCTGCCAAAGCGAAAGAAGCTGAGGCTCACGGTCTGGGGTTCGGTGTGAATGGTCTTCTCCCGCGTCGTCTCGCCCGGTCCGGCCGGACAATCTTGGCATGTATCGTATTGCAATGAAACGCCGACATTCGTTGATTGTCAACTTAACTGGACATGTGTAGGTTTAACTTATGTTGACACGTCTTGACCCCGCGCTGAACCCCGATGCCGCCGATCCCGTTCCCGCGCATGCGGTGGTGATCGGCGCGGGGCTCGGGGGGTTGGCCGCCGCGATGCGCCTCGGGGCCAAAGGCTACCGCGTCACGGTTCTGGACCGGTTGGACAGCCCCGGCGGGCGCGGCTCCTGCCTGTGGAAAGAGGGTCACCGCTTTGATCTCGGGCCGACGATTGTCACCGTGCCGCAAGGCTTGCGTGACCTTTGGTCGACCTGCGGGCGCGACTTTGACGCCGAGGTCGATTTGCGCGCGCTCGATCCGTTCTACGAGATACGCTGGCCGGATGGCAGCCGTTTTGCCGCGCGGCAGGACGCGACCGCGATGCGGGCCGAGGTGGCGCGCCTGTCGCCCGGCGATCTTGCGGGCTATGACCGTTTCGTGGCCGACAGCGAAGCGCGCTACTGGTTCGGGTTCGAAGACCTTGGGCGGCGGTCGATGCATCGGCTCTCGGACCTGATCAAGGCGCTGCCGAAATTCGCATGGCTGCGGGCCGACCGGTCGGTCTATGCCCATGCCGCGCGCCGGGTTCGGGACGAACGCCTGCGCATGGCGTTGTCGTTTCACCCGCTGTTCATCGGGGGCGATCCGTTTCACGTCACGTCGATGTATGCGCTGGTGAGCCATCTCGAAAAAGAATTCGGCGTGCATTATGCCATCGGCGGCGTGGCGGCGATTGCCGAGTCCATGACCCGCGTGATCGTCGACCAGGGTGGCCTCGTGCGCCAGAACGCGGAGGTAGACGAGATCTTGGTCACGAACGGCCGCGCACAGGGCGTGCGGCTGTCGTCGGGCGAGGTTGTGCGCGCGGATATCGTGGTGTCGAATGCCGATGCCGGGCACACTTATGACCACCTGATGCGCAACAGCCCGCGACGCCGCTGGACGCCCGCGCGGCTGCGCCGGTCGCGGTGGTCGATGGGACTTTTCGTCTGGTATTTCGGCACGCGCGGAACGCGGGGCATGTGGCCCGAGGTTGGGCATCACACGATCCTAAACGGGCCGCGCTACAAGGGGCTTGTGCGCGACATTTTCATGAAGGGCAGGCTGTCTGACGACATGAGCCTGTATTTGCATCGGCCCTCGGTCACCGACCCGTCTGTCGCACCGGAGGGGGACGACACCTTCTATGTCCTCAGCCCGGTGCCACACCTTGGCCATGCCGATCCGGTCGATTGGGCCGCCGAAGCCGAGCCCTATCGCCAAAAGGTGCAAAAAGTGCTGGAAGACCAGGTGTTACCGGGCCTCGGCGACCATCTGGGCCCGTCCGAGGTGTTCACGCCCGAGACCTTTCGCGACCGCTATCTCAGCCCGCATGGCGCGGGCTTTTCGATCGAGCCGCGCATTCTGCAAAGCGCATGGTTGCGGCCCCACAATGTGAGCGAAGAGGCACGCGGCCTGTTCCTCGTCGGGGCGGGCACGCATCCCGGCGCCGGGCTGCCGGGGGTGATTGCAAGCGCCGAGGTATTGTCACAGCTCGTGCCCGACCCTGTGTCGAGCTTGGCAATTGGACGAGCAAAGGAGGGTGCGCGATGATCGATCCGGCAGATCTGGAGCATTGCGCGGCGGCGATCCGCCATGGGTCGCGCTCGTTCCATACGGCATCGAAGGTTTTGCCACGTCGGCTGCGTGACCCGGCGCTTGCGCTCTATGCCTTTTGCCGGTTGGCCGATGACGCGGTCGATTTGCGCGATGACAAGGTCGACGCGGTGCTGCGGCTTTCCGAGCGGCTCGACCGCGTCTATGCCGGACGCCCGCGCAATGCCCCGGCCGACCGCGCCTTCGCGGCTGTCATCGACATGTTCGAGATGCCCCGCGCCCTGCCCGAAGCCCTGCTTGAAGGGCTGGCATGGGATGCCGAGGGGCGGCGCTATGACGACCTGTCCGCGCTCAGGGCCTATTCCGCGCGGGTCGCCGCGGCGGTGGGCGCGATGATGTGCGTCTTGATGCGCGAACGCCGGTATGACGTGCTGGCGCGGGCCTGTGATCTCGGGGTTGCGATGCAGCTTACCAATATCGCGCGTGACGTGGCCGAGGATGCGTTCGAAGGGCGTCTGTACCTGCCGACCGATTGGATGGAGGAGGCCGGGCTTGACCCCGACGCATTCCTCGCCCGTCCGCAAAGCTCGCCCGCCCTGCGCGGGCTCGTGGCGCGGCTGTTGCGGGAAGCGGATGATCTCTATCACCGCGCCGGGGTCGGGGTCGCGTCGCTGCCTGCCGATTGTCGACCGGGCATTTTCGCCGCGCGGTTCATTTATGCCGGGATCGGCGGCGCGCTTCGGCGTGGGGGCACCGACCCGTTCGCGGGCCGTGCCCGCACCTCAGGGGCGCAAAAGCTGGGCTGGCTCGGGGTTTCTGCCCTGAAGACCGGGGCCAGCGCCGTGATGCCCCGATCCGCGCTGCTGCATGCGCGGCCCTTGGACGAGACATCCTTTCTGGTCGAGGCCACGGCGGAAGGCGCCGGGATGGCGCGCGATTGGACCGATACGCTGCATGCGACGCTGGCCGATCTCAAGCGGATGGATGCCGAACGTCTTGCTGCGTTGCGGCGCGGTGCGTCCGGCGCTATAACAGCCGGATGATATACCTGATCTTCGCCATTTTCCTCGCGGCCTGTTTCGCAGCCGGGTCAACCGGCAGCCTGTTTCCGCCCGGCGATTGGTATGACCGGTTGAACAAGCCACGCTGGACCCCGCCGAACTGGCTTTTCCCGGTGGCTTGGACCACGCTTTACCTGTGCATGGCGGCTGCCGGGGCGCGGGTGGCCGTGAGCCCGGGAAACGGCGTGGCGATGGCGCTCTGGGCACTTCAGATTGCGCTGAATGGTCTGTGGACGCCGGTGTTTTTCGGGCTGCGTCGCCTGCGGCTCGGGCTCATGGTGCTGGGTGGTCTGTGGCTTTCGGTCGCGGCAACGCTGGTGGCGTTGTGGCAGGTGGACCTGATCGCGGGGCTGCTTTTCATCCCCTATCTCACCTGGGTGTCGGTCGCGGCGGCGTTGAACCTTTCGGTCCTGCGGCTCAACGGGGAAGAGGCGCGCTGACATCGCGAAACCGCCAGCGCGCGCGACGGGGCACCCGAAACGCGAGCATCGGTTTCAACAGCGGGGCGCGGAACCGGTTCAGGTCGAGCGCCTCGTGAACCCCCGTGGTCTGCTCACCCTCGATCACCGTGCGCACGGCGGCGCGGCAGTAAAACGGGGCGTCCAGCATCGGCTGAACCTGCTGCGGGCGATGGCCCGGATCGGCGCGCGTTTCGCGGGCCAGCGCCCAGCGGCTGCGCGCAAGCGGTGCCTTGGGCGGCAAGTCCATCGGATGCGCCGCGCCCTGTGTATCGAACCGAAGTCCGAGCGCCAAGGTGCTGCCATCGCGCAGCGTCGCGTCATAGAAACAGCGCGCCCCGTCGCGGCAGGGAAACCGCCCCCATGTCCAATGGCTGAAGTCCGCTTCCAGCGCGCGGGTGCCGAAATTGGCATCGAAATACCCGTGCCCGCGCCAAGACCACCCTGGGGCTTCAAGGTCGACGGCAATGTCGCAACTCGGCGCGAAGGGGCGCCAGACGTGGGCCCCGTCGGGGGTCAGCGCGACCTCGACCCCGGTGATCGCCGCCGGTGTAACGGTGACGCGCCCACGCACCCGGCCCACCATCGGCGGGGCGCCGATCTCATCGATCTCGATGATAAGCTGGCCATCCTGCCACCGCATGGACGAGGGGCCGATCTCAAGACAATCGGGGCGCTGGCGCAGGGCGCTTTCGCCCCGGTCAGTCATGGTGAACTTGCTGCCCGGCCCATAGGTGGCGACGTTGATGCAAACGTGGTTCTCGGGGCGGCGACGCCCGCTCCAGCCATACCAAGGCGAGAACACGGATCCGATGAAACCGATTATCGAGATCGCGCGCCCGCCCTCGGCGCTGATCCCGTCGACATACCACCATGCGTAGCCGTCTGGTGGGACGTCGATGTTGAAATTCGGTCGCTCAAGATCGCCGCGACCGCGTGCCGTGCGGAGAGCGCTGCCATCGGCACCCCCGCCCCCGGATGCGTCCCCCCACCCGCGAGATAAAGTCCCCGGATCCCGGTGCGCGCGGTCGGACGGCGAAACGCCGCCATCGTGCCCTGCGGGCTCTGCCCGTAGAGTGCACCGAGCGAGGCCGGGAACAGCGCCGCGAACCTGTCTGGCGTCGTCAGGCTCTGTGCCTGCGGCTCCGGGGTGAACCGAAGACCGAATTTCGTCAGTGTTCTGAGACGTTCTGTCGGGCATGAGAGAGCCTCCTTTGGGGGCGTATCAAGGGGCAGGGGCGGTGCATTCGCGATGATTTCGAACCGTTCGATCCGGGGCGCGCGGGGGCTGAGCCCGCGATCCATGGCGCAGACGTAGAGCGTCGGGTCTTCAATCGTCTTACCCCGGGCGAGGGCCGCGAATTCCGGCGCGGGGTCCGGTCGGAAGAACACGTTGTGATGGGCCAGATCAACGCCTTCGGCCACTGCGGCAAAGGCCCAGACTTCGGCTGAAAGGCTACGCGGGGCCTTTTCGGTGCCGGGGGCGACATCCGCACAGGCAGGCCCGAGCGCGCCGGTTGCCAGCGCGCGCGGATCGCCGTTGAACAAGACAAGATCGCCCTGGACCCTGCGACCATCCTCAAGGGTGACGCCGGTGACCACGCCCTGAGTGACGTCGACCCGGTCCACATGCGCGTCAGTTTCGATCACAGCGCCCTGGGCGCGGGCCAGATCCGCCAGCGCTTCGGCAAGCCTGTGCATGCCGCCTTCGATGGCCCAGACCCCGGCGGCCTCGGCCCGCCAGATGAGGGCGAGAAGGGCGGGCACGCCTTCGGGTGTGCCACCGACATAAGTCGCGTATCGTCCGAACAACTGGGCAAGGCGTGGGTCGTCGAAGTGGCGGGCGGCGAAGCCTGCGAGCGTCTGGAACGGGGCCATCTGTGACAAGAGTTTGGGGTGCCGCGCCACGTGGCGGATGAGGGCCCCGAGGCGCGGCGCGTTCGCCTGCATCAGCGGGGCATCAAAGCCCGAAAACAACGCGCGGGCGCGGGCGTCGAAGGCCAGAAACTGTGCCCGCGCGCGTGCCCCGGCAAAGGCCCCGACCGCCTCGGCGCTGCGTGCGGTGTCGTCGAAAAGGTCAAGCTGACTTCCGTCTGGCCAGAAATGGCGTGCAAGCAGGGGCTGGCGCACGAGGGTCACGTGGTCAGAGAGCCGCGTGCCGCAATCTTTGAAAAGCTGGTCGAACACGGCACGCAAGGTTAGCACGGTCGGCCCCGCCGCGACCGGCCCCGCCGGTGAGGGCAGGGTGCGCATCTTGCCCCCGATCCACGGGTGGCGTTCAAGCACGGTCACGGCCATCCCGCCATGTGCCAGCCGCGCCGCGGCACACAGCCCCGCGACCCCGGCCCCGACGATCACGGCGTGGCCTTTCTGTCGCCGGTTCTCCGATGCCACCCTCATGGCGAGAGTGTTGACTTCGCGTCCCAGAATGTCCAGTGTAATTTACAACTATAACGTCTATAAATAGTGACACAACAGCCTCGGAGGCCCGCTCATGCCAGTTTCGCAAAGGATCGAAACCGCACTTCGCCGGGCGCTTGACGCAGCCGGGGCCGGCGCGGCGCCGCGAAAGCTTGTCAGCGCGGTCGATCACGCGGTGCTGCCGGGCGGAGCGCGGATTCGGCCCACGATCCTGATGGCCGTTGCGCGCGCGTGCGGCGAGGATCGTCCTGCGCTTAGCGACCGGGCCGCCGCCGCGCTCGAGCTGATCCATTGCGCCAGTCTCGTACATGACGATCTGCCCTGTTTCGACAATGCGGACCTCAGGCGCGGAAAGCCATCGGTGCACCGCGCGTTCTCGGAACCGCTGGCGGTGCTGGCCGGTGACAGCCTGATCGTCATGGCCTTCGATGTTTTGGGGCGCGCCGACCGCAAGGATGCGGCGCGGGTGCTTGATCTGATCCGTTGCCTGTCGACCCGCACGGGCCTGCCAAACGGTATCTGTGCGGGGCAGGGATGGGAAAGCGAATTTGAAATTGACCTGCGCGCCTATCATAGGGCCAAGACCGGATCGCTGTTCATGGCGGCCTGCGAAATGGGTGCGCTCTCGGCGGGACAGGCTCCGGAGAACTGGACCGACATGGGCGCCCTGATCGGCGAGGCGTTCCAGGTGGCCGATGACCTGCGCGACGCGCTTTTGGACAAGGAAACACTTGGCAAACCCGTTCAGCAAGATGATCTGCACGGTCGGCCGAACGTGGTCGCGGAACTGGGCGTCGATGGGGCCGTGGCGCGGCTTCGCGATATCCTCGCCGGGGCCATCGCGTCGATCCCGTCCTGCGAAGGCGAAGCGGCGCTGGCCGGGATGGTGCGCGCGCAGGCCGAGCAGATCGTGCCCAAGCTTCCACAGCGCACCCGCTTTGCAGGGTGAGCGCATGACGATGGCCAGCGCGCTTTCGCCCCGTCGCCCGCGTGCCGGGTTGATCACGCGGTTGCTGGCCAATCCGCGGGTGCATCGCCTGGCTGGTCGGTTGCCCTTCAGCCGCGGGATCGCCCGGCGGGATGGGGCCGAGATTTTCGATATCATGCAAGGGTTTGTGCGGTCGCAGGTGCTTTTCGCATTGGTGGAACTGGGTCTCTTGCGCCGCCTTCTCGACCACGGCGCGCAGGCGCCGGATGACCTTGCGCGGGTCCATGACGTGACGTCCGACCGAATGGGGCATTTGTTGCAGGCGGGGGCCGCGCTCGGCCTTCTGAAACGGCGGCGCGACGGGCGTTTTACGCTGGCCCGGCGCGGGGCCGCGTTGCTCGGGGTGCCCGGTCTTGAAATGATGATTCGCCACAACCGGGCCTTCTACCGCGACATGGCCGATCCCGTCGCGCTTCTGCGGGGGGCGGGCGAAACCGAACTGGCGCGGTTCTGGCCCTATGTTTTGGGAGAGCCGGGCGATATGTCGACCGATGCGGCAGAGCGGTATTCGGACCTGATGGCGCAGTCGCAGATCCTTGTCGCAGAGGATGTCTTGCGCATGGTGTCGCTGCGCGGGGCGACTTGCCTGCTGGATGTCGGGGGCGGGTCCGGCACCTTTCTCGCGGCGGTGGCCCGGCGTTACCCCGCGCTTTCCTTGCAGCTTTTCGACCTTGATGCGGTGCTGCCCGAGGCCGAGCGCCGTCTTGCCGCCCAAGGTCTCTCTGCCCGCGTGACGCTGTGCGGCGGCTCTTTTCGGACTGATCCCCTGCCGACTGGGGCGGATGCCATATCGCTCATCCGGGTGCTGTTCGACCACGAAGATGACACGGTGCGTCACCTTCTTGCGGCCTGTTTCAAGACCCTGCCGCCCGGCGGGCGGCTGGTCGTGGCGGAACCGATGTCGGGCGGCGCGCGGCCCGACCCTGCGGGGGATGTCTATTTTTCCTTCTACACGATGGCCATGGGCACCGGCCGTGTCCGGTCGCCCGGGCGAATCGCGCAGATGTGCCGCGAGGCCGGGTTTGATCAGCTTCGAATCGCGCCCGCCCCGCGCGCCTACATCACCAGCGCGCTGAGTTGCGTGAAGCCGGTCTAAGCCCATTTTCGGCGGCAAACTGTAATGAAAACTTGACACATTAGTATGTCGCGATAAGCTGACATCAAGCCGACACATTTACGACTTCGGTTGATCGAATGGGGATCGGGCAACAGCTGGGAGGCACTCATGGATACCCGCGCTGTCTATTTGAAAGGTCCCGAGGATCTTCATATCGACACTCTCGCGCTCAAGGCGCCGGTGGGCGGTGATATCGTGGTCGAGATCGCCCATAGCGGCATTTCCACAGGTACCGAAAAGCTTTTCTGGAACGGCACGATGCCGCCCTTTCCGGGCATGGGATACCCGCTTGTCCCGGGATACGAGGCCGCAGGCGAAGTGGTCGAGGCTGCGCCCGGAACCGGCTACCGCCCCGGCGATCACGTCTTTGTTCCGGGGGCAGATTGTTTCAAAGAGGCCTTCGGTCTGTTCGGCGGTGCGGCGGGGCGGCTTGTCACGCAAGCCGACCGGGTGACGCGAATCGATTCCGACCTTGGCCCCGAAGGCGCGCTTTTGGCGCTGGCCGCGACCGCTCGCCACGCGATGGCGGGCAAGGACATGGACATGCCCGAGCTGATCGTGGGCCATGGTGTCTTTGGTCGTCTTCTCGCCCGGCTGACCATTGCCGCCGGTGCCCCCGCCCCCACGGTGTGGGAGGTCGCGCCGGAGAGGCGCGCGGGTGCGCAGGGTTACGAGGTTATCGACCCTGCCGATGATCCGCGCCGTGACTACGGCACGATCTATGATGCCTCCGGCAATGGCGCGATCCTCAACGATTTGATCGGGCGCTTGTCCAAGGGGGGCGAGGTCGTTCTGGCGGGGTTTTACCCCGAAGCCCTTAGCTTTGCCTTTCCGCCCGCCTTCATGAAAGAGGCGCGACTGCGTGTCGCCGCCGAATGGGCGCGCGAAGATCTGACATTCGTTCGTGACCTGATCGAAACCGGCGATCTGTCGCTCTCAGGTCTCATCACCCACCAGGCACAGGCCGCGGATGCTCCGCGTGCCTACCGCACGGCATTCGGGGACCCCGCATGCCTGAAAATGATTTTGAACTGGAAGGAAACAGCGTGAAGGACGACGTGCCGAACCTCAAGGATTTTGACCAGCGCCTGCGCGACGAGGCGCATGAAGACCTGGCAGACGTGATCAACGAAGGCGAACCCACGCAGAAAACCCAGATCATCGCGATCTACGGCAAGGGCGGGATCGGGAAATCCTTCACCCTCGCCAATCTCAGCCACATGATGGCCGAGCAGGGCAAGCGCGTGCTGCTGATCGGGTGCGACCCGAAATCGGACACCACATCGCTTCTGTTCGGGGGCAAGGCCTGCCCGACGATCATCGAGACCTCGACGAAAAAGAACCTCGCCGGTGAGCAGGTGAAGATCGGCGACGTGTGCTTCAAACGCGGCGGTGTCTTCGCGATGGAGCTTGGCGGGCCGGAAGTGGGCCGGGGCTGCGGCGGACGCGGCATCATTCATGGCTTCGAGCTTTTGGAAAAGCTGGGGTTTCACGACTGGGACTTTGACTATGTGCTGCTGGATTTCCTCGGCGACGTGGTCTGCGGCGGCTTTGGTCTGCCCATCGCGCGGGACATGGCGCAAAAGGTCATCCTGGTGGCGTCGAACGATCTTCAATCGCTCTACGTGGCCAACAATGTCTGCTCTGCCGTGGAATATTTCCGCAAGCTGGGCGGGAACGTCGGTGTCGCCGGTCTCGTGGTCAACAAGGACGACCATTCTGGCGAGGCACAGGCGTTTGCCAAGGCGGTGGATATCCCGGTCTTGGCCGCGATCCCGCAAGACGACGACCTGCGCAAGAAGTCGGCCAACTACCAGATCGTCGGCACCTCGAAGAGCCAGTGGGGCGATTTGTTCGCCGGGCTTGCCGAAGAGGTGTCATCGGCCCCGCCCGTGCGGCCTTCGCCGCTGGACCAAGACGGGTTGCTGGATCTGTTCGACAGCAAGGACACCGGTGGTGACGTGGTGTTGGAGCCTGCGACCGACGCCGACATGCGCGGCAAATATGCCGAACCCAAGGCGTCGCTCGAGGTGGTCTACGACGATGCCTGACGCCGCCCGCCAAAAGATGCCGCGCTGCCTGCCACAGATGTCGGGCAAGGGCAGGGTGGCGACAAACTCACGACTGACCGGGGTGCAAGCACCTCCGAAAGATGAGCCACATGAGTGATGAAGTGACATATGACGAAGCGGCCCAGGCCCCCGTGATCACCGGGTCCGCGCCGCCCGAACCAAGCGGCGGACAGGAGGGCATGGGGTGCCATTCGGGCGCTGACATGGCCGAGGCCGCGCGGATGGCCGGGCAATCCGACCTGCTTGATCAATACGCGAAGGATTATCCCCAAGGCCCGCATGACAAACCGCAAAGCATGTGTCCCGCCTTTGGCAGTCTTCGGGTGGGCTTGCGGATGAAACGGGTGGCAACGGTTCTTTCGGGATCGGCCTGTTGTGTCTACGGCCTGACCTTCGTGAGCCACTTTTACGGGGCGCGCCGGTCGGTCGGCTATGTCCCGTTCAACTCGGAATCGCTGGTGACGGGCAAGCTGTTCGAGGATATCCGCGAAAGCGTGCACGAGATGGCCGATCCTGACCGGGTCGATGCGGTCGTGGTCACCAACCTTTGCGTGCCGACCGCCTCGGGCGTGCCGCTCCGGCTTTTGCCGCGCGAGATCAACGGGGTGCGCATCGTCGGGATCGACGTGCCGGGGTTCGGCATTCCGACCCATGCCGAGGCCAAGGATGTGCTGGCGGGGGCCATGCTCAACTACGCCCGCCAGGAGGTCGAGGCAGGCCCTGTCGCCGCCCCCGAAGGCGGCGTGTCGGACCGGCCCACGGTGACGCTCTTGGGCGAGATGTTTCCGGCGGACCCGATGATGATCGGCGCGATGCTGGCCCCCATGGGTCTGGCTGCCGGGCCGGTGGTGCCCTGCCGTGAATGGCGCGAACTCTATGCCGCGCTCGATTGCGGCGCGGTCGCGGCGATCCATCCGTTCTATACCGCCGCGATCCGTGAATTCGAGGCTGCCGGGCGCAAGATCGTGGGTAGCGCGCCGGTAGGCCATGACGGCACCGCCGCGTGGTTGGCCGGGATCGGCGATGCTTTCGGTCTGACCGCGGACAAGGTGGCGGCGGCGCAAAACGCGTTCCTGCCCGCCATCAAGGAGGCGCTTGCGGCGGCCCCCATCGACGGGCGGATCACGCTCTCGGGGTATGAAGGTAGTGAGCTTTTGGTGGCGCGTTTGTTGATCGAAAGCGGGGCGGAAGTGCCCTATGTCGGCACCGCCTGTCCCAAAACGCCGTGGTCCGAAGCGGATGCCGAATGGCTGCGCGCACAGGGGGCGACGGTGAAATTCCGCGCCTCGCTGGAAGATGATTGTGCCGCGATGGAAGGGCTTGAACCCGATCTGGCAATCGGCACGACCCCGGTGGTTCAGAAGGCCAAGGAAAAGAGCATTCCAGCGCTCTATTTCACCAACCTGATCTCGGCCCGGCCCCTGATGGGACCGGCGGGGGCGGGGAGCCTTGCCGAAGTGGTCAATGCCGCGATTGCGGGCAAGAGCCGGATGACCAAGATGCGGGATTTCTTCGAGAACGTTGGCGAAGGTGACACCGCCGGTGTGTGGGAAGGAGACCCCAACATCCGCGAAGATTTCCGCGCCCTCAACCTCAAGAAACTTGAAAAACAGCGCCGTGCGGCCAAAGCGCAGGAGATGATCTGATGCTTGTTCAGGATCATGATCGGGCGGGCGGTTACTGGGGCGCTGTCTATGCCTTTTGCGCGGTCAAGGGATTGCAGGTGGTGATCGACGGGCCGGTGGGCTGTGAAAACCTTCCGGTGACGAGCGTGCTTCACTACACCGATGCGCTGCCGCCCCACGAATTGCCCATCGTCGTGACCGGGCTGGGCGAGGAAGAAATGGGCGCGGGCACCGAAGAGGCGATGAAACGCGCCTGGGAAACGCTCGACCCGGCGCTGCCGGCCGTGGTCGTGACAGGGTCCATCGCCGAGATGATCGGTGGCGGCGTGACACCGCAGGGCACCAATATCCGGCGTTTCCTGCCGCGCACCATCGACGAAGATCAATGGCAATCCGCCGACCGGGCGATGACATGGCTGTTCACCGAATGGGGCATGACGAAGGGCCGGATGCCGACCGAGCAAAGGCGCGAAGAGGGGTCGCCCCCCCGCGTCAATATCCTCGGTCCGATGTATGGCACGTTCAACATGCCCTCCGATCTGGCCGAGATACGTCGGCTGGTCGAGGGGATCGGGGCCGAGGTCAACATGGTGATGCCGATGGGCGCGCACCTGGCCGAGATGCGCCACCTGGTCAACGCCGATGCCAATATCGTCATGTATCGCGAATTTGGCCGGGGATTGGCCGAAGTGCTGGGCAAGCCCTATCTTCAGGCCCCGATCGGGGTTGAATCGACCACGCTGTTTCTCAGGAAACTCGGCGACATGCTTGGCCTTGATCCCGAGCCGTTCATCACCCGCGAAAAGCATTCGACCCTGAAGCCGGTCTGGGATCTGTGGCGCAGCGTCACGCAAGATTTCTTCGCCACCGCCAACTTTGGCATCGTCGCGGGCGAAACCTATGCACGCGGCATCCGCAACTATCTTGAAGAAGACCTCGGATTGCCTTGCGCCTTTGCCGTGGCACGTTGTGCCGGCACCAAGACCAACAACGAAGAGGTGCGTGCGCTCATCGGGCAAAAGCGTCCGCTGATCCTGATGGGGTCGATCAACGAAAAGATCTATCTCGCCGAACAAGAGGCCGGGCACGGCCCGCGCCCCACCTTCATTCCCGCAAGCTTCCCGGGGGCTGCGATCCGCCGCGCCACGGGCACCCCGATGATGGGCTACGCGGGCGCGACCTACCTTTTGCAAGAGGTGTGCAACGGGCTCTTTGACGCGCTGTTTCATATCCTGCCGCTGGGCTCCGAGATGGATGCCGGGTCGGCCACGCCCACCCCGTTGCGCCGCGATTTCCCGTGGGACGCCGATGCCGCGCGCGAGCTTGAGCGGATCGTGACGACGCACCCAGTGCTGACCAGAATTTCGGCTGCCAAGACCCTGCGCGACGCCGCCGAAGAGGCGGCGCTGCGCAAAGGCGACGAACGGGTGGTCTTCGAGACCATTCAAGCTTTCTCAAACACCCCGTCGATTTCCGAAAGAGAGGATCGAACCGATGACTGACATGACATCGAGCCCCCCCCTACGCCCGCGCTCGGGGCGCCCGCGCGGGTTGGAATACAACATGTATTTCTTCTGCATTTTCTTCTTCGCGATCCCGTTTGCCACCCTGCGCTGGGTGCGCGACGTGATCCGTCACCGGACCCTCAACCTGCGCGGCCCCCTGGCGCGCGCCTGGCTTGAGGCGAACCGGGTGACACCGATGATTTTCTCGGCCTGACAACGGGACCGAGACCAAGATCTGGCTGTCCCTTTGCCGGGGCGGGCAGAAACCTGAGGGGCCGTGAGGGCCCCGAAGGACCCGGTCGCGGGGGTCGCGACGTCAGCATAACGTTCCGGAGGAAAGTTGATGGCTGATAAAACCGACCTGTCCTTTACAGGTCTTACCGACGAGCAGGCCCAGGAGCTGCATTCGGTGTATATGAGCGGCCTTTGGTTGTTCGCACTGGTTGCCGTGGTCGCGCATATTGCGACCTATTTCTGGGCACCTTGGTTCTGAGGAAGGATTGGAAATGTCGAAGTTCTACAAGATCTGGCTCATTTTCGATCCGCGTCGCGTGTTTGTCGCGCAGGGCGTGTTCCTGTTCCTTTTGGCTGTGATGATCCACCTCGTGGTTTTGTCCAATGGAGTCAATTGGTTCGAGAATGCGGCCGCGTCGCGCGCGATGGTCGAAGCCAACTGAGCTCGGGGGTGAAAGCCCTTTCAGGACAGCGCCACGGGCGGCAGCGCCGCCCGTGGCAAACACAAAGGCATTATCACGGCACGAGATCTGCATTGGACCGGCCGAAAAAAGCGGAGAACAACCATGGCGTTGCTTAGCTTCGAAAGAAAGTATCGCGTCCGCGGAGGGACGCTCATCGGCGGCGATCTGTTCGATTTCTGGGTGGGCCCCTTCTACGTCGGATTTTTTGGGGTCACGACCGCATTTTTCGCGTTGCTCGGGACCATCCTGATCTTCTGGGGGGCCGCGCATCAAGGCACCTGGAACCCGTGGCTGATCAATATCGCGCCGCCTGACCTGGCCTATGGCCTGGGCGCGGCGCCGTTGATGGAAGGCGGGTTGTGGCAGATCATCACGATCTGTGCCATCGGCGCGTTCTGTAGCTGGGCGCTCAGGGAAGTGGAGATTTGCCGAAAGCTCGGGATCGGATACCATGTGCCGATCGCCTTCAGCTTCGCGATCTTTGCCTATGTCACGCTCGTGGTGTTTCGCCCAGTGTTGATGGGGGCCTGGGGACACGCGTTTCCTTATGGCATCTTCAGCCACCTCGATTGGGTGTCGAACACCGGCTACGCCTACCTGCATTTCCATTACAATCCGGCGCATATGCTGGCGGTGACGTTCTTCTTCACCACTACCCTCGCGTTGGCGCTGCATGGCGGGCTGATCCTGTCGGCGGCGAACCCGGAAAAGGGTGAGGACATGAAAACGCCCGATCACGAGGACACGTTCTTTCGCGATTTCATCGGGTATTCGATCGGCACGCTGGGCATTCACCGTCTCGGGCTTCTGCTCGCGCTGAATGCCGGGTTCTGGTCGGCCATCTGCATCATCATCAGTGGCCCGGTCTGGACCAAGGGCTGGCCCGAGTGGTGGAATTGGTGGCTCGAACTGCCGATCTGGCCCTCTCAGATGGGGATTTGAAAAATGGCTGAGTATCAGAATATCTTTACACAGGTGCAGGTTCAGGGAACGCCCGAAATGGGCATGGACGACACCGGGGGTCGGCTGTTGGCCGAACGGGCCGGGACGCCGTTCTACTCGAAACTCGTCGGGTGGTTCGGGAATGCACAGATCGGGCCGATCAACTTCGGCATGCTCGGGCTGGTCAGCCTTGGCAGCGGGTTCATGTGGTTCTTCATCGTCGGGCTGAACATGCTGGCGCAGGTGGGGTGGTCGCTTCCGGAATTCTTGCGGCAGTTGTTCTGGCTGGCGCTTGAGCCGCCGGGACCGGAACACGGCCTGTCTATGCCGCCGCTCAATGATGGCGGCTGGTATATCATCTCGTCCTTCTTCCTGCTGGTCGCGGTGCTCGCATGGTGGGCGCGGACCTATCAGCTCGCCGCAAGCCACAAGATGGGCAAACATGTCTTCTGGGCGTTCGGCTCGGCGATCTGGTTGTTTCTGGTGCTGGGCCTTTTCCGCCCGATCCTGATGGGGTCGTGGTCCGAAGCGGTGCCTTACGGCATCTTCCCGCACCTCGATTGGACCACGGCATTCTCGATCCGCTACGGCAACCTTTACTACAACCCGTTCCACTGCCTTTCGATCGTGTTCCTCTACGGCTCGGTTCTCTTGTTCGCGATGCATGGGGCAACGATCCTTGCCGTGACCCGCTATGGCGGCGACCGGGAGCTTGAGCAGATCGTGGACCGCGGGACCGCATCTGAACGCGCCGCGTTGTTCTGGCGCTGGACCATGGGGTTCAACGCCACGATGGAAGGTATCCACCGATGGGCGTGGTGGTTCGCGGTGCTGACACCCATCACCGGGGGGATCGGCATATTGCTGACCGGCACGGTGGTCGACAACTGGTTCATCTGGGCGCAGGAGCATCATTTCGCACCCATGTATGACGGATCATACGGCTACGAGGCTTACGGCTCCTACGAAGCCTTCATCGGACGGGAGGAGTGAGCCATGTTTCCCAAGTGGTTTAGCAAATGGAACCGGGACAACCCCACGAATATCTATGGCCCAGCCATCGCGTTCGGGGTGGTCGGATCGGCGGTCTTCGCCGCCACGATCCTCGTCGCCTGGGGGCAACCCTTCTCGACCGACAGCCTGCAAACCGGCCCCCGGGGTGCGGGCATGTCGGTGCCCGAGTTCGAGGCTGATCTGGCCAAGGCAGACCCGTCGATCGCCGGTTTCCTTGCAAGCACATCGGACCCGGTCGTGCCGCAGGGCGGTGAGCAGACGGCGGGCCGGGCGCGCGACAACGTGCCCCCCGGGCTTGAGGATCTGACGGTCGAGAACTATGACCGCCTTCTCGCCGCGATGCGCGAATGGACCGGGATCCCCGATCTGTTCGACGATCCGGAAAGCTACCAGACGAGCGTCGGGCACGTGATGATCGGTATGACGCGCACCATCAACGAGGGGTGGGATATCCACGTCAACGCCAACAAGGAAGTCGGCGTGACCTGCTACACCTGCCACCGGGGCGAACCCGTGCCATCGGATGTCTGGTT
Source organism: Maritimibacter sp. (assembly GCA_011389895.1). Taxonomy (GTDB): domain Bacteria; phylum Pseudomonadota; class Alphaproteobacteria; order Rhodobacterales; family Rhodobacteraceae; genus Maritimibacter. Next base: position 14,702 of record JAABTN010000026.1, on the reverse strand, counting down.
CAAGACCGGGCCGGTGACCGCGAGCACCGAAGGCTGGTCGTCCAACCAGAACCGGGTCACGATGCAGTCGCAATATACCTCGCTCCCCTCGGATGCGCTTGAGAAATACCTTCTCGATGGCGAACGGATCGGGGTGCACGATCTGGAAAGCCGCGTGGCCGGTGTGCCGGGCGAAGACGGCTATCCGGGCATTCAACAGGCCGAGCGGACCTATGCGTTGATGAACTATGTCAGCAATTCGCTGGGGGTGAATTGCGTATTCTGCCACAACACCCGGGCATTCTACGACGGGTCGCAGGTGACGCCGCAATGGGCGACCGAGAGCCTTGGGATCCAGATGGTTCTCGAATTGAACAACGACTATCTCGTGCCGCTTCAAAGCATGTATCCGGAAGACCGGCTTGGCCCGGTGCACGAGGATGCCCCGAAGCTCGCCTGCAAGACCTGTCACAAGGGCTATCAACAGCCGCTTCAAGGCACCAACGTGATCGAGGATTGGCCCGAGCTTGCGACCTCGGACGCGCCCGATTACGGCAACTGACCCCCACCTTGGGGCGCCTTCCGTGCGCCCCGGGGCAAACCGGGGGCGAGACAGCAGAAACACAACGAAAAGGGCCGCGCGGATAATCCGGCGCGGCCCTTCGTTCATGCATGTCTCTCGGGGTCAGCTTTCTTCGTCAGCCATGTCTTCGTCGGGCATTTCGGGGGCCGGGCTGACCGACACGAGATAGGCCCAGGCGTTCAGGGCATCGTCTTCGCTGCGGGCCCGGAATGTCATCTTGGCCCGCCCGCTTTCGCCGGTCTGTTCCTGAAGAAACCCGTTCGGGTCCTGCACATAGGCGACGAAGCTTTCTTCGTCCCATGCCAGCCCGCCCTCGCCGGCAGACACCATCATGTCGGAATAGCGGTAATCTTCATAGGTGCCGGCGGTGCGCCCGACCACGCCATAAAGATTGGGTCCGACCCGACCGCCCCGGACAATATTCTCGCCCTCGTCATCGACGATCATGTGGCAGGATTTGCATTGGTTGAACACCCGTTCGCCTTCGTCGGCGTCACCGCTGGCGAGATCCTGTGCCATGGCGGGTGCCGCCAACGCGGTGGCGGCCAGTAGGGTTGTCATCTTGTAAAACATCGCGCGCTCCGTTTTAGGTTACACGCCCTTTGTAAGTCTTTTCTGACACAACTCAAGACCAAGCGGTCAGGCGACAGCATGTGCGATCGCGCATTGCTTCCAAAGCACGCTCAAGGCATCTGCAAGGTGGTCGATGTCGGCGTCGCTGTGCAGCGGGCCGGGGGTGAAGCGCAGGCGCTCGGTGCCCTTGGGAACCGTGGGGTAATTGATCGGCTGCACGTAGATGCCCCAGTCGCGCATCAGGATGTCGGAGAGCATCCGGCATTTCACCGGATCCTTGATCATCACGGGGATGATGTGGCTCGGGTTATCGAGGTGCGGAATGCCGCGCGCGTTCAAAAGCGCACGGAGCCGGGCGACACGCGCGCGCTGTTCCTGGCGTTCGACGTCGGACACCTTAAGATGCGCGATCGACGCCTTGGCGGCCGCCGCGACAGCCGGGGGCAGGGCGGTGGTGAAGATGAAGCCGCTGGCAAAGGAGCGGATGAAATCGCACAGCGCGGTCGATCCGGTGATATAGCCGCCCATGCAGCCAAAGGCCTTGCCCAGCGTGCCTTCGATCACCGTGATCCGGTCGGACAGCCCCAGCTTTTCCGACACGCCGCCACCACGCGGCCCATACAGGCCGACCGCATGCACCTCGTCCAGATAGGTCATCGCGCCGTGTTTCTCGGCCACCTCGACGATTTCTTGCATCGGGCTGATGTCACCATCCATCGAGTAGACGGATTCAAACGCGACGATCTTGTGGGTATTGGCGGGCAGCGCAGAAAGCTTGCGATCAAGATCTTCGGGGTCGTTGTGTTTCCAGATCACCTTGTTGGCCCGCGAATGGCGGATGCCCTCGATCATGCTGGCGTGGTTCAATTCATCGCTCAGGATGACCGCGTCCGGAATCCGCGCCCCAAGCGTTGACAGCGCGGCCCAGTTCGACACGTAGCCGGAGGTGAACAGGAGCGCGGCATCCTTGCCATGCAGGTCGGCCAATTCGCGTTCGAGCGCGACATGGTGATAATTGGTGCCCGAAATGTTGCGGGTGCCGCCCGCGCCCGCGCCGCATTGGTCGATGGCGTCCTTCATCGCGTTGCGCACAACCGGATGCTGGCCCATCCCGAGATAGTCGTTCGAACACCACACGGTCACCTCATTGGGCCCGGTGTCATCATGGCTGCGCGCCTTGGGAAAGGATCCGCATTTACGTTCAAGCTCGGCAAAGACGCGATAGTTGCCTTCTTCCCTAAGCGTGTTGAGCTGCGTTTCGAACGTGGCGTCAAAATCCATGATGTCCCTCCGGCCTTGTCGGTGTTTGTGTGGTCTTGGACTCCGGCAGCATCCAGCGCCAGAGTTTCGCATCAGGTAGCGGCAGCACCATCAGCCAATGTTCCAAAAGTGCGAGCGCGGTGATCGCGGTGAGCAGGGCAAACCCCACGATCTCGCCCGCACCCGTGGCGCCTTGAAGCTGCCCCATCCAGCCCGAGGTGACGAGCGTGAGCGCGGTCACCGACAGGGGAAACAACCAGTTCAACCGTGAAATGCGGAAATGGCTGGCAAGATGGCTCAGGGCCTCGGGCAGGAATTCGGTGTTGATGCGGGGCACGCCGAAAAAGAGGTTCAGCTTGGCCGAGATGCGGGCGAGGTAGAGCACCGTGAAGGTCCAAAGCCCAACGCCGTTCTCGGCCCCGTATCCGAACATCCAGACGAGGATCAGAACGCCCACCAGCAACATTTCGTGGTAGGCGATGGTGCCCCATGCCCGGATGAACCGTTCCCATTCGGGCCGGTTCTCGGGGCATTCGTGCAGGTTCGGCCCGGTGATCACACCGGTCAGGAAAGCAAGCTCGATCCAGCCCCAGACAGCCAATGCCGCAAGAAAGGCCCCGTAGGCCGCCCCGATGCCGGGGTTGGCAAACGTCGCCTCCAGACCCCAGACGCCCGCGGCCAGAAGCGGCAGCGCGCCCAGGGTCACAATGTGGCGCGCCCTCCGCCCGGCGCGTTCGCCGTAGCGGACCACCATCAAGATCGCGCCGGTCGAAAACCACCACAGGAAAAGGGCGATGAGTGCTGCGATCCACGGGCTGGCCATATCAACGCGCCCCCGGGTGTGTCAGGGCGGCGTGACACGGGGTGGGTCCGGTGCCGAACGCCCCATTGCATACGCCACCGTATGTTGTCGGGCGGCCCATCAGTAGGCCGGTTCCAGACGCGTGCTCGCCGGCACCGCGTGTTTCTTGGCCGGGATCGTGAAGAGCCCGACAAAGGCCAACGCCGCGCGTGTCTGCGCCCCCAGCGAACGCAGTCGCGCGCCCAGCCCGGTTTCGGTCTTGGCGGTCGCGAGATCGGCATTGGCCTCTTGCAGACGTTTCAGCCCGGCGGCCCATCTTGGGTTGTCGATGTCGAGGGTGATCGGGAAGATCTGCTTGGACAGCTCCGAGGTCTTCACGAACACCTCGTGGCCATACCAATCGGGATCGACCCCGAGTGCTTCGTGGAAGGCGGGGCGCTGATGGTCGCGCACATGCATGGTGGCGAACACGGCGGTGAGGAAGAACTTGATCCAGAACACGTTGATCCCGCTTGTCAGCTTGGGATCGGTTTTCATCAAAAGCGCAAAGGCTTCGCCATGGCTGAACTCGTCGTTGCACCATTCGTGGAACCACTTGAAGATCGGGTGAAACCGATGCTCGGGGTGCGCTTCGAGATGGCGGAAGATCGTGATGTAGCGCGCGTATCCGATCTTCTCGCTCAGGTAGGTGGCGTAGTAGATGAACTTGGGCCGGAAATAGGTGTATTTCTTCTTCTGGGTCAGGAACCCGAGGTTCACCGCAACGCCCGCTTCGCGCAGGGCATCGTTGATAAAGCCCGCATGCCGCGCCTCGTCGCGTGCCATGAGTTGAAAGAGCTGGGTGATATCCTTGTTCGTGCCGCGCCGTTTCATTTCCTTGTAAAGCACGCAGCCGGAAAATTCGGCGGTGCAGGACGAGATCAGGAAATCTATGAACTCCTTCTTGAGCGCCGGGTCCATGCCCTCCCAGTCCACATGATCCCAGTCTTCGTTCTTCTTGAAGTGCCCCTTATTGGGGTCCGAAACCATCTGCGCGATGAGCTTGTCCCAATCGGCGCGCACCGGGCTTACGTCGATCGCGTCAAGCTCATCGAAGTTGGTGGTATAGAAGCGGGGGGTCAGAAGCGTGTTCGACATCGCCGCCTCCGTCGCGGCGGTGCTGTCGAATTTTGCCTGTTCCTGCTGGATCGCGATGCCTTCCTCGGCGGTGGTGGCGTCGGCGGTGTGCGTGGCTTGGATGTTCATAGCTTCACCTCGTCGGAGAATGAGAATTCGCAAAGCTCCATGACCTCGAAATCGCCGGTCAGGCGGGTCCAGAGCTGTTCCACACGGCTGGCGCGGATGATCGTGGCGTCGCGCGATTCGCGCACGACTTCGCCGAAGGGGGCCATGATCTCGGGGCCATGCACCTTCACCTCGTCCCCGGGGTTGATGACCATGCCGTTGTCGAAACGCACATGGGCGTGCAGGCTGTCAAAACAGTGGCTTACCTCGACCGTGCAGGGCGCATGTTCGATGTCACGTGTCAGAAGACCCATCAGTTCGATCCTTTCGCACCGGATGTGAGAAGCCGGACAAAGGCTTTCGCGTTGTCCTGGCCAAAGCCCATCAAATCCGCGCCCCATCCGGTCGAGGGATCGTGGACCGAGATGCGCCCATCGGCGTGCCCGGTGATCGTGACGGGGTCGTCAAGCGGCACGCCGTGCTTGGTGCGTTCGCGTTCCAGAACCCGGCCAACGCCCGAGATGAAGCCACCCTCTTCGGGGGAGAGGTTGCCGACCAGCGCGCCGTTTTGGTCAAGGATCGTTGCCGCGCCGCTCATCTCGGCCTGAATGACGACCATCCGTTCCAGAACCACCGGGCTGTCCGGCGGGGTCGCGATGAGTGGCATGTCGGTGTAGCGGGCATAGCTCACCAGCGCCAGAACGCTCACGACCAGCACCAACATGGCGCGCACCATCATGCGCGGGACAAGCTCGCGGTCAGGCGGGGCCTTGTATCGCGGGGCCTTGTATCTTTGGGCGGTGGTATCGGACATGTCTTTTGCCTCGCTTATTCTGCGGCCATCGCCGGGTTGGAATCGACACGCGCGACCCGCGGTATCGACACCCGCGTCTCGGCGGCGTCGGACAGGATCTGTGCAACCCGGTCAACATCGGGGATCGCGCGCAACGCGGGCTCCGGGCGGCGCATCCGCCACGGGCGCACATGCGGCCAGCACACGAGATAGCTCAGCTTCGTGTCGTCCATCAGATCGAGCGCGATTGTCCCGGTGCCGCGCCGCCCCTTGCGCAAATCGGCGTTCGCGATCTGGGAAAAGGGCAGGTTGAGCGTGACCGTCAGCGCGGCCCCGATCCGCATCGCGACACGGCGGTTGGTGATCGTATAGACCGTGGCGCGGGCTTGTATGATCCCCACGACGAGCAGGATCGCGCAGACGATGGCACCGAGGATCAGGAAGGGCAACGACAGGGTCAGCGCCTGCATCAGCGGCACCTGGTCGATGATGGTGCCGAAGCGCCAGACCGCCAGCACCGCGAAATAACCCGCGACCCACGGCAGGCTCAGCGCCTCCCAACTCAGCCACCAGCCGCTTGGGCGCCCCTGCCAGAGAATGTGCTCACCTTCAGGCGGTGTTTCGGGAAGACCCCGGACAGGCTCGGTTGCGAAATCGTCATGTGTCATGGCTCGTCTCCTATCCGAGTTGCGGTTCCAGCCGCGCTTCGCTCGCATAAAGCGTGCCGCCGCCGTAGTAGGCGCTGATCTTTTCCTCTTCGAGCAGGGTCACCTGCCGGGGCGAGGCATTTTGCGGCACGCCCGCAAAGTGCTTGCCGAAGATCGAGCGCACGCGCACCCGGTTCGACTTGATCCGCGCAAATGTCATCGGCACGAGACGCCGCCCGCCGTCATGGTCCGCGTCAAGTTCAATCTCGAGATACCGGACCAGTTGCTCGGGCTCATCGACCCACATGTCGACGATGGTGCCGACAACCTCGCCGTCGCCCGCCTCGACCGGCAATCCGCGCGGGTCGCGTCCGGCGGCGACATGGAAGATCTCGGTGCCCGCCATCGGCACGATCTTGGGGTGCCCGTGACCGTCAAGCTCGGGCACATCGCGCCGGGGGGCCCATGATCCGGGCCCGACACCGTCGGCCATCGGGTCACCGGTCGGCTCGAACGGGAAACCGTTGCCTGCCGCCGTCTTGCGCAGGGCAATATCCTTGCGATCGGGGTTCTGGCCCGAGGGCACGGTCACTTCGCCGCGTCCGTGCGGCAGGTGAAAGGTCTTGTCGTCCGGCACGGGAAACAGACCCTGGTTGGCGGATGGGTTGCCGTCATCATCCTCAAGCGGATAGCCCTCGCGCATGTTCTCGCGCTGGATGTAGTAGATCAGCAGGACGAAGAAGCCCACGAACAACCAAAGCGAAAGGCTCGCGAGGTCGAAATTTCCAAAGAAGGGTTCGGTCATTGGTTTACTCCTTTCGAGAGCACATCGGTCATGTCGGGAAATCCGCCAGCCCGATGCGGCTGCCGCCCTGATTGTCGGTGTTTGCCCCGCTCACCCCGTGGCGCACGAGCGGGCCAAGAAGGACGAGCGTGATGAAAATGAGCGCGATCTCGGCATGGTAGACCACCGAGTATCCGGTTGCGGGGGTAGCAAGCGCTTCGCCCCAGACGCCCGACAGGGCGAGGTGGTTGACCATGTCGCGGATCGCGCCGCCCAAGGCGATGGCGAGCCCGGCCGCGGTCGCCTGTGCTGCGCCCCATGCACCAAGGGCAAGCCCATTGCCGGCCGTGCTCCCGGCTGCCAGCGTCATCGCGGCGGTCAACGTGGCCACGGCAAACAACCCGGCCCCGAGCCCGATCAGCGCGGCACCGCAATAAAACAGTGCCGGTGCCTGCATCGGTGCGGCGAAGATCACGGTGGCAAAGGCCGCGACCCCGATCAAAAGCCCGTTGCCCGCCATGCGGTAGGTGTTGGCACCGCGCAGCATGGCCCGCCCGGCAAGAGCAAAACCAAGAAGCGCGGCCATGGCCCAGATCGCGGTGAGCAACGTTGTGGCCGATACCGACAGGCCCAGAACTTCACCGCCATAGGGTTCAAGCAAGACATCTTGCATGTTGAAGGCGAGGGTGCCGAAAAACACCACGGCCAACAGGCGTCCGGCGGTGCCCCCGGCCATGAGATCAGCCCAGGCTTCGCTGAATTTCGGGCGCGGCGCGGCGCGCGCTTCGCGGCTCATCGGGCTGAGTTTCTCTTGTTTCCACAAGGCGATCAGGTTGAGGACGATCCCGACCGAGGCCGCGCCTTGCACCACGCGCACCAGCGTCAGGGGCGAGAAATCGCGCAAGAGCCAGCCGATCACGATCGCCGAGACCGCCATGCCCAACAGAAACATCACGTAAAGAAGCGCGACCACGCGCGGGCGGGTTTCGTCGCTCGCCCGGTCCGACGCGAGCGCGAGACCGGCGGTCTGGGTCATGTGCAGCCCGAGACCGGTCATCAGGAAGGCAAGCGCCGCCAACACCTCGCCTGCCCAGCCGGGGCCGACGGTTTGTTGCCCGGACAGGACCAGAAGGGCAAAGGGCATGACGGCAAGCCCGCCCATCTGCCACAGCGAGCCGAACCAGAGATAGGGAATGCGTTTCCACCCCAGAGCGCTGCGATAGGTGTCTGAGCGAAAGCCCAAAAGCGCGCGGAACGGCGCGATCAGGACCGGCAGCGCGATCATCATGGCGACGATCACGGCAGGCACGGAAAGCTCCACGATCATCACGCGGTTGAGCGTGCCCAGAAGCATCACCGTCGCCATGCCGACCGAAACCTGAAACAGCGACAGACGCAGAAGTTGTGACAGCGGAAGGCCTTCGCTCGCGGCATCGGCAAACGGCAGACAGCGCGTCGTCATCGTCATGAGACGCGCGTTGAGGGAATTGAAAGCCCGACCGTTCATCCCCGCACCTCCATCGCCTGGCTGATATAGAAGCCGCGCGTGATCCGTTCGAGCGGTTCAAGCTGCGTATCGCCCGACCGGGTGGTCAGCGCGCGCGCCAGCCGCGGGGCCGATTGCGGCACCATGGTGGGGGACCGGTCGGCGCGTGGAAACAGTTTTCCGACCCGCCACATTGCCATCAAAAGCGGTGTGCGCGGGGCCACTGTAAAGACGATCCGGCCCGAGGTGCGCGCGGCCAAGGTGGCAAGCGCTTGTGCCAGATCGGGGGTGGAGTAGTAGATCAGGCTGTCCATCGCCATCACGTGATCGAACCGCCCAAGCACCGGATCGAGCATGTCGCCGGACAGGAACGTGACCTTGTCGGCGAGCGTGGGGGAGAGCCGCTTTTGCGCGATCTCGACCAGCGAGGGGGAAATGTCACAAGCCACCACCTCGGCGCCGCGCCGGGCAAGCTCGGCGGTCATCTGGCCTGCGCCGCATCCGGCATCGAGCACCCGCGCACCGGTGAGATCAGCGGGCAGACGCGCCAGCATCTGCGCGCGCATCTCGTCACGGCCAGCACGCACGGTTTGCCGAATTCGGCTGACCGGCGCATCCGAGGTGAGCCTTGCCCAAACCTCGGTTGCGGTGGCGTCGAAATAGGTTTCGACACGGGCGCGTGTGGCCTCGTAGCTCATCAATCGAACCCCAGCATTTCGAAAATGTCACGATCTTCAAGCGCGGTGGGGGCCAGTGGTTCGGTGCCGTTCCACAGGGTTTCCGCGAGACGGATGTATTCCGCCCGCGCGGTGACGATGTCTTCTTCGTCCGGCATCTCGAAGAGCGTCTTTTTCTTCAGACGGGAGCGGCGGATCGCATCGAAATCGGGCATATGCGCAATGCGGTTGAACCCGACAGCTTCGCAGTAGCGGTCAACCTCGTCCGTGTCTTTCGACCGGTTCGCGACGCAGCCCGCCAGCCGCACCTTGTAGTTGACCGATTTTGCCTGCACCGCCGCGATGATGCGGTTCATCGCATAGATGCTGTCGAAATCGTTGGCGGTGACGATCACCGCGCGGTCGGCATGTTGCAAGGGCGCGGCAAAGCCGCCGCAGACCACGTCGCCCAGCACGTCGAAGATCACCACATCGGTGTCTTCAAGCATGTGGTGCTGTTTCAAAAGCTTCACGGTTTGTCCGACCACGTAGCCACCGCAACCGGTGCCCGCAGGCGGCCCCCCCGCCTCGACACATTGAACGCCGCCCCAGCCCTTGGTCACGAAATCCTCCGGGCGTAGCTCTTCCGAGTGGAAATCCACGTCCTTGAGGATGTCGATCACCGTGGGTTGCAGCTTGCCGGTCAGGGTAAAGGTGCTGTCATGTTTCGGGTCGCACCCGATCTGCAACACCCGTTTGCCCATCTGGGCGAAAGCGGCGGAGATGTTGGACGAGGTGGTGGATTTCCCGATCCCGCCCTTGCCGTAGACCGAGAACACCTTGGCGCCTTCGATTTTCATCGACGGATCCTGATGCACCTGCACCGATCCCTCGCCGTCCTGTCCCCTGATAAGGGGGATGTCGTCGCGCGGGCTCATGTTGTCCTCCAATCGGCAAATGCCGGGTTCGTGTGTGTTGTCTTGCCGGATCTTGCCCGGCCTTCCGCCAGTGCGGCACCATCGGGACGGGGTATGCGGGGAAGGGGTGTGTCCCCGCCCCGCGCCGGCCCATATGTTTCTCGGGTCGTCATTCTGCCGCGACCCCTTCCATCCTGTCCTCAAGCGCATCGGCTGCCTCCTGCAACGCCGCCAATGTCGCGGCGTCGGGGTGCCAATAGGACCGCTCGTGGGCTTCGATCAGCCGGTTCGCCATACGCGATGAGGCGGCTGGGTTGAGATCGGCCATACGCTTGCGCATTGTTTCGTCGAGAACGAAGGTCTCGGACATGCGCTGATACACCCATGGCTGCACCTGCCCGGTGGTCGCCGACCAGCCAAGCGTGTTGGTCAGCGTGCTCTCAATCTGGCGCACGCCCTCGGCCCCGTGCTTGAGCAGGCCCTCATGGAATTTCGGGTTGAGCTGGCGCGACCGGGTTTCCAGCGACACCTGTTCGGCCAGCGTGCGCACCTTGCCGGTGCCGCGCGTGGTGTCCGAGATATAGACGGCGGTATCCTGTCCGCCGCGCGCGCGTTTCACCGCGCGGCTGATGCCCCCGAGGGTGTCGAAATAATGATCGACCGTGGTCACGCCCAGCTCAACGGATTCGAGGTTCTGGTAGGCAAGGTCCACATCCTTGAGCGCCTGGCTCAGGACCGGCATGTTCTGCACCGCTTCGCCGTTCATCCCGTAGGCAAAGCTCTTGCGCGCCTCGTAGGCGTCGGCAAGCTCGTCTTCCTCACCAAAGGCCGAGCTGTCGACAAGCTGGTTCACGTTGGACCCATAGGTTCCTTCGGCATTCGAGAAGACCCGAAGCGCGGCGGTTTCGATGTCGCAGCCGATGGTCTCGGCATAGGCGAGCGCATGGGCGCGGATGAAATTCCGGTCCTCGGGTTCGTCCGCTGTCGCGGCCTTGAACGCCGCTTCGGCCAAGAGCCGGGTTTGCAGGGGCAGAAGATCGCGGAAGATCCCCGACAGGGTCATCAACACGTCGATCCGGGGGCGCCCCAGGTCTTCGAGCGGGATCAGGTCGGCCCCTGCGAGCCGACCGAAATTGTCAAACCGCGGCTTGGCCCCCAGAAGCGCCAGCGCCTGTGCGATCGGGGCCCCGTCGGATTTGATATTGTCGGACCCCCAAAGGACAAGCGCCACCGTGTGCGGCAGGCGCGCGTGGGTGTCGAGCAGGCGCTGCGCCTGCGCCGCCCCTTCACGGCAGGCATGCGCGCTGGGCATGCGGAACGGGTCGAAGGCGTGGATATTGCGCCCGGTGGGCAAGATATCCGGCGACCGGATCAGATCGCCACCCGCAACCGGCGGGGTAAAGCCACCGTCAAGCGCGTGCAAAAGCGCCGGGGTTTCATGGTCCTCCGCCATCAGCCGGTCAACACGGTCGCGCGTCTCCGGGTCGGCATCGGTCATCAGGTCGATATAGCCCTTGCGCATCTCGGTGCTCATCGGGGCACCGACCACGTGCAGACCTTCGGGGATCAGCGCGTCCTCGGTCTCAAGAAGCGTGCGCCACAGGCTGTCGGGGTCATGGCCATCCATATCGACCGCAGCAGCCTGTTCGGCGATCAAGGTCCGAAGCTCAGCCCGGTCGGGCGCATCCGGTGGGGCGGCGCGCCAGCGTGTCAGGCTGTCACGCAGATCGGCCAGCCCCCGGTAAAGTCCGGCGGACGACAGCGGCGGGGTCAGGTGGGTCACCGTCACCGCGCCCGAGCGCCGCTTGGCAAGGCTCGCCTCGGACGGGTTGTTGGCGGCGTAAAGGTAGACATTCGGCATATCGGCGATCAGCCGGTCGGGCCAGCACCGGTTGCCGCTCCCCGATTGCTTGCCGGGCATGAACTCAAGCGCGCCGTGCATGCCGAAGTGCAACAGCACATCGGCGCGAAAGCTGTTGCGCAGCCACAGATAGAACTGGGTGAAGGCATGGGTCGGGGCAAAACCGCGCTCGAACAAAAGCCGCATCGGGTCGCCTTCGTAACCGAAGGCGGGTTGCAGGCCGACAAAGACCTTGCCGAATTGCGCCCCAAGGACGAAGACGCCGCGCCCGTCCGATTGCACCTTGCCCGGTGCAGGGCCCCATTGTGCCTCGATCTCGTCCAGCCAGGGTGTCGTGGCAACCATGTCTTCGGCGGGGACGTGGGCGGCGATGTTGGCCTCTTGTCCATATTGGCGGGCATTGCCTTCGAGCACGGCGGTGCGCAGCTCTTCCACCGTTTCGGGCGGGGTCACGTCATAGCCGCGCGCGGCCATGGCATGGAGCACGTTGTGAAGCGACCGGAACACGTCGAGGTAAGCGGCCGTGCCCGCAGCCCCCGCGTTGGGCGGGAACCCGAACAGCACCATGCCGACCCGGCGCTCGGCACGCGATGAGCGGCGCAGCGCCACCTGTTTTTGCACCCGTCCCGCGAGCCGCTCGATACGCTCGTGGCAGGGGGCCATTAGCTTGTCGGTGGCGGTGTCGGGCCGACAGCCGCGCGCGCAGCCGTCGCAGCCGCCGGGACCGTGACGCCCCCCGAAAACAGAGGGGTCGGTGGCCCCATCGATCTCGGGCAGGGCGATGAGCATCGTGGTTTCGATCGGGCCGAGCCCCTGCGGGGCATCGGCCCATTCGCCCAGCGTCTGGAATTCCAGCGGATGGGCGGCGATATAGGGCACGTCCAGCGAAGTGAGATCGGCGACGGCGGCGGCGCTGTCGTTATAGGCGGGCCCGCCGACAAGGCTGAACCCGGTGAGCGACAGAAGCGCATCCACCCGCGATCCCTCGTCCCCACGAAAGAAGCTGTCGATGGCCGGACGTCCGTCAAGCCCGCCCGCAAAGGCCGGGAGCACCCGGATATTGCGCGCTTCAAGCGCCCGGATCACGGCGTCATAGTGCGCGGTGTCGCCCGACAGGACATAGCTGCGCATCATCAAGAGCCCGACGGTGCCATTGGTGCCTTCGTGCAGTGGCAGCGTCTCGGGATCGGTGGTGATGCGTTCGGGAAGGTCGGGGTGGTAAAGTCCGGTCTCTGGGTAATCGAGCGGCAATTGCGCCCCGCCCCCGCGCCATTCTTCGTGACGGCAGTAGCGACCGATCAGGAAGCGCACCATCGCTTCGAAATTGTCGTCGGAAGCGCCGAGCCAGTATTGCATGGTCAGAAACCATGCGCGCAGATCCTGCGCCTTGCCGGGGACGAGCCGCAGGATACGGGGCAGGCGGCGCAGCATCTTCATCTTGCGTGCACCGTCGTCCTTTCCATGTTTGTCCGCGCCACGAAGGCGCTTCATCAAACGGCTCAGCCCGCTGTCGGGGCGCGACATGTCGAGCGTGCCCATCCGGGTCAGGCGCACGATCTGCGCATCTGCGATCACACCGATCATTGCATCACAGTCGGCGCGCCGCGCGGCGAGGGCGGGCAGGATGGCCGACACGTGTTCTTCGAGGAAAAGCAGGTTCGAGATGACGATATCGGCCTCGCCGATCGCCGCGCGGGCCGCTTCAAGTGCTTCGGGATGCGCGCCCCATTCGGCGGCGGCATGGACCGAGAGAGACAGGCCCGGGAAATCCGCCGCAAGCCGCTCACCCGCGCGGGCGCAGGGGCCGGCGGCATGCGCGTCGAGCGTGATGATCACCACGCGGTAGGCGGGTGCAGCGGCTATGGAGCGATCAACGTGCATAATGGGCCTTGGCCTCGTAGAGCGTTTCGATGTTGATTTCCCCGAGCCCGCGTTCGACCGCGAACGCCTCGGTATTGCGCTTGGCCTTGCCCCGCACGAAGAACGGGATCTTTCTCAATTCGCGCTCGGCGTCGTTCAGCCAGATCACCGTGTCATCGACCGTTTCGCCGTCAGCGGCCTCGCCAGGGGCAGGGTCAGTGGCCTGGGCCGCGTCCGGGCGGGCCACGGAGCCGGTGGCATGGTGGCTGGGCCCGGCGTCGTCGTGAAATTCGAAATCTTCGCGGAACATGTGCAGAAGGTGCTCTTCCAGCCCCATGACCAGCGGGTGCACCCATGTGTCGAAGATCACGTTCGCGCCCTCGAACCCCATCTGCGGGCTGTAGCGCGCCGGGTAGTCCTGCACGTGGACCGGGGCCGAGATCACCGCGCAAGGGATGCCGAGCCGCTTGCCGATCATCCGCTCCATCTGGGTGCCGAGGATCATTTCGGGGGCCAGCGCGGTGATCGCCGCCTCGACCTCAAGGTAATCATCGGTGATCAACGCCTCGACCCCGAAATCGCGGGCCAGCGCCCGGATCGGGCGTGCCATCTCGCGGTTGTAGCAACCGATCCCGGCGACCTCGAAGCCAATCTCGTCCCGGGCAATCCGGGCGGCGGCGGCGACATGTGTGCCATCGCCGAAGATGAAGACCCGCTTTCCGGTCAGATAAGTGGAATCGACGCTCGCCGCATACCACGGCTGGCGCAAGCGGCTTTCGTCCACACGGGGCGCGACGCCGACCAGATCGGCCACCTCGGCAACGAAATCGCGGGTTGCCCCGGCCCCGATCGGAACGGTCCGGGTGTAGGGCAGGTCAAGCTCGCGTTCCATCCAGCGACAGGCGCTGTCGCCGGTTTCGGGATACATCAAGACGTTGACATGCGCCGCCCCCAGCCGGGTGATGTCGGACGGGGTGGCCCCAAAGGGCGCGGTGACGTTGATGTCGATGCCCATGTCCGACAGAAGCCCGGTCAGCTCCTCGATATCGTCGCGGTGACGGAACCCGAGCGCGGTCGGACCGATCAGGTTGGCGGTGACACGCGCGGTCTTCTCGACCGGTTTCGCAAGCGCGCGGGTGACCTGGTAGAAGGTTTCGTCCGCGCCGTAGTTTTCCTTGCGCTGGTAGCTGGGCAATTCGAGCGCGATCACCGGAACCGGCAGCCCCATCTGTTCGGCCATGCCGCCGGGATCATCCTGGATCAATTCGGCGGTGCAG